>NC_012522.1:6087269-6695996 GCF_000010805.1 Rhodococcus opacus B4 | reverse complement strand
GTGTCTCGGCGGTGATCGACGTGCGCGTGAGGTGCCGCAGTTCCGCGAGCGTGCCGGTCTCCACGGTGCGGCCTTCGCGGATGATGCTCACCCGATCGCACAGCGCCTCGACCTCCGCGAGGATGTGACTCGACAGCAGGACCGTCTTCCCCGCGTCGGACATCTCCTCGACGCAGTCCTGGAAGACGGACTCCATCAATGGATCCAGGCCCGACGTGGGTTCGTCGAGCACGTACAGTTCGACGTCCGACGCGAACGCGGCCACCAGCGCCACCTTCTGCCGGTTGCCCTTCGAGTACGTGCGCGCCTTCTTCGTCGGATCGAGTTCGAACCGCTCGAGCAGTTCCGCGCGGCGGGACTCGTCCAGCCCGCCGCGCAAACCGGCGAGGAGGTCGATCGCCTCGCCGCCGCTGAGATTGGGCCACAGGTTCACATCACCGGGAACGTAGGCGAGCCGCCGGTGCAACGACACCGAGTCGCGCCACGGGTCGCCGCCGAGGAGGGTGGCGGTGCCCGAGTCCGCGCGCAGCAGGCCGAGGAGTACCCGGATGGTCGTCGACTTGCCGGACCCGTTGGGTCCGAGGAATCCGTGCACCTCCCCGGTCCCCACCTCGAGGTCGAGGCCGTCGAGTGCGCGGGTCGGGCCGAACGTCTTGACGAGATTCTCCACCGAGATCGCAGCCATGGTGGGGACGCTACGCCGGTTCGCGGGTGGTCACGACGGGTTTCCGCGCTCGCGGCCGCGCGGTGCCGGATCAGATCAGGCCGAGCTTGCCCGCCTCGTAGACGGCCTCGGCGCGCCGGCCGACGTCGAGTTTGCGCATGATGTTGCTGACGTGGAATTTCACCGTGGTGGCCGAGATGAACAGCCGCTCCCCGATTTTCGCGTTCGACAACCCCTTGGCGAGGAGTTGCAGCACCTCGAGTTCGCGCTCGGTGAGTCCCTCGCGTGGCGTCGTCTGACCGTTGAGCGAGCGGATCACCGCGGAGGCGCTGCGGGAGTCGAAGGCGCTCTCGCCGCGGGACACGGCGCGGATGGCGCGCACCAGTTCGGTGGTGTCGACGTCCTTGACCACGTATCCGCGGGCGCCGGCGTGAATGGCGCGGACGACGAGTTGTTCGTCGAGGAACGTGGTGAGCACGAGCAACCCCATCTTGCCGTCCGCGGCGGACAGCTGCGCGCACAGTGCCAGCCCCTCGTAGTCCGAGGCCGCCGACAGTTTCAGGTCCATCAGCACGACGTCCGGGGCGACGTCACCGACGACGGCCAGCGCCTCCGAACTGGACGATGCCTCGCCGACCACCTCGAGATCCGGTTCCCGCTCGAGGACGGAGCGCAGACCCTGCCGGAGAATCGCGTGGTCGTCGACGAGCACGAGCTTCACCACCGACGTGGGGCGGGCGGACCCGGTCTGGTCACGCACCGAGGTTCGTATCGTCATCGGTCCACCTCACTGTCGGAATGTAACGGAATGCGGGCAGCCACCCGGACTCCGCCGATCCGGGCTCGCGCCACGTCGAGTGTGCCGCCCAGCTCCGCTGCCCGGGCCTGCATGTTCGCCAACCCGCGGTGGTGCCCGTCGAGGTCGTTGTTCGCCGCCATCCGCAGCATCAGTCGCATCCGCTTGGGGTCTCCGTTGCCGTCGTCGGCCACGGACAGCAGCACCGCGTCGGCCGAGTACGTGAGCCGCAGGACGGCGCGCGTCGCGTTGGCGTGGACGGCCGCGTTGAACAGCGCCTCACCGGCGATTCTCAGCAGCGCGTGCTCCCGTTCGCTCGACAGCTCGGCGGGTGTGCCGCCGACGCGGACGGTGACCGCGAGTTCGTCCGGCATGTGCACCACCCCGAGTTGTTCGAGCATCTCGGGCAGCGACGTCCGGTCGGAACCGCCGGAGTGGTTGAGCGCGTAGATGGCCGAACGCAACTGCTCCACCGCGCGGCGTGTCAATTCCTTTGCGAGATCGAGCCTCTCGCTGCGTTCGTCGTCCGGGACACCGCTGCGGCACACCTCGATCTGCATGCCCGCGGACAGCACCGCCTGGGTGACGCTGTCGTGCAGTTCGCGGGCGATCCGGTGCCGTTCCTCGTCCAGCACCTGGTGCCGGTGGGCCGCTCCGAGTTGACGCTGGGTGGATTCGAGTTCGGCGTTGCGCACCGCGAGGTCGGAGGCGGTTCGGCGGGCCTCCGAGTACGCGTGCTCGGCGCGTTCGAGCAGCAGTTGGCCGCGTTGATACAGGGCCGAATTCTGCAGTGCCACAGCGGTCTGACTCGCCAGGATGCTGAGGACCGCGCCGTCGGTGGTGTCGAGTGTTCGGTGCTCGGCCGTCCAGGCCGCGAACGCTCCCACCACGCCGCCCTCGAGGACGATCGGCACGAAGGCGTGGTGCGCGTCGATGACGGGAGCACCGCCGGTGCGCCCGGACCGGATGTCGGCCAGGCACGTCACCACCTCGTCCGGCAGCGGTGGGCCCTCGACGTTGTCGACGAGGAACGGCGTCGCGTCCGGGCCGAGCACCAGCCGGCGCGGGCCTGCGTCGGGCAGCATGCCGTCGGCGAGGGCGAACGCGACCCACTGCGCGTCCAGGTGCGCCCGCGCAGCCTCGGCGACGGCGCAGATGAGCGTCTCGGGACCTTCGACGGTGCGGACGAGGGCCCGCGAGATGAGTTCGAGTGCGTGGACGACACGTTCGAGGCGTTCCGCGGCGCCACGGTACTGGGGGTAGAACGTCGGTTTGCCGGACCGCAGTCCGGTGAGTGTCGACAGGTCCGGGGCGTTCATCTGCTCACAGCGCCGTCCGGAACAGTGCCACCATCTGTTCCTGCGTCGCCGTGCGCGGGTTGGTGGACATGCAGGCGTCGCGAAGCGCGAACTCGGCCAGACGCGACAAGTCGGTCTCGCGAACCCCCAACTGTCCCAGCCCTTTCGGAACACCGACCTCCCGGGCGAGGCGTTCCACCCGGTCGGCCACCGCGAGGGCGGCGTCCTCGGGTGTCCCGCGGCGCTCCTCGAGACCGAGGGCGGCGGCGATGGCGACGAACGGGGTGGCGTCGTCGGTGGCGTTGAACCGGATCACGTGCGGGAGAAGGATGCCGTTGATGACGCCGTGCGGCAGGTCGAGCAGTCCCCCGACCTGATGGCTCATCGCGTGCGCGGCACCGAGGATGGCGTTGGTGAACGCGAGGCCGGCTTCGAGGCTCGCCTGCGCCATGACGGCCCGCGACTCCATCTCCATCGGCTCCTCGATGGTGCGGACCAGGGTGTCGGTGACCAGCCCGACCGCGCGGAGCGCATGGTGGTCGGTGAGCGGGTTGTGGGCCAGCGACACGAACGCCTCGATGCCGTGCGTGAGGGCGTCGAGGCCGGTGGCGGCGTTGAGCCACTCCGGCATGGTCGTGAGCAGCCGCGGGTCGATCACCGTCACGTCCGGGACGAGCGCGCGGCCGATGATCGTGATCTTGGTGCCCCGCCGTGTGTCGGTGACGATGCAGAACTGCGACACGTCGGCGCCGGTACCCGACGTCGACGGCACCATCACCAGCGGCGGGATCGGGCTGGTCGCCTGGTCCACGCCCTCGTAGTCGAGGATGTTGCCCCCGTTCGCGGCGAGCACCGCGATGCCCTTCGTCGCGTCGATGACCGAGCCGCCGCCCAGGGCGACGAGGACGTCGCATTCTCCCTCGCGGTACGCGTCGTGTCCGGCCGCGATCTCATGATCCTTGGGGTTGGGCGTCAGCGCACTCCACACCACCGGAGTGAGGCCCTGTTCGCGGAGCTGGTCCTCGAGTTCCGACGCCCAGCCCGCTTCGATCAGACCCGGATCGGTGACCAGCATCGGCCGCGCGCCGCCGAGACGGAGGACGGCGTGCGCGGCCTCGACCATCGACCCGATGCCGAACACGATCTCGGGCGCGTGGAACTTGACCAGTCTGCCCGGGGTGGTCGTGCGGGTCGACGGATAGGAGACGGACAACTCGACACTCCTCCCGACATCTGCGTGCATGTGATCCAGATTACAAGACCGTGACCTCGACCCTACGGTCCGGAACGCGTCCTCACACCCACCGAAGGACAGGCACGGCACCTACCCGATCGGGTAGGTACTCACCGCAGCGCGTGCCCCAGCTCGGCGGCGCGGGACATCAGCTGAGCGGCATCGCGGGCGACGACGACGCGGTCGCAGATCTCCGCGTACTCCGGCATCGCGCACGACGCCTGGTTCCAGTACCGCTCGGGTTCCGGCGTGATCCAGGCCAGCCGGTGCACTTTGCGTCGCAGGTCGGCGAACTCGTCAACGCCCGGCGGAAGGCCGTTGCACCGCCCGTCGCCGACGACGACCACCGAGGTGCGGGAGTTCACGTCGCTGCCGAACCCGGTCAGGACGTCGGAGAAGACCCGGCCGTAGTCGCTGCTCGCCTCCAGATCGATTCGGGGGTCGGCGAGCACCGAGGCCAGCGCGTCGTCGTCGGTCCCGGCGAGGAGGGTGTCCGTGACGTCGACGGGCCGGTCGACGAACGCCAGCACCTGACACCGGCTCGCCCGGCGGTGCATGGCCTGCGCCAGCCGGAGCGTGAATGCGGTCACGGGGCGCACCGACAGCGACACGTCCGCGAGAATCAGCACCCGCACCCGGTCCGGGCGCGGCGTCTTCACCATCAGGTGGAACGGCACGCCCTCGGTCCGCAGGCTCGCGCGCACGGTGCGACGCATGTCGAGGCGGCCCCGGGCCAGTTCGCGCGGACGGGGACGCGACGGCCCCCGCATCCGCCGGAGCACCTCGTAGCACGCCTGGTTCACCTCTGCGCGAGACGTGGACGCCACCGCTGCGCTCGTGGTCGCCGCCGGTCCGGCCGCCAGGTCCCGGGCGTCCGCCAGCGCGCCGACGAACGCCTCCACCGCCTCCGCCAGCCGGTTCAGCTGGGCGGCGGTGAGAGGCTCGGCCCCGCCGGTATCGGCGTAGACCTTGCTCGGGTCGTAGGCGTCGAGCCACGCGAGAATCGACTCCGGATCGTCCCAGGACAGGGATCCGACGACGGCGCCGCTCGTCGACGACGCCAGATCACCGACGGCGGTACTCGCCGCCCGCTCCACCTCGACCGTGTACGTGACACCGCGACGCCCGGACTCGGCTTCCGAGTCGACGGACAGGTCGGCGTCGCTCGACGTCATGCTCACGTCGTCGTCGTCCTTGTGCGGGTTGAACCCCTTCTGCGCCTCGGGGGTGTCGAAGTGGTCGCCGACCTCCGCGGCGCGCTCGTTGTACTCCGCGTACCGGGCGGTCTCCGCGTTGTCCGCCACCTCCAGCGCGGACGGCAGGCCCTCCGCGAACTCGGCCCGGGACGGCGGCCGCGAGTCGGGGGCGGCGTCGGCGGCCGCCCGGAAGAACACGTCGAAGGCACGGTCGAAACCCTGCTGTTCGTACGTGTACTTCGCGCACACCGCGCGCAGCGACGCTCGCAGGGTAGCCGAGTCCCGGCCTCCGACCAGCCCGAAGACCCGGCGAACCTCGATGACCTCGGCCGGGGACGCGGCGACACCATAGCGGCGCAACACCTTTCCGAACGACGCCGCGAGCACGTCGAGGAGTTGCGCGGGAAGGGACGGGGACGGGGACGGATCGGGGGCCGGGTGGAGCATCGTCAGCGCCTGCCCTGACGGCCCGCGCCGATGCCGCCGCGGTCGCGGCCACCGTGCCCGCGGAACACGGCGGTGGTCGTGTTGGCCGGCCGCGATGCGACCGTCACGCGCTCCGCGGGCCCGGCCGGAGCGGAGTGCTCGTCCGACGGGAGCGGTTGTTCGCCGGACAGCCGGGTGCGGGCCAGTTCGACGTCGCTGGTGTACTTGAGCAGGGCGGTGAGCAGGATGTCCCGGACCGCGGACTGCGAACTCACGGCCACCCCCGTCGACTTCAGGACCACGGCCGCGCGGGCCGCGTCGATGACTTCCGCGATGGACGGGCTCTTGCGCAGGGGCAGCTCCCGCAGCGTACGCGCCAGGTCCACCACGTCCGCCGCGACGGCATCCTCGACCTCGGGGGCCCTGGCCGTCACGATGTCCCGCTCACGCTGCGACGTCGGATAGCCGAGGTGGTAGTGCAGGCAGCGGCGCTTGAGCGCGGGTGACAGTTCACGAGTGTCGTTGGACGTCAGGATCACCCACGGCGCCGAACGGGCAGCGAACGTCCCCACTTCGGGAATCGTGATCTGCCCCTCCGCGAGAACCTCGAGGAGCAACGCCTCCATCGACTCCTCGGTGCGGTCCACCTCGTCGACGAGCAGCACCACCGGTTCCGGCGACAGGATCGCCTCGAGCAAGGGGCGCACCGAGAGGAAGTGCTCCGAGTACAGCCCGAAATCCTGGGCTGCCAGGAATTTCGACGCGTCGGCGATGTCGTCGAACGCGGACAGCTTCTCACCGATGCGATCGCGCAGCATCTGCACGTGCAGAAGCTGTTTCGCGTAGTCCCACTCGTACAGCGCCCGGTTGTCGTCGAGACCTTCGTAGCACTGCAGCCGGACGAGCTTACGCCCCGACGCGTCGGCCAGCGACTTCGCCAGCTCCGTCTTGCCGACGCCGGCAGGCCCCTCCAGCAGGAGCGGGCGTTCGAGCGCGGTCGCCAGGTGGACGACCACCGCGAACTCGTCGTCGGCGATGTAATCGACCTCGCGCAACGCCTCCTTCAGTTCCGCGCCGTCGGCGAAGCGGACGTCCTCCGGTTCCGGGGCTGTGTGCGGTGCAGTCATGATCGGGGCATCCGTCCTTCGTCAGCAGGGTGGTGGTGGGAACGCATCCGGGGCGGGGCCGGGCTGGGTGAGGCGCCCGCCCCGGACGCGAGTTTTCAGGTCGGTCAGTACGCGCTGTTGATCGCGTGATCGACCACGGGGAGCATCGACTCGACCGTCACCTCACGCGGATTGCCCGGCGTGCACCAGTCGCCCTGGATGTGCTCGGAGATCGCGCGCACGGTCTTCTCGTCGCCGCGGATGGTGTCGCCGCGACCCTCGTACTTCTTCGTGTTCATCTGGTTCTTCTCGTACGAGTCGGTGCGCACCTGACCGAAGTTGTCGGGAATGCCGACGTCCTTCGCCAGGCGGATGGCGGCCTCGACCGCCGCGTCCGCGGCCTGCACCGTGGTGAGGTTGCGGGTGTCGACCCCCAGCGCGCCGGCCAGCTGGGCGTAGCGCTCGTACCGCGACGGCAGGTTGTACTCCCAGACGCGGGGCAGGGCGATGGCGTTGTTCAGTCCGTGATGGCTGTCGAAGAACGCGCTGACCGCGTGCGAGATGGAGTGCACGATGCCGAGGCCGCCGGAGTTGAAGGCCTGCCCGGCGATGTACTGCGCGTTCATCATTCCCTCGCGGGCCTTCAGGTTGCGCGGCTCGAACACGGCCTCCCGCAGGTTCTTCGCGACGAGTTCCACCGAGTACAGGGCGTTTCCGAGAGACGGCGCGAAGTCGAGGCGCGACACGTACGGCTCACTGCCGTGCGCGAGGACGTCGAATCCGCAGTACGCGGTGAAGTGCTGGGGGCAGGTGTAGTAGAGCAGCGGGTCGTCGATCGCGAGGGTCACGATGGTCGCCTCGTCGAATCCCACCCACTTGTGCGGGTTGTTCATGTCCGACGTGTCGGTGATGACGTACGCCCACGACGTCTCCGAACCCGTACCGGCCGTGGTGGATACGGCGATGTGGGGCGGATTCTCCTTGTTGGTGGACTTCGCGAATCCCTCGAACTCGTTGATGTTGCGGCCGTCGTGCGCGACCACGACGCGGGCGCCCTTCGCGGCGTCGTGACTCGAACCGCCGCCGACGGAGATGATCGAGTCGCACTTCTCCTTCTGGTAGAGCGCGGCCGCCTCCATGACGTTGTAGTCCTTGGGGTTCGACTCGACCTTGTCGTAGAGCACGACCTCGACGCCCTGGTACTCGATCTTACCGACCAGTTCCTCGATGATGCCCGAGCCGCGCAGGCCGGTGGTCATGAGCAGGGTCCGCTTGAATCCGAGATTCTTCGCCTCGACGCCGATGATGTCGTGGGCGCCCACTCCCATCAGTGCCCGCGGGAACGGGTGGAATTCCTTGATGGGGAAGTCCCAGATCTGGTTGAGCTCGATGGCCATGGCCGTCTCCTCGATTAGTCGATGTCGGATCTGAAGCGTTGGGAAAGGGGACGCAATGGATGTGATCGGCGTCTCACCTGGAATCCACTGTGATCTAGTTCGAGCCCCGGTTACAGACCTGCGGACCCGAACCGTCCGACCGCGGCGGACAAACTGCCCGATCGGGCAGGTGCGGCCGGGACGTGCCGGAGAGGTGGGTACTCGATAGGCTGTCCACTCCGCGCGGAGTGGACAGCTAGGCAAAAACTAGAACCTGTTCTATTCTTGGGGCAGGCAAGCGAGCGTTCCGGCGCTGCGAAGTACGGAAGGACTGCACACACGATGACGACTGTCGAGGTGCCGCACAGCTCACGATCAGTGGTGCTCACCGTGTCGGGCGTGGTCGAGGAAACCCCCGATTCCCGGTCATTGGTCTTCGACGTCCCGGCAGACCTCGCCGGCAAGTTCGCCTACAAGCCGGGCCAGTTCCTCACCCTGCGCATCCCCAGCGACCGCACGGGATCGGTCGCCCGGTGCTACTCGCTGGCCAGCTCGCCGTTCACCGACGACGCCCCCAAGGTGACGGTCAAGCGGACGGCCGACGGGTACGGGTCCAACTGGCTCTGCGACAACGTCGCCGTCGGCGACACCCTCGAGGTCCTCCCCCCGTCGGGAGTGTTCACCCCGAAATCACTCGACCACGACTTCCTGCTGTTCGCGGCGGGCAGCGGCATCACCCCGGTGATCTCGATCCTCAAGTCCGCCCTCACCGAAGGGTCCGGCAAGGTCGTCCTCTTCTACGCCAACCGCGACGAGAACTCGGTCATCTTCGCGGAGGAACTGCGCACTCTCGCAGCCCGGTATCCGTCGCGGCTCGTGTCCATTCACTGGCTCGAGACGGTCCAGGGGCTGCCCGGCGTCGACCAGCTCGCCTCCGCCGTCGCCCCCTACCTCGGGCACGAGGCATTCATGTGCGGACCGGCGCCTTTCATGGACACGATCCACAAGGCCCTCGCCGACGCCGGCATGCCGCGCACCCAGGTGCACGCCGAGGTGTTCAACTCGCTGGCCGGCGACCCGTTCCGCGACGCCGACGTCGTGGAGGTCACCGAGGACGAGGCCGCCGACGCCGCCACCGTGGAGGTGGAGCTCGACGGCGAGATCCACAATCTGAGCTGGCCCCGCAAGCAGACTCTCGTCGACATCATGCTCGCCGAGGGAATCGACGTGCCCTACTCCTGCCAGGAGGGCGAGTGCGGCTCCTGCGCGTGCACCGTCCTCGAAGGCAAGGTCGAGATGGAGAACAGTGAAATCCTCGACCCCGAGGACATCGAGAGCGGCTACATCCTGGGCTGCCAGGCCCGGCCGGTCACCGACCACCTCAAGATCGAATTCTGAAGTCCCCTCACCCGAGCCGGCCGAAACCGACGACGGCGGAGTCGCTCGCCCAGTCGACCGTGTGCACGCGGATCCGGCCGAACTCGTTGCCGCCGACCGTCGTCGCCGTATCCCCGTCGACGGCGACGACGAAGTTGGTGTGCTGGCCGACCCAGCTGCTGTTGTCGTAGAGCACCACGTCCCCGACGGCCGGGCGGTACCCGTCGCCGACCTCCTGGAACCGCGACTGCGACTCGTAGTACTCCTGCAACGTGTAGACGCCGGGAATCCGCCAGTGCCCGGAATTCGGATTCGACAACGGCATGCCCGCTTCCCGCATGATCCAGCTGACGAAGTCCGCGCACCAGGGCTCTTCGACCCCTTCGGAGTAGAACGTCCCGGGCCGCTGCGTGCCGTGCTCGGCCTCGAGCAATGCGACGATCCGCGCCTGCGGAGGCGACAGCGTGGTCGTGTCGACGGTCGGGAATTCGGCGGTGTCCCACGGCAGGTAGCGGTCCGGAGCCAGCCACAGCACCCCGCCCGCCACGACGACCATCATCGCGACGACCGCGGCGAGGATCGGCCCGGCACGTCGGCGGCGGCGCGGAGGCGCGGGAGCGGTCATGCCACCGAATGTAGCGGGATTCCGGTCAGCGCATCGCGCGGTAGCCCGCACGCTCCTCGGCGGTGAGGTGCTCACACGCGTACGTCAGGGCCGTGCGGCCCATCGCCGCGGCGTTCCGGTCGAGGAAACCGGTCAACAGGGCGCGGTCGACCCGCTTGCCGACCTCACGCAGCATCCATCCCGTCGCCTTCTGGGTGAGGTCGCGGCGATCACCGAGGACGGCCTCCG
Organism: Rhodococcus opacus B4; assembly: GCF_000010805.1. Lineage (NCBI taxonomy): Bacteria > Bacillati > Actinomycetota > Actinomycetes > Mycobacteriales > Nocardiaceae > Rhodococcus > Rhodococcus opacus. Next base: position 6,685,670 of record NC_012522.1, on the reverse strand, counting down.
CGACCTCGAGCGTCGTGGACGCGTCGCCCCGCCGGATGAAGCCGAACGTCGTGAGCAGCGCGACGCGGCGCCGCCAGAGGTCGTCGTCCGCTGCCAGCTCGTACACCAGGTCCCGCGGCCGGTCGAACAGCCACCCGCCCAGGATCCGCTCGGCGGACGCGTCCACCAGATCCCAGTTGTTGACCCGCCCCCGCATCACCAGATCGAGGTAGAAGGTCGCGATCTTCTCGCCCAGTGCGTCGTCGCCCGCTTTCGCCGCCCCGTCGAATTGCGCCACGAGCACCAGCAGGCCCGCCAGGCGATGCTCGTGCACCGGGCTGTCGAGCAGCACCGTCACCTCCGGCAGGTCCAGATCGGCGTGCGCCCGGACCACGCCGCGCGTCCGGGGAACCCGCACGCCGATGAAGACGTCGCCCTCCCCGTACTCCCCCGGACCGGTCTTGAAGAACCGTGCCAGATTCACGGCGTCGGTCTCGTCCGACACCTCGCCGAGGGCGCGCTTCACGTCGTCTGCGGTCGAAGTCACGAGGGCACTGTCCCACACGTCACCGACAGCGCGAGCAAAGATCACGAAACATGCTCCGACCTGCGGTTCACGTTATACGACTGCAACGGGCCAAGTATTGATCGGGCGGTCAATCAGGCGTGTACTCGAGGTGGACACAATCCATTTCGAGGAGGCCGGACATGAGATCGTGGAGTCGTATGCAAGATGTGGTGGCGATCGTGATCGGAGCTTTCGCGGCACTCTCGCCGTTGTGGCTCGACACCAATAACGCCGCGATGTGGTCACTCATCGTCCTCGGTGTACTCGTGGCCCTCTCCGGTCTCGTCCATATGAGCCGCCCGGAGATGACTGTGGCCGAGTACGCGATGGCCGTCTTCGGAGTGCTGTTGTTCCTCTCCCCGTGGGTGATGAACTTCGACGCATTCACGGGCGCGTCGTGGACCGCATGGGTCGTCGGTGTCCTGGCAGTCGTCGTGGCTGTCACAGGGTTGCCGATGATGAGTTCCCGGATGCACGGACACGGAGGGCTGGCAACACATCACTGATCTGTGAACCACAGCACCGAGAAACATCGATTCGGGCGGGGCGCAGGCTTACGGCCTGCGCCCCGCCGTTCACGTCGGGAAAGGCCCATGCCAGCACCCCATCTCGGTAAGTCCGGTGGCCCCCAACCGCGGAAAAGCCGGCGGCGGCGCAGCGCGAAGATCGACGGCGACGCCCGGGAGCTGATCCTCGACGCCGCCGAATCACTGATCGCCGTACACGGATTCGATGCCACGTCCACCGCATCGATCGCCGCTGCCGCGCACGTCCCGAAAGGACTGGTGTTCTACTACTTCCCCTCCAAGACCGACATCCTCCTTGCCCTGCTGTCCGAGCGGCTGCCGACCGAACCCTTCGGCGACGTGGGCCCCCTGGTGACCCCGGGCGACCCCGCCGCCAGCCTCGTCAACCTCGACACCGCACTGAATCTGCGCGATCACCACTCGTCGGTGATGCGGGTGATCATCTGGCGCGAGGCCGAGACCCACCCGGACGTCCGCGCCCACCTGAGGCGGTTCCGCGACTACCTCAGCGACATCACCGAGCGACTGCTGCAGGCCAGTTCGCCGTACCCCGTGCAACCCGGAACGCTCCGGGCCTGCGCGACGGCGTGGGTGGCCGCGATGTTCTCCGTCGCGGGCAACGACCGCCTGCACGACCTCGACGACCTGCCGCGACGACACGGCGAGGAACTCGGCAGCGTCGCACGGGTGGTCGCGGCCGGGATGGTTCAGCTCGGCTGAGATCGTCCCGCGGCCAGCAGCTGACCGGCGGGGAACGCCTCCGCGCTCGCGGGTAGCCGTCCGGGCCTGCCGCTGAGGAAGACCTCGACGGTGCCCTCCCCCGTGCTCGGCCGGTTCAGCGCGTCGATACGGCGCAGGGTCTGCGCCGCCACCGCCTCGGCGCTGTCGAACAACCGCACCCCGGCGGGGAGGCGCGCCGCGATCTCGTCGGCCATCAGCGGATAGTGGGTGCAGCCCAGCACCACTGCGCCGACGTCGCCAGGCGTCCGCTCCGCGGCGGATGCGATGGCAGCGGCCGCGGCCTCCCGCTCACCCCGGTCGATGGCCTCCGCGAGCCCGTGGCACGCGACCCCCACCACCGAACTGCCGTTCCCGAACTTCTCGATCAGATCGGCCTGATACCGGCTCGCCGTCGTCGCCGCGGTCGCCCAGACGGCGACGGACGCGAACGCCGCGGCGGCCGGCTTGATCGCCGGCACCGTCCCGACGACCGGAACCTGCGGTCCGACGAACTCCCGGACGTGGTCGAGCGCGGTGACGCTCGCCGTGTTGCACGGCAGCACGATCACCTCGGCGCCGCGGTCGACGCTGCGCTGCGCGGTCGCGAGAACACGGTCGATCACCCACTGCTCCGGCTTGGGACCCCACGGGGCCCCGTCCGGATCCAGTGCGAGGATCAGATCCAGTTCGGGTCGCAACTTGCGCAGCCACGCCGCCGTCGGCAGCATGCCGAGACCCGAGTCGATGAGCGCAACAATCACCCGGAGAATCTATCGCGCCCCCGCCCCGGCTCCTACGCCGACGCGGCCTCGAGGACCTCGCCGATCGGAGTTCCCGCCGCGATCTTGGCCCGCATCTTCATGACACCGCCCGCCATCCCGCCGCCGACGACACCGGCCAGGATGCCGTCCCGCTCGTAGTAGGCGAGGAACTTGCGGCCGTCGTCCTTGATCACGTGCACCTCGTCGGTGGGCGCCACCGTGCCCAGCGCCTGGATCTTGACGTCGTACTGATCGCTCCAGAAATACGGCACCTGAGCTGCGGCGTTCTCGTCGCCGGTGCCGGTCAGCGCGCCGGCGAGGATCTTCGCCTGCTCCCCGGCGTTGCTCCAGTGCTCGACGCGCTTGCGACCGCCCACCTGCAGCTGCCATGCGGCCACGTCGCCGACCGCCCACACGTGCGGGACCGCCGTGCGCCCGACGCCGTCGCACACCACACCGTTGTCGAATTCGACACCCGACCCGTCGAGCCACGCGGTGACCGGGACCGAGCCGACCCCGATCGCCACGACGTCGACGTCCACCTCGGTTCCGTCACCGAGAACGGCCCCGGTGACCCGGTCGGTCCCCACCAGTGAGGTGAGCCCGACACCGGCGCGCAGGTCGACTCCCTCCTCGGTGTGCAGGCGGGCGACGAGCCCCCCGATCTTCTCGCCGAGCACGGACGCGAGCGGCGTCGGCTGCGGCTCGACCAGCACCACGTCGAGCCCGCCGGCCCGCATGCTCGCCGCCAGCTCGCAGCCGATGAATCCCGCCCCGACGATCAGCGCACGCCTGCCCTCGGCGAGGTCCGCGCGCAGCGCCAGACTGTCGTCGATGGATCGGAGAACGTGGACGCCCGCGAGGTCCGGAAGTCCCGGGATCCGCCGCGGCACGAGACCGGTGGCGATCACGAGTTCGTCGTAGCCGAGTTCGCTGCCGTCGGCGAGTCTCAGGATGCGGGATTCGGAGTCCACCGAGGCGGCCTCGACCCCCAGCCGGAGTTCGATGTTCTTCTCGTCGAAGAACTCACGCGGCTTGAGCGTGGTGTCGCTCTTCTCCCCGCGCATCACTTCCTTCGACAGCGGCGGGCGGTCGTAGGGAAGGTGCGGTTCACCTCCGAGAAGAATCAGGTCACCCTCGTATCCGGCCCTCCGGAGTTCCTCCGCGGTGCGCAGGCCCGACAGACCCGCCCCGACGATCACAATTTTCTGCACGCCAACACATTAGGCGGCTTCGCCGCCCGTGAGTACTTCTCAACCGCGGGCGGTTGAGAAGTACTCACGGGTCAGAGGTCGGCGATGGCCTCGAGCGGGCGGGTGCGGGCGGCGCGGCTCGCCGGCCACAGCGCCGCGAACACACCGACCACACCGGATCCGAGGAGCATGGCGATCACCTGCCCCCACGGCACCGTCACCTGGCCGAGCCCCTGGTCCTTCAGCGTGCTCACGAAACCCCAGCCGAACGCGATGCCGAGCACCACGCCGACGGCCGCACCGAACACCGCGATCAGCATCGACTCCAGGTAGATCGTGCGGCGCATCTGGGACCGCTGCATTCCGACCGCGCGGAGCATGCCGATCTCCCGCCTGCGTTCGACCACCGACAGCGCGAGCGTGTTGATGATGCCGAGGATCGCGATCACGACGGCGAGTGCGAGCAGTCCGTACAGGATGGCCAGGAGCGTGTCGATCTGCTGGCCCTGCGTTCCCTTGAACTGCTCCCGGTCCTGCACCTGCACCACGACGAACTGTTTCGTCGCGGATTCGAGGTCGGCGCGCAGTTGCGTCAGGTCCGCGCCCGGTTTCGCGTCGATCAGGACCGCCAGGTCGGGGATGGTCGCGGCGGGCATGACCTGCCGGTACACGTCGTCCGAGACGAGCCAGTCGCCGACCAGCTGGTTGTCTTCGAAGACACCGGTGACCTCGGCGTCGACGACCTTCCCGTCGGCGCTCGTCATCGGGACCGTCGTCCCCAGCGTCCAGCCCTTCTGCGCGGCCGTGGTCTGGGACACGACGAGGTGGTTGCCGGTCAGGTCGGCGCCGCCCTCGACGAGCGTGTAGTCCAGGACGCCCTCCAGGGGGCCGTCCAGCGACGCGCCCTGCTCCCTCTCGTCGTCGACCGTCACGGACACCGGGTGCAGGGCCACGGCGCTCTGGACGCCGTCGAGGTTCCGCACGGCCCTCGCCGCGCCACTGGGCACACCGATCTGGTTGGGACCGGTGAGCACGTAGTCGGCGGACACCCCCGAGTCGACGAGCTGGTTGACGCTGGCCTTCGCGGACGCGCCGAACACCCCGATGACGGACACGAGCATCAGACCGAGTGTCAGCGCGAACGCGGTGGCGGCGGTGCGGCGGGGATTGCGCACGGCGTTGGTCCGGGCCAGGCGCCCGACGGGCCCGAACGGCTTGGCCAGCACCGCTCCGAGCGCACCGACGATCGGCCGGGACAACGCGGGCGCGGCGAACAGCACGGCCAGGATCAGACCGAGCGCGCCGGCGCCGACAACGGCGGCCGCACCGCCACCCGTACCCCGCGAGCCGATCACGAGTCCCACGACCCCGAGGACACCGAGGACGGCGCCGGCGATGGTGCGCACGTGCAGTGAGTCACCGGTGGACGCGAATTCCTCCCGCATCGCCGCGACCGGCGGCACCTTGGACGCGCGGCGGGCGGGTGCGTACGCGCTGACCGTCGTCACGAGGACGCCGACCACGAGGGCGATGAGGATCGTGCGCGGACCCACCTGCAGGGGCCCCTCGGGCAGTCCGACGTCGAAAGTGTTCAGCAGGGCCCGCAGTCCGTAGGCCAGGCCGACGCCGGCGGCGATCCCGATCGCGCTGCCGATGACACCGACCACGAGGGCTTCGAAGACGACGGAACGTCCCACCTGCTTGCGGCTCGCGCCGATCGCGCGGAGCAGCGCGAGTTCGCGCAGGCGCTGCGCGACGATCATCGAGAACGTGTTGTAGATGATGAACGTGCCGACGAGCAGCGCGATCGCCCCGAACGCGAGCAGGAAGTAGTTGATGAAGCTCAGCGCCTCCGTCACCTGCGCCTTGGTCTCCTCGCGCACCTCGTCGCCGGTCTGGACCTTCGCGTCGGGAAGCGCCGTGGCGATCTCGTCGCGCAGTGCGCCCTGCGACTCACCCGTCCCGGCGACGTCGATGTACTCGACGTGCTTGCCGTCGGTGAACAGTTCCCGGGCCTGCGAGTCGACGAACGTGGCGCCGATGAAGCCGCCGGTCTCGTTTCCGGTGTCGTAGATGCCGGAGACGGTGACGTCGATCATGCCGCGGGCGGGCACGAGGACCTTGGTCGTGTCGCCGACCGCGAGTTGCGCGCGTTCGGCGGCACTGGCGTTGACGGCGATCTGACCGGCCTGCGCGGGCGGGGTGCCCTGCACGTACTCGTCGGGCTCGCCGAGCGCCCGGCCCGGCGGCAGGTACGACTCCCCGATGCTCGGCGCACCACCGGTCTGGACGGCGGCGCCGTCGGAGCCGATGAGGACGATCTGCCCGCTGACGGCCGGTGCCACCGCGCGCACGCCGTCGAGCGCGGTGATGGTGTCGAGGTCTTCGAGGGGCACTCCGCTGGAGTTGCGCTCCTCGCTCGACACCCGGACGTCGACGCCTTGCGCGGTGTTCTCGAAGATCGAGTCGAACGTCTTCTGGAGGGTGTCGGTGAAGACGAAGGAACCGGCGACGAACGCGGTGCCGAGCACCACGGACAGCACTGTCAGTGCCAGCCGGACCTTGTGGGCCGCCAGGTTGCGCAGCGACACCTTGCGCATCGGCGCGCTGGATGTGGACGCCATGCGGTCAGACCGCCGCGTCGGACGCGAGGGCGTGGGCGGGATCGTCGAGTCGCTTCATCGTGTCGAGGACCGAATCGGCCGTCGGCTCGCGCAGTTCGTCGACGATCTTGCCGTCCGCGAGGAAGACCACCCGGTCGGCGTAGGCCGCCGCCCGGGGATCGTGCGTGACGATGACGACGGTCTGGTGGAACTCGTCCACCGCGGCCCGCAGGATCGACAGCACCTCCCCCGAGGACTTCGAGTCGAGGTTGCCGGTGGGCTCGTCGCCGAAGATGATCTCCGGCTGCCCGGCCAGGGCGCGGGCACACGCGACCCGCTGTTGCTGACCCCCGGACAGCTCGCCGGGCCGGTGCTCGAGACGGTCCTGCAGTCCGAGCTTGGTGAGCACGTTCTCGAGCCAGGCGGCGTCCGGCTTACGGCCCGCAATGTCCAGCGGCAGGGTGATGTTCTCCAGCGCCGTCAGCGTGGGCACCAGGTTGAACGCCTGGAACACGAAGCCGATTCGATCGCGCCGCAGTTGCGTCATCTGCTTGTCCGTCAGCGTCGTCAGTTCGGTGTCGCCGATGAGGACCGAACCCGAACTGGCCGAGTCGAGGCCGGCCAGGCAGTGCATCAGCGTCGACTTGCCGGAACCGGACGGTCCCATGATCGCGGTGAACTCACCACGGGCGAACTCCGCGGATACCGCGCTGAGCGCGTGGACCTGAGTGTCGCCGGTGCCGTACGTCTTGGACAGCTCGACAGCACGGGCAGCGACAGCGGGGGCATGCGTGCTCATGATCGCCTTTCGTCATTCTCTTGTAGCGGTCCGGCCCCGTGGTGACGGGCCGGGACGGTGCACGCGCGGCGCACTCCTCCATCTTGTCGACACCCACGGCGGCCCGCCATCGGGGACCACCCTGATCTTCGGTCGGCCGGGGCGTGATCCCGGACACGGCGACCCGGCCGGAAACGCCCACAACGGAAGTCCCGACCTGGGAGAATTCCGGTATCGCCGGTGCGAAGGAGAGCCTCATGGCCATCGAACCCCCCAAACCCCGGGCAGGATCGCGGTTCCTCGACGCGTTCCTCCAGTCACCGTTCGCCGGCCTGGCGCCGTGGATCGTGATGTCGCTGCTGTCCGGTCCCGGGCGGTTCGAGGAATCGGTCGCCACCGCCCTCGGGTTGTCGATCCTGTTCCTGTTCCTCAGCCACCGTCGCGGCGGAAGCCTCAAACCCATGGAAGTGTTCGACATCGTCTACTTCGGCTGCCTCGCCGCGATCGGCCTGTTCGCCTCCGACAGCCTGATCACCTGGCTGGAGAAGTGGTCGGGCGAGATGTCGAGCCTGGCGCTCGTCGCGTTCGCGTTCGGCTCGCTGTTGCTGCGCAATCCGTTCACCCTGCCGTACGCGAAAGAGACCACACCCGAGGAATATTGGACCTCGCCGCTGTTCCTGAAGGTCAACCAGATCATCACCCTGGTGTGGGCGCTGTCCTTCACGGTGTCGGCGGCGTCCGGACTGTACGGCGACCTCGTTCTCGATCAGCCGGACAATTTCTGGACGGGCTGGATCATTCCGATCGGGGCCTTGCTGTTCGCGCTGTCCTTCACCGAGTGGTACCCGGACGTGGCGAGCGCGCAGGCGCCGCGCGAACCCGGCGAACCGGAAGAGGTGGCGCCGCCGCTCGTCAAACTGTTCGACTTCCTGCCGCCGTACGTGATCGGCGTGGGGATCGCGATGCTCGTCACCGACAACGATCCCGACTGGCTGGGCATCACGCTGATCGTGGTCGGCGCCCTCGGCAGCGCCGCGTTGCGACGTGCGGGAGCGCAGAGCCGGAGCAGTTCGACCGCGTGAGGCAAAACGTCACTGATCGGAGCACCGGCTACTAGCCTGATGTGACTGACGTCACAGACGAGAGGTGGGCGCATGTCGGACGCCGAGAACGAGATCATCTTCGACCGACTCGCGCACTGGGCGCAGGTCCGACCGGACGACGTCGCCGTGCAGTTCCAGGGCGCCGAGTACACCTGGTCCGGGTGGCGCGACCGGATCCTGCACATCGCGGGAGCGCTGGCGGAAGGCGGAATCGGGGCCGGCGACACGGTCGCGTTCGTCGACAAGAACCACCTGTCCTGCCTCGAGGTCACCTACGCCGCCTCGCTCCTCGGTGCGGCCGCCGCGGTGCCGAATTGGCGGCTCGCCGGCGAGGAACTCGACTACGTGATCAACGACTGCCGCGCCCGGATCCTGTTCGTGGGCAACGAGTTTCTCCAGCAGGTCATGGCGTTGCGGGACCGGCTGACCGGCATCGAGCAGATCATCACCGTCGGTGGGGAGCACGACGAGTTCGAGCCGTGGCTCGCCGAGGCGTCCGCCCTGTCGTCGAGGCCCGAGGTGGCCGCGGACGCCACCGCGCTGATCCTGTACAGCTCGGGAACCACCGGCAGGCCCAAGGGTGTTCAGCTGACGCACCGCAACCTGATCGCGCACAGCGTCGCGGTGCTCGACATCCTGCCCGCACGGCACGACGACTGTCTGCTCGTCGCCATGCCGCTGTTCCACGTCGGCGGGAGCTGCTACGCGATCATGGGTGTGCACGCCGGCGCCCGCTGCCATTTCACCAGGGAGGCCGACGCCCCTTCGCTGTTCGGCGCGCTCGCGGCAGGCGCGAACATCGCGTTCCTCGTGCCGCCGGTGATCGCCGGGGTGCTCGCCGCGGGCGAGCAGGCCGTGGCCGCGTTCGGCGCGCTGCACCGGATCACGTACGGCGCGGCCCCGATGCCCCTGCCGCTGCTGCGCAGCGCGCTCGCCGCGTGGCCGGACGCGGAATTCGTCCAGGTGTACGGAATGACCGAGTGTGCGGGTGTGGTCACCGCACTCCTGCCGGAGGTGCATCGCGACGAGTCGCAGGAGGCGAGGATGGCGTCGGCGGGCCGGCCGATTCCCGGTGTGGAGATGCGCATCGTGGACCCGGCCACCGCCGAGGACGTCGCCACCGGGGAGACCGGGGAGTTGTGGTGGCGGTCGGACCAGCGCACGCCCGGCTATCTCGGCAAGCCCGAGGCGACGGCGGAGGCGATCACCGCGGACGGGTGGTTGCGCAGCGGCGACATGGGCCGCGCGGACGCCGACGGTTTCGTGTTCATCGAGGACCGGTTGAAGGACATGATCATCACCGGCGGCGAGAACGTGTACTCCCCCGAGATCGAACGGGTCCTCGTCGAACACCCGGCGGTGGCGGAGGTCGCGGTGATCGGCGTGCCCGACGAGCACTGGGGTGAGACCGTCAAGGCCGTCGTCGTACCGGTGACCGGAATCAGCATCGAACCGGACGAGCTGATCCACTACACCCGTCAGCGCCTGGCGAAGTTCAAGTGCCCGACGACGGTCGACGTCGTCGACCTGCTGCCGCGCAACCCCACCGGCAAGATCCTCAAGCGGGAACTGCGCGCGCCGTACTGGAAGGACCGCACCCACAAGCTCGTGTGACCGCCGTCCATACTGGGACGGTGACCGTTCGATGCCCCTGCCTGCTCGGTGAACCGTACGACGAATGCTGCGGGAGGTACCACCGCGGCGAGGCGAAAGCGCCTACGGCCGAGCGTCTGATGCGTTCCCGGTTCAGCGCGTTCGCGGTCCTGGACACCGACTATCTCGTCGCGACGTGGCATCCGAGTACGCGGCCCACGGATCTGGACCTCGATCCCGGGCAGCGCTGGACCCGCCTCGACATCCTGGGCACGACCGGCGGCGGTCTGCTCGACACCACTGGCACCGTCGAGTTCCGGGCCCACTACGTGCTGGACGGCCACCGCGAATCGCTGCACGAGAACAGCCGATTCGTCCGTGAGGACGGCAACTGGCTGTACCTGGACGCGATCGCGACGCCACGCCCGGGGCTCCCCCGACTCTGATCGGCTCCGGCTTACGATCGGAACATGATCAACCACCGGATCGGTCCCTTCGCCGTGTTCGCCGCCTGCTCGCTGGCCGCCGTGACGCTCACCGGATGCTCGGAGTCGAACTCCGCCAGCAGCGCGGCGGCGACGTCGCCGGCTGCCGCGGCCACCACGAGCAGCGCCCTCGAATCCGAGTCGGCGCCGATCCCGGCCGACGCGTCACCGAAATCGTCGGCGGCGTCCGACTCCGCCAAGCTCACCGTCACCGACGTCCGCGTCGGCGGGCACGAGGGATTCGACCGTGTGGTGTACGAACTCGGCGGCAAGGGCACGCCGGGCTGGCGGGTCGCGTACGTGGACGAGGCGGTGCAGGACGGCAGCGGCAAGACGATCCCGGTGTCGGGCAACGGCATCCTGCAGGTACAGATCGACGGCTCGGCGTACCCGTTCGACAGCGACGTGGAGGGCTACTCGGGCCCCAACCCGGTGCCCGGGGTTCCCGGCGGCACGGTCACCGAGGTCAACGGGGCGCTGGTATTCGAAGGCGTCACCCAGTCGTTCATCGGCGTGACCGCGCCCGGCCGTCCGTTCACGGTGTCCGCTCTGTCGAATCCGACCCGGGTGGTCGTCGACGTCGCGAGGTGACACTTCCCGCGCCCGCGACTTGACCTCGAGTTAACTCGAGGTTCTACGGTCGTGTCATACCCCGGCTCTACCGTGGGGGGACAGCGACAGGAGGCCGCCGGCATGAGCATGGAAGTCACGGCGTGGAACGCGATGTACAACGCGATGCACGCCCAGGAAGATCGACGCCCCTTCTCCCGGACGACGTTGCGGCGGATCGCCCGTTTCGCCCGGCCGCACCGCCGCAACCTCGCGTGGTACCTGCTGCTCAGCGTCGTCACTGCGGCGCTGGCCGTGGCCACCCCGGTGCTGGCGGGCCGCGTCGTGAACGCCATCGTCGGCGGCGACGCCGTGTCCGTGATCGTGCGTCTCGCGGCGCTCATCGCGGTCATCGCCGTCCTCGAATCCGCGCTCGCGCTGTGGACGCGGTGGTTGTCGGCGAGCATCGGCGAGGACCTGATCCTCGACCTGCGCACCGCCGTGTTCGACCACGTGCAGCGCATGCCGGTCGCGTTCTTCACCCGCACCCGCACCGGCGCGCTTGTCAGCCGCCTCAACAACGACGTGATCGGTGCGCAGCGCGCGTTCAGCGACACCCTGTCGGGTGTGGTGTCCAACCTGGTCACGCTCGGCATCACGCTGATCGTGATGATCGGGATCTCCTGGCAGATCACGCTGTGCGCACTGCTGCTGCTGCCCATCTTCGTCCTGCCCGCCCGCACGATGGGCGCACGGCTCGCACAACTCAATCGTGAGGCGGCCAACCACAACTCGGTGATGAGCACGCAGATGACCGAGCGGTTCTCGGCGCCGGGCGCCACCCTCGTCAAACTGTTCGGCCGCCCCTCCGAGGAGTCCGCCGAATTCGCGGTCCGTGCGCGGCGAGTGCGGAACATCGGCGTCCGGACGGCCATGCTGCAGTCGGTGTTCGTCACCGCGCTCACCCTCGTCTCGGCGCTCGCGCTGGCCCTCGTCTACGGGCTGGGCGGGTTCTACGCACTGCGCGGACAGCTCGACGCGGGAGCCGTCGTCGCGATGGCGATGCTGCTCACCCGCCTGTATTCGCCCCTCACCGCACTGGCCAGCGCACGCATGGACGTGATGAGCGCGCTGGTGAGCTTCGAGCGCGTGTTCGAGGTCCTCGACCTGAAGCCGCTGATCGCGGAGAAGCCCGACGCCGTCGCGGTGCCCGAGGGCCCGGTGTCGGTGGAGTTCGACTCCGTGGAGTTCGCGTACCCCTCGGCCGACAAGGTGTCGCTGGCGTCACTCGAAGAGGTCGCGACCCTCGACACACGCGGCGGCGTAGAGGTGCTGCACCGACTGTCGTTCCGCGCCGAACCCGGGCAGATGGTCGCCCTGGTGGGGTCGTCCGGGGCCGGCAAGTCCACCATCGCCCAACTGGTTCCCCGGCTCTACGACGCGGACGCGGGCTCGGTGAAACTCGGTGGGGTCGACGTGCGGGACCTGACCGCGGACTCGGTGCGGGCCACCGTCGGCATGGTGACCCAGGACGGGCATCTCTTTCACGACACCGTGCGGGCCAACCTTCTGCTCGCCCGTCCGGGTGCCACGCCGGCGGAACTCGCGGAGGTCCTGGAGCGGGCCCGGCTCACCGACCTCGTCGCCGCCCTTCCCGACGGCCTCGACACGGTGGTCGGCGAACGCGGCTACCGGCTGTCGGGCGGCGAACGCCAGCGGCTGACCATCGCCCGCCTTCTGCTCGCGCATCCGCGGGTCGTCATCCTCGACGAAGCGACGGCGCACCTGGACTCCACGTCCGAGGCCGCCGTGCAGGAGGCACTGGGCGAGGCCCTCGCCGGACGGACGGCCGTGGTCATCGCCCACCGGTTGTCGACCGTCCGCGCGGCCGATCTGATCCTCGTTGTGGAGGCCGGCCGCATCGTCGAACGCGGAACACACTCCGAACTGCTCGCCGCGGGCGGCCGGTACGAAGAGCTGTACCGCACTCAGTTCGACACGGGCACGGTCTCGTCCCCGGCTCTCACCGAGGTGCTGCGGTGAGTCGGCGAATGGCGGAGAGGGGCAAGCCTATCCACTTCGGGCGGTTCCTCGCCTCGTACACCGTCTCGTACACCGCCTTGTCGAGTTCGTAGGCCCGGAGCAACGCCGCCGCCTCCCGCGGATCGGTGCCCGACACCGAGGCATAGCCCTCGCAGAAGGCGTCGGCGTTGCGCTGGGCCCACTCCCTCGCCCGGAAGTCCCGCTGCGACGCCGCGCCCGTCGCCCCCATCGGCACCGAATCGGCCAGCAGGTGGTGGGCGGCGTAGTCGAAGGACCGCAGCATCCCCGCGACGTCCCGCAACGGACTGTCCCTTTCCCGGCGCTCGTCGAGCGTCTTGGCGGGCTCGCCCTCGAAGTCGATGAGCAGCCACCGCTCCGGTGTGCGCAGCACCTGACCGAGGTGTAGGTCCCCGTGTATCCGCTGGACGGCGGTGGCGCCCAGCGCTTCCGCCTCGGCGAACTTGCCCCGCACCGCTGCGGCCACCTCCCCCAGTTCGGGGACTATCGCGGTGGCGGCGTCCAGCCTGCGGGTCATCGCCTCCACCGTCGTCGACGCCACCTGCCGCTCCTCCGCACCCAGCGCACGCGCCAGCGTCGAATGCACCTCGGCGACGGCGGCACCCATGCGATGGGACTCACCGGCGAAGTCCGTCCCCAACTCCGCGGCGTGGAGATCCGCTTCGATGAGGAGGTCGCGGACGCTGCCGAGCGCCATGCTCCACCCGTCCGCCGAGTTGGCCTCGAAGTCCTGCACCATCGCGAGGGTGGTGAGAATCCCGGCCACGTCGGTCTCCATCCACGCCCGCAACGCGGCCACGTATTCACTGCCCGCGCCGGCGAGCGCCAGATGGAGTTCCACATCGGGATTCACCCCGGGGGTGACCAGACGGAAGATCTTCATCAGCAGCTTCTCCCCCAGCACCACCGACGTGTTCGACTGCTCCGCGCCGAGCGTACGCCCGCGCAGGCCCGGTTCGATCACCGTGCCCGGCACGGTCTTCAACTGCACCGGCCCGGAACCCTGCGCCTCGGCGAGCAGGTCCGCGTACAGGCTGATGACCTCCGCGTCGTGCAGGCCGTCGTACGCGATCATCGCGTTGCCGTCGCCGTCCGGCAGCGCCCAGGGTTCGAGGTCCTCGGGCAGATGACTGCGGAACCCCAGCGGCACCTGGTACACCTGCGCCGGGCCCGACTCGAAGTCCACCGACACCAGCAGGTGCTCGGCGGAGAAACCGGAGACCGAGGTCAGCTCGTGGCGCAGCAGGATCCGCACGGCCGAGATGGTGTTGCCCTTGGCGGCGAACCACCGCCGGTCCGGCAACCAGCGGACGAGTTGCCGCTCGAGGGTCTCGTCGGGAATGCGTCCGATGGTGGGTTCGTTCACTGTTGCACCGCCTGTTCCGCTTCACTGCTGACCGGATGTCCGCTCACCGCGCCGTCGGATTGGGGATCCGGTTGCAACGCGAACCAGAAGAAGCCGTGGCCGGGCAGCGTGATCATGTACCCGTCGTCCCCGATCGTGGGAAAGGGGACGGAACCGGTGAGCTCCACGGGAATTCGGCCGGCGAACTGGGAGAGGTCCAGGATCACCGCCTGCGGGAACCGGGACAGGTTGTTGACGCACAGGATGACGTCGCTGTACGGGCGGTCCGGGCTCGGCGGAGTTTCCCGCACATACGACAGGACAGCCGGGTTCGCGCTGCCGAGTTCGGTGAACGAGGCCGTTCCGAACGCCGGATGCTGTTTGCGGACCTGGATCAGCCGGCGGGTCCAGTGCAGCAGCGAGTTGGTCGAGTTCATCTGCGACTCGACGTTCACCGACTGGTAGCCGTATGTGGGATCCATGATGACCGGCAGGTACATTCGCGCCGGGTCGGCGCGGGAGAATCCGGCGTTGCGGTCGGGTGTCCACTGCATCGGCGTCCGCACCGAGTCCCGGTCGCCGAGCCAGATGTTGTCGCCCATGCCGATCTCGTCACCGTAGTAGAGGACGGGCGAACCCGGCAGGCTCAGCAGCAGTGCGGTGAACAGCTCGAGCTGGTTGCGGTCGTTCTCGAGCAGCGGCGCGAGGCGTCGCCGGATGCCGATGTTCGCCTTCATCCGCGGGTCCTGCGCGTACTCGGAGTACATGTAGTCACGCTCCTCGTCCGACACCATTTCGAGCGTCAGCTCGTCGTGGTTCCGGAGGAAGATTCCCCATTGGCACGAACTCGGAATCGGCGGGGTCTGCGCGAGGATCTCGGAGATCGGAAAACGGTTCTGCCGCCGCACCGCCATGAAGATCCGCGGCATCAGCGGGAAGTGGAACGCCATGTGGCACTCGTCGCCGACGTCCGGCTCCCCGAAGTACTCCACGACGTCCGACGGCCACTGGTTGGCTTCTGCGAGCAGTGCCCGACCCGGGTATTCGGCGTCCATGACGGCCCTGCACCTCTTGAGGAACGCGTGCGTCTCGGGCAGGTTCTCGCAGTTGGTGCCGTCCCGCTCGAACAGGTAGGGCACCGCGTCCAGCCGGAATCCGTCGATTCCGAGGTCGAGCCAGAACCGCAGCACGTCGATCATGGCGTCCTGGACGCCGGGATTGTCGTAGTTCAGGTCCGGCTGATGGGAGAAGAAGCGGTGCCAGTAGTACTGCCCCCGCACCGGATCCCACGTCCAGTTGGACGTCTCCGTGTCGACGAAGATGACGCGCGCGTCCGGATACCCTTCGTCGCGGTCGGACCAGACGTAGAAGTCGCCGTACGGGCCGTCGGGGTCGTTGCGCGACTCCTGGAACCAGGCGTGGGTGTCGGACGTGTGGTTCATGACCAGGTCGGTGATGACCCTGATCCCGCGGCGGTGCGCCTGATCGAAGAGCTGGACGAAGTCCTCGACCGTCCCGAATTCCGGGAGCACGGCCCGGAAGTCGCGGATGTCGTATCCGCCGTCCCGGAGCGGTGAGTCGTAGAACGGTGGCAGCCACAGACAGTCGACGCCGAGCCAGGACAGGTAGTCGAGTTTCGACGTCAGCCCCCGCAGGTCGCCCGTTCCGTCCCCCGAGGAATCGAAGAACGCGCGCACCAGAACCTCGTAGAACACCGCGGTCTTGAACCACTCGTTATCGACCTGCAGTTCTCGGGCGTGGAAGTAGTCCTCGGACCGGGCCTCGATGAGGTGGCCTTCCAGGTCGTGCTCCGGCGGGACGGCGCCCGCACGGGACGGGTCGGCGTGGGCGGACGAGGAATCTTCCAGGGGCATGAGCACCTCGGTTTGCGACTCGATCACAGGAACGGGGACGTTCCCCGGACACCTGCCTCGATCGTAGGGCGGGTCCGCCCGCACCGCTGGGAACGCGCCCAGCCGGACACGCCGCCCCCGAAAATGTCGACAACTCGGGATCGAGGACAGTAGCTGTCCGCTATTCGCGCAACACTGAACGTGTGAACGAGACACCCAGCACCCCGGCCCCCATTTCCGACGAGCGCGGACTCCTGCTCCTCATGCTGGACAACCAGCGCACCGCGTTCCGCAACGCGGTGTCCGGCCTGACCGAGGAGCAGGTCCGCAGTGTGCCCAGCGCCAGCGAGATGAGCCTGGCGTCCGTGCTCAAACACGTGATCGACGGCGAAGAGGCGATGACCTCTCGCATCACCGGTATCCCGCGCGGTGGCGGCGTGGATCCGGTGGCCGCGTGGATGGCCGCATGGAACGTCGCCGAGGACGAGACCGTCGACGTCCTCCTCGCCCGCTTCGACGCCGCCCAGCGCGCCACCGAGGCCGCGGTCGCCGCCGAAACCGACCTGGACCGTGACGTCGACCTGCCCGCCGACGTCGCGCAGTGGATGACGTCGGGAGTGGTGTTCACGGTCCGCTACCTGCTGCTGCACCAGGTCGAGGAACTCGCCCGGCACGCCGGTCACGCCGACGTCATCCGGCAGTCCCTCGACGGCGCGCGGGCCGATACGCTGGCCGGCGGCGGTAGCTGGTCCTGACTGATTCCCTGCTCTCGGGTAAATTCTCCGCTCGGGCGGCGCTGCAGAGCTGCCCGGACGAGACAACGAGGAGTTCAGGTGGACGGTATGAGCGTGATGCGACGCACGATCGCGGCGGCAACGGTCGGTATCGCGACCTTCGGCCTCGCCGGCACGGCAGCGGCAGAGCCGGCCACCCCCGACGTCCCCGGACTCGCCGAACTCCGCACCCAGGCCGTCAAGCCCGAGGAGAAGGCCGCGGTCGAGGCGCTGGCCACGTCGACCGTGCTGCGTGACGTCGCGGGCGAATACACCCCGTTCCTGTACACGGCACCGACCGTGGGCTGCGGCACCGTCGCACCCGTCACGCTGACGGTGGCGTCGGGCACCACCGGGCCGACCGCCGAGGTGAAGGCGAACGAGATCAGCTTCCAGGCGCTCTCCGCCTACCCCGGTGTCGTGAAGTCGTCGGGACTGAACGTCGCGTGGATCAACACCGGCACCGGCGCCAGCGGCATCCTGCCCCTCGACGGGCTCACGGAAGGCGGCTACCCCGCATTGAACAAGATCGTGACGACGGGCGCGGGCACCGTCGTGGCGTCGATCTTCGGGACCGTCGGCTACACCAACGCCACCTGCTACGTGCTGCCGACCGTCGGTTCGTTCTTCGTTCCCGAGGAGGGCCCGCTTCCTGCCGAGGCGGCACAGCCCGCCCCGGCTCCCGCTCCCCCGGCGTAACCGCCGGAGACCCCGGTCAGGGCCGCGCGAGGACTACTCGCGCGGCCTTTTCCTGTTGTCCCGGTCGCGCTGAAACTTTCCGCCGGCCCGATCGTCGCGGCCGCCACGACCCGGACGACCCGACGGCGGCCCCGAATCGGGCTGCAGCTGGATCAGCACCCCGGAGATCCGGGTACGGCGCAGCGCCTCGAGGGTTTCGCTGGACAGGTCGGCGGGCAACTCCACCAGGCTGTGGTCCGGGCGGATGCTGATGTGCCCGAAGTCGCTGCGCCGCAGCCCACCCTCGTTCGCGATGGCACCGACGATCGCGCCCGGCACCACCCGGTGCCGCTTGCCGACGGCGATGCGGTACGTCGCGAGCTCCTGGCCTTCCGGTCCACGCGAGCGGGTCGGGGGGCCGTCGTCGAAACGGCGCGCCGGGCGTTCGCGGGGCTCACGTTCACGGCGGGGTGCGGGCGGCGGTTCGGGCGCCATGAGGAACGCCTCCCCGTCACGCGACTGCACCGCGAGCGCGGCGGCGATGTCGGCGAGCGGAACGTCGTGCTCCTGCTCGTAGTCCTCGATCATCTTGCGGAACAACGCCAGGTTGTCGGATGTCAGGCTCTCGGTGATCGAGTCGCCGAACTTGGACACACGCTGTGCGTTGACGTCGTCGACACTCGGCAGCTGCATCTCGGCGAGCGGCTGACGGGTCGCCTTCTCGATGGCCTTGAGCAGGTGCCGTTCGCGCGGCGCCACGAACAGCAGCGCCTCGCCCGCGCGACCGGCGCGCCCGGTGCGGCCGATCCGGTGGACGTAGGACTCCGTGTCGTGCGGGATGTCGTAGTTGACGACGTGGGAGATGCGGTCGACGTCGAGGCCACGTGCGGCCACGTCGGTGGCCACGAGGATGTCGAGGGCGCCGCTCTTGAGCTGGCCGATGGTCCGCTCACGCTGGGCCTGCACGATGTCGCCGTTGATGGCCGCCGCCGAGAAGCCGCGCGAACGCAGTCGTTCCGCGAGGTCTTCGGTGGCCTGCTTGGTGCGCACGAAGATGATCATGGCCCCGAAGTCCTCGACCTCGAGGACACGCGTGAGGGCGTCGAGTTTGCGCTGGTGCGCCACCTGGACGTACCGCTGCGAGATGTTGGACGCAGTCGACGTCTTCGACTTCACCGTGATCTCGACCGGGTCGTGCAGATACTGCTTCGAGATCTTGCGGATGGCACCCGGCATGGTGGCCGAGAACAGGGCGACCTGCTTGTATTCGGGAGTGTCGGAGAGGATGCGCTCGACGTCCTCCTGGAATCCCATCTTCAGCATCTCGTCGGCCTCGTCCAGAACGAGGTAGGCGAGCTTGGACAGGTCGAGGGTGCCCTTCTCGAGGTGGTCGATCACGCGACCGGGCGTGCCCACGACGACGTGCGCGCCGCGCCGGAGCCCCGACAGCTGGACGCCGTAGCTCTGCCCGCCGTAGATCGGCAGGACGTGCAGGCCCGGGATGTGGGCGGAGTACTTGCCGAACGCCTCCGCGACCTGCAGGGCCAGTTCGCGGGTCGGTGCGAGGACCAACGCCTGCGGCGACTTCTGCGTGAGGTCGATCTTCGAGAGGATCGGCACCGCGAACGCAGCGGTCTTGCCGGTGCCGGTCTGTGCCAGGCCGACGACGTCGTTGCCTGCGAGGAGCGGCGGAATGGTGGCGGCCTGGATCGGCGAGGGCGACTCGTAGCCCACATCGGACAGTGCCTTCAAGACCCGATCGTCGATGTCGAGGTCGGCAAAAGTGGGGGGTTCGGGGTCACGCTCGATATCACTCATTGACCAGCAGTTTAGTGCACGAGTCCACACTGCAACGCCACGCCGCGGAAATACGCGGCGACCGGGACGGGAGACACCCCCGCGCGATCGTCGCCTAGCGTGGACGGCATGGTCGATGTCGCTGTCATTCAGTTCGCTCCGGGTCAGGACAAGCAGGAGAACCTGCGCACGGTCCGCACGCTCGCCGCCGAGGCCGCGGGCCGCGGCGCGAAGGTGGTGGTGGCGCCGGAGTACTCGATGTTCACGGCACCCAGAACCGACGAGCGCATCGTCGAGTCGGCCGAGGCCCTGGACGGCGAGTTCGTCGCCGGGCTGGCCGCGACCGCGAAGGAACTCGACGTCCATCTGGTGGCGGGCGTCAACGAGGCGCTGCCCGGCGACGACCGCATCTCCAACACCCTCGTGGCGCTCGGGTCCGGCGGCGACGTCGTCGCCACCTACCGCAAACTCCACCTGTACGACGCGTTCGGCTACAAGGAGTCCGACGTCATCCGCGCCGGGGAGATCGGCACCCCGGAGACCTTCGCCGTCGACGGCCTCACGTTCGGCATGCAGACGTGCTACGACCTCCGGTTCCCCGAGGTCACCCGGCGGATCGTCGACGCGGGCGCCGACGTGCTGCTGCTGCCGGCTCAGTGGGTGCCCGGACCGCTCAAGGAGGAGCACTGGTCGACGCTGATCCGGGCGCGCGCGATCGAGAACACCGTGTACGTGGCGGCCGCCGATCAGAGCGCGCGCACCGGGGCCGGGAACAGCATGATCGTCGACCCGATGGGTGTGACCCTCGTGTCGCTCGGTGAGCGGGTGGGCACCGCGGTCGCGTCGGTCGATCCGGAGCGGATCACCGAGGTCCGGGAGAAGAATCCCGCGCTCGCCCTGCGCCGATTCACCGTCAGCGAGATCTGAGCGACCTGATCGGGAGTAGCGTCGGAGACGAACAGTTCTCCCCGATCACGGAGCGTTCGATGTTGTACACCAGTCGCGCCGACGCCGGTCGCCGACTGGCCGCCGCACTGGACCACCTGCGCGGAACCGACCTGGTGGTACTCGGCCTGCCGCGCGGCGGCGTCCCCGTCGCATACGAGATCGCCGCGGCCCTGTCGGCTCCCCTCGACGTCGTGCTCGTCCGCAAGCTGGGCGTCCCGTGGCAGCCGGAACTCGCGATGGGCGCCATCGGCGAGGGTGAGTCCCGGGTGATCAACGACGACGTTCTCCGCATCGCCCGGGTCAGCAAGACGTCGCTCGCCATGGTGGAGGCGAAGGAACGCCACGAACTCGAGCGGCGGGCACGGGTGCTGCGCGGCGGCAGGCCCCGGGCGTCGCTGAGAGGCCGGATCGCCGTTCTCGTCGACGACGGCATGGCCACGGGAGCGACCGCGGCGGTGGCCTGCCAGTCGGTCAAGAAGCTGGGTGCGGCCCGGGTGGTCGTCGCGGTCCCGGTGGCCGCGCCCGAGGCCGTCGGCCGGCTGCGCGTGACCGCCGACGAGGTCGTCTGCCCCTACACCCCAGCCGATCTCGGCGGCGTCGGCAACGCGTACGCCGATTTCCATCAACTCTCGGACAGCGAGGTCACAGACCTGCTGACGCCCCGCTGACGGTCGTTCTCGAGGAATCTTCAGCTCCAGTGCAACGTTCCCGGAGGCCCTGTCGATACACCGGACAGAGCACAGAACAGACTGCCTTTGGAGGATCTCGTGACCGTCTCTGCCGATACCGTCGAAACCGTCGTCACCGCATGCCGCGACCGATTGGGCGACCCGTCCGGCTGGGTCACCTCCGATGCCTATCGGCACAGCCTCGCGCTCTGCATCATCGAGTCGGTGCAGTCGAGCGCCGGGCACAGCGAGGTCGCCGTCGTCGACCGCTACCTGGCGTACCGGCGGGCACACCCCGATCAGCCCCTCACCGACGGCGCCCGCGACCTCCTGCGCACGTTCGAGGAGGCGGGCAGCTCGGATCAGTGGGCGGGCAAGGTCGGCTCGTACAAGCGGCGGTACACCGCCACCGGCGTGCCGATCGAGGCGCGTCACATCCAGCTGGCGGCGGAGCGGCTACACCAGCTCCGCATCAACAGCATCGACGACCTCCTCGAGGCTGCGCGGGACGAAGCCGCCCTGGAGCAGATCCACGACGCGTGGATCGAGGTGTGCGGGGAGAGCAGCGACGTCACGTGGGCGCACTTCCTGATGCTCGCCGGCATCCCCGGGGTACGGCCGAATCGGGTGGCGGACGTCTTCATCAGCGGCGCGCTCGGCATCTCGGAAGCCACCGACGACGGCCTGGCCGAGGAGATTCTCGAGGCGACCGCGACGGAACTCGGTGTCGATCCCGACCAGTTGAACTACGCGATCCGGCGCTGGCTGTCCGCGAACTCACGCCGCCTGGAAGAGGCCGCCTGAGTTATCAGTTTACGTCGAGTTACACTAATCTCCGCTGGTCAGAACAGAAATACACATAACGGACATCAACCCTGGTGCGAAACTAGGACAAATGTGATCGAATGCACATCCGTCATGTCGTTTCAGTGGAGGGGTCATAGTGCGTGAATTCTCGGTACCGCAGTCGTTCTCAATTCCGGAGGACGCCTCCATGGCGGACACGGTCTTCCGTCACGCCGAGGAGGACCCGAAGTTCGTTCCGTTCAAGCGCCCGGGCAGCGGCGGGTGGGTAGACGTCACCGCCGCCGAGTTCGCGGAGCAGGTCTCCGCCGTCGCGAAGGGCCTCATCGCGTCGGGCATCGAACTCGGTGACCGCGTCGCGATCCTCTCCGCGACCCGGTACGAGTGGGTCGTCGTCGACTACGCGATCTGGACGGCAGGCGGGTGCACCGTCGCCATCTACGAGACGTCCGCACCCGATCAGGCCAAGTGGATCCTCGAGGACTCCGGCACGTCGCTGCTGGTCGTCGAGAACGCGAACCATGCCGACGCGCTGAAGGTCGTCACCGACGCCGCGCCGGACCTGAAGGAGGTCCTGCAGATCGAAGGCGGGGCAAGCGAAGCGACGGGGACATCGTCGAGCGCGATAGATGAGCTGTCGAAGCGCGGGGAGAGCATCACCGACGAGCAACTGCACGAGCGTCGCCACCAGGTGCGCGCGTCGTCCCCCGCGACCCTCATCTACACGTCGGGCACCACGGGCCGCCCCAAGGGCGTGCAGTTGACGCACTCCAACTTCTACGCCGAGTCGGCGGCCGTGAAGCTGGCGCTCAGCGACGCGATGTACGCGGGCAGGCGCACCCTGATGTTCCTTCCCCTCGCGCACGTCTTCGCGCGTGCCATCTCGTTCGGGGCGTTCGACGCCAAGGTCACGGTCGCGCACACCGCCGACCTCACCACGCTGCTCGACCAGTTCGCGGCGTTCAAGCCGCACTTCATCCTGTCGGTGCCGCGCGTGTTCGAGAAGGTGTACAACTCCGCCAAGCAGAAGGCGTACGACGGCGGCAAGGGCAGCATCTTCGAGAAGGCGTCCGCCACCGCGATCGCGTACAGCGAGGCGCAGGACAACGGCGGCGCCGGGCTGGGACTCAAACTCAAGCACGCCCTGTTCGACAAGCTCGTCTACTCGAAGCTGCGCACCGCGCTCGGCGGCGAGTGCGACCGCGCCGTCTCCGGTGGCGCCGCGCTCGGTGCACGCCTCGGCCACTTCTTCCGCGGCATCGGCGTCCCGGTGTACGAGGGTTACGGTCTCACCGAGACCAGCGCCGCCGTCTCGGTGAACACCACCCGCGCACAGAAGGTCGGCACCGTCGGCAAGCCGATCGACGGCCACGCCGCGAAGATCGGCGAGGACGGCGAACTGCTGCTGAAGGGTCCCGTCGTGTTCGGCGGGTACTGGCACAACGATCAGGCCACCGCGGATTCGATCCGGGACGGCTGGTTCCACACCGGCGACCTCGGCTCGATCGACGAAGAGGGCTACATCTCGATCACCGGCCGCAAGAAGGAAATCATCGTCACCGCGGGCGGCAAGAACGTGGCGCCCGCGGTCCTCGAGGACGCCCTCCGCGCGCACCCGCTGATCAGCCAGTGCCTCGTGGTCGGTGACGGCAAGCCGTTCATCGGCGCTCTCATCACCCTCGACTCCGAGACCCTGCCCGGCTGGAAGGAACGTCACGGGCTGGCCGCCGACACCCCCGTGTCCGAACTGGTGAAGAACCCCGACCTGGTCGCCGAGATCGACGAGGCGGTGGCCGAGGGCAACAAGAAGGTGTCCAACCCGGAGCGGATCAAGAAGTACCGCATCCTCGAGGTCGACTTCACGCAGGAGACCGGTGAGCTCACGCCCACGCTGAAGCTCAAGCGGAACGTCATCCACAAGGAGCACGGCGCGGCCATCGAGGCCATCTACGCGTAAGCGGCTCCGCCGCCCGTGAGTGGCTGAGGAGTCCCTGCACTCCTCAGCCACTCACGGGCGCGCAGCGTCCAGCACGAAATCGCGGACGACCGCCGTGACGGCGGCGTGGACCTTCTCGTGCAGCAGGTCGTGTCCGGCGTCGTCGAACTCCCGCAATTCGAGCCCCGCGATGCCCGCCGCCCAGTCCCGGACGGGGTCGATCGGTGCGATGCGGTCGTCCACGCCGTGCACCGCGAGCAGCGGCATCTCCAGCGAACCCAGCGCGTCCGCCGTCTGCTGGACGGCGGCCGTCTTCGGGGTCCCGCACAGAATCGCGCCCCGGAATCCGGAGTCGCCGCGCAGGAGAAGTTCCATCGAGACGGCGGCGCCGAGGGAATGCCCCATCAGCACGAGCGGGACGTCCGGTGCGTGCTGGTCCGCGAGCCGGGTGAGGAGCGCGGCGTCCTCCGCCAGCTCCGCGACGGACCCGGGGCGGTCGCCCTCGGACAGGCCGTGACCCGCCTGGTCGATGCCCCACACGCCGATTCCCGCCGGCGTCAGTCCGCGCGCGAACCGGTGGTAATGCCCGGTGTGCTGCCCCATCCCGTGCAGAAACACCAGCTGGACGACGGGTCCTCCCACCGCGCTCCAGTGCCGGTAGTGGACGCGTCCGGAGTGGCCGTCGAAGAAGGGCATGGCTGCCATTCTGGACGTGTCGCCCCCCGATGGCACAATCGGCCGGGTGAACTCACCGGCAGAACTGGGGACGTAGCTGTGTTCCTCCTCGACGACACCATCGTCTACAGCGCCAGCGACCTCTCCGCGGCCGCCACCTGCGAGTTCGCGTTGCTGCGCCGGCTGGATGCCACGCTCGGGCTCGGCGGCGCCGGCACCTCCGCCCCGTCCGTCGACGACGATCCGATGCTGCGACGGACCTCGAGTCTGGGCGACGCTCACGAACATCGCCGGCTCGAGCAGTTCCGCGCCGAGTACGGCGACGGCGTGGTCACCATGGACCGGCCCGAGTACACCACCGTGGGCCTGTTCGACGCGAACCTGGCCACCGTGGAGGCGATCAGCGGCGGTGCCGACGTCGTGTACCAGGGCACGTTCTTCGACGGCCGCTTCCTGGGCTTCTGCGACTTCCTCGTCCGCGACGGGGACACCTTTGCCGTCTACGACACCAAACTGTCGCGGCACGCGAAGGTGCCGGCTCTCCTCCAGCTCGCCGCTTACGCGGAAGCACTCGCCGGCAACGGAATTCCGACGTCCCCGGACGTCCACCTGCTACTCGGCGACGACAGCGACTCGGCGCACCCGCTCGGCGACATCGTGCCGGTGTACTCCGCGCGGCGCTCCTCGCTCGAACGAATTCTCGACGAGCACCGCGACGAGCAGTCGGTCGCGGAGTGGGGCGACCCCCGGTACACGGCATGCGGCCGCTGCGACACGTGCACCCCGGAGGTCGAGCAGCACCGCGACCTCCTGCTGGTGGCCGGCATGCGCTCGACGCAGCGGAGCAGGCTGATCGCGGCCGGCATCGGCACGCTCGACGCGCTCGCCGCGCACACGGGCGGCGTCGAGGGGCTGCCCGAGCGCACCCTGGAATCGTTGCGCGCCCAGGCTGCCCTGCAGTTGCGGCAGGAGTCCTCGGGCACCCCCGAGTTCCAGCTGTACGCCCCGCAGGCCCTGGGTGGGCTGCCGGAACCGGACGACGGCGACATCTTCTTCGACTTCGAGGGAGACCCGCTGTGGGCCGAGAACGGTTCCACCGACTGGGGTCTCGAATACCTCTTCGGCGTGGTCGAGGGTCCCGCCGAGGCCGCCGTGTTCCGGCCGTTCTGGGCGCACGACCGCGCGGAGGAGCGGCAGGCACTCGTCGACTTCCTCGACTACGTGACGGCACGGCGTCAGCAGTACCCGAACATGCACATCTACCACTACGCCGCGTACGAGAAGTCGGCGCTGCTGCGGCTGGCGGGACGGCACGGCGTCGGTGAGGAGACCGTCGACACCCTGCTGCGCGACAACGTCCTCGTCGACCTCTATCCGGTGGTGCGCGGGTGCCTGCGAATCGGCGAACGGTCCTACAGCATCAAGAAACTCGAACCGTTGTACATGCCGGAGCAACCGCGCGACGGCGACGTCACCAACGCCGCCGCGTCGGTGGTCGCGTACGCGGACTACTGCGATCACCGCGACAACGGCCGCGACGAGGAGGCCCGCGCACTGTTGCAGGGCATAGCCGACTACAACGAGTACGACTGCGATTCCACGTTGCGGCTGCGCGACTGGCTGATCGGGCAGGCGCAATCGCACGGCGTGGCCCTCCGGCCGCCGGGCGACGGGCCGACCCCGGTGACCGAGGAATGCACGCCCGCGGAGGCGGCGTTGCGCGAGTTCGCCGGGCACGGACCGAGCGAGCACCGGGGCCACGACCAGCAGGCCGCCGCACTCATGGCGGCGGCGGTCGGCTATCACCGGCGGGAGCGGAAACCGTTCTGGTGGGCGCACTTCGATCGGCTGGTCGTGCCGCACGACGAACTGTCGGACATCCGGGACGTCCTGGTGGTGTCGTCCGCGGTCGTCGAGGAGAACTGGCACAAGAGCACCCCTCGGCAGCGCAAGCTGCGTCGGCGTCTCGAGCTCACCGGCCGGTTCGGGACCGGGAGCACGGTGGGGCCCAAGACCACGATGTACGCGCTGTACGACACTCCCGCGCCGGAGGCGGTCGCGGGCGACAACGCGCAGCAGCGGGGCACGTGCACGGTCAACGTGCTCGAAGTCGGCAAGGACGGCCGCCGCCGCGACGTGGTGATCGTCGAGGAACTTCTGAACGGCGAAGAGTACGGTCAACTTCCGACGGCGATCACCCCCGGGCCACCGATCACGACCGACCGCATCGAATCGGCGATCGCGGTGGCCGCGGACGGCATGTGCTCACCGCTGCCGGAGCTCCCGCTGTGCGCGTCCGTGGACATTCTCAGGCGGTCCGATCCACGCACCCGGAGCGGCAATCCCCTCCCTCCCGTCGACGGCACGGACTACGCGGGCGCGATCACCGCGGCCCTGCTCGATCTCGAGGACTCGTACGTCGCGGTGCAGGGTCCGCCCGGCACCGGCAAGACGTACACCGGGGCGCGGGTGATCAAGGCACTGGTCGAGCAGCACCACTGGCGGATCGGCGTGGTCGCGCAATCACATTCGGTGATCGAAAACATGCTCGGCGGCGTCGTCAAGGCCGGTCTCCCCGCCGAACTCGTCGCGAAGAAGGACGGGCGGCATCGCGCCGCGACGTGGACCGACATCAGTTCCAACGATTACCCCGGCTTCATCGACCAGGCCGAGGGAACGGGCTGCGTGATCGGTGGGACCGCCTGGGACTTCGCCAACACCGACCGCGTTCCCCCCGGCAGCCTCGACCTGCTGGTCATCGACGAGGCCGGGCAGTTCGCTCTCGCCAACACCATCGCGGTGGGCGGTGCGGCCCGCAATCTCCTCCTGCTCGGCGACCCCCAGCAGCTCCCCCAGGTCAGCCAGGGCACCCACCCGGAACCGGTGGACGCGTCGGCGCTCGGGTGGCTCGCCGAGGGCCACGGGGCCCTGCCCGCGAGCCGGGGTTATTTCCTCGAGCGCACGTGGCGGATGCACCCGGACCTGTGCGCACCGGTGTCGACGCTGTCGTACGACGGCAAGCTGCGTTCGCAGGAATCGGCCAGTGCCGCACGACGACTCGACGGCATCGACGCCGGGGTCCACACCGTCGTCGTCGACCACCAGGGCAACGCCACCCAATCCCCCGAGGAATCGCGGGAAGTGGTCAACCGGATCACGAAGCTGCTCGGATCCGGCTGGACCGACCCCAGCGAGTTCGAGGGCACCCGCCCACTCGACGAGTCCGACATCCTGGTGGTGGCGCCGTACAACGCGCAGGTCGGGTTGATCGAACGCGATCTGGCGGCCGTCGGCCTCGACAAGGTGGAGGTGGGCACGGTCGACAAGTTCCAGGGGCGGGAGGCGGCCGTCGCCATCGTGTCGATGACCGCGTCCGCGATCGAGGACGTGCCGCGCGGCATGTCGTTCCTGCTGTCGCGGAACCGGATGAACGTGGCGGTCTCCCGCGGCAAGTGGGCGGCCATCATCGTCCGGTCGGAATCACTGACCCAGTACATGCCGAGCACCCCGGAAGGACTGATCGAGCTGGGCGCCTTCATGCGGCTGACCGATCAGCCGAAGCACTGACCTTCGCCGCGGTAGGTAGGCACGGCGGTGCGGGATCCGTCCGACTCGACGAGGTGCACCTCGGCGAACCTCTCACACATCTCGCCGGCCTTCGCGTGCCGGAACCACACGCGGTCGCCGATGCCGAGATCGGCTGCCGCTCTACCGGTCACGGGAGTCTGCACCTCGCCGGCGCCCTCGTTGCGCAGCAACTTCAGGCCCGTCGGCCACATCGGTGCGGGCACGCGGCTGCGCCCGGCGGGTCCGGAGGCGATGTAGCCGCCGCCGAACAGCGTCGCGATGCCGGGCGCCGGCCGCCGGACCGCCGGGAGCGCGAAGTACAGCGACGGGTGCGGGCGGAACGAGCGGTACCGGTCGAAGAGCGTCGGGACGTACAGGCCGGAACCGGCCGTCACCTCCGTCACGACCGGGTCGGCAGAGCTCACCTCGAGTGAGCCGGTGCCCCCGCTGTTGACGATCTCGAGCGCCCCGACCTCCGACTGCACTGCGTTCACCACGGCGCTGCGACGGGTCGCGAGTTCCTTGGCGGACGCCCGCTTCATCCAGCCGATCGGCGGGCCGGAGTCGGGCAGTCCCGCGATCTGCGCTTCGTAGAACATGACTCCGACGACGGCGAATCCCCGCGCGGCGGCTCGTTTCGCGAGCGCGGCGACGGCGGACGGATCGCGGAGCGGGGAACGGCGGACCCCGATGTGGACGGGCCCGAGCCGGAGCGACGCGTCGACGTCGATGCACAGCCGAGCCCGGAGGGACGTCGTGCCGGCGGCGGACGACACGAAGTCGAGGTGGTCTTCGCTGTCGACCATCAGGGTGATCCGCTTCAGCAGTCCGGGTTCGGAGGCCAGTTCTGCGAGGGCCCCGCGGTCGGCGGTCGGGTAGCCCATGAGAATGTCCTGCGCGCCGTGCCGGGCCAGCCAGATCGCCTCGCGGAGCGAGTACGCCATGATCCCGCGGAAGCCCCCGGCTGCGGTGAGATCCTCACCCAGCGCGACCTGGAGTACCGCACGGCAGCGGACGGATTTGCTGGCGACCCGGACCGGGGTTCCGCCGGCGCGCCGGACCAGGTCGGCGGCGTTGGCGCGCAGCGTGGTCAGGTCGAGTGCTGCCAGCGGCGGATCGACCTCGGCGGTCGAGGCTATGAGACGGTCGAGCGTGGGCGTCACAGTTCGTCCAATCGTCGTGCATCGATCTGCGACGCCAGTCAACCATCGAGTTGGACGATTGTCCAGATAGGGCGTAACCGGATCAGGCCTGCTCGACCGCCTTCGCCGTGATCACCTGCACCATCTCGTCCAGCGCCGCGATCATCGCCTCGCTGTCCCGGTCGACAAGCCACCGCAGCACGAGCCCGTCCAGCATGGCCAGCCCGAACCGCGCGATCGCCTCGACCGGAGTGCCCCAGCCGACACCGGCGATCCGCGCGCACTCGGAGAGGAACTCGATCGCCTCCTCGTCCATCGTCCGGTATTGCTGACCCGCGATGTCGCCGGCCCGCTCGCTCCCGGACGCCCGGTGCCGCAATGCCTGCGCGGTGATCTCGTACGTCAGCAACTGGCGGTCCGGGGTGGCCTCGATGATCGGCCACATTCCGCTGATCCCGATATGGAGCAGCTCTCGCAGACCGTCGATGCCGCGCAGGTCCGGCGCGTGGCGCACCTGACCGAACGCCAGCCGCATCGACGCGCTGAGCTGGAGAACCAGACTCTCGCCCATCGCGGCGAGGAGCTCTTCCTTGCTCTCGAAGCAGTAGTGCACCACGCCCAGAGACACACCCGCCTCCTCCGCCACGGCACGCACCGTGACCGACGCGACGCCGCGCTGCTCCGCGATGGACAGCGCCGACTCGACGAGTTGGGCACGACGTTCATCCGCAGGAAGCCTGTTCAGCATCCTCTGATCGTAGAACCTGCGACAGCCTCCCCCGCGACCAACACGGACGCCCGACCAACCCGGTATTTGCCTGGACGAGCGTCCAGGTTCATGATGGGCGAATGGCACAGGACACATGGCGCAACTGGGCGGGCACCGAGACGGCGAACCCGCTGCGGTTGGCTACCCCACGTTCGGTGGAGGACCTCTGCGCACTCGTCAGCGGTGCCGCGCGGCAGGGACAGCGGGTCAAAGCCGTGGGGTCGGGCCACTCCTTCACCGGGGTCGCCGTCACCGACGGCATCCTGGTCAGCCTCGACGCGCTCACCGGCATCGAATCCGTCACCCTCGACGAACCGGCGGGCGCCCTCGTCACCGTCCTCGCCGGCACGCGACTGCACGACCTGAGCGAGCAACTCTGGCACCGCGGACTGGCCCTGATCAACCTGGGCGACATCGACGTACAGTCCGTCGCGGGCGCGCTGTCCACCGGAACACACGGCACCGGAGCACGTTTCGGAGGTCTCGCCACCCAGGTCCGCGCCCTGCAGGTGGTGCTGGCGGACGGCTCGGTGGCCGACTGCTCCCCCACCGAGAACCCCGAACTGTTCGAGGCGGCACGCCTGGGCCTCGGCGCGGTCGGCATCATCTCGAAGGTCACGATCCAGTGCGTGCCGAACTACGTGATGCACGCCGTCGAGAAGCCGGAATCACTCGACGCCACCCTCGACCGTCTCGACCACGACCGCGCCACGGTCGACCACTTCGAGTTCTACTGGTTCCCCCACACCCGCCGCGTGCTGACGAAGCGCAACACCCGGTTACCCGGCGACACCCCGACCTCTCCCCTCCATCCGGTCCGCTCCTACGTCGACGACGAACTGCTGTCCAACGTCCTGTTCGAGGGCATCAACAGAGTGGCGAGCCTTGCGCCGTCCACGATTCCGAAGATCAACCGGCTCTCGTCGCGCATGCTGAGCGCGCGCGAGTTCACCGACCGCAGCTACCGCGTCTTCGCGTCGGAGCGCCGGGTCAAGTTCCGCGAGATGGAGTACGCGGTGCCCACCGAGGCACTTCCGGACACGCTCGCGGCGATCGACTCGTGGGTGGAGAAATCCGATTTCACGGTCGCGTTCCCCGTCGAGGTCCGGTTCGCCGCGGGTGACGACGTGTGGCTGTCGACGGCGAACGGGCGGGACACGGCGTACATCGCGGTGCACCAGTATCACCGCCGCGACCACGAACCGTACTTCTCCGCGGTCGAGGCCATCGCCCGGGAGGTGGGCGGGCGGCCGCACTGGGGCAAGTTGCACGGCCGCACCGCCGAGGACCTGCGGCCGGCGTATCCGAACTTCGACGAGTTCCTCGCCGTCCGCGACAAGTACGATCCCGAGCGAATGTTCGGCAACGCGTACCTCCGGACCGTCCTCGGTGGCTAACGTGGGATAGGTGGCCCCCAGTCGATCTTTCGACCGTCGCAACTTCCTTCGCGTCGCGGGCGCCTCCGGGGCGGCGGCGTTCGGTGCCGCAGTGCTCGGCGCCTGCGGGGAACGCCTGCACGATCCGGAGGTCCCGCCGCTTCCCGACGGCCTGTCCGTTCCGGATGGCGCAGCGGTGTCCGAGTTCACGCCCGTCGACAAGGCGACGTGGCGGGTGCAGGGAGATCCGCTGGTCGCCCCGACCGGCGACGGTCCCCTCACCGGCCTGCGACTGGCGGTGACCGACCTGTATGCCGTTGCGGGACAGCAGATCGGCGCGGGCAGCGGGCGAAGGCTCGCCGAGGCGCCCGTCGAGACCGGTACCGCCGCGGTAGTGGCACGCTTGCTCGGTCAGGGCGCCCGCGTCGTCGGCCTGGCGCAGACCGACGACCTCGGTTACGGGCATTCCGGGGTCAATCAGCAGTTCGGGACGCCGCCCAACCCCCGCGCCGAGGACCGCCTGCCCGGCGGCGCGACGTCGGGTGCCGCGAGTGCCGTCGCGCAGGGCGGCGCCGACATCGGGCTGGGGGTCGACACCACCGGGTCCGTCCGCATCCCGGCGTCATATCAGGGCCTGTACGGCTTCGCGCCGTCCCGGGGCGCCGTCGCCACCGACGGACTCTTCCCGCTGTCCCCCACGTTCGACACCCCCGCGTGGGTGTGCAGCGACCTCGACACCCTCGTCGCGGTGTCCGGCGCCCTCCTTCCCCTCACCGCGGAGACCCCGTTCCGCGGCGCCCTCACCTCGGACGGCATCAACGCCGTCGCCGAGGCCGGGGCGCTCGGCGCGGTGCGGCGCGCCCTCACCGCATGGGAGAAGAGTTCCCTGCCGCGGCTGACGTGGACCGACACCGACATCGGCCGGCTGCCCGACTGGTACGACGCCGTCGTCGACGTGCAGGGCTACGAGGCGTGGCGACTGCACGGCGACTGGGTGAGCCAGGCGATGTCGTCGCTCGGCACCGAACCCGGCCGCAATTTCGCCGACGCGAGCCGCATCTGGGAAACGACGTACGGGCGGAAACTGACCATGCTCGCCGAGGCGTCGCAGACGATCACCGCGTATGTGGGTGACAGCCTGCTCCTGTTGCCCGCGACGTCGTCCGTCGCCCCCGAGCGGAAGGGCGACACCAGCGGCGGGCGGTTCCGGAACACGATGCGCACCACCGGAATGCTCACGTGCCTCGCTAGCATCTCCGGGCTGCCCAACGCGACCGTGCCGTTGCGCACCGACGACGGGAGTCCCGTGGGCCTGTGCCTGGTGGGGCCGTACGGCCGCGACCGCGACGTCCTGGCCGTCGTCGCGAGCCTCGGCGACACGGGCCTGACCGACTGACGACCGGCGCCGTCAGCCGCGGAGCAGTTGCGCCTTGCGGGCGTCGCTCGCGAACGACGCCGTGATCGAGTTGCGGGCCAGGGTGTCCCGCTCGGCGTCGGTGAGGCCGAGCTGGTCCCGCAGTTGCGCGAAGTTGTCGTCGACGTACCCGCCGAAGTAGGCGGGGTCGTCGGAATTGACGGTGACGAGCAGACCGGCCTCCAGCATGGTTCGCAGTGGGTGCTCGGACAGCGAGTCGACGACGCGCAGCCGCACGTTCGACAGCGGGCACACGGTCAGCGGCACCTCCTCGTCGACCAGGCGCGCCACGAGCGCCGGGTCCTCGAGCGCCCGCACCCCGTGGTCGATGCGCTCGGCGCCGAGGAGATCGAGTGCCTGCCAGATGTACTCCGGCGGCCCCTCCTCGCCCGCGTGGGCGACCACGTGCAGCCCCTCCGACCGGGCGCGGGCGAAGACGTCCTCGAACAGCGACGGCGGATTGCCCACCTCGGCCGAGTCCAGTCCGAGCCCGACGATCGGCGTCTGCAACCGGATGATCTCCGAGAACACTTCCTCCGCCTCGTGCACGGGACGGTCGCGCAGGATCGCGGCGATGGCGGCACTGCTGAGACCGAACTCCCGCTCGCTGGTGCTCACCGCGTCCATGATCCCATCGAGCACGTCGTGCAGCGGGACACCACGATTGACGTGGGCCTGCGGGTTGAAGAAGAACTCCACGTGCGCGACACCGCCCGCCGACGCCCGCGCGAAGTAGGCCCGGGTGAGGTCCGCGAAGTCCTGGGCCGTCCGCAGCACCTGCATGTTGGCGAAGTACAGGTCGAGGAACGACTGCAGATCGGTGAACTGGTAACGCGAGCGGAGATCGTCGAGGTCCGCGTACGGCAGCTGTACGGAATTCCGTTCGGCCAGCGCGAAGATCAGCTCGGGTTCGAGGGACCCCTCGATGTGCATGTGCAGCTCGGCGACGGGAGAGCTCACGGGTCGATACCTGCCTTTCGCACCACCTAGGCAGCGGTGTCGCGGTCGACGATACGGACGAAGCCGTCGCCGTCGATATTCGCGGTGTCGCCGGTGTGAAACCAGCCACCGGTGAACGTCTTCGCGGTGACCTCGGGCCGGTTCCAGTATCCGCGGCTGACTCCCGGACCGCGACACAGCAATTCGCCGACCCCCCGGCCTGCGTCGGGCCCGAGGAGCGCCACCTCCATCCCGCCGAACGCGACGCCGACACTGCCCGCGTGCGTCAGGGCGCACTCGTCGGGCAACGCCAGCCCGGCCCCGCACGTCTCGGTCATTCCCCACCCGAGGAAGTGCCTGGCCTCGGGGAACGTTCGCCGGAGTAGTTGCGACTGATCGAGGGACAGGCCCGAGCCGCTGTAGTCGATCCAGCGCACCGCACGCCGGCCGAAGCTCGTCACCCGCGAGCTCTCGACGGCCCGGAGGAGAACGGCGGGCGCCGCGGTGAGCACGTCGGCTCCGGTGCCGCGCCACGACGCCGCGTCGGTGCTCGCGGTCAACAGGACCGTTCCGCCCACCACCAGCGTCGAGAGCACATCGACGAGCGATCCGACGGTGTGCAGTTCGGGTTCGACGAGGAGATTCCGCAGTCCCTCGGAGCTGAACCCGCGCGCGTGGAGCACGGATTCGATGGTCGACAGGACGTTCTCGTTGCTCAGCTCCACCCCCTTCGGGGACTCCGACGGGCCGGGCGTGTACGACAGCAGCACCAGCTCGTCGGGGCTCGCGCCGTCGTCGATGAACGAAATACCTTCCGGCAGTTCGCCGTCGAGGGTCAGCACCGACTGGCTGTCGGCGAGTACCTGACCGGTCCGCGCGTCGTCGAGGGCCGGGCTCACCCCGACCGGCACGCCGCCGGCGAGCAGCACCCCGAGGAACGCCTCCACCCAGCGGACCCCCATGGGCTGCCGGACCGCGACCCGGTCGCCGATCTCGACGCCTTTCGACTTCAGCCCGCCCGCCACCCGGGCCGCGGACGTCCACAGTTGCGAGAACGTGAGCGACCGGCCACCGTCCTCTTCGACGGCGACCCGGCCCGCGTAACGGTGCACGGAGATGTCGAGCAGTTCGGTGAGCGACGGGTCGAGGCCGCCGTACCGGAGCAGGCCGTCACGGCCGCGGACCACGCGATCGTCGCGGAAGAACGGCCCACTACTCGGGTACTCGACGAGGGACGACGACATCTGCACCTCCGCTGCGCGACCGGGACGTTTGCCACGACTATATGACGCCCGTCACAGTTGCGGGGACCGGATCGCCGACGCCTACCGGCCCCGGTACGTCGCCTTGCCCGGGCCGACGTCGAGGAAGCTGCGGACCGCACCCCGGAGGTCGTCGGTCTCGAACAGCGCACCCGACACGTCGGGGGTGATCGAGTCGGCGTGCGCGACTCCACCCGACCGCCACGCGGAGATGATCTGCTTCGTGGCGTCGTGTGCGCGGGTCGGCCCGTCCGCCAGGCGTGCGGCGAGCGCGCGGGCCTGCGCGTCGACGTCTTCGTGGACGGCGTTGACCACACCCCAGGCGTGCAGCGTCGCGGCGTCGTACAGATCGCCGGTCATCACCAGTTCCCGGGCGCGGCCGGATCCCGCCCGCTCGGCCAGCCGCTGCGGACCGCCCATCGACGGGGTCAGGCCCACGACCGTCTCGACCAGTCCGAACTTCGCCTTCGGCGCGGCGAGGATGATGTCGCAGGCGAGCGCGATCTCGAAGGCGGCGGTCAGCGTCAGCCCGTGCGCCGCGTACACGACGGGGCACGGCAGCGCCTCCAGGGGATGGCAGATCTCGGCGAACAACTCCTGCCACAGGTCCGCGCCCTGCTCCGCGGTGAGCCCGTCGAACACGTGGACGTCCACTCCCGCCGACACCACCTTGCCCTCGGCGCGCAGCAGCACCGCGCGCGGCGGATCCTCGGCGAGCGCCGCGACGTCGGCCTGCACGGCGTCGAACATCGCCTGGTCGAAGAGATTCAGCGGGCCGTGCGCGAATGTCAGGATCGCGATCTCGGCACCGGCGTCGGTCCGGACACGCTCGAGTCGGGTGGGATGCGCGGCGGCAGGCTCAGTCATGCGGCCAGACTGCCATACGCGCTGCGCCTACGATCGGGGTGTGGACTCGCTGCGTGCGGCGCTGGCCGGAGTCGTCGGGGAACGGTTCGTGACGGTGGACGCGGACGTGCTCGCTACTCGCGCGACCGACCACACGGGCCGCTACAGCGGGCGGGCGAGCGCACTGGTCCGGCCCGCGGATGCCGCGGAAGTGTCGGCCGTGCTGGGCATCTGCCGCCGAGCCGGGGTGAAGGTCACGGTGCAGGGTGGCCGCACCGGACTCGAGGCGGGCACGGTTCCCGAGCACGACGACGTGCTTCTGTCGACGGAACGGCTGACGTCGGGCGGCGCCGTCGACGGCGAGAATCTGCGCGTCACCGTCGGCGCCGGGGTCACCCTCGCCGCGGTGCGCCGCGCAGCATCCGACGCCGGACTGCTGTTCGGCGTCGACCTCGCGTCCCGCGATTCCGCGACGATCGGCGGCATGGTGTCGACCAACGCCGGCGGGCTGCACACCGTGCGGTACGGCCACATGTCCGCTCAGGTACTCGGGCTCGAAGTGGTGCTCCCCGACGGCGCGATCGTTCGGCGCACCATGCGGGTGGGCGCCGAGAATTGCGGATACGACCTGCCCGCGCTGTGGGTGGGCAGCGAGGGCACGCTCGGCGTGGTCACCACCGTCGACCTCACACTCCACCCGGTTCCGGAGTTCCGCGTGACCGCCCTCGCCGGCTTCGCACAACTGTCCGGGTTGATCGACGCCGTACGCGTCGTCCGGCGGCTCGCGGGCGTCGACGCGGTGGAGATGCTCGACGGCCGCGGGCTCGAACTGGCCTCGTCGCGGCTGGGTTTCGCGATTCCGACCGGACTGCCGTGGTATCTCCTGGTGGACCTGGCCGGCCACCGCGACCTCACCGGCGAACTCGCCGGCGCGCTGGAGCGGTGCGATCCCGGCGACGAACCCGCCGTCGGGATCGACCCCGCAGGCCGCGCCCGGGTGTGGGCGGCGCGGGAGGCGTTCGCCGAGGTGGTCGGGCTGTTCGGCCCGCCACTGAAATTCGACGCCGCCCTCCCGCTGGACGCTCTCGCCGCGTTCGTCGCCGACGGCGTCGCGCTGGTTGCGAGCCGGGCACCCGACGCGGTCCCGATATTCTTCGGGCACGTCGCCGACGGCAATGTCCACCTCAACGTGCTGCGCTGCCCCGACGAGTCCGTGCTGTACCGGCCGGTTACCGAACTGATCCGCGATCACGGCGGCAACATCGCCTCCGAGCACGGCGTCGGCGCGCACAAGCGCAACTACCTGGACCTCGCGCTCAGCCGCGAGGACATCACGGCGATGTGGTCGATCAAGCGGGCGTTCGACCCCGACGACTACCTCAACCCCGCAGTGATGTTTCCCGACTGGCTGCGTCGCCCTCGCTGACTCCGGGATCCTTCTGACGCAACGGTCGCGCGAAACACACCGAGGCGACGAACCCGACCAGCAGCACGGCCGCGGGCAGCCAGATCGACTGCGCCATCGCCGTGGCGAACGGTTCCTTCACGAATTCGGGCATCTCACCGACGCCGGCCTCCTGGCTGCCGGCGTTCAGGCCCTGCGCGGACAGGCGGGCGGTGATGAGCGCGCCGATCGCGGCGCTGCCGAGCACCGCACCGACCTGACGAGTCGTGTTGTACACGCCGGCTCCGGCGCCCGCCTGGTGGGGCGGAAGGTTGTGGGTGGCCGTGGCGGCGAGCGGCGACCAGATACACGCGTTGGCGAGTCCGATCAGGGCGATCGGCAACAGCAGCTCCCAGATCGCCACGTCGGGTGACATGACCATGGACAGCCAGCCGAGTGCGATCGAGAACAGCAGGAATCCGGCGCCCGCGATGTACCGCGGGTGGGTGCGGTCGACGAGTTTGCCGATGAACGGCGCGAACACGCCGGTGAGTACGGCCATGGGCACCAGCAGCAGAGCCGACTTCGTGGGCGACAGGCCGCGCACCGCCTGGGTGTAGAACATCAGCGGCAGGACCATCGCGGTGATCGCGAATCCCATGGCGGTGATCGCCACGTTGGCGAGCGAGAAGTTGCGGTCCGTGAACAGGGCCAGCGGCAGGAGTGGCTCGTTCCTGTTCCAGGACTGGTACCAGACGAAGACACCGAGAAGCACGAGGCCGGCGCCGATCGACGCGAGCACGGTCGCCGACCAGTCGTAGGAACTGCCCTCCTGGATGCCGAACACGAGGAAGAACATGCCGAGCGCGCTGAGGACCACCCCGGGGATGTCGAACTTGTGCGTGTGGGTCTCGAGCGCGGGAACCAACCGCCAGGCCAGCACGAACGCGATCACCCCGACGGGCACGTTGACGATGAAGATCCACTGCCAGCCGAGGTTGTCGACAAGGACACCGCCCGCGAGCGGTCCGACCAGGGTGGCGACGCCGGCGACGGCACCCCACAACCCCATCGCCGTGCCGCGGCGGTCCGGCGGGAAGGTCCGGGTGATGACGGCCATCGTCTGCGGCGTCATCAGTGCGGCGCCGAGTCCCTGGAACACGCGCGCGACGATGAGCATGGTGATGGTGCCGGACAGACCACACCACAGCGACGCCCCGGTGAACAGGACGAGCCCGATCAGGTAGATGTTCTTGGGGCCGAAGCGGTCACCGAGGCGACCGGTGACCAGCAGCGGCACCGCGTACGCCAGCAGGTAGGCGCTGGTGACCCAGACGACCTTGTTGATGTCGGTGTGCAGGTCGTTCATGATCGCCGGGTTGGCCACCGCCACGATGGTGCTGTCGACGAGGATCATGAAGAAGCCGATGACGAGGGCCCACAACGCGGGCCAGGGATTTCGGTGCTCGGGTGGTGCGGTGCGCTCGGTGTCCATCATCAATCCTTTGCTGAACCGGACGGGATCCGGCGTGAGTGTGTCAGTCGTTCGACGAGTTCCGGCGAGAGCCACGGCAGGGCGCCGGAGTCGATGTCGGCCACCAGGGTGCTGAGCCATTCGTGCTCCGCGCGGGCGACGGTGACGAGGAATTCGTTGCCGAGGAGGAAGATCCTGGGGATCTCGGTGGAGCAGGCGAGTGCGGTGGCGGTGTCGAGTTCGTCGATCTCGCGGGTGAGGTGATCGAGCCGTTCCCGGAGCAATGCCACCACCGTGGGTGCGTCGACGTTGTGCGCCTCCGCCAGTGCGAGCGGGAACTGCGGGTACTCGAGCACCGGAGTGGCGAGCATGTCGCTCACCCGGTGGACCAGCGCTTCCCGGCCCGCGTCGGTGACCTCGTACATGGTGCGCTCGGGCCGGTTTCCCGCCCGGTCGGTGCCGGTGGTGCGCACCAGTCCTTCACCTTCGAGCCTGCTCACGGTGTGGTACAGCGACCCCGGCCGGATCTTCACCACACGTCCACGGCGGGCGGCGGCGAGTTGATACATCTCGTACGGGTGCATCGTGCGCTCACACAGCAGGCCGAGGATGGTGACGCCGAGGGGCGTGAGTGCCACGGTCACCACCTTTCACCACTCCGGGGACTCACTATTCCGAATCGAATACTCCACGTGGAATATACCGTCCGGGCCGGCCGGGAACAAACGGCTACCGTGGGCCCGTGGACTCCCATCACCTCGACATCATCCGACTCGCCTGGTCCCGCGAACTGGGACTGCCCGACGACGCACTCGCCACCCGGCCGGACGCCGACGACCGCGCGGTCCGGGTCGACGACGACACCGACACGATCCGATTCCTGCGCCTCGGCGAGACGTCCGCGCTCGTCGGGCCGCGGTGGGCGATCGAGCGCGCCGACGGGCACACGGCGGAGGAACTCACGGAATCCGCGACGCTGCTCGCGCTCACTCAGGACCGGTCCGGACGGTGCGCCGGACCGGTGGTGCTCGCGTACGGCACCGACTACCAGGATCCGGTGACCGGCCGGCCACCCCTCGTCTCCCGCGAACGCGACCACGTCCGGCAGGTCGAGGCGGCCAGTCCCCCGGACGACGTCGCCGAGGCGAGGGTGGGAGACCGCGAGCAGCGGTTCACGATTCTGGGCGACGCGCAGCAACCGGTCGGGTGCGCCGGTTACACCGAGTTCCAGGGGTTCCTCGCCGATGTCGGGGTGCTCACGGTGCCGGAGTCCCGGCGCCGGGGACTGGGCGCCGCGGTCGCCGGGATCGCCACCGACGACGCGCTCGACGCCGGCCTGATCGCCCAATGCCGTTCACCCCGAGACAATCCGGCTTCGCGTGCGCTCGCCGCCCGCGCCGGGTACGGGGAACTGGGAATGTATGCCGAGGTCACGATCTCGCGCAGTACGCTCTGAGACGACACCGAAGGACGGGGAACGAGTCGACCATGACGGACCGAACGGCAGAACCGCACGGCACGGAAGGCGCCTACGTGGAATCCGGTGCCGAGTTCACGCGCGACACCCACTACATCCCCACCCGCATCACGGCCGACGGCCGCGACGGCTATCCCGTCGAACCCGGCCGCTACCGCCTCGTGGCCGCCCGGGCCTGCCCCTGGGCCAATCGCGCGATCATCGTCCGGCGACTGCTCGGGCTCGAAGACGTGGTGTCGATGGGGCTGTGCGGCCCCACCCACGACGAGCGCAGCTGGACCTTCGATCTCGATCCGGGCGGGCTCGACCCCGTGCTGAAGATCCCGCGCCTGCAGGATGCGTATTTCGCGCGCTTCCCCGACTACTCGCGGGGCATCACCGTGCCCGCGATCGTCGACGTCCCCACCGGGCAGGTGGTCACCAACGACTACCCCCGGATCACGCTGGACCTGTCCTCGGAATGGACGCGGTACCACCGCGACGGCGCGCCCGACCTCTATCCCGGGCCGCTGCGCGACGAGATCGACGAGGTCGCCGAACTCGTGTTCCGCGATGTGAACAACGGTGTGTACCAGTGCGGGTTCGCCGGATCCCAGGAGGCGTACGAGTCCGCGTACGACCGGCTGTTCGCGCGTCTCGACTGGCTCGAGGAGCGGCTGACCGACCGCAGGTACCTCGTCGGGGACACGATCACCGAGGCCGACGTGCGGCTGTTCACCACCCTGGCACGGTTCGACGCGGTGTATCACGGACACTTCAAGTGCAATCGGAACAAGCTCGACGAGATGCCCGTCCTGTGGAGCTACGCGCGCGACCTCTTCCAGACCCCCGGTTTCGGCGACACCATCGACTTCACCCAGATCAAGCAGCACTACTACCTCGTGCACACCGACATCAATCCCACGCAGATCGTGCCGAAGGGTCCCGACCTGTCCGGCTGGCTTACACCGCACGGTCGTGACGGGTTGGGCGGCAGCCCGTTCGGGGACGGCACCCCGCCGCCTCCGCCGAAGCCCGGCGAAGAGGTCCCGGCCGGGCACGGCGCGTGACGGGCGGGCCTAGGCGCCGGTGTAGGTGCCGAAACTCCAGAACACACCTTCGGGGTCGCGGCAGGTGAATCCGCGCGAGCCGTAGTCCTCGTCCCGCAGTCCGCGCACGATCGTGGCACCGGCGGCGACGGCACGCTCGTGGAGCGCGTCGGGGTCGTCGACGACGAGGTACACCGAACCTGTCCCGGGCGGAAGGTCGCTGATCACCGAGTCCTCACTGGGCGAGCCGAGCATGATGCCGCCACCCTTCGGCCAGCGGAGTTCGGCGTGATCGACCCGGTCTCCCTCGCCGTACACGGCCTTCTCGTCGAACCCGAAGGCCTCCACGAGGAAGCGGATCGCGCCCCGCGCGTCGCGGTAGACGAGCGTGGGCCACACACATGTGGTTTGCGTCGAAGTAGTCATGAGATCACGGTGCTCCCTCACCGGGGCCGGGGTCTTGGACGAATGAGAAGGGGTCGATCTCCCGCCACCGTGACGGCGGAACTCCCGCGAGGTCGCGCCAGTCCCGCGCCATGTGGGCCTGGTCGTAGTACCCGCACGCCGCGGACACGTCCGC
Source organism: Rhodococcus opacus B4 (assembly GCF_000010805.1). Lineage (NCBI taxonomy): Bacteria > Bacillati > Actinomycetota > Actinomycetes > Mycobacteriales > Nocardiaceae > Rhodococcus > Rhodococcus opacus. The sequence continues at coordinate 6,644,015 of NC_012522.1, read as the reverse complement.
GAGTGTCGACCCGGCAGCCCCCTTCAGCATGCGGTGCGAACGATCGAAGCGGGACAGTCGCACCACGTCCTTGGGTGTCACGCCGTACTCCGCGACGAACCTGTTCACCAGATGCCTTCTGCTCCAGCCGACCTCGTGCGCGACGTCACCGACCCGAACGCCACCGCCGGCGACGAGCAGGTGCCAGGCGCGGGTGAGATGCGGGTCGATGTCCGCAGGCGCGGCGCGGCGGGTGAGCACCTCGTCGAGTATCGCGAAGCGCCCGTCCCAGCCCGGTTCGAGGGACAGCCGTTCCGTCAGCTCCCCCGCATCGGGACCGAGCAGTTCCTCGAGGCCGACGACCCAGGCACCCAGGGCGGCGGTGGGCACACCCAGCAGCGCCCGGGCGCCGAGCGGGCTGAGGGACAGCTGGACGCCGTGCTGGTTGCCGTCGTGCCGGATCGTCACCGGTGCCGTCGCGATCCCGCTGGCGAGAGTGTCGTACCGCCCGGGCGCCTGGCCGGGAGCCGCCTGGGCGGCGATGTCGAGGGGCTCGTCGACGGTCACGATCACCGTCAGGCAGGGCGAGGGCAGACCGAGATGGATGCCGGGCTCGAACCCGGCCAGCCGGTAGCCGTCGTACCCCGTGACCAGCGCGCGCAACGGCGCCGCCGGGCGCCGGAAGGCCCCGGACGACACCGCGGTGTCGCTGTCGACGACGCTCACGACACCAGCCTAGGCAACGGTGCCGACACCGGCCACGGCCTTCGCTCACCTACAGTCGGTGCCAGCACACTCGAAGCACTAGGCGAGACGGGAGCCCCGATGGCTGGCAATGGTGGACCGGTGGAGAAGGTACTGGTCTCGGTTCTCGACAACGGAAGCCGACTCCAGGCGCCCGCGGTGGCCAAGTACGTCGAATGGGTCCGGCGCTCGCACCCCGGTGAGTCGCCCGCGCAGATCGTCGAACGCATGGAGAAGATGTTCCTGCTCGCCGTGACGGGCAGCGGCAGCGCGGTCGGCGCCACCGCCGCCATTCCCGGGGTCGGCACCGTCGCCTCCATCGCGGCGGTGGGCGCCGAATCGGCCTTCTTCCTCGAAGCGGCGGCGCTGCTCACCCTCGCGGTCGCGTCGGTGCACGGTATCTCCGCCGCCGACCACCAGCAGCGGCGCGCACTGGTCCTCTCGGTGGCACTCGGCGAATCGGGCATGGAAATCGTCCAGAAGGCGACGGGCGTGACGGCGAAGAACTGGGCCAGCGCCATCACCAGCCGCATTCCCGGCCCCACGATGAAGGGCATGAACAGCACCCTGGTGCGCAAGTTCATCACCAAGTACGCCGCCCGCCGGAGCGCGCTGATCCTCGGCAAACTGGTGCCCGCCGGCATCGGCGCCGCCATCGGCGGCGCCGGCAACCGGGCCATCGGCAAGGGCGTCGTCAAGAACGCGCGGGAGGCGTTCGGTCCCGCCCCGGCCCGCTGGCCGAACGAGCTCCGCGCGATCGAGGCGTGACCTAGTGGGCGAAGTGCTGTTCCGTCGAATGCCCGCCGCCCTTCTCGCGGAGTTCGGCGCACACTTCCTCGATCGCCTCGGCGACGAGGGTTCCCAGGTCGGCGCTGAAGCCCTCGCGCACGACGATGCGCAGAACCGCCACGTCCTCCGCGTCGGCGGGCATCGTGTACGCGGGCACCTGCCACCCCCGCGCCCGCATCTCGTGTGACACGTCGAAGACCGTGAATCCGGGATCGCCGACCAGTTCGAACGCCAGCACCGGAATGTCGGTCCCGTCGGTGATCAGGGTGAAGTATTCAAGCTCGGCGATCCGTTTGCCCACGCGGACCGCCGTGTCGCGCAGCGTCTCCATGATCGACCGGTAACCGGCCCGGCCGAGCCGCAGGAAGTTGTAGTACTGCCCCACCACCTGATTGCCGGGCCGCGAGAAGTTGAGGGTGAACGTCGGCATGTCGCCGCCCAGGTAGTTGACCCGGAACACCAGCCCCTCGGGCAGGCACTCGCGCTCACGCCACACCACGAACCCGATCCCCGGATACGTCAGCCCGTACTTGTGACCACTCACGTTGATCGACGCGACGCGCGGAACCCGGAAGTCCCACAACAACTCCGGCTGCAGGAAGGGGACGACGAAGCCACCGCTCGCCGCGTCCACGTGGATCGGGACGTCCGGGCCGCCCGACGCGGCGAGCGCGTCGAGCGCTGCCGCGATCTCGGCCACCGGCTCGAGTTCCCCCGTATATGTGGTGCCCACGATCACGACCGCGCCGATGGTGTTCTCGTCGACCGCGTCCCGCACCTGCTCCGGCGTGATGACGTAGCGGCCCTTCTCCATCGGCAGGTACTTGGGCTCGACGTCGAAGTACCGGCAGAACTTCTCCCACACCACCTGGACGTTGCTGCCGAGCACCAGATTCGGGCGGGCCGTGTCCTTCCCCGCGGCCTCCCGCTTCGCCCGCCACCGCCACTTGAGCGCCAGACCACCGAGCATGACCGCCTCGCTGGAACCGATCGTCGAGACGCCGGTCGCGCTGGCCGGGTCGGTGGTCGACAGGTCGGGGGCGTGGAACAGATCGGCCACCATCGACACGCAGCGGGCCTCGATGGCCGCCGTCGCCGGGTACTCGTCCTTGTCGATCATGTTCTTGTCGAACGTCTCGGCCATCAATCTGTCGGCCTCGGGATCCATCCACGTGGTGACGAACGTGGCCAGGTTCAACCGGGAACTGCCGTCGAGCATCAACTCGTCGTGGATGAACCGGTATGCGGCCTCGGGATCGGTTTCGTCGTCCGGCATCCGCAACGCGGGAAACGGGTCGATCGAGAGACGCCCGGTGTACGCCGGAGAGATGACGTCGCGATGGTGATGATGGTGGTGCTTGCTCATGTGCGTCCCCAATCGATTGGTGTCAGCATGCGCCGTCGCGACGCCTGTACGTCAGTTGGTGAATCTCGGCACGGCAGCCCAGTAGGGTCGAAACAGTTCCATTCGATTGTGGCAGGGGAGGACGGGTTGACCACAGCAATCCCGGGAAGTTTCGCGGCGCCGATCGAGGTGCGGGGGCTGTCGAAGCGCTTCAAGAACGTCGACGCGGTCACGGACCTCGGCTTCACCGTGCCGCAGGGGTCGATCACCGGATTCCTCGGGCCCAACGGGTCGGGCAAGACCACGACACTGCGGATGATCCTCGGTCTCGTGAAGCCGACGTCCGGCACCTCCACGGTCGCCGGTGTCCCGATCCGATCGCTCGCCGACCCCGCCCGCACGGTCGGCGCCGTCCTCGACTCGCAGAGCCTGCACCCCAACCGGACGGCACTCGACCACCTGAAGGTGTACGCGTCCGCGATCCGCGTCCCGGACGCACGCGCACGCCAGGTGCTCGCACTCGTCGGGCTCGAGGACGTCGCCGGGCGCAAGGCGGGCGGTTTCTCCCTCGGCATGCGTCAGCGGCTGTCGCTGGCGACGGCGCTGCTCGGTGATCCGCGGATCCTGATCCTCGACGAACCGGCCAACGGACTCGACCCCGAGGGCATCGCCTGGCTGCGCGAGTTCCTGAAGGGCTTCGCCGCATCCGGCCGCACGGTACTGATCTCGAGCCACATCCTCCGCGAGGTGGAGCAGACCGTCGACAATCTGGTGATCGTCAGCCGCGGCTCCCTCGTCTATCAGGGGCGCATGGAGGAGTTGCGCAAGTCGCAGCAGAGCCGTCTGCTGGTCGCGTCGTCGAGCCCGGCCGCGCTGGCGACCGCTCTGGCCGCGAAAGGCATCGTCGACGCCCGCTCGCTGGCCGACGGGCGCCTCGCCGTCGTCGGTGCGTCCCTCGAACTCGTCGAGTCCGTCGCCGCGGGAGCCGGGGTGACGATCTTCGGGGCAGTCCGCGATCACATCGACCTCGAGCAGCTGTTCCTGTCGATGACCGCGGGCCAGTACGTGGCCGGGGCCAGCCCCGCCGCGCCGTGGGGTTACGGCCCGCCGCAGACGTACGCACTGCCGCCCGGGTACCCGCAGCAACCTGGTTACGGCCCATCGCCCGGGTACGGTCCGCCACCCGCACACCCCCAGCACGGTCCGATCTCCGGAGGCCCGCGATGACCACCCTGCTCACCGCGGAATTCCGCAAGGTCACCACACTGCGCTTCTGGTGGATGCTCGGGCTGGCACCGCTGGTCGTCGGAATGTTCTCGAGCGCCATCACCCTTCCGGTGATGCGCGCGTTCACCGACGCGTTCGAGGCCGATCCGAACGAGGCCAACCTCGCCGCCACTCTGTTCGGGCTGGCCGTCGCCGTCGCCCTCGTCGTCCTGTTCGCCGCACTCTTCGGGGCGGTCAACGTGGGCACGGAGTTCCGGTACAAGACTCTCACCACCACGTTCCTCACCGCCCGCGGCCGGGACGGGGTGATCGGCGCCAAGCTCGCCGTCACCGCGGCGTTCGGTTTCTTCTACTGCCTCGTGGTCGAGGTCGTCAGCGTCGCCCTGCTGCTGACGTTCGGCGGCGACACCTTCGAACTGCGCGGATCCCTGTTCGCCATGCTCGGCGCCGCCCTGATCTGCGCGACGCTGTGGGCGCTCATCGGCGGCGCCGTGTCGATGCTCACCGGGTCGTCCGTCGGCAGCTGCATCGCCCTCGTCGTCTGGTACACCCTCGGCGAAATGATCCTCCGCTCGATCCTCAGCGGGATCGGCATCGGCTCCGCCGGAAGCGTCCTCCCCGTGTCGGCGACGCTCGGGACAGTCGCCAACGCGGCCGCGGGCAACGAGCTCGACTGGCTGACGCTGTGGCCTGCCGCGCCCCTCGCCCTGCTCGGGTGGACCGCGGTCCTCGTCGCAGGCGGTTGGGCGCTCACCCGGCAGCGCGACATCACCTGACGCCGCGCCGGATACCGGCCCTGTCGGTACCCGGCGCTAACGTGGACCCAGTGGCAGGTGAGAGTGCGTCCGGTTCGGTGATCGAACGGGAACAGACGCTGGAGCGGGATCAGGCACGGCCGGGCTGGATTCGACGGCTGAGCGGTGAGTGCTGGGCACACCCCCGCGTCGCACTCGGCGCCCTGACCGTGACGGTGATCGCCGCCGGTATCGACATTTCTTTCCCCCTCCTGACCAAGTACGCGGTCGATGCCGCGGGCTCGGGTGACGCCACCCGGGTGATCGGCACCGCCGCACTGCTCATCGCACTGCTCGCGTGCGTCCGGTTCGGCTGCCAGTACGGCCGCCGGATGCTCGCGGGCAAGCTGTCCCTGGACGTCCAGCACGACCTGCGGCTGGGCCTGCTGGGGGCGCTGCAACGGCTCGACGGGCGGGGGCAGGATCAGATCCGCACCGGCCAGGTGGTGTCCCGGTCGATCACCGACCTTCAACTGGTGCAGGGGTTGCTCGCGATGGTCCCGCTGTCGGCGGGGGCGCTGCTCCAATTCGTCCTCGCCCTCACGATCATGGCCTGGCTCTCGCCACTGCTGACCGTCGTCGCGCTGGTGATCGTTCCCGCCGTGTGTCTCGTCGTGTACACGATGCGGCCGAAGCTGTTCGCGGCCACCTGGTCGGCGCAGCAACGGGCGGCCGACCTCGCGCAGCACGTCGAGGAAACCGTCACCGGCGTGCGCGTGGTGAAGGGCTTCGGCCAGGAACGCCGGGCCGTCGACCAGCTCGAGGACCACAGCCGCGCGCTGTACGCGGAACGCCTGCGAGCCGCCCGGATCAACGCGCGCTTCGCCCCGACCATGGCGTCGCTGCCCCAGCTCGGCCTCGTCGGCGTCATCGCGATCGGCGGCTACCTCGCCCTGCACGGTTCCATCACGATCGGCACGTTCCTCGCGTTCGCCACGTACGTCGCCACGATGACCGGCGTCACCCGCACCCTGTCGTCGGTCGTGATCATGGCCCAGCTGTCCAGGGCGGCCGTCGAGCGCGTGTACGAGGTGATCGACGCCGAACCGGAGGTCGCGGACCCGCCGCATCCCACCGCGCTGCCCGGCGGACCGCTGGGGGTGGATCTGCGCGAGGTGACGTTCGGGTTCGAATCGGAGCGCCACGTCCATCGCGGTCTCGACCTGCGCATCGCACCCGGCGAGACGGTGGCGGTCGTCGGCATGGCCGGCTCCGGCAAGACCGCGCTGTCGCTGCTGCTCCCCCGCTTCTACGCGCCGTCCTCGGGTTCGGTGTCTCTCACGTCCGGCGGCGAATCGTTCGACGTGTCCACCCTGAGTGCCGAGCAGTTGCGTGAGGCGGTCGGCCTCGTGTTCGACGAACCGTTCCTCTTCTCCGACACCATCGCGGCCAACATCGCACTCGGCAGGCCGGACGCCAGCGCCGAGGAGATCCGCGCCGCCGCCGCCATGGCCGCCGCCGACGAGTTCGTCTCCGCGTTGCCGGAGGGCTACGACACCGTGGTCGGCGAACGCGGTCTCACGCTGTCGGGCGGCCAGCGGCAGCGGATCGCTCTGGCACGCGCACTCCTCACCGACCCGCGAGTGCTGATCCTCGACGACGCCACGTCCGCCGTCGACGCCACCACCGAGGCGGCGATCTTCGAGGCGCTGCGGGCCAATCGCGGACGGACGGCGCTGATACTGGCGCATCGCCGCTCCACGCTGTCGCTCGCGGACCGTGTCGCCGTCCTCGACGGCGGACGGATCGTCGATTCCGGCACGGTCTCCGAACTCGACGCACGATGCCCGCTCTTCCGCGCGCTGTTCACCTCCCCCGACAGCGCGGGCCCCATCGACGTCAGCGTTCCCGCGCCGAGCGACCCCGTGCCGTACCGTCGCGTGCCGACCGAGTCCGAGTTGTGGCCGGAGGATGCCGAGGAATGGGACGGACCCGTCGCGTCCGCCTCGTCCGGCCGCACCACCCCGGCCCCCGGAGCCGGCCCCGGCGGCCGCGCAGGCGGCGGACCGATGGCGGGTGCGCTGGGCAGCGTGGCCGCCACCCCCGAACTCCGGGACGCCGTGAATGCGCTGCCGCCCGCCGCCGAGAGCCCGGGCATCGAGACCCGGAACCTGCGCCTCCCCGAACCCGACTTCCGGCTGTCGCGGATCCTGCGGCCGGTCCGCGGCCTCCTCGTGGCCGTCGTCGTCTGCCTCGCGCTCGACGCGCTGGCGGGCATCGCGTTCCCGTCCATCGTCCGGTTCGCGATCGACCACGGTGTCGTCCCGCAGGACGCCGCGACGCTCCGGACCGCCGCGGGGGTGGGTGTCGCGCTCGTCGTCGCCGGCTGGCTCGTCGTCGCCGTGATGACGGTGCTCACCGCGCGAGCGGGAGAACGGGTGCTGTTCGGGTTGCGGGTGCGCAGCTACGCCCACCTGCAGCGGCTCGGGCTCGACTACTACGAGCGCGAACTGTCCGGCCGCATCATGACGCGGATGACCACCGACGTCGACGCGCTGTCCTCGTTCATCCAGACGGGGATGTCCACCGCCGTGGTGAGCGTGCTGACCGTGCTCGGCATCTCCGTCGCCCTCGTCGCCACCGACGTCACGCTCGCGCTGGTGGCGCTCGCCGTCATCCCGCCGCTGCTCGTCGCGACGCTGATCTTCCGCCGGATCTCCTCGGTGGCGTACACCGTCTCACGGGAGCGGATCTCCCTCGTCAACGCCGACTTCCAGGAGAACGTCGCCGGACTGCGCGCCGCCCAGGCCTACCGCCGCGAAGAGTTCGCCGCCCGCCGGTTCGCGGAGCGGGCCGACAGCTACCGGCGGAGCCGGATGCGGTCGCAGCGGGCGATCTCGCTGTACTTCCCGTTCATCGCGTTCCTCTCGGACCTCGCCCTGGCCGCCGTGGTGTTCGTCGGCGCACACCAGGTCGCGGGCGGTCACACGACGACCGGCACGCTCGTCGCCTTCGTGCTGTACCTCGGGCTGCTGTTCGGGCCCATCCAGCAGCTGTCGCAGGTGTTCGACGGATACCAGCAGGCGAGTGTGGGCCTGCTCCGGATCGGGGATCTGCTCCGCACCCCCAGTTCCATCGAGCGGGCGACCTCGCGTGAGGATCTCCAGCCGATCGACGGGCATCTGCGCGGAGAGCTGTGCCTGCGCGACGTCGGGTTCCGCTATCAGGGCGCGGACAGCGACGCCCTCACCGATATCGATCTGCACATCCCCGCCGGCACCACCGTCGCACTGGTCGGCCGGACCGGTGCGGGCAAGTCGACGATCGTGAAGCTGCTCGCCCGCTTCTACGACCCGACGTCGGGGACGGTGCTCGTGGACGACGTGGACCTCCGCCGGTACCCCCTCGGCGAGTACCGCGGACGGCTGGGCGTCGTCCCCCAGGAAGCCCACCTGTTCACCGGGACCGTCGCCACCAACATCGCCTACGGCCGCCCGGATGCGAGCCGGGAAGAGATCGAGAACGCGGCCCGCGCGGTCGGAGCGCTGGGCACGATCGCCGAATTGCGGGGTGGGATGCATCACCCCATCGGTGAGCGCGGGCAGGGCCTGTCGGCGGGCCAGCGCCAGCTGATCGCGCTCGCCCGGGCCGAGCTCGTCGACCCCGATCTGCTGCTGCTCGACGAAGCGACCGCAACGCTCGATCCGGCCACCGAGCAGGTAGTTCTCGAGGCGAGCAGCCGTGTGACACGCACCCGCACGTCGGTGGTGGTGGCCCACCGGCTGGCCACCGCTGCCCGGGCAGATGTGATCCTCGTCATCGACAAGGGGCGGGTGGTGGAAACAGGTTCGCACGCCACCCTGCGCTATGCCGGTGGCCACTATTCGGGACTGTGGGATGCGGCGGAGACCGGGGCGGGGAATAATCGCGGGGCGAGAACCGTCATCGATGGTGACCCCATCGGTTGGCCGTGAGACAGCTCACACGTGCGGGCCTGGCGATCTACACGTCACACGCGAGGGCTAGTCTCATGTATATAGGCGCTCTGATCGGGTACCGAAATAGAAACGAGGCGAACACCTGCCGTGAGCAGCAGTTCTACATCCCAGTTCGGACAGAACCAGTGGCTGGTTGACGAAATGTACCAGCGTTTCCAGGACGATCCGTCGTCCGTGGACGCGAGTTGGCACGAATTCCTGACGGATTATTCTCCCGACGCAGCCGCCGCCAAGGCAGGCGCAGCCAACGGACACGGCACGAACGGCACCACCACCGCCGCACCGGCTGCCGCTCCCTCCGCCACGGCTTCGACTCCCCCGGTCTCCGAGTCCGCGACCGCACCCAAGCCTCAGACCAAGCCGGCCAACGGTGCCGCCGCCAAGACTGCACCCAACGGTGCAGCTCCGAAGGCTGCCGCCCCGAAGACCGAGGCCCCCACGAAGGCCGCACCCGCGAAGGCCGCCCCGGCGAAGGACGCGAAGGCGTCCGCCCCCGCGCCCGCCGCCGACGAGTCGAAGGTTCTCCGCGGCGCAGCTGCTGCCGTCGCGAAGAACATGTCGGCCTCGCTGGCCATTCCGACCGCCACCAGTGTTCGCGCCATCCCTGCGAAGCTGATGTTCGACAACCGGATCGTCATCAACAACCACCTCGCCCGTACCCGCGGCGGCAAGATCTCGTTCACGCACCTGCTGGGTTACGCGATCGTGCAGGCGGTCAAGGCGTTCCCGAACATGAACCGGCACTTCGCCGAGATCGACGGCAAGCCCAACGCGGTCACCCCCGCACACACCAACCTCGGCCTGGCCATCGACCTGCCGGGCAAGGACGGCAACCGATCCCTCGTCGTCGCCGCGATCAAGAACACCGACACCCATAACTTCACGCAGTTCTACAGCGCCTACGAGGACATCGTCCGGCGCGCGCGTGACGGCAAGCTCACCGCCGAGGACTTCTCGGGTGTCACGATCTCGCTCACCAACCCCGGTGGCATCGGCACCGTGCACTCCGTGCCGCGCCTGATGAACGGCCAGGGCGCCATCATCGGTGCCGGCGCCATGGAGTACCCGGCGGAGTTCCAGGGTTCGAGCGACGAGAAGATCGCCGAGATGGGCGTCGGCAAACTCATGACGCTGACCTCGACGTACGACCACCGCATCATCCAGGGCGCGGAATCCGGCGACTTCCTGCGGACCATCCACAAACTGCTGATCAGCGACGAGTTCTACGACGAGATCTTCCACTCGCTGCACATCCCGTACGAGCCGGTCCGCTGGCGTCAGGACGTCTCCGAAGGCGCGGTCGACAAGAACACCCGCGTCCTCGAACTGATCGCGGCGTACCGCAACCGCGGCCACCTGATGGCCGACACGGACCCGTTGCAGTTCGTCAAGGACAAGTTCAAGAGCCACCCCGACCTGGACGTCACGACGCACGACCTGACGCTGTGGGACCTCGACCGCGAGTTCAAGGTCGGCGGGTTCCACGCCCAGGAGAAGATGAAGCTGCGCGACGTGCTCAGCGTGCTGCGCGACGCGTACTGCCGCCACGTCGGTGTCGAATACACGCACATCCTGGAGCCGGAGCAGCAGCAGTGGCTGCAGGACCGGGTCGAGGCGCACCACGTCAAGCCCACGGTCGCTCAGCAGAAGTACATCCTGAGCAAGCTCAACGCCGCCGAGGCGTTCGAGACGTTCCTGCAGACCAAGTACGTCGGCCAGAAGCGCTTCTCACTCGAGGGCGCCGAGTCCGTCATCCCGATGATGGACGCCGTCATCGACCAGGCCGCCGAGCACCAGCTCGACGAGGTCGTCATCGGCATGCCGCACCGCGGACGCCTCAACGTTCTCGCGAACATCGTCGGCAAGCCGTACTCGAAGATCTTCACGGAGTTCGAGGGCAACATGAACCCGGCGGCCGCTCACGGCTCCGGCGACGTGAAGTACCACCTCGGTGCCGAGGGCACGTACATCCAGATGTTCGGTGACAACGACATCACCGTGTCGCTGACGGCGAACCCGTCGCACCTCGAGGCTGTCGACCCGGTCCTCGAGGGCCTGGTCCGCGCGAAGCAGGACATCCTCGACAAGGGTGAGGACGGCTTCACCGTCCTCCCGCTGATGCTGCACGGCGACGCCGCGTTCGCCGGTCAGGGTGTCGTGGCCGAGACGCTGAACCTGGCGCTGCTGCGCGGATACCGCACCGGCGGCACCGTGCACATCGTGGTCAACAACCAGGTCGGTTTCACCACCGCCCCGGAGCACTCCCGTTCGTCGGAGTACTGCACCGATGTCGCGAAGATGATCGGCGCGCCGATCTTCCACGTGAACGGCGACGACCCCGAGGCCTGTGTCTGGGTCGCCCAGCTCGCCGTCGACTTCCGGGAGAAGTTCCAGAAGGACGTCGTCATCGACATGATCTGCTACCGCCGTCGCGGTCACAACGAGGGCGACGACCCGTCGATGACGCAGCCGGCGATGTACGACGTGATCGACACCAAGCGCAGCGTCCGCAAGAGCTACACCGAATCCCTGATCGGCCGCGGCGACATCTCGCTGAAGGAAGCCGAAGACGCCCTGCGCGACTACCAGGGCCAGCTGGAACGGGTGTTCAACGAGGTTCGTGAACTCGAGAAGTACACGCCGGAGCCCAGTGAGTCGGTGGAGCTCGACCAGGTGCTGCCCACGAAGCTGAAGACGTCGGTCGACGAGTCGGTGCTGGAGCGGATCGGCGACGCGTTCGTCAACCTGCCCGAGGGCTTCACCGTGCACCCGCGCGTCAAGCCGGTCATCGAGAAGCGCCGCGAAATGTCGCGCGAGGGCAAGATCGACTGGGCCTTCGCCGAGCTGCTCGCGTTCGGATCGCTGGTCGACCAGGGCAAGATGGTTCGTCTGTCCGGCCAGGATTCCAAGCGCGGCACGTTCACGCAGCGTCACTCGGTCCTCATCGACCGCAAGACGGGCGCGGAGTACACCCCGCTGCAGAACCTCGGCAGCGAGAACCCCGGCAAGTTCCTGGTCTACGACTCCGCGCTCAGCGAGTTCGCCGCCGTCGGCTTCGAGTACGGCTACTCCGTGGGCAACCCGGACGCGCTCGTGCTGTGGGAGGCGCAGTTCGGTGACTTCGTCAACGGTGCGCAGTCGATCATCGACGAGTTCATCTCGTCCGGTGAGGCCAAGTGGGGTCAGCTGTCCGACGTCGTGCTGCTGCTGCCGCACGGTCACGAGGGTCAGGGTCCCGACCACACGTCCGGGCGTATCGAGCGCTTCCTGCAGTTGTGCGCCGAGGGTTCGATGACCGTGGCCGTGCCGTCCACCCCGGCAAGCTACTTCCACCTGCTGCGTCGTCATTCGCTCGACGGAATCCGCCGCCCGCTGGTCGTCTTCACGCCGAAGTCGATGCTGCGCAACAAGGCCGCGGTCTCCGACGTCGAGGACTTCACCACCGGCAAGTTCCGCTCGGTGTTCGAGGAGCCGACGTACGAGACGGGCGACGCCGAACGCGACAAGGTCCGTCGTATCCTCCTCGTCAGCGGCAAGCTGTACTGGGAACTGCTGGCGAAGAAGCAGAAGGACAACCGCGAGGACATCGCGATCGTCCGCATCGAGCAGCTGTACCCGGTTCCGAGCCGTCGTCTCCGCGAGACGCTGGACCGCTACCCGAACGCCACCGAGTTCCGGTGGGTTCAGGAGGAGCCGGCGAACCAGGGTGCGTGGCCGTTCTTCGGTCTCGCTCTGCCCGAGTTGCTGCCCGACAAGCTGTCCGGAATCAAGCGCATCTCGCGTCGTTCGATGTCGGCACCGTCCTCGGGTTCGAGCAAGGTGCACGCTGTGGAACAGCAAGAGATCATCGACGAGGCCTTCGGCTGACGAGCGTGTAACGGCTGAGCGTCCGATCTGCCACTGAGCCGGGTCGAGTTCACTCCACGGAGTGGATTCGGCCCGGTTTCGTGGTATCTACTGCCCGTCCCCGGCCCGGGTCACATCCCCGCCCGACGACGCGCACCCCTTCTTTGCCCACGCACCTCTTTTCGCGCCCGAGAACGGGTGCGTTTACCCAGAACGGGTGCGTCCACTCGGATCCCTACTGCCCGTCCCGGCCCGCGATCTGATTGCCCGGACTGCGAGGGCGGTGGCCGCGAGGAGTCCGCCGAGGGCGGTGAGGGTCGGGGCGTCCGGGTGGATCAGCGGTTGGCCCCGGAATGCCTGCCAGGTGAGCACGCCGAGCAGCCCGGTGCAGGCGAGCGCCAGAACGACCGTCAGGGAGGCGCGGGTTTCCTCGCTGCGCAGCCACGGGATCCGCGACGCGAGAACGCTCAGGACGAGGGCGCCGATCAGCATCACCTGCAGCCCGTGCAGTCCGAAGAAGTGCGGGATGCGGACGTCGCCACCAGACGTGCTCCGGTTGGTGACCGGCAGACCGGGATTCTCGTCGGTGACGCCGACGCTGTGCCGCGCGGCAAGTTCGACGACGCGGCCGCTCGCGTCCGTCGTGGTCTGTCTGCCCTCGAATCCCATCAGGTACCCGAGCGCCATGCCGGCGACGGCCAGAAACAGTCCCGCGTGGATTGCGCGGGTGAGGGGACGATCCCCGACGCGCTGGAACAGCAGGATCAGTGCGATCACGAGATTCGCCAAAACCGGTGTCCCCCGCGGGCACTACGCGTGCGCTCAGGGCGTTAGGGGTGTCAGGTCCTGGTGGCCGACGCCAGCGCGGCCGCGATCTCGGGTGCCGCGGCGATGGCCAGCGCGGGAAGAGCCTGGACGTTGAGTTCGATCAGTTCGTCACGGGTCAGGTGCGGGTCGCGCAGCCAGGTGATCGTGACTTCCTCGACGTAGGCGATCCAGCCACGGACGGCGAGGTCGACCGCGCGGGTGGGCTCGATGCCGATCGCGGGCAGTTGTTCGAGGGTCCGTTCGGACATCACGGCGCGGGTCTGCTCGAAGACGGCCCGCATGTCGGGGTCTCCACTCGCCGTCCCCCGTAGGAGCGAGACATACGTGCCCCGGTTCTCGGTGACGTAGTCGACGTACGACGCGAGCACCGAACGCAGGATCTGCATCGGATCGCGCGATTCCCCGACGTACGGGTCGGGTGCGGTGCGGGCGAGCATCTCGCTGCTGGTGTGCCGCACGATCTCGAGGTGGAAGTCGTGCTTCGACGCGAAGTAGTGGAACAGCAGGCCGCGGGAAACACCGGCCTGATCTGCGATGTCCTCGACCGAGATCTGCTCGAGGGGGCGCTCGGCCAGCATCTTGGCGCCGAGGTCGATCAGTTGCGCGCGCCGTTGTTCGGGGCTGAGGCGGGTCCGCTTCACAACGTCCATGGGACAAGACTACTGAATGAAGGTCAATAGGCTATTGACTGCCCCTCAATAGCGCCCTATGGTTGCCTACATGAGTCTCCCCGTCACAGATACTTCCGCCCCCACCGCAGGTGTCCGCCACGTCGACACACTGATCATCGGCAGCGGGTTCGCCGGCCTCGGCGCGGCGATCAAGCTGACCCAGGCAGGCAAGACCGACTTTCTCGTGCTCGAACGCGGCAACGAGGTCGGTGGTACCTGGCGAGACAACACGTACCCGGGCGCGGCGTGCGATGTTCCCTCACATCTGTACTCCTACTCGTTCGCGCTGAACCCGGAGTGGACCCGGTCGTTCTCGACGCAGCCCGAGATCCAGAAGTACATCCAGTCGGTGGCGGACAAGTACAAGGTGCGCGACAAGCACCTCTTCGGCTGTGACGTACAGTCCGCCCACTGGAACGAGTCGACCACTCGCTGGGAGGTCAGCACCACCAAGGGGGACTTCGTCGCGAAGGTGGTCGTCTCCGCGGTCGGCGCACTGTGCGAGCCCTCGCTCCCCGACATCACGGGCATCGAAGGCTTCGAGGGCGAGATCTTCCACTCCGCCCGCTGGAACCACGACGCCGACCTGACGGGCAAGCGCGTCGCCGTCATCGGCACCGGCGCCTCGGCCATCCAGATCGTGCCCGCCATCGGCAAGAAGGTGTCGCACCTCGACGTGTACCAGCGCACGGCTCCGTGGATCCTCCCCCGGGCGGACCGCGAGTACACGACGCTCGAGCACGCCGCGTTCAAGTACCTCCCCGGCTTCCAGAAGCTGTGTCGTTCCGGCATCTACTGGATGCGCGAGAGCCAGGTCGTCGGACTCGCGAAGGCCCCCGTCTTCATGAAGCCGCTGCAGTTCGCGGCCGAACGCCACCTGCGCCGTCAGATCAAGGACAAGAATCTGCGCAAGAAGGTGACGCCGAACTTCCAGATCGGCTGCAAGCGCATGCTCATCTCGAACAACTACTACCCCACCCTCGCGCAGGACAACGTCGACCTGGTGACCGACGGCATCGCCGAGGTCACGGCGAACTCGGTGGTCTCGAAAGACGGCACCGTCCGCGAGGTCGACGCCATCGTCGTCGCCACCGGTTTCCACGTCACCGACTCCCCCACGTTCGAGGGCATCTTCGGCAAGGACGGCCGCTCGCTGGCGGCGGTCTTCGACGAGGGCGGCCAGCAGGGCTACAAGGGCGCCGCGATCGCGAACTTCCCCAACATGTTCTTCCTGGTCGGCCCGAACACCGGCCTGGGCCACACCTCGATGGTCTTCATGATCGAGTCGCAGCTCAACTATCTCGTCGACGCTCTGCAGACGATCGACAAGTACGGCATCGGCAAGATCGAGGTCCGTCAGGACGCCCAGGACCGGTACAACGCCGATCTCCAGGAGAAGCTGTCGCACAGCGTCTGGAACAACGGCGGGTGCGCGAGCTGGTACCTCGACAAGCACGGGAACAACACCACCCTGTGGCCGGGCTTCACGTTCCAGTTCCGGAACGAGACCAGGCGCTTCGATCTCACCGCGTACGACAGCGTGGCCACCGCCGATCTGCCTGCGCCCGTGCACGTGAACGGCAAGACCCCCGGATCCGCCGCCATCCCGGCGCAGATCGACCTCGACGACGACAAGGTGACAGCACAGTGAGCGAGTTCGCAGGCAAGGTAGTCGTGATCACCGGGGCCGGCTCCGGCATCGGCAGGGCGCTCGCCCTCGACCTGGCGCGCCGCGGTGCGAAGCTGGCGATCTCGGACATGGACACGGTCGGACTCGCCGAGACCGCACGCCAGGCGGAGGCGCTGGGCGCCGAGGTCAAGTCCGACCACCTGGACGTCACCCAGCGCGAGGCGGTGCTCGCGTACGCCGACGAGGTGCGGGCCCACTTCGGCAAGATCAATCAGGTCTACAACAATGCCGGCATCGCCTACCACGGCGAGTTCGAGAAGTCCGAGTTCAAGGACATCGAGAAGATCATGGATGTGGACTTCTGGGGAGTCGTCAACGGCACCAAGGCGTTCCTGCCGCATCTCATCGCGTCGGGCGACGGCCACGTCGTGAACGTCTCGAGCCTGTTCGGCCTGCTGTCCATGCCCGGGCAGAGCGCGTACAACTCGGCGAAGTTCGCGGTGCGCGGTTTCACCGAGTCGCTGCGCCAGGAGATGCTGATCGCCAAGCATCCCGTGAAGGTGACGTGCGTGCACCCAGGCGGCATCAAGACGGCCATCGCCCGCAACGCCACCGCGGGACCGGGCGAGGACCTCGACACGTTCGCGAAGTTCTTCGACCAGAAGCTGGCACGCACCACCCCGGAGGCGGCGGCCGAGACCATCGTGACCGGTGTCCGCAAGGGCAAGGCGCGCGTCCTGATCGGCGCCGACGCCAAGTTCCTCGACGCCTGGGTGCGGCTCGTCGGGCCGAGCTACCAGCGGGTGGTCGCCCTCGTCGCCGGACGCGTCCTCCCCAAGTCGAACTGAGGTCCCGATGAGCTTCCACCTGCCGCTGCCGGTCGTCGCGACGGCGCTCCGGCCGTTCTACCGGCTCAGCCTCAACGCACGGCTTCCGTACTCGGTACAGCGGACCCTCCTCGACGTGGGCGCTCCATTGCAGCAGGTGTCCGCCGGTGCCGTCGTCCGCCCGACTTTCCTGGCCGGACGCCGCGCGGAGCGGATCACGGTGGGAGCCACCGAACGCCGGACCGCGGTCCTCTACCTGCACGGTGGGGCGTACACGATCGGTTCGCTCGCCACCCACCGCTCGCTGGCCGCTCACATCGCCCGGGAATCGGGCAGCGTCGTCTACACCCTCGACTACCGGCTGGCCCCGGAACATCCGTTCCCGGCCGGGCTCGAGGACGCGGTCGCCGCGTACATGGAACTGAACACCGAACACGGTTACGAGACAGAGCAACTCGCCATCGCGGGCGATTCGGCGGGTGGCGGCCTGACCGTCGCCACCGCACGACGCCTGATCGACCGGCACGGCGTGACTCCCGCGGCGTTGGCGCTGATCTCCCCGTGGGTCGACCCCGGCAGGCGCGACACGACCCGGGACCGGGATCTCGTCGTCAACACCGCGTGGTCGTTCGACGCCGCCGAGAAGTACCTGGGTAACGGAGACGCACGGGATCCGGGTTACGCACCGTTGCAGGGGAATCTGGCGGGACTGCCGCCGACGTTGATCCACGTCGGGGTGGACGAGGTGCTCTACCCGCAGATCCTGGAATTCGTCGACAAGCTGAACGAGTCGAAGGTGGACGTCACGCTCACCGAGTACGCCCGGCTGTGGCACGTCGCCCACCTGCAGGCGTCCCTGGTCCGCGAGGCCGCCGACGCGGTCGCGGAACTCGGGGCCTTCCTGGGTTCACAGATGGGCGTCCAGCCACACCCGCGCCACGTCGGCTGAATCGGCGCCACCGCGGACCTGGCCGATCATGTCGGCCAGGTCCGCGGTCGTCAGTTCACCCGCCACGACGTTCAGGGCCTTCAGCTGGGCCTCACTCAGTGTCCCGATCCGGAACAGCGGCACCACGTTCTGGGCGGGGAACACGTGTTCGTCGTCGGACAGCAGCATCAGATCCGCGTCGGCGACGTCGGGCGACGCCGTGGTCACCCCGGCCACCACGGCTCCGTCCGCCGGTGCGGGGACGGCGAGTTCACCGACCGCGGCGGCGTCGTCGGCCACCCGCCTCGTCTGTGCGAACGTGCAGCCGGGAAGGCCGGCGAGAGTGTCGGCGTCGAAGGACGGGGCGAGGACGGCGGTGCTCCTTCCGCACGAGGGAACGAGGTCGTCCAGCGTGGTGAGACCGAGCCGTTCGGAGGCCTGCGGGGTCACCGCGAGCGCCGACCTGTCCTCGGCGGCGGCGAAGTCGGAGATCGAAAGCCCCTGCGGCAGAGCTTTGCTCAACGCCTCGAACACGTCGTCCTGTTCGGTTTCCGTCGACTCGGGGTCGTAATAGCGCAGCAGCCGGCCCGTGAACTCCGGCACCAGCGTGACGGTTCCGGCATCGAGTTGCCCGAGATAGGCGGTCCGGTCGCCGAGGCCTTCGTCGGTGGTGACCGGCGCGCCCGTCGAACGCAGGGCGCCCGCATAGATTTCGGCGAGGACGCGGCTCTCCGCGCCGTCGCCGGCACCCACCACGATCTCGCCGGGCCCCTGCCCCGCGGAACCGTCGAGGGTGGTGTCGCCACGTGCGCATCCCGACGCCAGTCCCGCGGCGAGAAGCAACGCGGCCACGGCGGTGAGTGCGCGGAACCCCGCCGCCGGGCGATGCCCGCGGCGGGCCGATTCGTCTGTGCGTGTATGTGCCACGTCGCGCCTTTCGTTTGCCTCGAGCTGGTCGAAAACCGTGCTCTGTCCGCCCCTATCGTTACACTGGCCAACCGATGGCGCGGACACGCGTCCACCGGTTTCCGTCGGCAGGTCCGGCGCCGGTGACAACGGGAAGGACGCTCATGCGCACCTCGAGAATTCTGTCGGGCTTCACCCGCCGCTCCGTGGGCAGTATCGCTCTCGCGACGGTCGCCGTCGTCTCGCTCGCGGCGTGCGGCGGCGGCGGATCCGACCCCCTGTCCGGCGGCGGCGAGGGCTCCGGTGACGACCCGAATGCGATCATCGTGGGATCGGCGAACTTCCCCGAATCGGAGACGGTCGCGAACATCTACACCGAGGTGCTCCGCGCCAACGGGTTCGACGTGACGACGAAGTTCAACATCGGCTCCCGAGAGGCCTACATTCCCGCACTGAAGGACGGGTCGATCGACGTCATCCCCGATTACACGGGCAACCTCCTGCAGTATCTCGACCCGGATTCGACCGCCACCAGCGCCGCCGACGTGGACGCGGCGCTGCCTGCCGCGCTGGGCTCGGAATTGACGATCACCACCCCGGCCCCCGCGGAGGACAAGGACGCCGTCGTCGTCACGAAGGAGACCGCGGAGCGCTGGAACCTCACCTCCATCGCGGATCTGGCGGCACACTCGAACGAGGTGAAGTTCGGCGCACCGGCCGAATTCCAGGAACGTCCCGGTGGCCTGCCCGGGCTGAAGGCCAAGTACGGCCTCGACATCACGCCCGACAACTTCGTCCCGATCGCCGACGGCGGCGGTCCGGCCACGGTGGACGCTCTCGCGTCGGGACAGATCACGGCCGCCGACATCTTCACCACGTCGCCCGCGATTGCACAGAACGGTTTCGTGGTGCTCGCCGACCCACAGAACAACTTCGCGGCGCAGAACGTCGTCCCGGTGTTGCGCACCACCAAGTCCTCCGACAAGCTGACCCGCGCCCTCGACGCTCTGTCCGCGAAGCTGACCACCGAAGAGCTTGTCGCGCTCAACAATTCCGTCTCAGGGGATGCGAAGACCGAGCCGGCGGCGGCCGCGAAGCAGTGGGTGACGGACCAGGGGCTCGACAAGCCGGTCTCGTGAGGAGCCTGCCGTGATCACATTCTCGGGAATCACCAAGCAGTACCCGGACGGCACGACGGCGGTGGACGGCCTCGACCTGCAGATCGAAGCCGAATCGTTCACGGTCTTCGTGGGGCCGTCCGGCTGCGGTAAGACCACGTCGATGAGGATGATCAACCGGATGATCACCCCGACCGAGGGAACGATCACGGTCGACGGCCGCGACATCGCCAGGACCGACGCGGTGAAGCTCCGCCTCGGCATCGGCTACGTCATCCAGAGCGCGGGACTGTTGCCGCACCGCACGGTGGTCGACAACGTCGCGACCGTGCCGGTGCTGCGCGGCGACTCACGGCGCAACGCCCGCAAGGCCGCGCTGGCGGTGCTCGAACGTGTCGGGCTCGACCCGGCGCTGGCCGCCCGCTATCCCGGTCAGCTCTCCGGCGGGCAGCAACAGCGCGTGGGAGTCGCCCGCGCGCTGGCCGCCGATCCGCCGATCCTGCTGATGGACGAACCGTTCAGTGCCGTCGATCCCGTTGTCCGCGAGGATCTGCAGGCCGAGATGCAACGGCTGCAGGCCGAGATGCGCAAGACGATCGTCTTCG
Organism: Rhodococcus opacus B4; assembly: GCF_000010805.1. Taxonomy (NCBI): domain Bacteria; kingdom Bacillati; phylum Actinomycetota; class Actinomycetes; order Mycobacteriales; family Nocardiaceae; genus Rhodococcus; species Rhodococcus opacus. Next base: position 6,623,840 of record NC_012522.1, on the reverse strand, counting down.
TCACCCACGACATCGACGAGGCCGTCAAACTCGGTGACCGGGTGGCGGTGTTCGGGCCGGGCGGCCGGTTGCAGCAGTACGACGCACCCGACACGGTGCTGTCCGCTCCGGCCACCGATTTCGTGGCCTCGTTCGTGGGTCGCGACCGCGGGTACCGGGGGCTGTCGTTCCGGACCGCAGACGAGGTTCCGCTGCACCCGATCCGGACCGCGACCGTGCAGGAGTTGCCCGGGCTGCGCCTCGAACAGGGCGAATGGGTGCTGGTGGTCACCGATTCGGGCCGGCCCCGCGGATGGATCGACGTCACCGGCGTCGAGGGGGCTCGGGCCGGTCGGCCCGTCTCCGAATGCACCGCGGCGGGCGGATCACTCTTCACCCCCGGCGCCGACCTGCGGCAGGCACTGGACGCGGCGATCTCCTCTCCGTCAGGCATCGGGGTGGCCGTCGACGCGGACGGCGCGGTCTCGGGCGGCATCCTCGGCTCCGAAGTGATCGCCAAGCTGGCCGAGCAGCGGGCGGCCGAAGATCGCGCGAGGGGTGAGCACTACTTCACTGCCCAGCCGGCGACACCGGACGGTTCGTGATCGCGTGCGCTGGCTCATCGACAACTTCTCGGTCGTCGTCGACCTGACGAAGACCCATCTCTATCTCGCGCTGGTTCCGCTGCTGATCGGGTTGCTCATCGCGGTCCCGGTGGGGACGGCGATCCGGGGTGCCTCCTGGCTGCGCAAGCTCACACTGATCGTGGCGGGCATCGCGTTCACGATCCCGTCGCTGGCACTGTTCGTGACGATCCCCTCCGTCGTCGGATTGCAGATCCTGGACCCGCTCAATGTGGTGATCGCGCTGACGATCTACTCCACCGCCCTGCTCGTCCGCGCGGTTCCCGAGGCTCTCGACTCCGTTCCCGCGGACGTCGTCGACTCCGCCACGGCGATGGGGTTCACGCGCCTTCGCCGGGCCCTGACCGTCGAATTGCCGCTCGCACTGCCCGTTCTCGTCGCGAACGTCCGAGTGGTGGCGGTGACCAACATCTCGCTGGTGTCGGTGGGGTCGCTGATCGGGATCGGGGGCCTCGGCACCCTGTTCACCCAGGGCTACCAGCGCGACTACCCCGACCAGATCCTGGCGGGGATCATCTCGATCGTCGTACTGGCCCTCGCGTTCGACCTTCTCCTGTTCCTCGTCGGACGGGCACTGACACCGTGGACCCGGCAACAGAAGGTCCGGCGCGCACCGCTGGTCGCAGGACAGTCGACGGCCCCGTCGCCGGAGGAGGATTCGTGAACATTTTCGGCGGCGCCTGGGAGTACATCGCCGACCCGGGTAACTGGTCGGGCAGCACCGGGATCGGCGCGCGCATCCTCGAACACCTCTGGTACAGCTTTCTGGCGGTCGCACTGTCTGCGGTGGTGGCGGTGCCGATCGGTCTGATCATCGGACATCTGCGCAAGGGTGACGTGGTCGTGGTCGGTCTCGTCAACGCGCTGCGATCGCTGCCGACGCTGGGCTTGCTGACATTCCTGGTGCTCCTGCTCGGGCTGGGTCTGATCCCCCCGATCCTGGCGCTGGTGATTCTCGGGATCCCGCCGGTCCTCGCGGGCACCTACGCGGGTGTCGCAAACGTCGACCGGACGGTCGTGGACGCCGCCCGCGCGATGGGGATGACCGAATGGCAGGTCCTCACGCGGGTCGAGACCCCGAATGCGCTGCCGCTCATGCTCGGCGGGCTGCGTAACGCCACCCTGCAGATCATCGCGACCGCAACGGTCGCCGCGTACGTCAACCTCGGTGGCCTGGGCCGCTACATCTTCGACGGACTGGCCCTGCGCCAATACGACCGGGTGCTCGTCGGCGCGCTGCTGGTGACGATTCTGGCTCTCGTCGTGGACGGGTTGCTCGCGCTGGCGGTGTGGGCGTCGGTTCCGGGGACGGGCCGGCTGCGGCGGAAGCCGAGCGTCGAGCAGATCACCGGCCGAGCCTGAGGGCGAACACTTTTCGAACACTCCGTGAACGGCGAACACCCCGTCCGCGGAACCTTGGTGCGGGCTCCGGTCCGGGGTGTTCGACGGATTCTCGCTAGCCGGTGACGCCTTCTGCACGAGCAGCGGCGGCGACTGCCTCCGCGACAGCGGGGGCGACGCGAGGATCGAGCGGGCTGGGAACGATCTTGTCTACAGCCAGCTCGTCACCGACGACCGAGAGGATTGCCTCGGCGGCGGCAAGTTTCATGCCTTCGGTGATCCGGCGGGCACCGGCGTCCAGGGCGCCCTTGAACACACCGGGGAAGGCGAGCACATTGTTGATCTGGTTCGGGAAATCGCTGCGTCCGGTGGCGACGATCGCCGCGTGCTTGCGGGCGACGTCCGGGTGGATCTCCGGGTCCGGGTTCGACAACGCGAACACCACCGAGTTCTCTGCCATCGTCGCGATGAGCTCCTCCGGGACGGTGCCGGCGGACACCCCGAGGAACACGTCCGCACCGTCCAATGCTTCGACGATGCCGCCGCGGCGGCCGGCGGGGTTGGTGCGGGCGGCCAGGTCGACCTTGACCGCGTTCAGGTCCTGGCGGTCGGCGGAGACGATGCCCTTCGAGTCCAGGACGGTCACGTCCGCGATGCCGGCGGCGAGCAGGATGTTCGCGCAGGCCACGCCGGCGGCGCCGGCACCGGAGATGACCACCCGCAGGGTGGACAGGTCGCGGTCCTGGACCTTGACCGCACCCTTCAATGCGGCGAGGACGACGATGGCGGTGCCGTGCTGGTCGTCGTGCATGACCGGGCAGTCCAACGCTTCGATGACGCGCTGTTCGATCTCGAAGCAGCGGGGGGCGGAGATGTCCTCCAAATTGACGGCGCCGAAGCTCGGGCGCAGCCGGATCAGGGTCTCGACGATCTCGTCGGGGTCCTTGGTGTCGAGGACCAGGGGGATCGAGTTCAGGCCCGCGAAGTTCTTGAACAGCGCGGACTTGCCCTCCATCACCGGAAGGGAGGCGCGGGGGCCGATGTCGCCGAGGCCGAGGACCGCGGAGCCGTCGGAGACGACGACCACGAGGCGGCTGGTCCAGGTGTAGCGGTCGGCGAGGGTCTCGTCGGCGTGGATCGCGCGGGAGACCTGCGCGACACCGGGCGTGTAAGCGATGGACAGGGCGCGCTGCGAATCGAGGGCGGCGGTGGTCTCTACCGAGAGCTTCCCCCCGATGTGGCCGGCGAAGATTTCCTCGTCGGTCAGCTCGACCTTCTGCGGTGTGGTGGGTTCGGACACGATGGACACGATGACACTCCTGATAAGTCCAGGCTCACTCGGGGCCGGGTTACTGAGAAGTAACCGTGCGGATCGGCGCTGATCCTCACAGCTACTCCACGAACGACAACTGGGGTGAAGCTTCCGGGGTGCGCGATCACGATGGCCGCAGAACGTCCGAAGCGTCATGGCACTGGGCGGGTGAGCCCCTGGCAACGCTGCCATAAAACCCCCGCCGAAGGGCGGTGGCGCCGACGTCGGAGTGATGCTAAGTCTGGCACGAAGTTCGATGCACAATCAAATTGCGACGACAGTCAGATGTCTCACGTTTTCGGGCCTCTACCTGTGAGAACAAGTTACTCGCGGGTCACTGTGAGAGCCGGTTTCACGTATCGGGCCGAGCGGTCCTCAACCCCACCACTGGGTGGCCAGCAGAAGCGCCGCCGCCGCGAGGACGGCCACGGACGCGAGCACTGCGGCGAGTCCCTCGCGTCGGTCCGCGATCCGCTGCGCCACGATCACGAACACGGACGCAACCACGTGGGCGGTGATCGAGATCGCCCCGGGGCCCGGGAAGCCCCGGCCGCCGCCGACGTAGGCGGAGCCGATCACGACGAGGCAGAGGATCACCACGCCGGCGGCGACGGCTCCGCTGAGGGCGCGCAGCGCGCGGACCGGGAGCGGGCTGCGTCGCGGTCCGGTGGGCGCCACCGTCCTCGGGACGACGGGAGCGTACGGGTCGTACCGCTCGGACTCGTGCGTGTTCATACCGAAACCACCTGCACCCCGGATGCTTTCGATACGAGTGTGTCGAACTCGTCGGCGTCCGTCGTGAACTCGCCGAGCCGGATGGCCTTGTTCGTCCCGTGATAGTCGGAGGAGCCGGTGACGACCAGGCCGAGCTCGTCGGCGAGGGCCTGCAGCACCCTCGCGTCTTCCGGCGAGTGGTCGGGGTGATGCACCTCGACCCCGTGCAGACCGGATCCCGCCAGGTCACGGACGTGATCGAGCGACAGCAGCCGTCCCCTCGTGCGGGCCCGGCCGTGAGCGAGGACGCTCACCCCGCCGGCCTCCGCCACCAGCTGCACGGCCTCGTCGAGCGGGGTGTCCGATTTGTCGACGAAGTACCGGCCGCGCGGGGCCAGGAGGTCCACGAAGGCTTCACCGACGCTGCCGACCACCCCTGCACGCATGAGCGCCCTCGCCAGATGCGGGCGCCCGGCCGCCGGTCCCGCCTCGGCGAGCACCTCGTCGGCGTCGATGGGGAGGCCGTCCTCCATCATCAGCTCCGCCATGGCGCGGATACGGACGATCCGCTCGTTCCGGAGGCGCTCCCGTTCCCGTGCGAACGCCGCGTGCGCGGGATCGAACAGGTAGGCGAGGAGGTGCACGGCGACCGGGCGTCCGTCCTCGCCTCGCCCTTCACAGGACATCTCCATGCCCCGCACCAATGCGAGCCCCTTCGGCAGCGCCGCAACCGCCTCCGCCCACCCCGCGGTCGTGTCGTGATCGGTGATCGCCACGATGTCGAGTCCCGCCGCCCCCGCGGCGCGCACCAGGTCGGCAGGGCTGTCGGTTCCGTCGGACGCCGTCGAATGGGTGTGGAGATCGATGAGCACCAGACCAGTCTGTCAGGTGTCGCCGCACGGGGTCCGAGCGTGCGGCCCGGAGGCCTGGCGTGTCGTGCGACGCCGCCCGGTCCGGACCCGGCGCTGACGTACGATTCACCGGCAGCGTTTCCGACTCGACGGTGAAGGGAGGGCCCCGTGCCGTCTGTGCCCTCGCTCCCCCGGCGCGGCAGCGACAAGGATCAGCGCGACGGCGAGAAGGACCCGGGTTCCAGGATCCGCATCCCGACCGCGCGGGCCATCGTGGACTGCGGCGTGTACGTCGACGGCACGAGGCTCCCCGGCAAGTACACGCACCAGGCGGCGATGGCCGAGGTCCGCAAGCGGGGTCAGGGGTTCGTGTGGGTCGGGCTGCTCGCCCCCGACGAGGGGCAGATGGAGAGCGTGTCCGAGACGTTCGGGCTGCACGAACTGATGGTCGAGGACGCCGTCCACGCCCACCAGCGGCCGAAGCTCGAGCGCTACGACGACGTGCTGTTCCTGGTGCTGCGGACGGTCAACTACGTGCCGCACGAGTCGGTGGCCACGGCCAGCGAGATCGTGGAGACCGGCGAGATCATGGTCTTCGTGGGCGCCGACTTCGTCATCACCGTGCGACACGGTGACCATTCCCCGCTGTCGAACGTCCGGCACGGGCTGGAGGCGAACCGGGAGCGACTCGCCCTCGGCCCGTACGCGGTGCTGCACGCGGTCGCGGACCACGTGGTGGACACCTATCTCGAGGTCACCCAGGCCATCGAGGAAGACGTCGACAGCATGGAGGAGGCGGTGTTCAGTCCGCGCAGCAGCGTCGCGGTCGAACACATCTATCTGCTCAAGCGTGAGATCGTCGAACTCCGCAAGTCGGTGAACCCGCTGTCCAATCCGTTGCTCCGGCTGACGCGGTCGCCGGGCAATCCGGTGCCGAAGGAGATCCGCCGCTACTTCCGCGACGTCCTCGACCACCACACCACCGTCGCCGAGCGGATCGCCGAATACGACGAGGTGCTCAGCTCACTCGTCGACGCCGCGCTCGCGAAGGTCGCCGTGCAGCAGAACACCGACATGCGCAAGATCTCGGCGTGGGTGGCCATCGCGGCCGTGCCGACGATGATCGCGGGCATCTACGGCATGAACTTCGACAACATGCCCGAACTCCACTGGCAGTACGGCTATCACGGCGTGGTCTTCGTGATCGCGTCGGTGGCGGTGGGCCTGTTCGTCACGTTCCGCCGGAACAACTGGCTCTAGAGAGTGGCGGCGCCGCGGTGCGGATCGCGGACGTCGATGCCCGCCTCCGCCCAGGCCTCGCGGAGCGCGCCGGCGCCGCGCAACCTGACCCACGCCGCCTCGGTGCCGGTGAGCGGCACGACCGCGAGGAACCGCACGGCCTCCGCGGGTTCGGGCAGCGGGAGGTCGGGGATGGTCGATTCACCGAGCAGCACGGCGGTGAACGGTGCGTCCTTCCACAGCGGCTCGCCCAGGTCGAGCAGCGCGTCCTCCACGAGAACCACACCTTCCACCGACGGCGCCGCCGCCAGCACCGCCAGGGTGCGCGCGACTCCCGACGCCACCCCGGCGCCGCCGCGCAGGGTGAGGATCAGTTCGGCACGGGGCCCGCGGAGGGGGTCGGCCACCAGTTCGCCGGGGTCGCCCATCGGGTGCCGGGAGCACCCCAGGGTCACGTAGCGGACCAGATCCTCGTCGTCGGGCACGAACCGCAGCACGTCCAGCGGCTCGACCCCCAGGAACGTCACCGAGGCCGCAGTCGGTTCCGGTCCCCCGATCTGCCCCAGCAGGTGCGCGCGAACGGAGGCCACAACGCTGTCAGTCACCCCGCCATCAAACCACCGAAGCCGCTCACCCGTCCTCCGGCCTCTCGAGCCGGTAGCGTCGGAGCATGGTCTCGGTACTCGCAGTGTCCGACGAGACGATCGAGTCGCTGTGGAGTTCGCAGGTGCGCGCCATGGACGTCGACCTGATCCTCGGTGCGGGCGACCTCCCGTTCGATTATCTGGAATACCTGATCGACGCCCTCGACGCGCCGTGCGTCTTCGTGCCGGGCAACCACGACGCCGACCTGTCCGGCTATTCCGCGGGACGGGTCGGGTGGATGCGGGCGGGACTGCCCTCGGCGTGGCCGGGTCCGTGCGGTGCGGTCAACGCAGACGGCCGGATCGTGCGGATCGCGGGCCTGCGCATCGCCGGCCTCGGCGGATCCATCCGCTACAACGACGGCCCCAATCAGTGGACCGAACGGCAGCAGCGGCGGCGGGCGCGCAACCTCGCGCTGACGAGCGCGTGGCACGCGCGCCGCTCCGGGGTGTCCGGCGTCGACGTGCTGCTCACGCACAGCCCGCCGCGGGGAGTCGGCGACCAGGAGGATCCGCCGCACCGAGGTTTCGAATGCTTCGAGAATCTGGCGGGCAGGTTGCAGGCCCGCGTCATGATCCACGGGCATGTGCACCCGTACGGCCGGGCGGCCGAGGATCGCACGCTCGGCGCGACGACGGTCATCAACACGGTGGGTTTCACCCTGATGGAGTTGTCGCCGGGCGCCGAACCGAGCATCGTCAGGCGCCGGCATGGCACGTGACACCGGGTTTCCCGCCGCCGACGCGGAGAACGACTTCACCCGTCAGCGTCGCCGCGCCGAGTTGTCGCGCCTGGTCAGCTGGCTGCGCCGGGAACCGGACGACGTCAACGAGATCCTGCCGTTCGACGAGGTGGTCGCGGCCGTCGGCCGGGTCGGGGAACGGTCGCTCGGACTGCAGGTGATCCCCGTCAATTCCATCGTCGGCAGCGTCGACCGCACGCGCGATTTCGACCGGTTCTTCCGGCCCACGTCCACCCGGGTGCGCGAGCGCTGGCAGCGGCTGGCCGCCGCGCAGCGCCGGGGCGAGTCGGTGCCACCGATCCAGGTGTACCGGATCGGGTCGATGCACTTCGTCAGCGACGGCCACCACCGCGTCTCCATCGCGTACGCGATGCACTGGAGCACGATCGACGCCTACGTCACCGAGATCCAGACCAAGATCTCCCCGGACGGGATCGCACAGCGCGGCGACCTGGTGATCAAGGACCACCGCCGCCTGTTCCTCACGCGGGTGCCGCTGAGCGGGCCGCAGCGGGCGGCCGTGGTCGTCACCGATCCGTGGGAGTACGCCGAGATCAGCCAGAGCGTCGAGGCCTGGGGATTCCGGCTCATGCAGGAGGTGGGCGAATTCCTCAGTCGTGAGACCGTCGCCCGGCGCTGGTTCGGTGAGGAGTACCTGCCGGTGGTCCGGATGCTGCGGGCGGCCGGGATGCTGCCCGATCACACCGACGCCGAGGCCTATCTGTGGGTGGCGCGGGAGCGGTACCGCCTTGTGCGCCAACACGTCTGGAACGACGAGATCATCGCCGAGCTCAGTCACCTCGCACCGCGAAGGCACAAACCGGCTAGCTCATGAACCGCACGGTGTGTTCGGGCAACTCGGGGTGCGCGAACCTCAGCAGTCGCCTGCCCTCAGCCTCGATCGCCGTGCGCTGCGTCTTCGCGATGGTCGCCAGCGGCTCCACGTCGAGTACCGCACGGGACTTCTCGACCACCGTCGTGGTGAACGCCGCGACCCTGCCGTTCACGAGCACGGCCGGTTTGACTATGCCGTTCTGCGTGAAGATATTCTTCCGCACGTCGTCGTCGAGGAGGCGCCCGCGGTCCGCGTGCGAGAGCAGCACGTTGTCGAACGGCGCGAGGATGCGGACGGGGGCCGGGGTGCCCGGGTCCGGCCGGGGTGCGTCGGGAAGGTCGAACAGTTCCGGCCCCGACTCCCCCGCGAACACCCGGAGGCCGGGCCGCAGCCGGTCCAGGACCTCACCGAGCCGGGTCAGCCCCGACCAGGCCTGGGCGTCGCGGGCGCTCGCGGGGCCGAACGCGGCGAGGTAGCGGAGCAGCATCGAGTCGATGGACGGCGCCTCGGACAGTGGACGGCCCACCCACGACTCCAGGGTCGCCAGCGCCGGCTGCCCCGACCTGCCCCACAGCCCACGCGGCGGCACCTGGACCATCGGGACCAGTCCCCGCACCCCGTGGGCGAGCGCGGCACCGTCGCGCCCGGGGAACCGCTGCTCGAGGAGCGGCCGCATCTGCGACTGGGTGCGGGGTTGGTCGCGCACCAGTTCGCGTCCCGCGGCCGCGAGGGCGCCCAAGTCGATTCCGTCGAGACTCGACCGGTACTGCGTGTTGGTGTGGAGGTCCCGGTCGAGCAGCGGTTGCGCCAGCGGACGGAACGAGAGGGCGTCCGAGGCGGACAACGCGAAGACCGTCCCGCGCATCGCGACGATCCGCACCACCGCGCGGTTCTCGATGAGCTCCGACAGCGATTCGGCGCGGAACCGTGTCAGCCGCGCCCACAGCGCGAAGTACGGCGGTGCCGGCGCCTGGGCCTGCAGTCCGCAGAGGCGCTCGATCATGTCGAACGCGGACAGGTCCGAACGGCTCAGCAGCGATTGCCTGGCCAGCGTCGCCCGGCCCAGCGCTCGATTCGACATGCGTTCAGACCCCACCCTGCAACCCTTCGTTAGTTAGCCCCAGTACCGTGTTGGTTTACGCCCGTTCACCGACCCCGCAGGAGGACCCCATGGCCGCCGGATCGACAACCGCCGCCAGGGCTCTTCTGCCCGTCATGTGCTTCGTCGTGATGAATGTCGCCGTTCTGCAGACACTGGTGGTGCCGATCGTCGGGACCATCGGCGCGCAACTCGACGTCGGCCCCACCGCTGTCGGCTGGCTCCTCACCGCGAACCTCCTCGCGGCGGCGACCGCGACACCGGTCCTCGGCCGCCTCGCCGACCTCCGTGGCAAACGGCCGGTCCTGCTCGGGGTGCTCGTGGTCGTGCTGCTGGGGTCGCTGATCGGTGCGGTGTCGACGTCCGTGGGGGTGCTGATCTTCGCCCGTGTGCTCCAGGGTGTGTCGTTCGCACTGTTCCCCATCGGCATCGCGGTGCTGCGGGACGAACTTCCGGCCGAGAAGCTGACCGGCGCGATGGGAATCTTCTCCGGCACCCTCGGGTTCGGCGGCTGTTTCGGCATCGTCCTCACCGGAGTGCTGGTCTCCGACGGCGCCGACTTCCACCGTGTCTTCTGGCTCTCCTCGGCCATCACCGCGGCCGGACTCGTCCTCGCCTGGATCGCCATCCCCCGCCGCCCACGCGCCGGAACGGGTTCCATCGACTGGGTCGGCGCTGTCGCTCTCGCCGCCGGCCTGGTCCTCGTTCTGCTCCCGCTCGCCGAGGGCGGCACCTGGGGCTGGACGTCTCCAATCACGATCGGCAGCGGAGTCGCCGGGATCCTGGTCCTGATCGGCTGGTTCCTCTACGAACGCAGGGTCACCGACCCACTCGTCGCGCCACGGCTGCTGACCGACCCACCCGTCCTGGTCACCCATCTGTCCGCCCTGGTGGTCGGAATGTCGATGTTCGTGATGTTCCTGGGCAGCTCGTATTTCGTCCAGACGCCGCGCGCGGTCGCCGGGTACGGCTTCGGGGCCACCGTCCTCGAGGCCAGCACCGTGTACCTGCTGCCGGGCGCGATCAGCGGCGTCCTCGCGTCGATCCTGAGCGGAAGAATCATCCATCGCTTCGGTTCCCGCGCCGTCCTGATCGCCGCGAGCGTCGTCGGGGTCGGCGGTTTCTTCGTGTTCATCCTCGCCCACGACCACACGTGGGAAGTCATCGCGGCGATCGTGCTGATCAACACGTACATCAGCCTCGCCTACGCGTCGCTGCCGTCGCTGCTCGTGGCCGAGGTCCGGCAGGACGAGACCGGCGTGGCGAACAGCATCAACTCCATCGCCCGGTCCGTGGGCAGTTCGTTCGCCAGTGCACTGCTCGCGACTCTGCTCGCCGGCATCACCATCGACGGAACGGACGTCCCGACCGAATCGGCGTACGTGATCGCGTTCGCCGTCGGCGCGGGCGCGGCCGCCCTCGCCGGGCTGCTGCCGTTCTTCGGGATCACCCGCACCACCCGCACCCCGTCCGACGACGAGGAGGACGAGGTCCACGCGACCGCCCTCGCCGCCGAGTGGGGCACGGTCGGCGGTCTCGGCGGAGCGAACACCCGGCGTTCGGGTGAGCGCACCACCGGCGGTCAGCGGGTGAGGTTCGCCCCCGAGTTCTGATCGAACAGGGCGATCTTCGCCCGGTCGAACCACAGCTCGACCGGACTGCCGTGCGTCGCGGACGATTCGGCCGACAGCCGGGCCACCAGCTGTCCGCCGCCGGCGACCGCGGTACCCGAGTCGGCGGCGAGTTCCTCGAGTTCCCGGGAGTTCACCTGCGGCCCCTCGGCCGTGAAATAGGCGTACTTGTCCGAGCCCATCGATTCGAGCACCTCGATGTTGGCCGTGAACGTGGCACCGGCCTCCCGCTGCGCCGCGTCGACGAGCGCCACGTCCTCGAAATGCTCGGGACGGATACCGACCACCACGTCCTTCGCCGTATTCGACGACCCGATCCGGTCGCGTGTCTCGGCGGGCAGCCTGAATTCGCCCAGCGGCGTCGACACCCCGTCTGCGGTCAGCTGTCCCGGGAAGAAGTTCATCGACGGTGACCCGATGAATCCCGCGACGAACAGGTTGTTCGGGTGGTCGTACAACTCCTGCGGCGCCCCGATCTGCTGGACCACTCCACCACGCAGCACCACCACCCGGTCGCCGAGCGTCATCGCCTCGGTCTGATCGTGCGTGACGTAGACCGTGGTGGTGCCGAGTCGCTGTTGCAGCCGGGCGATCTCGGTGCGCATCTGGACGCGGAGCTTGGCGTCGAGATTCGACAGCGGCTCGTCCATCAGGAACGCCTTGGGGCTGCGGACGATCGCCCGGCCCATCGCGACCCGCTGCCGCTGACCGCCGGACAGGTTGGCGGGTTTGCGGTCGAGGTGCTGGGTGAGGTCGAGGATCTTGGCCGCGTCGTCCACCTTGGCCGCGATGTCCGACTTCGACATCTTCGCCAGGGTGAGCGGGAACGCGATGTTCTGCCGCACCGTCATGTGCGGGTACAGCGCGTACGACTGGAACACCATCGCGATGTCGCGGTCCTTCGGCGCCTTCTCGTTGACCCGCTCCCCCGCGATCCGCAGCTCACCGGACGAGATGTCCTCCAGCCCGGCGATCATGTTGAGAGTGGTCGACTTTCCGCAACCGGACGGTCCGACGAGGATGATGAATTCGCCGTCGGCGATCGTGATGTCGACGTCGCTCACCGCCTTGGCGCCGTCCGGATACAACTTCGTCACCTTGTCGAGCACGATTTCGGCCACAAGATCATCCCTTCACTGCGCCGGAGGTCAGGCCGGCCACGATGCGTCGTTGGAAGAACAGCACGAAGATGATGATCGGGATCGTGATCACCATCGCGGCCGCGGCGATCGAGCCCGTCGGCTCCTCGAACTGGGAGGCGCCGGTGAAGTTCGCGATCGCGGCCGGCGCGGTGATGGAACGTTCCGTCGAGGTCAGCGAGATCGCGAACAGCAGATCGTTCCAGCAGAAGATGAAGACCAGGATCGCGGCGGTGACGATGCCCGGCGCCGCCAGCGGCGCCACCACCTTCCGGAACGCCTGCGCCGGGGTGGCGCCGTCCATCTTGGCCGCCTTCTCCAGCTCCCACGGGATCTCCTTGAAGAAGGCCGACAGCGTGTAGATGGCCAGCGGGAGCGCGAACGTGATGTACGGCAGGATCAGGCCCGCCCAGGTGTCGAACAATCCGAGCCTGCGCTCGATGTCGAACAGCGGGCTCACCAGGGAGATCTGGGGGAACATCGCGATCAACAGCGCCACCCCGACCAGCAGTTTCTTGCCCGGGAAGTCGAGGCGGGCAATGGCGTAGGCGGCCATGGTGCCGATGACGACGGCGATCACGGTGGAGATGAGACCGATGCCGATGGAGTTGATCAGCGCGCTGGTGAACGCGTTGGTCTGGAAGATGCCGCGGTAGTTGTCGAGGGTCCACTTCTGCGGAATGAACTTGCCGTCCTTGATCGTTCCCGCGGGTTTGAACGACAGGCTGGCGATCCAGAGCACCGGAACCAGCGCGTACAGCAGGACCAGCAGGTTGACCACGGACCAGCTGATCTTGCGGCGAGGGGTGTCGACGACGGCCATGTTATCGGTTTCCTTCCGTGTCGGACCCGGGAGCCGACGCGCCGAAGAGCTTGATGAACACGAATGCGAGGAGCGCGACGCACAGGAAGATGAGGACGCTGATCGCCGAGCCGATACCGAGGTTGAACGCCTTGAACAGGTTGTCGTAACCGAGGATCGACAGTGACCCGGTGTCGTTGGCACCCTTGGTGAGAACGTAGATGTTGTCGAAGATCCGGAACGCGTCGAGCGTGCGGAACAGCAGTGCCACGAGGATCGCGGGTTTCATCAGCGGCAGGATGATCCGCACCAGCCGCGTCCACGCCCCGGCGCCGTCGACCTGCGCGGCCTTGAGGAGGTCGTCGGGAACGAGGGCCAGCCCGGCGAGCAGCAGCAGCGCCATGAACGGCGTCGTCTTCCACACCTCGGCGAGCACGATGATCGCGAGCGACGGGATCTGCTGCGTCAGCGGGGCGCTGCCGTCGGGGAGCAGGTTCGCGAGATACCCGGTTCCCGGCGTCCACGCGTAGTACCAGCTGTACGCGGCGGCGACGGTGACGATGCCGTACGGAATCAGCACCACCGTCCGGACAAGACCCTTCCCCACCAGTGTCCGGTGCATCACGAGTGCCAGGATCAAGCCCAGGACGAACTCGATCACCACCGACACGACGGTGATGCTCACCGTCACCCAGAACGCCTGCCACCAGTACCCGTCCGTCAGCACCGACACGTAGTTGGCGAGGCCGACGAACTTGCGTTCGTCGGGAAAACGGAGGTCGTAGCGCTGCAGACTCAACCACACCGCGTACACGACGGGATAGGCCGTCACCGCGATCATCAGGATCGCGGCGGGGGCCACCAACCACAGCCCCAGCCGGCGTTCGGCCCGCTTCCCCTCCGAGAGCCGGCCCTTGGACGCGACTTCCGGCTCCTCGGCCCGGTCTGCCTGCACGGTTTCGGTCGTCACGGGATCAGCCCTTCCGAGTTGACCGCCTTGCGGACCTGTTCGGCGAGTTCGTCGACGGTCCGCGGCGGGTCGATGTCTCCGACCGGATTCAACGTGGCGGTGATCAGGGTCGAAATGCTCTGGTACGCCGGTGACACCGGGCGAACGGACGCGGTGTCGAGACTCTCCCGCACCTCACGCCACGCGGGGTACGCCTCCTGGAAGGCCGGATCGTCGTACAGGCTCGCCAACGTCGGCGGGACACCGCCGTTGACGGCGTTGTTGCGCTGGTTCTCCTCGTTCCGCAGGCACTGCACCGCCTCGAACGCCAGATCCGGATGCCGACTGGTCTTCGCGACCGCGATGTTGAAGCCGCCGATCGTCACCTCGGCCGGCCGGCCAGGGATCACCGACGGGTACGGGGCCGGGAGGAAGTTCTGCTGCCCGTCGACGGTGAGCACCGTGTTGCCCGTGTCCACCGACGTCGGGTTGCCCTTGTCGTCGATGAACGGGAGGTCGCCCTTCTCTGCGTTCTCGATCATGCCCGGCAGCACGAACGGCCAATTGACTTCGAACGCAGCCTTTCCGCTCTCCATCCCCAGCCGGGACGACGCCTCGTCGCCCTGGGAAACGGACGGGTCCGCGCCCTTCGCGGTGGCGACGCGCTTCATGACCTCGAGCGCCTGCAGGGCGGCGTCGCCGTCCGCGACCGTCACGGTGGTCCCGTCGTCGGCGACGACGGAACCGCCCGCGCTCGCGAGCAGGGTGTTGAACCACACCATCAGGCCCTCGTACTGCTTGCCCTGCACCCCGATCCAGCTGGGCCGGCCCTCCGCGGCGAGCCCCTCCGCGATGTCGATCATCTGATCCCACGTCTGCGGCGGCTGTCCGCCCGGCATGAGGTCCTTGCGGTACCAGAGCAACTGGGTGTTGGTGTTCAACGGTGCGGCGTACAGCTGGTCCTGCCACTTGGCCGATTCGAGGGGGCCTTCGAGCGTGCCCTCGGTGACCTCGGCCGCGATGCTGGGCGGGAGCGGCAGCGCCCAGCCCGCCTCGGCGAACTCGGCGGTCCACACCACGTCGAGCGTCATGATGTCGAGTGACGTGTCGTTGCCGGTGAGCCGGCGGGCCAGCTGGAGGCGCTGATCGTCCGCGCCCTTCGGTAGCGTGCGCTGCTCGATGGTGTACCGGCCGCCGGCCGCGGCCGTGCAGTTGGCCGCGGCCTCCGCGTACTGTTCGGCACCGTCGGCGGCGGTGTAGAAGCTGAGGACGATGCCGTTTTCGGACGACCCGCACGCGGCCAGCAGGGGAACGGTGAGGACGGCGGCCGCACCGATCAGTCCCCACTTCAGCGAGCGTCCGGGCTTGGTGCGACGCAGCACAGCCGCCTCCTCGAGCGGCCCTCACGGATCCAGTCGCGGTACGGCTGGGCACGCGGGCCCGCACATTGGTTCCTGCCGGAACACGCGCTCCACCGACAGGTCACGGTTTCGGCGAGGGCCGGGGCCCACGCATTGCGCCGTAAACCTATCCGACATCACCGTCGAACTGGGTGAAATCGCGGCGAACGTCTCGAATAGGACGCAATCCGTGACCCGACCGCAACCCGCCGCTCGAGGTGTTCGCGCCGATCAGAGCGCCAGCTTGGCCAGCATGTCCCGCGCCGTCTCCGCCGACTTCGGCTCGCACAGCACGTCGTACCGCCCGGCGACCAGCTGCATGGTCGACGCGAAGTCCCGGGTGCCCCGCGTCGCCGCGTACGGGATCGTCGTGGAGATCAGCCCGAAGATGATGCCGCCGACGATGCCGACGACGAGCGGCGCCAGGAAGCCGCCCGTGACGATGCCCAGGAGCAGACCGAAGAACACGCCGAGCCACGCGCCCGAAACAATGCCCCCGCCAATCACTTTCGCCCAGGTGAGGCGACCGAGGACCCGCTCCACCTGCATGAGGTTGACCCCCACGATGGTGACGTCCTCCACCGAGAATTCCTGATCGGAGAGATAGTCGACGGCGCGCTGCGCCTCCGCGTAGGTGGGATACGAACCGATGGGCCAGCCCGTGGGGGGTTCCGGCAGAGCCCCACGCCGCGCCCCATTGGACTGTCCGAGTGGATTCGTCATCGTCAGCTGGTCTCCTCGTGTGGTTACCGCAGGATCTGTCCTGTGAGAACCATTCTGCCTGCCGCGACTATTTCGCGTCGGGTCGCACGAACTCGGTGGTCCGTTTCATACCCGCGGCGCGCCCCTTGGCGGAGATCACGAGCGCCATCTTGCGGCTCGCCTCGTCGATCATCTCGTCGCCGAGCATCACGGCACCACGACCGCCGCCCGCCGCGGAGGTGTGGAACTCGTAGGCGTCCAGGATCAGTTCGGCCCGGTCGTAATCGTCCTGGCGGGGGCTGAACACGTCGTTCGCCGCCTCGATCTGGGTGGGATGCAGCACCCACTTGCCGTCGAAGCCGAGCGCAGCCGTGCGCTGCGCCGACCGCCGGAACGCCTCCACGTCGCGGATCTGGAGGTAGGGACCGTCGATGGCCTGCACCCCGTGCGCGCGGGCCGCCATCAGGATGGTCATGAGGATGTGGTGGTAGGCGTCGCCGCGGTCGTAGCCGTCCGGCTGCTCCCCGACGACGAGCGTGCGCATGTTGATGCTCGCCATGAAGTCGGCGGGACCGAACACCAGGGTCTGCACGCGCGGGCTGGCCGTCGCGATCGCGTTGATGTTGGTGAGCCCGATCGCGTTCTCGATCTGCGGTTCGATGCCGATCCGGCCGACCTCGAGCCCGTTCGCCTTCTCCACCTGGGTCAGCAGCAGGTCCAGGGCCTGAACATGGCTGGGGTCCGGCACTTTCGGCAGCAGGATCGCGTCGAGGTGGGCACCCGCCCGCCCCACGACCTCGACGACGTCGGCGTACGTCCACTCGGTGGTCCAGTCGTTGACGCGGACCACCTTGATCTGCTCGCCCCACCCGTCCTCGGCGAGCGCGTCGCCGATGGTGCCGCGCGCTTCCTGCTTGGCGAGCGGCGCCACCGCGTCCTCGAGATCGAGGAAGATCTCGTCGGCGGGCAGCCCCTTCGCCTTGTCGATCATCTTGCGGCTGCTGCCCGGAACGGCGAGAACAGATCGCCGTGGCCTGTAGACGGAACTCATGACGGACGATCCTCCACTTTTCGCAGGTGTTCGATTCCCTGTATTTCTGTACAACGATCTAGCCTGGCAATCATGGCAGCTGCGAACAAGGTTTTTGCAGCCAGGCTGGCCGGCCTGGTGGTGCTCGGCCCCGACGGGGAGTCGATCGGCCGCGTACGGGACGTCGTGATCACCGCCCGGGTCGGCAGGCAGCAGCCGCGCGTGCTCGGACTGGTCATCGAATTGTTCACGCGCAAACGCATCTTCGTCCCGATGCTCCGCGTCACCGCCATCGAACCCAGCTCCGTGACCCTCACGACGGGCAACGTCAGTCTCCGCCGATTCCAGCAACGGCCCGGCGAAGTGCTGGCCCTGGCCCAGGTCGCGGATTCCCACGTGCGCGTGGACGACCCGGAACTCGAGGAACTGCGGGACGCCGACATCATCGTCGTCGACCTGGGCATCGAGCAGACCCGCACCCGGGACTGGGTGGTGTCGAAGGTCGCGGTGCGCGGGCACCGCGGCAGGCTCGGCCGGCGCGCCGCCATGCACGTCGTCGGGTGGCAGCACGTCCAGGGCCTCACGCAGACCGACCTGGCGATGCCCGGCCAGGGCGTCTCGGCCCTCCTCACGCAGTTCGAGGGGATGCGCGCCGCGGACGTCGCGAACGCGATGCGCCTCCTGCCGGAGAAACGCCGTCACGAACTGGCCCTCGCACTCGACGACGAGCGCCTCGCCGACGTCGTCCAGGAACTGCCCGCCGACGACCAGACGGATCTGCTCATGCACCTCGAGGTGGAGCGGGCCGCCGACGTCCTCGAGGCCATGGACCCCGACGACGCCGCCGACCTCCTCGGTGAGCTTCCCGAGACCGAGGCCGAATCGCTGCTGCAGCTGATGGACCCGCAGGACTCCGAGCCCGTCCGCCGCCTCCTCGAGCACTCGCCCGACACCGCGGGCGGCCTGATGACCCCCGAGCCGGTGGTCCTCACCGCGTCGACGACGGTCGCCGAGGCCCTGGCCCGGGCCCGGATCTCGGACGTCACTCCCGCCCTCGCGAGCATGGTGTTCGTCGTCCGCCCGCCGACCGCGACACCGACCGGCCGCTACCTGGGATGCGTGCACCTGCAGAAACTGCTGCGCGAACCGCCCGCGAGCCTGGTCGGCGGACTGCTCGACACCGACATGCCGCGGCTGGCGCCCGAGGACTCCCTGACGGCGGTGACGCGGTACTTCGCGACCTACAACCTGGTGTGCGGGCCCGTGGTCGACGACGAGGAACACCTGATCGGCGCGGTCACCGTCGACGACGTCCTGGACCATCTCCTCCCCGAGGACTGGCGTGAAGAGGAGATCGACGTATGAGCGAGAAGTCCCCCAGCGCGGCCGCCCGGAGCCTGTCGGACCGGCAGCGACTCGACACCCCGCGCGGCACCCGCCGCTTCCGGGTGTCGTACGACGTGGAGGCCGTCGGCCGGGCCAGCGAGAACTTCGCCCGGTTCCTCGGAACGGGCCGTTACCTGATGATCCAGACGGTGATCGTGATCGTCTGGATCGTCATCAACGTGTTCGCCGTCCGCCTGCAGTGGGATCCGTACCCGTTCATCCTTCTCAACCTGGCGTTCTCCACCCAGGCCGCGTACGCCGCGCCGCTGATCCTGCTGGCGCAGAACCGCCAGGAGAACCGCGACCGCGTCTCCCTCGAGGAGGACCGCTCCCGCGCCGAGCAGACGAAGGCGGACACCGAGTTCCTCGCCCGGGAACTGGCTGCGCTGCGCATCGCAATCGGCGAGGTGGCCACCCGCGACTACCTGCGGCGCGAACTCGACGAGATCAGGACACTGCTGGCCGACGAGGAAGACACGCGCACCCGCCGGAAATGAGCCGGCGAATCCCCCCAAACTCCGGCAGGGCCAATCACGGATATGTAACGTCAGTCACATCTTCTCGGATGTATGCGGTGTGCACAGGCGAAGAGCACCGCAGGGGGTGATCGGGTGCGGATACGTGGACTGTTGACGGTGACTGCCCTGACCGTGGGTGCAGTTGCCACCCTCGGGTCCTCGACCGGCGGTTCCGCGATCAGCGGCGCAACCGTGAGCACCACCGCCTACTCGTCCACCGGTGCATCGACGGTCCTCGCGGCGTCCGCGATCACCCCGGGGGCCGCTCCCCCGGCCGCATACCTCCCGCCCGCGGGAATCGTGGCGCCCACACCGCGGGTCGCCCGATCGCAGCGGGCCGCGCCGCCCCCGCCCGCCCCGGTGCCCGCCGTGACAAATCCCACATCTCCCGTCTCCTCGGCGTCCCCGTCCGGCACCGGGCTCATCGCCGCACCGGTGATATTGAGCGCTCTGGGCATCCCGGAGATCGTGCTCAACGCGTACCGGTCCGCGGAACTCGAGATGATGGCGGAGTCCCCCAAATGCGGTCTGCCGTGGCATCTGCTGGCAGGTATCGGCCGCATCGAATCGGGACACGCCGGCGGCGGCCGGACCGACTCGGTGGGCACCACGATCACCCCGATCCTGGGTCCGGTTCTCGACGGCAGGCTCGCGGGCAACGAGATCATCCGCGACACCGACCGCGGCGCCACGGACGGCGACCCCGGGCACGACCGCGCCGTCGGACCGATGCAGTTCATTCCGTCCACGTGGGCCAAGTACGCATCGGACGGCAACGCCGACGGCGTGGCCGATCCCAACAACGTGTTCGACGCGACGCTGGCGGCCGCCCGGTACCTCTGCTCGGGCGGTCTCGACCTCCGCGATCCGCTGCAGGAAACCCGCGCGGTGCTGCGCTACAACAACTCGGCTGCCTACGCCGCCAACGTCATCACCTGGTCGAACGCGTACCGGAACGGGGGAACTCCGACGCCGAGCCAGCTGTCGGAGTCGGCCTCGCCGTCGCCCGGACGAATCGCCGACGCCGCCGCGGCCGAATCGGACCTCCCGCGGGATCTCGCGCCCACCCCGCAGCCGTCGACGGACGGTGCCACCGCTCCCACGACGCCCGCTCCGGCCGCGCCGATTCCCGGACTCCCGCCGCTGCCGCAATTGCCCTGTCTGCTCTTCTGCCCGCCCGCCGACCCGTCGGCTCCGGCCGCCGCCGTGCCCGACCCGGGCGCCCCCGCTCCGATCGCGCCCCCGGCCACCGCTCCGGCTGTCGCCGTTCCCCGGTAGGCATCCCCGCGTCTGCCGCGCGCTCTGCCATTTCGCAGGGCGCGCGGTGACGTGTGCGGGTCGCTTGCCACCGTCGGGCGACCGGTCCCGCGCTACGACATCCCGGCCACACGGGGTCCTGGCGTGACCTTGCCGTGTTGGTTACCCTCGCTCACGTGCGCTCCGAGTAACGGAACCCCTCGACGCAAGCTTGTTTGATCACGGTTGGATAACGGAAACATATCGAATCAGGTAGCCTCGATCCGGTCAGTTGAACGGAACACCCCGAGACCGGGGTCGCAGGAGGCATCGAGTGGGTCGGCACAACAAGAAGACGGACTCCCATATCCGCCGCAATTCGGTCATCGCGCTTACCGGACTCGTCCCCATCGGACTGATCACCGCAGCCAACACGGCCGGCGCCGCACCCAAGGTCCCGTTCCTGTCCACGAGTTCCTCGTCGGAGGTCGCCGACGTCGCCCAGGAGGCGACCGACACCGCACCCGAGGCCGCAGAAGCCGTCACCCCCGTCGCGGAGACCGCCGCCGAATCCGTGCCCGCGGTCGAGGCGGCACCCGCTCCGCCGGCACTCGCACCCGTCCAGGCCACGCCGCCCCTCCCGGCGAGCATCGCGCAGGGCGCACTCGGCATCCCCGCCGTCAACGTCGCGGCCTACCAGAACGCCGAACGCATACTCGCCGTCGAGCAGCCGGGCTGCGGCATGTACTGGACGCTGATCGCCGGGATCGGCCGCGTCGAGTCCACCCACGCCTACGACGGCAAGACCGACGACAAGGGCAACATGCTCAAGCCCGTGCTCGGCCCGGTCCTCGACGGCAGCCTCGGCGGCAACGCCGTCATCCGCGACACCGACGGCGGCAAGCTGGACGGCGACTCCAACTACGACCGCGCCGTCGGCCCCACCCAGTTCCTGCCCGAAACCTGGAACCGCTACGCCGGCGACGGCAACGGCGACGGCGTCGCCGACCCGCAGAACGTCTTCGACTCCGCACTGACCACCGGAAAGTACCTGTGCGACGGCGGATTGAACGTCAAGGACCCGATCCAGGCGGCCAAGGCCGTGCACCGGTACAACAACTCCGCCGCCTACGTGGCCAACGTGCTCGCATGGTCCGCCGGCTACTCCAGCGGAATCATCCCGGCGGCCGCGGACCTGCCGCGCATCCACTGAGCGCGCATCCTTACCATTGAGTCATGCCAGTCCTGAGCGAGTCCGCTGTACGTAGCGCCCTGGCGCGCGTCCAGGATCCCGAGATCCGGAAACCGATCACCGAACTCGGGATGGTCAAGAGCATCGACATCGCGGCCGACGACAGCGTCGACATCGCGATCTACCTGACCACCGCGGGCTGCCCGATGCGGACCGAGATCAGCGACCGCGTCACCAAGGCCGTGGCGGACGTCCCCGGCGTCGGCGCGATCCGCGTCGAACTCGACGTGATGAGCGACGAGCAGCGCACCGAACTCCGCAAGTCGCTGCGCGGAGACTCCGCCGAGCCCGTCATCCCGTTCGCGCAGCCCGGTTCGCTCACCCGCGTCTACGCGGTCGCGTCCGGCAAGGGCGGCGTCGGCAAGTCCAGTGTCACGGTCAACCTGGCCGCCGCACTGGCCGCCCGCGGACTGTCGGTGGGTGTGCTCGACGCCGACATCTACGGACATTCCGTTCCCCGCATGCTCGGCACCGATGCCAAGCCCACGCAGGTCGAACGCATGATCATGCCGCCCGTCGCGCACGACGTGAAGATGATCTCCATCGCCCAGTTCACCCAGGGCAACACCCCGGTCGTGTGGCGTGGACCGATGCTGCACCGCGCGCTGCAGCAATTCCTCGCCGACGTCTTCTGGGGCGATCTCGACGTTCTGCTGCTCGATCTGCCGCCCGGAACCGGCGACGTCGCCATCTCCGTCGCGCAACTGATCCCCGGCGCGGAGATCCTCGTCGTCACCACCCCGCAGCAGGCCGCGGCCGAGGTGGCCGAGCGTGCCGGTGCCATCGCACTGCAGACCCGTCAGCGCATCGTCGGCGTCGTCGAGAACATGTCCTGGATGGACATGCCCGACGGCAGCCGGATGGACATCTTCGGCTCCGGCGGCGGCCAGGCCGTCGCGGACCGGCTCACCAAGGCCGTGGGCGCGAAGGTGCCTCTGCTGGGACAGATCCCGCTCGAGCAGGCGGTCCGGGAGGGCGGCGACGGCGGCCTTCCCATCGTCCTCGGCCAGCCGGACTCCCCGGCCGCGACGGCGCTCCGCGACATCGCGGACAAGCTGGCCGTGCGCAAGCGCGGGCTCGCCGGAATGTCGCTGGGGATCGACACCACCCGGCACCTGTAGTAGGCGCTTCGCGCTCGTGCGCCTTTCCGGTTGCTGGAACAACCAGAAAGGCGCACGAGCCCGGAGGGCCTATGTCGCGTCGAGGTCGATCGGAGGGCGCTCGCCGGCCGCGAGCGGCTTGTTCTGCGGGGCGGTGGGCGTCGACGGATCGGCGCTGACAGCCTTCGTTCCCGGGTTCGACTTGTCGAACGACACCGAACCCGGCTTGTCGAAGTTGCCGGTGAGAATCGAATCGTCACCGTCGAGAAGGTGTTTGGTGATGACGGCACGCGGGGTCATTCCGCGGAGCTGATTGAGGTCCGCCAGAGGTTTGCGGAGATCCTCGAACTCCGGGCCGAGTTCGTCCTTGAGTTGCTGGCTGGCACCGCTCGCATACTCACGGACCTGTCTCAGTGACTTCGTGACCCAGCTGACCGCACCCGGAAGCCGCTCGGGTCCCAAGATGACCAGAGCCGCGACGAGGAGGACCATGAACTCGCCCCAACCAATGTTGCCGAACACGTGGTCAGCCTACTGTGCGGTGCGGGTGCATGCCCAGGTGGCGGAGCGATCTCACAGCACACTCTCGAGTCAATCGGAGGCCGGGGTCACGTCGACATCGACGAGCCGGCCCTCGCGGATCAGCTGAACCCGGACGGGCTCACCGATCTTCTGCAGGTTGACGGCGACGACCAACTCGTCGGCGCTGGTGACCGTGCGGTCGCCGACCTTGACGATGACGTCGTTCTCGACGATGCCCGCCCGCGCGGCCGGGCTGTCCGAGCGGACGTTGGCCACCTGGGCGCCGCTGGTGTTGTCGTTGACGACGGTCCGGGCGTTGACCCCGATGTCCGGGTGGTGCATCTGCCCGTCCCGGATGAGGGTCTGCGCGACCGTCGTGACGTCGTCGATGGGAATCGCGAAGCCGAGGCCCACCGAGCCGCCGGATTCGCTGAGCATGGCGGTGTTGATGCCGATCACCCGGCCCGTGTCGTCGACGAGCGCGCCGCCCGAGTTGCCGTGATTGATGGCGGCGTCCGTCTGGACGGCATCGATGACGGCGTTCGTGTCGGAACCCTCGCCGGACAGTCGCATCGGGCGGTGCAGCGCGCTGACGATGCCGCGGGTGACGGTCTTGCTGAGTCCGAGGGGCGAGCCGACGGCGACGACGTCCTCACCGACCTGCACGTCCCCGGACCTGCCGAGTTCCGCGACCGTCAGGTTGTCGGCGGAGACCTTGAGCACCGCCAGGTCGGTCTTGATGTCGCGACCGACGATCTGGGCGTCGGCCTTCGTTCCGTCGGAGAAGATCACCTGGATCTTGCCGCCGTCGGGGGCCGTGGCGGCGGCGGAGATGACGTGATTGTTGGTGACGATGTAACCGGCGCCGTCGATGACGACACCCGAACCGGTACTGCCCTGGTCGCCGACCGCCACCTGGATGGACACGACGGAGGGCAGGACGGCGTCCGCGACCTGCGCGACGGGCGACTGGCCGAGGTCCTCGTCGCCGCCCTGGACGAGGGTGACGCTGTCACTGGTCAGCGAGCTGCGATCGGCGGTGATCACCGCGGCGAGCAGGCCACCGACCAGACCGATCGCGAGCGCGATTCCGCCCAGCGCGACGAGCGCCTTCGGCGCGACCTTGCCGCCGAACAGGACCTCTCGGGCGCTGAGGGCGGGAGCCGGCGGCCGCGAGTGTTCCGTCGCGTGCAACGCCGGGGAGCCGAGTTCGACGCCCGCTGCCGGGTCGCGCCACGGGTCCGCGGGCGCGGCCTCGGCCGCCGGGGCGTCGGTTTTGCGGTGGGGATCGCGCTGGATGGTGTCGACCTCACCGTCCGGGCGGCCGAACGCCTCCGCCAGCACGGGATCGGGTGCACCGACCTTCACGGAGGGTTCGCTCTCGCGCCTGGCATCCGACGGAGCGAACGAACCGGTGACGCCACCCGGTCGGCCGAACGCGCGGCTGGACGCCGCATCGATCTGCGGCCGGTACACGGGCCTCGGATCGAGCCGTGGGGCGTCCGCCGGACGCAGCGTGCCCGACTCGTCCGGCACGGGACCGTCGGGTGCCGTCGCCTCGGAACCCGGAGTCTTGTAATCCGCCGTCACGCTGTCGTGTCCCCCTCGTGTGCGTCAGTCACGCGCCCCAGTATCACCGATGCCCCGCCGGGCGCGGACACCGCCGTCGTCGGCCCGGCTGCGCTCAACGGCGCCAGCGCCGGGACCAGATCCGGCTGGTGATCGAGTACTCGCTCGTGACCGGCGAATCCGGGGTGTGGGAGTCGAACGGGGACTTGTCGGCGGGATCGCCCTGGTTGCAGCTGGGGATCTGGCTCAGCAGACCCAGGAGGCCCGAGGGCATGGCGACGTCGCCACTGCGACGCAGGGCGCGCCGCGCCTGCTGCTGGGAGTCCACCTCGAACGCGCACTCGGCGCAGATCGACAGGTGGTGGGCGGCGCGCAGATAAGCGGACATGCGGAGCTCACCGTCGACGAAGGCGGCGATCGCCTCACTCGCCAGATGTTCGGTGGAGCCAAACTGGCGAGGTACACGCCCCTGCGTCATTCGTCCCTCCTGGTAACTACCCGACGCCGATCTGATCGGAGTCAACCTTTCCGTTCACAGCCAGATGCTCACGCAGAGCCTGCCTGCCGCGGTGGATGCGGCTGCGCACGGTTCCGAGCTTCACACCCAGTGTGGCACCGATCTCCTCGTAGGACAGTCCTTCGATGTCACACAGCACGACCGCGGCGCGGAACTCCGGGGCCAGCGAGTCGAGCGCTGCCTGCAGATCTGCGTCCAGGCGGGCGTCGTGGTAGATCTCCTCGGGGTTCGGCCCGTCGGCCGGGACCCGATCGTAGTCCTCGGGCAGCGCTTCCATGCGGATGCGGTTGCGGCGTCGGACCATGTCGAGGAAGAGGTTGGTGGTGATGCGGTGCAACCAGCCCTCGAACGTGCCGGGCTGGTAGTCGGACAGGGATCGGAACACCCGGATGAACGTGTCCTGGGTGAGGTCCTCGGCGTCCTGCGCGTCGCCCGACAGCCGGTAGGCCAGCCGGTAGACTCGGTCGCCGTGCTCGCGGACGAGTTCGTCCCACGACGGCATGGCCGACTTCTCGCCTGTGGCGTCGAACACAGCGGTGCCCGTCAGCTTGGCGTCCGACAGCTGCTCGTCGGTGGTTCTCTCGTCTGGAGCCATCGTGTGGTTGCTCATCGAGTTAAGTGGATCCTCCTACTCAGGACCGCAGATCACTGAACGTGTTATAGGCGTCAACTCCCGGGTGCCGGGATTTGTTCCCGGACTCTCGGACTTTTCCTCCGTCGTCGTGATCTCCCCGCCGGGCGGTCTTCGGATCTGGCGTTGGACTCACTCTTTCCCACCCCGATATGTGTGTGGTGTGAGCAAGCTGAGGTATTCCTGAGAATCGCGCCGGGCCGGGTCACGGCATTGTTGTCGAGCGCGCCTCGCAGC
Source organism: Rhodococcus opacus B4 (assembly GCF_000010805.1). NCBI lineage: Bacteria > Bacillati > Actinomycetota > Actinomycetes > Mycobacteriales > Nocardiaceae > Rhodococcus > Rhodococcus opacus. The sequence continues at coordinate 6,597,818 of NC_012522.1, read as the reverse complement.
GGCGATGACGAGACCCCGATAGCCTCATGTGCGTGCAGACAAACGCCGAACGGATACTCACCCACGCAGAAGGGGCTGTCCGTGAAGACGAGGCCCTCGGTGCGGCCAGGGAGCGGGCGGACGACCTCGGTGCCGAACCGGTACCTCCCGCGGTCGGTGCTGCGCTCGCCCTGTTTGCCCGCATGCTGGACGCCAAGACAGTCGTCGAGGTCGGCACCGGCGCGGGTGTGAGCAGCCTGTGGCTGCTCCGGGGCATGCGCGAGGACGGCGTCCTCACCACCATCGACAGCGAACCCGAGCACCAGCGGGCCGCCAAGCTGTCGTTCCGGACCAACGACATCGCACCCGCCCGGACCAGGCTGATCAACGGCCGGGCCCTCGACGTCCTGCCGCGACTCGCCGACGGCGCGTACGACCTGGTGTTCGTCGACAGCGCACCGGTCGACCACCCGCACTACGTCCGCGAGGGGGTCCGGCTGCTGCGCCCGGGCGGCGCGATCGTGCTGCACAACGCGCTGCACGGCGGCCGGGTCGTCGACCCGAGCCAGCGGGACGCCGCGACCGTCGCCGTCCGCGAGGCCGCGAAGGCGCTCGCCGAGGACGACAAACTGATCCGCGTGTTCCTGCCGATCGGCGACGGCCTGCTCTGCGCGTCCAAGCTCTGAGCTAGATCCACACGCCCTTGCCGATGGCGACGACTCCGCCGTTGCTCACGGCGAAGCGCTGCTTGTCGCGCTCGAGGTCGACGCCGATTATCTCCCCGTCGCCGACGACCACGTTCTTGTCGAGGATCGCGCGGCGCACGACGGCGCCCTTGCCGATGCGCACACCCGGCATGAGGACGCTGCCCTCCACGGTCGCGCCGCTGTCGACCATCACATTGGAGCTGAGCACGGAGTTGCGCACCGTGGCCGCCGACAGGATGCAGCCGGCCCCGACCACGGACTCCTGCGCGAGGCCGCCCTGCACGAACTTGGCGGGCGCCAGGTTCTCCGTCTCGCCGCGGATCGGCCAGCGCCGGTTGTAGAGGTTGAAGATGGGGTGGACCGACACGAGATCCATGTGGGCGTCGTAGAACGCGTCGAGCGTTCCCACGTCCCGCCAGTAGCCCCGGTCCCGGTCGGTGGCCCCGGGGACGACGTTGTCCTTGAAGTCGTACACGGAGGCCTCGCCCGCCTCGACGAGCGCGGGGATGATGTCGCCGCCCATGTCGTGGTCGGAATCGGAGTTCTCGGAGTCGGCCCGGATGGCGTCGACGAGCACCTTGGTGGTGAACACGTAGTTACCCATCGACGCGAACGTCATGTTGGGGTCGTCCGGGGTCCCCGGCGGATGCGCCGGCTTCTCGAGGAACTGCACGATGCGGCCCGACTCGTCGCTGTCGATGCAGCCGAACGCGAACGCCTCGCTGCGCGGCACCCGGATCCCTGCCACCGTCACCCCGGCGCCCGATTCGATGTGGTGCTGCACCATCTGCTCCGGGTCCATCCGGTACACGTGGTCGGCACCGAACACGACGATGTACTCGGGGTCCTCGTCGTAGACGAGGTTCAGCGACTGCAGGATCGCATCGGCACTGCCGGTGTACCAGCGCGGGCCCAGACGTTGCTGCGCGGGAACGGGAGTGATGTATTCACCCGCGAACCCGGACAGTCGCCACGTCTGAGAAATGTGGCGGTCCAACGAATGCGACTTGTACTGCGTCAGAACACACAGGCGGAGGTATCCCGCATTGACCAAATTGCTGAGCACGAAATCGATCAACCGGTAGGCGCCTCCGAAAGGCACAGCGGGCTTCGCCCGATCCGCGGTGAGCGGATAGAGACGTTTGCCCTCGCCGCCGGCGAGCACGATTCCAAGCACATGTGGCTGGCTCCTCACCCTGTCAACCTATCGGGCGGCCACTCCCCCCGCCAGCGAAGCGCCGACTCACAATTTCTCCGATACCCGAATGTGTCCGAGAGCGGTGGCCCGAAGCCGCCCGGACGGCTACGTTAGGCCGGTGCGGGTGGCGATGATGACCAAGGAATACCCACCGGAGATCTATGGCGGTGCGGGTGTACACGTCACCGAACTGGTTGCTCAGTTGAAGCAGCTGTGCGAGGTGGACGTGCACTGTATGGGCGCTCCGCGCGTCGGGGCGGTCGTCCACACCCCCGATCCCGCGCTGGCGGGGGCCAATCCGGCGCTCGCGACGCTGTCCGCCGAACTGCGCATGGCGGACGCCGCGACGGGCGCCGACGTCGTGCACTCCCACACCTGGTACACCGGCCTCGCCGGCCACCTGGCGTCCGCGCTGTACGACGTGCCGCACATCCTCACCGCCCACTCCCTCGAGCCGCGCAGGCCCTGGAAGGCGGAGCAGCTGGGCGGCGGCTACCGCATCTCGTCGTGGTCCGAGCGCAACGCGGTGGAGCACGCAGACGCAGTGATCGCCGTGAGCGCCGGCATGCGACTCGACGTCCTCGACGCGTACCCGTTCGTCGACCCGCACCGGGTCCACGTGGTGCGCAACGGGATCGACACGTCCGTCTGGCACGCGGGTCCGGCAGGTCATGGGCAGTCCGCGCTGACGAAGATCGGAGTCGACCCGGACCAGCCGATGGTGGCGTTCGTCGGCCGCATCACGCGGCAGAAGGGCGTCGGTCATCTGATCGCCGCAGCACACCACTTCGCGCCCGAGATCCAGTTGGTGCTGTGCGCCGGCGCCCCCGACACCCCGGAGATCGCCGCCGAGACCGAGCAGGCCGTCGCCGCCCTCGCGGCGCACCGCGGCAACGTGTTCTGGGTGCGCGAGATGCTCCCCACCGAACAGGTGCGGGAAATCCTGTCGGCCGCAACCGTCTTCGTGTGCCCGTCCGTGTACGAGCCGCTGGGGATCGTGAACCTCGAGGCCATGGCCTGCGAGACCGCGGTCGTGGCATCCGATGTCGGAGGCATCCCGGAGGTGGTGGACGACGGGGTCACCGGCCGTCTGGTGCACTACAACTCGTACGAGCCGGAGGCGTTCGAGCAGGCGCTGGCCGAGTCGGTCAACGCGATCGCCTCCGACGTCGGCACCGCCGAGGCCATGGGCAAGGCGGGGCGGGCGCGGGCGATCGCCGAGTTCTCCTGGGCGGCCATCGCGCAACAGACCCTCGACGTCTACCAGGACGCGCTGTCGCGCCGCTGACGGAGACGCTTCAGAGCCGTGTGTAGGTGGACACGGTCACCGACGCCGTCACGGGATATTCCTGCGGCAGCGCGGCGATCGAGGATGCGAGCCGGTCGGGTGTCAGGTGCCGCGCCGACGGCCCCATCCCGACCAGGCGCGTCACGTCGAGGTGCGACAACGACATCGGATACTCCACGGCCACGTGGTCGGTGCGCTCGAACCGCCCGGACATCGCGGCCCCGAGCCGCTCGACCTTGCGGTCGTCCACCCGGACCATGCCGAGCAGGTCCACCAGTTCCCCCAGATGCCGGTCCGTGGGCGTGAGGACCACCAGGGAGCCGTGCTCGGCCAGCACCCGGTGCGCCTCGTCGGCGTTGCGGGGCGCGAACACGCACAGGACATGACTGAGGACGTGGTCACGCACCGGAAGGTGTTGCCACACGTCGGCAACCACCGCCCCGGCACGCGGGTGGGCCCTGGCGATGCGACGGGCCGCGTACTTGGACACGTCCAGCCCGATTCCCCGGCCGGCCGGGGCGGCGTCGAGGACACGCGCCAGGTAGTGGCCTGTGCCCGCGCCGATCTCGAGGATCCGGGGATCGTCCCCGGCGCCCGCCACCACCGCGTCGGCGACGGCATCCATCAGCGGGTCGAAGCTGCCGCCGGCGAGGAAGTCCGCACGTGCGGCGATCATTTCGGGGCTGTCGCCGTCGAACTTGCCACCGGCCCCGGTCATCAGGGTGACGTAGCCCTGACGCGCCACGTCGAAGGTGTGTCCTGCGTCGCACAGGATCGTGCCTTCGTCGAGTTCCACCCCCGACCGGCACTGCGGGCAGGCCAGCAGGTCGGTCACATCGGCCAGCACGAACGTTCGCCTCCCTGTTCCGGACACGGAGCAGGCCCCGCACCGACAACGGCGACGGGGCCTGCCCTGTGAGGTTCTCTCCGCACTCGACTAGCTGGTGACGCCCTTGAGCTCTTCACCGAGTGCGGCAGCTTCCTCCGGGGTGAGCTCGACAACCAGACGTCCACCACCCTCGAGCGGAACCCGCATGACGATTCCTCGTCCCTCTTTGGTTGCTTCGAGGGGACCGTCCCCGGTCCGGGGCTTCATGGCCGCCATCCTCTGCTCCCTCCAGATCTGCGCTGCCTGCTTGCGCCTCGACAAAATTTGGCACCCCGCCAACACTCGGCGAGGCTTGTGACATCCATTCTTCCCTATGGACACGAGTACCGGGAACCTGAGTCACAAATAGGCAGGTTCACCGGCAGTTCAGGCAGTGGCCGGGACCCAGCACCCGACGACGTGGTCGTCCACCATCCCGGTGGCCTGCATGAGTGCATAAGCGGTGGTAGGGCCCACAAATTTGAAACCCCGGCGCTTCAATTCCTTCGCCATCGCGGTGGACTCGGGCGTGACCGCAGGGACGTCGTTCACGGTGGCCGGACGGCTCGGGCGCGGCGGCGGGGCGAACGACCACAGCAGCGTGTCCAGGTCGGTGTCCGACAACTCCAGCAGGGCCCGCGCGTTGCTCACCGACGCCTCGATCTTGGCCCGGTTCCGGACGATCGATGCGTCCCCCAGCAGACGCTCCACGTCCCGTTCCGTGTACCGCGCGACCGCCTCCGGATCGAAGCCGGCGAACGCGGCCCGGAAGGCCTCGCGCTTGCGGAGAATCGTGATCCACGACAGTCCGGACTGGAACGCTTCGAGGCACAGCCGTTCGTAGAGTTCGTCGCGGCCGTGCAGCGGGCGACCCCACTCGAGATCGTGGTAGTCGCGGTACAGGCTGGACCCGTCCGAGTCGACCGCCCACGCGCACCGCACCCTGTCGTCGGCGCTCACCGGGCGTCCCCCGGATCTTCGGACGCGGCTTCGACCGCCGCCAACTGCTCACGCAGCGAATCGATTTCGCGTCCGAGCCGGGCCAGCGCCCAGTCGACCTCGCTCGCCTTGTAGCCCCGCAGCGTCTGCTGGAATCGCAACGCCTCCACGTCGGCGCCCGTCACACCGTCGGCGGGCAGGGTCGTGAGTGTGGTGCCGGGCGGGAGCGGCGCGAGTTCCTCGGAACGGCCGAACACCGCACTGGCGGCGAGGAACAGCATCGCGCCGACGAACGCCATGACGAGCAGATAGAGCAGGGCTGTCACCATGCTCCGATCCTGTCACGGACGTCCGACAGCCTCCCGCGTCAGGTACGCCCGGTCAGGGGCACACCGTGTTCATCGGCGGACGATCGGCCAACGCGACGTCCGTCGTCGTCGGCACGAAGGAGTCGCCGTCGACCAGGAACTGGGTCAGACCCGCCCCCGAGTCGGGCACCCCGCAGCGCCGCATCATCGTGCCGATGATCTGCCTGCTCATCACACCGAGTTCGGACAGCGGACGGTTCCGGTGCTTGCGGACCCCCAGATTGACCTGGCCGATCGCACCGAGACCGAGACGGTCGTACGTGTCGAGCAGCAGCCCGATCTCGACGCCGTAGCCGGGCGCGAACGGAACCGCCGACAACAGCTCCCGGGTGCCGGCGTATTCGCCGCCCAGCGGCTGCAGCACGCACGTCAGTTCCGGCCGGAGCGACGCCAGCATCGGGCGCGCCACGAGTTCCGTCACCCGGCCGCCGCCGTTGGCGTCCTCCGTGCCGCTGAGCCGGAGCGGACGCCGGTAGTAGCCCTTCACGAGATGGATGCCGTCGGCCGTCAGCAGCGGTCCGAGCAGTTTCGGGACGAACGCCGGATCGGGGTTGATGAGGTCCGAGTCGACGAAGGCGATGAGATCGCCGGTGCTCGCGGCGACGGAACGCCACAGCACCTCGCCCTTACCCGCGACGGGCGGGAAAGCGGGCACCGCCTCCTCCCGGCTGATCACCGTGGCGCCGGCCGCGCGTGCGCGTTCCGCCGTCAGATCCGTCGAGCCCGAATCGAGCACGATCAACTCGTCCACCAGGCCACCGAGCAACGGGTGGATCGTGTCCACGACCGCGGCGACGGTCTCCTCCTCGTTGAGCGCCGGCAGGACCACCGACACGGTGCGCCCCGCCTTGGCCCGTTCGAGTTCGGCGATGCTCCACGACGGCTGGTCCCAGCTGTTCGCCTCGGCCCAGGACCGCGGGGCGCGCTCCTCCGCCAACATCGTGCGGGCCGCCCGGGCCCCCACCGCACTCATGCCAGCCCCCGCACGGTGCGGGACGGGGCGCGCCGGCCCTGGATCGCGGCCACCATGTCCACCACTCGACGCGTGGGGGCAACTTCGTGGACACGGAAGACTCGGGCGCCTCCTGCGGCGGCCATAGCTGTCGCTGCCAATGTTCCCTCCAACCGCTCGACGAGATCTACCCCTAGAGTCTCCCCGACGAAGTCCTTGTTGCTCAGCGCCATGAGCACTGGCCATCCCGTATTTACAAGATCTTCCACTCGCCGCAACAACTCGAGCCCGTGATAGGTGTTTTTCCCGAAATCGTGGGTCGGATCGATGAGGATCGAGTCGGCGGGCACCCCCAGCCGGGCCGCGTTCTCGGCGGCCGCCACCACTTCCTCGAGGACGTCCGCGACGACGTCGGAGTAGCGGACACGGAACGGCCGGGTCCGGGGGACCGCTCCCCCGGTGTGCGAACAGACGATGCCGGCACCCGTCTCCGCGGCCACCTCGACGAGCGCCGGGTCGGCGCCGGCCCACGTGTCGTTGATCAGGTCGGCGCCCTCGGCGACGGCCAGCCGGGCCACGTCGGCGCGCCAGGTGTCGACGCTGACGAGCAACTCGGGATAGCGCCCGCGGATCGCGGCGACGAACGGCACCACCCGCCGGATCTCCTCCGCCGAGTCGACGACGTCGCCCGGACCGGCCTTCACGCCGCCGATGTCGACGAGGTCGGCACCCTCGTCCACGGCCCGCTCGACCGCCGCCATGGCCGCGGAGTCGGTGAACGTGGCACCGCGGTCGTAGAACGAATCGGGTGTCCGGTTCACGATGGCCATCACCAGCGCGCGGTCGACCGCCACAGGCCGTCCGCACAGCGTGGAGGACGGACGGTCGGGCGCGGGCGGTACGTCTCTGTCGGCCATGGCACCAATATTGACATGGGCGCCTTCGGCGCCCGTGAGTACTTGTTGACGTCGGGCGGTTGACAAGTACTCACGGGCGCGGCAGCGCACCCTTCGCCACTTCCTCGACATACCCGTCGTACGCACGCTGGTATCCATCGCTGCGGCCGGACAGCACGTGCAGCGTGTCGGTGTCCTCGACCTCGTAGCCCTCCTTGCGGAGTTCCACCTTGCGGCTCTTGAACGTCGACGTCTGCTCCAGCGAGTCGACGACGCGGACGAACAGCGGCACCGCGTACGACGGCAGCCGCGAGAACAGCAACTCCGCCACCCCCGAACCGTCGAAGTCCTCGTTCTCGTGCAGGGTCACCGCGGCCATCCCGGCGCGACCGTCGGTTCCGGGGATCTCGACGCCGTACACGACGGCGTGCTCGACCGCCGGATGCGCGAGGAGCGCGCCCTCGACCTCGGTGGTCGCGACGTTCTCCCCCTTCCAGCGGAACGTGTCGCCGAGCCGGTCGACGAACGCGACGTGCGACCAGCCCTGCCGTCGCACCAGGTCTCCGGTGTCGAACCAGCAGTCGCCGTCGCCGAAGGCGTCGCGGACGAGTTTCTTGTTCGTGGCCTCCTCGTCGGTGTAGCCGTCGAAGGGTGCCCGGTCCGTCACCTTCGACAGCAGCAGGCCCACCTCGCCGGTGGCGACCTTGCGCAGTCTGCCGTCGGAGTGCCGCCGCGGCGAGCCGTTGTCCTCGTCGTATTCGACCACGGCGTGCGGGAGGGGGCAGATGCCTGCCGTCCGGTCGACGTTGAGCGCGTTGACGAACGCGATGTTGCACTCGCTGGCGCCGTAGAACTCGGCAACCCGGGAGATGCCGAACCGGGTGGTGAACTCGGACCAGATCTCCGGACGGAGCCCGTTGCCGACCATCAGCCGGACGGCGTTGTCGCGGTCGCCCGGCTTCTCGGGCTGGTTCAGCAGGTACCGGCACAGTTCACCGATGTACGTGAACGCGGTGGCCCGGTTCAGTGCGACGTCGTCCCAGAACTTGGACGCCGAGAACTGCTTGCCCAGCGCGAGTGTCGCGCCCGACCCCAGCACCGAGGACAGCGACACCGTCAGCGCGTTGTTGTGATAGAGCGGCAGGCAGCAGTAGAGAACGTCGCTGCCGCGCAGCCGGACCCCCATGTTGCCGAGCCCGGACATGCTCTTGAGCCAGCGGAAGTGACTCATCAGGCTGGCCTTCGGCAGTCCCGTGGTGCCGGAGGTGAAGATGTAGAAGGCCTTCTCCCGCGCCTGGATCTGCTCGCACACCTCGGGGTTGCCGTCGGCGGCCTTCCCGGCGAGCCGGTCGAGGTCGTCGAAATACACCACCGAGGCCACGGCGGGCGGTTCGTCGAGCGAGTCCACGGCCTCGCCGCACGCTTCGGACACCACGAGCACGCGACTGTCGAGCAGCGAGATGCTGTGCGCGAGCACGTCTCCGCGCTGATTGTGGTTCAGCATCCCGGCGGTGGCCCCGAGCTTGACGGCGGCGAGCGCGATGAGCAGCGTCTCGGGGGCGTTCTTGCCCAGGATCCCGACGACGTCCCCGCGCGACACACCGAGGTCGGCGAGCACGTGGGCGTAGCGGTTCACGCGGATGTTCGCGTTCCGGTAGCTCAGCGAATCGCCTTCGAACCGCAGGAACGTGCGGCGCGGGTGCGCCGCGGCGGCGCGCTGGAAGACCAGGCCGATCGACTCCTTCGCGTCGGGGGTCCGGATGAGGCCGAGCACTCCCTTCGCCATGGTCGGCAGTTCCGGGATCATGGCAGGCAACCGCCTGGCCACATCGACCACACCGATCGTCGAACGTGCTTCAGAACGCATGACATCCCCTCAGGCCTGCAGTATGAATCAGGTCACCTTACTGCACGGTAAGAACGTGCGCCACGACGGCGTCTCAGCGGACACAGGCGTCCAGCGCCTCCCCGACCCCGGTCCGGACGAGCAGCCTGTCGAGTGCCCGCTGGGCCACGAAGCCGCCGCCCCGCAGACCGTCGATCCAGTCCAGCAGGCCCGTGTAGTGGCCGTGCGGATCGAGCAGGACGACCGGCTTCTCGTGCATGCCGAGGTAGCCCGCGGTCCAGGTTTCGAACAGTTCCTCGAGCGTCCCGATGCCGCCGGGCAGCGTGACGAACGCGTCGGCCCGGTCCTCCATGACCTGCTTGCGCTGACGCATGGTGTCGGTGACGACGAGTTCGTCCGCGTCGACGTCGGCGACTTCCCTGTGCACCAGGGCTTTCGGAATGACCCCGACGGTGATCGCCCCGGCCGCGCGGGCCGCCTCGGCCACCGCGCCCATCATCGAGACGTTGCCGCCCCCGGACACCAGTTGCCAACCGCGCTTACCGATTTCGGTGCCCACCTGGGCCGCGAGTTCCAGGAAGTGATCGTCCACCGGCCCGGAAGCACAGTACACGCACACCGAGAACGGCTGCGACGGAACAGTTTTCGACGTCACCACTGGTCCTCCGTTCCGAGCAGGGCAGCCTCGTCGACACCCTGCTGCGATTTGACGACGATCTGCACCGCTTCCTCCACACTGTCCGTGACGTGCAGGAGATTGACGTCGCCTTCCGAGATCTTGCCGCTGCGTTCGAGCGTTCCGCGGATCCAGTCCACGAGCCCGGACCAGTACTCGGTGCCGAACAGGATGATCGGGAACCTCGTGACCTTGCGCGTCTGCACCAGAGTCAGCGCCTCGAACAGTTCGTCGAGCGTCCCGAACCCGCCGGGCAGGCAGATGAACGCCTGCGAGTACTTCACGAACATCGTCTTGCGCGCGAAGAAGTAGCGGAAGTTGATGCCCAGATCGACCCACTCGTTGAGACCCTGCTCGAACGGCAACTCGATGCCGAGCCCGATGGAGTATCCACCCGATTCGCTGGCACCGCGGTTGGCCGCCTCCATGACACCGGGGCCACCACCGGTGATGACGGCGTATCCGGCCTCGGCCAGGCGTGCACCCAGCGCCCGGCCCGCCTCGTACTCGGGGTGACCGGGCTCGGTGCGGGCGGACCCGAACACGGTGACCGCACGCGGCACCTCGGCCAGGGCACCGAACCCTTCGACGAACTCGCTCTGGATCCGCAGGACCCGCCACGGGTCGGTGTGCACCCAGTCGGTACGCCCCCGCTCGTCGAGCAACTGCTCGTCGGTGGTGGTCTCGTCCTTGCGGGCGCGCCTCAACTGCACCGGACCCCGGTGCTTCACGGACGAGGACTTCCGCCCGTAATTGTTCTTCTCGGGTGCCATGCGCCCCAGGCTAACGGGTGGCCCGTTCGGGGCACCGGGCAGTCACGGGGTGCTCAGATACGCGCGGAGCACGGCCGCCACGTCGGTGATCTGCTGGACGGGAACGTGCTCGTCCCGCTTGTGCGCGAGGTTCGGATCGCCTGGACCGTAGTTGACGGCCGGGATGCCGAGGGCGGAGAACCGGGACACGTCCGTCCACCCGTACTTGGCGCGGAACTCGCCGCCCGCCGCCTCGATGAGGGCCGCGGCCGCCGGATCCGTCAGCCCGGGCAGGGCACCCGGCGACAGGTCGGTGACCTCGAAACCCAGCTCGAGTCCCTCGAATACCTCGCGCACGTGGTCGATGGCCTGCTCGGCGCTGCGGTCGGGCGCGAAGCGGAAGTTCACGTCCATCTCCGCGGCGTCCGGGACCACGTTGCCCGCGACGCCGCCGGCGATCCGCACGGCGGACAGCCCCTCCCGGTACACGCAGCCGTCGATGTCCACCGACCGCGCGGTGTAGTCCGACAGTCGCTGCAGTACCGGGGCGAACCGGTGGATCGCGTTGTCGCCGAGCCACGACCTCGCGGAGTGCGCGCGGGTGCCGCGGGTGGTCAGCGTCACCCGCAGCGTGCCCTGGCAGCCCGCCTCGATGAGCCCTCCCGTCGGCTCGCCCAGGATCGCGACGTCCGCGCGCAGCCACTCGGGGATCTCACGTTCGATCCGTCCGAGCCCGTTGTGGACGGCCGCGATCTCCTCGCAGTCGTAGAACACCAGCGTCAGGTCGTGAGCGAGGTTCTCCACGGTGGCTGCGAGATGCAGGAACACCGCGTCGCCCGATTTCATGTCGACCGTTCCACACCCGTGCAGCAGGTCGCCCTCACGCCGGGAGGGCACGTTGTCCGCGATCGGCACGGTGTCGAGGTGCCCGGCGAGCATCACCCGGCTCTCCAGTCCCCGATCGGTGCGGGCGAGGACCGCGTTGCCGTTGCGGATGACCTCGAAACCGGTGGTCTGTTCCCGCAGAGCCGACTCGACGGCGGCGGCGATCGCCGACTCGTCGTGGGAGACGCTCGGGATGTCCACCAGGGCGGCGGTGAGGTCGATGGGATCGGCGTGGAGGTCGAGTGTGCTCACGCGTCCACCCTAGGCCGACCCGTCTGTACGGCGTCGCTACCCGTCGAAGCCACCCGGGATCTCGTAGATCGCACCGTCGAATCCGATGCGGAACAACCGTCCCGCGGAGAAGCCGCCGGACCCCTGGCCATAGACGACCATGCTCGATGTCGGCAGTCCGGACGCCAGCACGCAGTACTGCCCCGGCGCGTCGACGCGCCAGATCTCGCCGCGCACGTTGGCCGGCACCACGGGGCGTCCCCGCGAATCCAGGGTCAGGCCGTCGGGTGCCGCGAACGTGTCGAGACCGGACAGGTCGAGGATGCTCTCGGGGGCACCCGGGTTCGCGATCGGGATCCGGCTCACGCCCGGGTTCACGAACGTCCGCGACACGTAGAAGTACCGGTCGTCGACACCGAGCACCGCACCGTTGGCACTGGGCAGCGTCGCCCAGTCCGGTTCGACCCGGCCGTCGGGGAACACCCGCCCGATCCGGGTTCCGAAGTCGTTCGTGGCGTATGCGGTCCCGGCGGCGTCGACGTCGAGGCCGTTCGCCGCGCTCAGGCCCGACACGAAGGGGGTGAGCGTGCCGGTGGCGGTGTCCAGTTTCGCGATCGCGCCCGGGCGCAGGACGTCGCCGAGGAGGACACGGGCGTCCGCGCCGTACCCCACCAGCAGTGATCCGTCGGACGCCCACGCGAGGGCGCCCGCGCCGCCACCGCCCGGCACCGTGGCGACGGGGACGGCGGGCGCTCCCGGCGCGTCGAGACGGAACACCCGCCCACTGAGGAGGTCCGTCGCGTAGAGCCGGCCACCGCCGTCCACGGCGACGCCCTCCAGCGCGGCGCCCGGCACGCGCCCCACGAGGACCGGCGGCTGACCGGCGCCCGGGCACACCGGTGCGGCGGACGCGGCCTGCGGGGCCGCCACCGACACCACCCCGGCGAGCAGCGCGCCCGCGGCCACCGCCCGCAGGCGGCGGCCCGTGACTCGACCCCACTCCGAAATACGCATTGCCACGACCCTTCCCGGTGTCCCGCACCTGCCCCGTGCATGGTCCCCCACGAGCCGCGAGCCCGCTCGGTTTCGAATCGATCACGCCCAGATAACGACCGCTCGAGAAGCCCCGAGTAATGAGGCAGTAACCTCTACAGCCGTGAGCACACAGGGAGCATCAGCAGTAGGCATCGCCAACGTGACCGTCGGCGGCACGGTCCTCGACACCTGGTTCCCGGCGCCTGAGCTGGGAACGTTCGACAAAGCGGGCACCGTGCGGATCGAGGGTGGCGACATCCCCTCCGATCTGGCCCTTCTCGCCGGACCCGACGAGGCACGTGAGGTCGACCAGGTCGTGGTGCGCACCACCATCGCCGACCTGTCCGCGCCGCCGGCCGACGCGCACGACGCCTACCTGCGCCTTCACCTCCTCTCTCATCGCCTGGTAGCCCCGCACGGCGTCAACCTCGACGGACTGTTCGGGTTGCTGTCCAACGTGGTGTGGACCAACTTCGGCCCCTGCGCGGTCGAGGGCTTCGAGAAGGTGCGGTCCCGCCTGCGTATCCGCGGCGTCGTCACCGTGTTCGGTGTCGACAAGTTCCCGCGGATGGTCGACTACGTCGTCCCGTCGGGCGTCCGCATCGCCGACGCCGACCGTGTCCGTCTCGGCGCGCACCTGGCCAGCGGCACCACCGTGATGCACGAGGGCTTCGTCAACTTCAACGCGGGCACGCTCGGCAACTCGATGGTCGAAGGCCGTATCTCCGCGGGCGTCGTCGTCGACGACGGATCCGACGTGGGCGGCGGCGCCTCGATCATGGGCACCCTGTCCGGTGGCGGCAAGGAGACCATCTCCGTCGGCAAGCGCTGCCTGCTCGGCGCCAATGCCGGTCTGGGCATCTCGCTCGGCGACGACTGCGTCCTCGAAGCCGGCCTGTACGTGACCGCGGGCACCAAGGTGACCGGCCCGGACGGCACCGTCGTGAAGGCCAAGGAACTCAACGGCCAGTCCAACCTGCTCTTCCGTCGCAACTCGGTGTCCGGGGCCGTCGAGGTCGTGCCGTGGAAGGGCACCGGCGTGGAATTGAACGCCGCTCTGCACGCCAACGACTGACGCTGTGACCGGTTCGCGAACGCCCGGCACCACGGCCGATTCGGCCGGCACCCTCGGCCGGGGCCTGAAGGTCCGTCACCTCACGATGATGGGCCTCGGTTCCGCGATCGGTGCCGGACTGTTCCTCGGTACCGGTGTCGGCATCGCGACCGCCGGTCCGGCCGTGCTCGTCTCGTACCTGCTCGCCGGCATCATCGTCGTCTTCGTGATGCGGATGCTCGGCGAGATGGGAGCGGCGATTCCCGCCAGCGGATCCTTCTCGCACTACGCGCGGATCGGCATCGGCGACTGGGCCGGATTCGTGATGGGCTGGCTCTACTGGTTCATGCTGATCATGGTGCTCGGCGCCGAGATCACAGGCGCGGCAGGCATCGTCAGCGGCTGGCTGCCCGGGGTGCCGCAGTGGGTGGTCGCCCTCGTGTTCGTGATCTTCTTCGCGGCCGTCAACCTCGCGAAGGTCAGCAACTTCGGCGAGTTCGAGTTCTGGTTCGCGGCCATCAAGGTCACCGTCATCATCGGGTTCCTGGTGATCGGGGTGCTGCTGGTGTTCGGCCTGCTCCCGGACACCGAACCGGTGGGCACCACCAACCTCTTCGGGCACGGCGGTTTCATGCCGGAGGGCTTCGCCGGTGTGGCCGCGGGACTGCTGGTGGTGGCGTTCGCGTTCGGCGGTATCGAGATCGTGACCATCGCCGCCGCCGAGTCCGAGGACCCGGAGCGGTCGATCGCCGTGGCGGTGCGCAGCGTCGTCTGGCGGATCAGCGTCTTCTACCTCGGGTCGATCTCGATCATGGTCCTCGTCCTTCCCTGGGACTCGTCGGATCTGAAGAGCGGGCCGTTCGTGGCCGTTCTGAACCAGGCGCACATCCCGTACGTGGCCGGGTTCATGGAACTCGTGGTCGTGGTGGCGTTGTTGTCGGCGTTCAACGCCAACATCTACGGCACGTCGCGGATGGCGTACTCGCTGTCCCGGCGCGGCGACGGTCCCGCGTTCATGGCCCGGATCTCGAATTCCGGGGTGCCGCTCAATGCGGTGCTGCTCTCGGTGTTCTTCGGTTTCGTCAGCGTGCTGCTCAACTGGTGGCTGCCGGACGACCTGCTGGGGCTGCTCCTGAACGCCGTCGGTTCGGCGCTGCTCGTCATCTGGATCTTCATCGTCGTCTCCCACCTGAGGCTGCGCCCACGGCTCGAACGCGAGGGCAAGCTGACGGTGCGGATGTGGTTGTTCCCCTGGCTCAGCTACCTCACGCTCGCGATGCTCGCCGGTTTCGTCGTGCTCATGCTCTTCGACACCGACGCCCGCACCCAGCTGATCTCGACGTGCGTGCTGTTCCTCGTCATCGCGGCACTCGGCGTGCTCAACACCCGGCTGCGGAAGCGTTCCCGGACCGTGTGACCCCCTGGCCGGCGCTCACCGGTCGGGCTCCGGACCCGGAGCGGAGGTGCGCGCCGCGTGGGCGAGGACCTGCGGGCCGGTCACCAGTGCCTTCCGCCACGGCGCGACACCGTCGATCTCGATCTCGATCGACAGGCTCAGCACGGTGCGGATCAGCACGATCACACCGAGGACCGCGGCATCGGTCAGCGACGGCGTCGAGGTGACGGTCTTGACGATGTCGGCCGCGACGAGCAGTTCCAGCCCGAGCAGGATCGCGCCCCCGAGCGACTCCCGGAGGGTCTTGAACGCCCGGGCACCGTCACCGGTCCGCTTCCAGGCCCTGACGGCGAGGACGAACGCGAAGACGAACCCGAGAACCATCGACGAGACACCGAGCACTTCGAACAATTCGGTCGCGAACTCGAAGAACCTGACAGTGTCCATGTGAGCGTTCCTGTTCCGGAGGATGTTCGCGGTGGCCGCCGACCCGTTCCACGCATCACGGTAGGCGCTAACTGCGGCCCCGGGCGGCCAACGCGTTGACGAACACGTTGGCGATGTCGGCGGGATCCTTCGCGACGTAGCTCGATCCTCCGGTCACCCGGGAGATCTCGGCGAGCGTGGCCGCGTCGGCGTCGTCGGTGATGCCGATGGTCACGATGATGACGGGCCGGGCCGGGTCCATCTCACGCTCGAGGATGCCGAGGAGCTGTTCCTTCGTGATGGAGTCCGGGTCCTCGTTGGCGCCGTCGGTCAGGATGATCACGCTGTTCACCGCGCGTGGGTCGTAACTGTCCTGCACGGTCCGGAACGCGGCGAGCGTCGTGTCGTAGAGGCCGGTGCCGCCGCCGATCAGCCCCTCGACCTTCCCCGCCTGCTGCGCCATCAGCTCACGCTGCGTGAGCCCGTCGACCACGGTGTCGTAGCGGCGGATCGGGACCAGCTCCTGGTAGTCCTGCGGTCCCCCGCCGAGCCCCTGCGAGAACGCCCACAGCCCCGCGGACACGCTGTCCGGGAACATCGCGTTGCCGGCGAGGGCGGCATCGACGGTGAGATCCATGCGCGACCGGTTGCCGGCCGGGGTCTCCATCGATCCCGACACGTCGATCGCGACGAGCGTGCGGATCGGCAGCGCCATCAACGCCCACCCGCCCAGGGCGTCCTGCAACGGCGACTCGTCGTCGAGCGCGAGCTTGGTGACCCGGCCGACGCCGCGGCCGTCGGCCGGTGGACTCCCGTCCGGTCCGCGGAACCCGTGTTCCGCGAGCACCGCGCGGGCCTCCTCGCCGCCGAGGATCGCGGCGACGGCACGCGCCACCTGGGTGGCCCTGTAGTGCCGGTCCGGGGCGGGCGACGTGACGACGAGCGGGAAGTTCATGAAGTTGCTGCCCGTCGGGGGCACCGTCGCGGCGAGCGTGTGCGCGCCGTCACCGTCGGAGAATTCGAGCACGGACTGTTCGGTGGCGACGGCGACTCCACCGTTGTCGACGACGCCCCGCAGCATCTCCTCGCCGACGGGTTCGTCCGCGGTGCGCGCACTTTCCTCCTGTGCGAGCGGGACCAGCGCCGCCCGCACCGTCCCCGCGGACACGGGGTCGGCCTGGCCCTCGGCGAGCGCCGCGTTGATCGGTGCCTGCGCGACCCCGGTCACGAGGGGGTTGCCCAGCTGGATGTCCTTGATCTGCAGGGCCGCGAGCCACGTCGGCGACGTGGGGGCGTCCTCCGCGCGGGAGGCCAGTACGACGGGCGAGGACGCGACCGATCCCGTCATGACCTCGACCGGTCCGGCCGCAGTGAGTGCCGCCTTGCCCACCCAGGCGCCGCTGTCGGGGATCCACAGATCCGGGGCGTCGGTGCCCTTGCCGAGCCGTCCCGCGATGTCGCCGGACGTCGCGGCGCCGACGGCGATCCTCGCGCAGCCCAGGTCGGTGCTCTTCGCTTCGCCGAGGATGCTGCCCAGGGCGGGCGCGATGCTCGGGTCGGCGGCGAGGGTGTAGTCGGCGACCTGCTCACAGTCGTCCGCCCAGGAGCGCACCGCCTGAACGACGACCACGACGGAGGCCACGAGCCCGATCACGGCGGCAGCGCACACCGCATAGAAGGCGGGTGAGCGCCCCTCCCGCTCCGGCCCCGCGCTCGAATGTCGCCCTCCGGCCATCGCCTGCCCCCTCTAACAGTTCGGTCACGAGACGACCACCGTCACCCCGAACCGAATATGATCCGGCCCACATCGTAGCGAACAGTGCGCTGCTGGACTTTGCGCTGGTGACGGGAATTTCCGAGCCGGCGCGAGCGCACCGGTCAGCGATCGGGTTGCTCGACCTCGAGCCGGCGTGCCACGAGCGCGGCCTGGATTCGCCGTAGCCCGGAGGGCCGGGTCGGATCGCAGCCCGTCAACTGCGCCACCCGCTTGAGCCGGTAGTCCACCGTGTTGGTGTGCAGGTGCATCTGCTTCGCGGTGCGCTGCCGATTCAGATCGTGTCCGATGTGCACCTCGAGCGTCTCGATCAGTTCGGGTGAGCCCTGCAGCGGCTCGAGGAGCCGGGCCAGGTGCGTTCGTCCCGGCCCCGGCCGGGTGAGCTGGTATTCGAGCGCCAGATCGTCCATCTCGTAGAGGCCCGGCTCCAGGGCCAGCTGATGGGCGAGGTCGAGGAGTTCGTGGACCTGGTCCGCCGCCGCGGGGATACCGGCAGTCCGGACCCGCGTCGCCGTGGCGGTGAGGAGAACCCCGGCGGCCGCTCCGATCCGGTCGAGCAGGGAGACCATCCACGCCCGCTCGGGTGAGCCCGGAAGCAACAGTGTTCCGCCGTCCGGGCTCAGCGAACAGAGCGCCACCCCACCCGCGGCGTCCGCCAGCTCGATCTGCAACCGGCGCAGCTTCTGCCGGGCGACGACGGCTTTGCGCCGGTGGGTCACGGCCTCGGTGGGATGCGAGGGAATCGACAGCCCCAGCACCACGTACTCGTCGGCCAGCTCCACTCCCGCATGCCGGGCCGCGGTGGCCGCCTTTCTGCCGCTGAGCAGCGCAGTGACGAGATTGACTGCGGCGCCGTCGCGTTCGCTGTTGACCGCTTCGAGTTCCTCCACGTAGCTGGTCGTGGCGGCGACCGTCACTGATTCGAGGAGGGTGAACATCACCTTCTGGATGACCAGGAGTTCGGGCAGGTCTTCGTCGCGGGCGTTCGAGGCGACGAGGTCGCCGGCCTCGCGGATGCCTTCGTGGAGGATGCGGAGCACGAGTTTCAGCGGGAATCCCTCGCGGGCCCAGCGCGCGGAACTGTTGCGTACCTCCGCGAGGTCCTCGTCCGTCGGGCTGATGCCCTCGTCGAGCATCTGGATGCCGAGACCGAGGCAGACGATCGTGAAATCCATGACATCGCTCTGCAGTTGTTCGCCGGGCAGCGAACCGCACGGGGTGACGTTGTCGGCGAAATGCCGGACCAGTTTCTGCGCGACTGTCAGCGTGTCGCGCAGCGGAGCGGAGGCAGGCCTGCCGTCGACGAGGATCTGCGAACCCGCCCCGGGACTGTGATTCGTCATAGCTCTGACCACTCCCATGTGTGGATGACACCGAACTCCCGCATCATCGACATCACGCAAACATAACGAGGGTCCGCTTCTGTCACAGTTGTATCACGACAGCGCCCTGTCCAGGGCGAATACAGGAGATCCGTTGCGTCAGTTCTCCTCGGCGACCCGGACCACCAGCTTGCCGAAATTGCTGCCCCGGAGGAGCCCGATGAATGCCGCGGGCGCGTTCTCGAGCCCGTCGACGACGTCCTCGCGGTAGGCGAATCGGCCGTCCCGGATCCATCCGGACACGTCGCACTGGAAGTCCGCGTACAACTCGGGGACGAACTCGTTCTGGATGAATCCGCGGATCGTGAGGCTCTTGACGAGCACCCGGCTGAAGAACCCGGGCAGCCGATCCGGTCCCGCGGGAGCCTCCGTGTCGTTGTACTGCGCGATCAGGCCGCACACCGGAACTCGCGCATACAGGTTGAGCAGCGGCAGCACCGCAGCGGCCACGGCGCCGCCGACGTTCTCGAAGTAGACGTCGATCCCGCCGGGGCACGCGGCGCGCAGTTCCTCGGCGAAGTTCGGGGACCGGTGATCGACGGCGGCGTCGAATCCGAGTTCGTCCAGCAGGTAGGCGCACTTCTGCGGTCCGCCGGCGATCCCGACGGCCCGGGCACCCTTCAGTTTCGCGATCTGTCCCACGGCCGAGCCGACCGGACCGCTGGCCGCCGCGACGACCACCGTCTCGCCCGCCTTCGGTTGCCCGATCTTCAACAGGCCGGAGTACGCGGTGAAGCCGGGCATGCCGAGCACTCCGACCGCGGTCGACAACGGCGCGGCGGCGGGGTCGAGTCGGCGGAGCTGGTTGCCGTCGACCACGGCGTGCGACTGCCAGCCCGCGTACCCGAGAACGTAATCACCGGTGGCGAAGTCCGGGTGCCGGGAATCGACGACCTGCCCGACGGTGCCACCGACCATGACCTCGTCGATCTCGACCGGGTCTGCGTACGACTCGGCGGCACTCATCCGGCCGCGCATGTACGGGTCGAGCGACAGGTAGATGACGCGGATCAGCACCTGGCCGTCGGCGGGGCCGGGGAGATTCACCGCCTCGAGCCGGAAGTTGTCGGCGGTGGGCGCGCCGTCCGGCCGGAAGGCGAGGACGATCCGGGGGCTGTGGACGATGCTCTCGACACTCACTGTGCGCCTGCCAATCCGTGTTGGGCCGGTATCGCCCGCCACCTTACCGATTTCAGAACAGCTGCTTCTTCTGCACCTTGCCCATCGCGTTGCGGGGAAGCGACTCGACGACGCGAATCTCGCGGGGCCGCTTGTGCACCGACAGTTCGGTGGCCACGTGCTCGATCAGCGCGGTCTCCGACACGTCGTCCCCCACCACGAACGCCACGAGCCGCTGACCGAGATCCGGGTCGGGGATGCCGACGACCGCCGCCTCCCGCACGCTCGGGTGGCCGAGGAGCGACGTCTCCACCTCGCCCGCCCCGACGCGGAATCCGCCCGATTTGATGAGGTCCGTGGATTCGCGGCCGACGATACGGTGGAACCCGCCCGGATCGATGACGGCGACGTCGCCGGTCTTGAAGAAGCCGTCGTCCGTGAACGATTCGGCGGTCGCGTCGGGCCTGCCGAGGTAGCCGTCGAACAGCATCGGCCCCCGCACCTGCAGACCGCCGATGGATTCGCCGTCGTGGGGGACGTCGCCGCCACGCTCGTCGCGCAACCGGGTCTCGACGCCGCGGAGCGGCACACCGACCCACCCCGGGCGACGCTCGCCGTCGGCCCGGGTGCTGAGCGTGAGCATCGTCTCGCTCATGCCGTACCGCTCGACGAGTGCGAGCCCCGTCAGCTCCTGCACCTTCTCGAACACCGGGACGGGCAGCGGGGCGCTCCCCGACACCAGCAGTCGCGCACCCGACAGCGCCCGCGCCGACTCGGGGTCGTCTGCGATGCGACTCCACACCGTGGGGACACCGAAATACATCGTTCCCCGCGCCGCGGCGTAGGCCGCCGGGGTGGGTTTGACCGTGTGGACGAGCCGGCTGCCGATACGCAACGGTCCCAGTACGCCGAGGATCAGCCCGTGGATGTGGAACAGCGGAAGTCCTTGCACCAGAGTGTCGTTGCCGGTCCACTGCCAGGCGTCCGCGAGGGCGTCGAGGCCGGCGGCGATGGCCTTCCTGCTGATCAGGACCCCCTTCGGCGGTCCCGTGGTGCCGGACGTGTAGAGCACGAACGCGACGGCAGACTCGGGCGGTTCGGGGTAGCTGTGCCACGACCGGGCGTGGACGCGCACCGGAACGACGGGCAGACCCGCCGCGTCCGCCGGCGCCTCACCGAGCCACGCCTGCGCGCCGGAATCGCGCAGGATGTGCTCGAGTTCGGCGGGGCCGGAATCCGGCGGCACCGGCACCGCGGTCACACCGGCGATGAGGCAGCCCACGACGGCGAGCACGGTGGTCGCGGTGGGGGTGGCGAGGATCGCGACCCGATCCGCGCGTGCCACCCGTTCGGCCACGGAGGTCGCCGCACCGAGCACGTCACCGCGCGACAGGGTGGTGTCGCCGATCCGGATGGCGTCGGGAATGTCGTCGCCCCGGGCGACGGCCAGAGGATTCAGAGATCGCAGCAGCACATCGACAGCTTCTCACAGGGTCCGGACGCGGTCGGTCGGGTCTCCCGTCGGGGGACTCACGGTGGCGAGTGCCGCACCCAGCAGCGCCCCGGTCAGGACGGCCAGTCCGTGGGCGTCGTCGACCACCACCAGCAGCACACCGGCGAGCACGATGCCCCCGCTCGCGGCGAGGACCCGCCATTCCTTGGATTGCATCACCACCAGCCCCGCGAACGACGCGGCCAGCGCGAGCGTGGCACCCGAGTTGCCCGCGCCGGGCGACGGGAACAGGAACGCGGTGAACAGGCCGAAGATGATCTGGCTCGCCACGAACAGCAGCACGGCGCGGACTCCACCCCACACCCGCACCGCGAGCGGCGCTAGCCAGGCGAGGACGAGCAGGTTCACCACGGTTCCGGCCACTCCCCCGTCCTGCACCGCGACCGACGTGAAGATCCGCCACCACTGGTGGTCCCGGATCTGGTCGGGGTCACGCTCGAGGGCGTCGAGGACGGCGGGAACGGCGATCTGCAGCAGTGACGGCACGGCGATGAGCAGCCACAGCACCACCGCGGTGCGCGGCGGACGGGTGAGCCGGACCTCGCCGAGGCGGGTCGACGCGAGCATCGTGGCGAGCACGAGGACGACGGCGAAGAGGACCGCACTGGCCCATCCGCCGCCCGAAGTCGTCACCGCGAAACCTTACAACGGCGATCCCCCACGGGAACCGATCGGCGTTCAGTCCCGCGTGACCACCGACCGGAGGAAGAAGCGCAGGTTCGAGGGACGCTCGGCCAGTCGCCGCATGAAGTACGCGTACCACTGGCTTCCGTACGGCACGTATACCCGAACCTGCTTGTCCTCGTTGGCGAGCCGGCGTTGCTCGAGGTCCCGGATCCCGAACAGCATCTGGTGCTCGTAGGCGTCCGCCGCGCGGCCGGTGCGCCCGACCAGCGGTGCCACCGCGTCGATGACGGCGGGATCGTGCGAGGCCACCATCGGATACCCGTCGCCCTCCACGAGAATCGTCAGGCAGCGCAGATACGAGGCGTCCACGGCGGCGCGGTCCTTGAATGCCACCGACTCGGGTTCCCGGTACGCCCCCTTGCAGAGCCGGACCCGCGAGCCGGGGCCTGCGAGTGCGCGGCAGTCGTTCTCGGTGCGACGCAGATACGACTGCACGACGGCACCGAGCCACGGGAAGTCGGTGCGGAGTTCGCGGACGATCGCGAGCGTCGAATCGGTGGTCGTGTGGTCTTCGGCGTCCACGGTCACCCACACCCCGGCGGCCTCGGCGGCGGCGCAGATCGTGCGGGCGTTGGCGGTGGCGATCCGTGTGCCGTCGCCTGCGAGCGCCTGGCCGAGCGCCGACAACTTCATCGACACCTCGAGCCGCCGGACCCCCGATCCCTTGTCCGCTGCTTCCGGCAGGGCACCGAGATCCGCGACGAGCGCCAGATACTCGTCGACCGTCGCCTGCGCGCCCGCCGCGTCACGGGTGTCCTCACCGAGGAAGTCGATCGACACCGACCGGCCCGAATCGAGGATCTCCCGGACGGACGCGAGCGCCGACTCCCGGCTCTCGCCCGCGACGAAGCGGTCGACCAGTTTCCGGGTGACCGGGGCGCCGGTGACCGCCCGCTTGACGCGCGACGACCGGGCCGCCGCGAGGATCGCCGGGCGGAGCGGATTCGCCAGAACCGTCGGCGCCTTCATTCCGATCCCATGTGCGGATATCGGTAATCGGTGGCGGGGACGAACGTCTCCTTGATGGTGCGGGCCGACACCCAGCGCAGCAGGTTGAGTTTGGACCCGGCTTTGTCGTTGGTGCCGGACGCGCGGGCACCGCCGAACGGTTGCTGCCCGACGACGGCACCGGTCGGCTTGTCGTTGACGTAGAAGTTTCCGGCGGTGAACCGCAGCGCCGACGTCGCCTGCTCGACGGCCTGCCGGTCGTCCGCGATCACCGCACCGGTCAGCGCGTACGGGGCCGCCGAATCGACCTTGGCGAGCACGTCGGCGAACGCGTTCGGGCCCGAGTCGTCGTACACGTGCACCGTCAGGATCGGGCCGAAGTACTCGGTGGTCATCGCCTCGTCGGCCGGGTCGTCCGCGAGGAGCACGGTGGGACGGACGAAGTAGCCGACGCTGTCGTCGTACTTGCCGCCGACGGCGATCTCGAGACCCGCCGCACCGCGGGCGCGTTCGATGGCCGCGACGTTCTTGTCGTACGCGCGCCGGTCGATGAGCGCCCCGCCGAAGTTCTCCAGGTCCGTCACGTCCCCGTAGGTGAGGGCGTCGACCTCCGCCGTGAACGTGTCCCGCATCCTCCGCCACAGCGACTTCGGAACGTACGCACGGGAGGCGGCCGAACACTTCTGGCCCTGGTACTCGAAAGCGCCGCGGATCAGCGCCGTCCGCAGCACGTCCTCGTCGGCCGAGGCGTGCGCGACCACGAAGTCCTTGCCGCCGGTCTCCCCGACCAGCCTTGGGTAACCCGCGTATTTCCCGATGTTCGCACCCACCTCGCTCCACAGGTGCTGGAACGTGCGGGTCGAACCCGTGAAGTGGATTCCGGCGAGCCGGGGATCGCTCAGCAGCACCTCCGACACCGCCTGCCCACTGCCGGTGAGCAGATTGATCACCCCCGGGGGCATGCCCGCCGCTTCGAGCAGTTTGATCGTCCAGTACGCGGCGACTGTCTGCGTCGACGACGGCTTCCAGATCACCGTGTTGCCCATCAGCGCGGGCGCGGTCGGCAGATTGCCGGCGATCGCGCTGAAGTTGAACGGCGTGATCGCGTAGACGAAGCCCTCCAGCGGACGGTATTCGAGCCGATTCCACACGCCGGGCGACGAGATCGGCTGATCGGCGAGGATCTGGCGGGCGAAGTGAACGTTGAAGCGCCAGAAGTCGATCAGCTCGCACGGTGCGTCGATCTCCGCCTGCTGGACCGACTTCGACTGCCCGAGCATCGTCGCCGCGGCGAGCGTCTCGCGCCACGGCCCGGACAGCAGGTCGGCGGCCCGCAGGATCACGGCGGCCCGGTCGTCGAACGACAGCGCCCGCCAGTGTGGTGCCGCGGCGGTGGCCGCCTCGATCGCCGCCGATGCGTCGTCGTGGGTGGCGCTGCGCAGCGTGCCGAGCACGGCGGCGTGCCGGTGGGGTTGTACGACGTCGACGCGGTCGCCGTTGCCGTGCCGGTGTTTGCCACCGATCACGTGCGGGATGTCGACGGGATTGGTAGCGATGTCGGTGAGCGCGGATTGCACTCGGGAACGTTCGGGACTGCCCGGCGCGTACGTGTGGACCGGCTCGTTGGTGGGCACCGGAACCTGGGTGATGGCGTCCATGCTGCCTGCCTCCTGCCCTCAGATCGTGTGAGGAACTGTGACCGGGAACCGCGTCCGGGCGGGGACACCCGTCCGAACGGAACCCTCGAGCCCAGGTTAGCGCTGCACGGGGGTGGCCATCCGGTTTTGACGCGCCGACGGGCTGGCTAGCATCGGCGCATGGCCGAACGGAACCGTGTGTCACCCCGATCCGACATCGTCGCGATTCCGCTGCGTGGCCGGTTCATGGGTAATCGGGGCTACCTGCACCGCGGGCACTCCGTGGTACGGAATCATTCCGGCACACGGTGGATCATCTGCGTCACCGACTACCCGGCGCGCACGGTCCCGCAGTGGAGCGAGGGCCATTACACGGTCCTGTTCTTCCACGACGAGGCGGTGGCGCTGGCCGCCGGACACCGGCCGTGCGCCCTCTGCAGGCGCGAGCGGTACAACGACTTTCGTGCCGCGTGGCAGGCGGCGCACGGGGGCGGCCTGCCGAGTGCGGACGAGATGGACGCCCGGTTGCACGGGGAACGACTGGACGGGTCCCGTCAGCGAACACACCGGGCCGCGTGGTCGTCGTTGCCCCGCGGCGCCTTCGTGCTGGTCGACGACCAACCCGCGGTCGTGCTCGACGAGACCGTCGTCCTGTGGTCGGCCGACGGATACGGGACGCCGTCGAACCGGCCGGCAGGCGGCACCGCCACGGTCCTGACGCCGCCGTCCACCGTCGCCGCGCTCGCGGCCGGCTACTCGCCGGACATCGCGTAGTCCGCTCAGACGTCGCGCGCGTTCGAGACGAGTTGGTGGACGTCCTGATCGGTGGCGCCGAGCCCGAAGCTGATGATGCGTTCGGGGCGGATGCGGATGGTCGGGCCACCGAGGCCGTTCGCCCGGGCGGCGGCGTCGTCGAGGGCCTCGGCGCGCCCGCGGATTTCGACGCAGCGGACCCGCCACGGGTCGACGGACGGCACGTCGTCCACGACGAACGCCACCTTCCCGTTGTCGGCGACGTTGCGGAACTTGCGGCTCGACGCCATGTTGTAGCCTTGGATGTCGATCGTGGACGTGTCGGCGTTGTAGTGGAAACCGACTGGGCTGACCTGCAAGGTTCCGCCCGGTTGCACCGTGGCGAGCCGGCCGATGCGCTGTGAGGCCAGGTAGACGAGTTCCTGCTCGGTGAAGGACAT
Organism: Rhodococcus opacus B4; assembly: GCF_000010805.1. Classification (NCBI taxonomy): domain Bacteria; kingdom Bacillati; phylum Actinomycetota; class Actinomycetes; order Mycobacteriales; family Nocardiaceae; genus Rhodococcus; species Rhodococcus opacus. The sequence continues at coordinate 6,572,069 of NC_012522.1, read as the reverse complement.
GAGGTCAGGTTAGAACCTGAACTGCGCTCGAGGTCAAGGTTCGAGCACTCTTCTCAGCCGAGGTCGTCGAGTGTGCGCCGGGCCTTCTCGACCCGCCGCTCCGCCGCCTCCAGTTCCCGTTCCGCCCGGTGCACCGCCTCCGCCGAGGCCTTCTCCGCGTTCCGGGTGAACTGCCGCTCCTGTTCGGCGTGTTCGAGTTCGGCGCGCAGTTCCTCGATCCGGTGGTCGATCTCGGTCAGCGTGGATCGCGCCCGCCCGAGTTCGGTGTTCGCGTCGTCCAGCGCGCCGCGGATCTCGTCGGCCCCGGACGTGGCATCCGCGAGTTCCGCCTCGGCCGCAGCGCGTTCGGCGTCGAGATCGCGCCCCTTCGACTTCTTCGGCTTTCCGGTGAGGGCTGTGGAGGCGGGTTCGGACTTCGGCGGCTTCGTCGCCGACTTTCCCTGGACGACGGTGAGCCCGGCGGGCCCGAAACCGCTGTAGCTCGCCGCCGTCACCACCCGGCCACGCCGCACCTGCTCGGCGGTGTCGGCATCGGCGAGGGCGGCGTGCAGCGTCTGACCGACATCGCGGAGCGCGTCCTCGCCGACCGTGCGGCCCCGGTCGGCAGCGAGCTCACCGGCCTTACGTGCCAGCGCGCGGACCACCTGCTGACGCTGCGTGTTCAGCCGTCGGAGGTCCGGACCGGACAGGTGCCGCTGCGCATCGCGGAGGGCATCGCCGAGAGCGAGGAGCGCACCGACCTCGTCGGGCAGTTCACGAGCGAGCAGGTTGACGAGCCAGCCGACGACCGTGGGCTTCCGCAGTTTCCCGATCTCGGTGGCCAGAGCGCGGTCCTTGTCGTCCCGCGCCGCAGTCACCCGCGCCGTGCGCGCCTCGACGAACTCACCGGGGTCGAGACCGTACAGTTCGTCGGCGACGTCGTCGAGGGTCACAGCACAATCCTGACACCGAGTCGGCCCGCACCGGGCGGACTCGGGTCAGACCAGTCGTTCCGCTGCGGCCGCGATCCGCTCGTCGTCGGCGGTGAGCGCGATCCGCACGTGGGTGCCGCCGCCGGGACCGTAGAACTCCCCCGGCGCCACGAGGATGCCGCGCTCGGCGAACCACTCGACGGTGTCCCGGCAGGCTTCGCCGCGGGTGGCCCACAGGTACAGCCCGGCTTCGGAGTCGTCGACGGTGAATCCGGCGCCGCGCACCGCTGCGAGGAGGATCTCGCGGCGACGACGGTACCGCTCACGCTGCTCGTTCTCGTGGTCGTCGTCGCTGAGTGCGGCGGTCATCGCCGACTGGATCGGCAACGGCACCATCATGCCCGCGTGCTTGCGGACCTTGAGAAGCTCGGCGACCAACGCCGGGTCACCGGTGACGAAACCCGCGCGGTAGCTCGCGAGATTGGACGTCTTCGACAGCGAGTGCACCGCGAGGAGCCCGGTGAGATCGCCGTCGTTCACCCGCTCGTCGAGGATGGAGAAGGCTTCACCTTCCCACGTCAACCCCAGGTAGCACTCGTCGGACGCCACGATGGCGCCCCGGGTGCGCGCCCAGTCGATCACCTTGCGCAGATGGTCGAGGCCGAGCACCTTGCCGGTGGGATTGGACGGCGAGTTCACGAAGATCAGCGACGCGCTCTCCGGGCCGAGCCGGTTGAGACCGTCGGCGCGGATCACCCGCGCACCCGCGAGGAGCGCACCCACCTCGTACGTGGGGTACGCGAGTTCCGGAATGACCACGAGGTCGCCGGCGCCGAGCCCGAGAAGGCGTGGCAGCCAGGCGATGAGCTCCTTCGTGCCGATCGCGGGCAGCACCGCCGCCGGATCGATGCCGGTGATTCCGTAGCGGCGGCGCAGCGCCTCGACCGCGGCGTTGCGGAGTTCGGCGGTGCCGTGTGTCGTCGGATATCCCGGCACCGCGGCGACGGCGGTCAGCGCCTCCTGGATGATCGGGGCCACCGGATCGACCGGGGTTCCCACCGACAGGTTGACGATGCCACCCGGGTGGGCGAAGGCTTTCGCCTTCGCCGACTCGAGCGAGTCCCACGGAAAGTCGGGAAGTGCTGCGGCTACCGGGATACGAGGCACCTCTAGTCCTCGCCCATGGGGGGCAGCGCCTTGACGAACGGCGGGTCGTAGTCGACCTTGCCCAGCTTCGCCGCTCCGCCGGGGGAACCGAGGTCGTCGAAGAAGTCGACATTCGCGGCGATGTAGCCGTTCCACTGGTCCGGGACGTCGTCTTCGTAGAAGATGGCTTCGACGGGGCAGACGGGTTCGCAGGCGCCGCAGTCCACGCATTCGTCCGGATGGATGTAGAGCATCCGCCCGCCCTCGTAAATGCAGTCGACAGGGCATTCCTCGATACACGCCTTGTCCAGCACATCCACGCACGGTTCAGCAATCGTGTAGGGCACTGCCGCTCTCCCTGCCTTTCTGACACGAGTAAGCACGAGGTACGGGTCGCTTGCACCTCGCGGAAGAAATCATTATCGCCTGCCCGGCGGACCCCTTTGCGGTGAGGGTTACCTGACCCGGCGGATCTCCGCGGGCCGCGACGCCCGGGCCGCGATCCGTGCCTCGGCCTGTTTCACGGCTCTCACCAGCGCACCCCGTTCACCGAGATACCCGGCCACCACACCGACCACCGGGATGTTCCCCAGCAGCGCGTAGGTCCCGCCCGGTTGCGGGCGCTTGTCGAGTTCGTCACTCAGCCCGCGCACCGTGCCCGCGGTGCGCCACAGCGCGCCGATCAGTCCGAACGGGCGCCACACCGAGGCACCGTCCGCTGAACTCGATGTCGGCGTCGCGGCGGCGAGCACGGCGAACGCATCCGCCTCTCGCCGGCAGAGCACGGACGCCAGCAGGTCCACCTGCTCGGACCGGTCGGTGACGCCGTGCTCCCGGGCCACGGCGACGAGCACGACAGCCTGATTCGCGAACCCGAGTACGTCCTGGATCGGGAGCCGGTTGAGGAGCACACCGAACATGCCCGGGGACGCGACCGCGATCGTGTTCAGCGCGCCGATCCGCGTCACCCACCACCGTGCCCGCTCGTCGTCGCTCGCCTTCTCCCACGACGCCGTCCCCGGGAACCGCACGGTGTCGAGCACCCAGGCGATGCCGTCGAGCAGCGCCTCCGCGGCGCCCCGGTCCTCCGCTGTCGGGGTGAAGGTCCGGCCCTTGATGCCGAACGGATCCGTGCGGGCCAGATCGAGCACGGGGTTGATGCCCCGTGCGGCCCGATCCAGGATGCCGACGACCGTGGCGTCGCCCAGCCGATCCGTCTCGCTCATGCGGCCGGCGACCTTCCCTCGCGGCGGGCGTGGGTGGTGGTGCGTTCGCGGGCCGGGCGGCCGATGCCCTCGGCGATGGCCCGCAGCTCTTCGACGGTCTTCTCCGATCCGTGCTCGGACCCCGCCATCCTCGAGATGGTCTCCTCCATCAACGTGCCCCCGAGGTCGTTCGCCCCGCCCTGCAACATCACCTGCGTACCCGTCACCCCCAACTTGACCCAACTGGTCTGAATGTTCGGGATCCGCCCGTGCAACATGATCCGCGCCAACGCATGCACCGCCCGGTTGTCCCGATTCGTCGGACCCGGCCGCGACGCCCCCGCCAGATACAGCGGCGCACTCTGATGCACGAACGGCAACGGCACGAATTCCGTGAACCCCCCGGTCCGATCCTGAATCCCGGACAGCACCCGCAGATGCCCCACCCAATGCCTCGGATTGTCCACGTGCCCGTACATCATCGTCGAACTCGACCGCAACCCCACCTCGTGCGCCGTGGTCACCACCTCCACCCACGTCGCCGTCGGCAACTTGCCCTTCGTCAGCACCCACCGCACCTCGTCGTCGAGGATTTCCGCCGCGGTGCCGGGGATGGTGTCCAGACCGGCCTCCCGCAGCTCCGTCAACCAGTCCCGGATACTCTGCCCACCCCGCGACGCCCCGTTGACGATCTCCATCGGCGAGAACGCGTGCACATGCATCGACGGCACCCGCGCCTTGACCGCCCGCACCAGATCGGCGTACCCGGTCACGGGGAGTTCCGGGTCGATACCGCCCTGCATGCACACCTCCGTCGCCCCCGCGACGTGCGCCTCCCACGCCCGGTCGGCGACCTGGTCGGTGGACAGGGTGAACGCGTCCGCGTCGCCCTTGCGCTGCGCGAACGCGCAGAACCGGCAGCCGGTGTAGCAGATGTTGGTGAAGTTGATGTTCCGGTTCACCACATACGTCACCTCCTCGCCGACCGCATCGATGCGCAGTTGATCGGCCAACGCCACGACCGCCTCGAGCCCCGGGCCGTCCGCGGTCGCCAACGCCAGGTACTCGTCGTCCGACAGGCCGGCCGGGTCGCGTTCGGCGGCCCGCAGCGCGGCGAGGACGTCGGTGTCCACCCGCACCGGGCCGCTGAGTTCGAGGACCTGCTCGCGGACGGTGTCCCAGTCCCCGAACGCGCTGCCCAGGTCGCTGCGGGTGTCGGTGTTACGGCCGGTGGTGTCGATCTCGGTGTTCAGGTCCACCCGGCCCGCCGACTCCCACGACTCGTCCGGTTCCTGCCACGGCAACCCCACCGGCCTGGTCCCGGGTTTCGCCAACCCCGTCTGCGGGTCGGCGAGGGCCTGCACGTGCCCGGTGATCCGCGGATCAATCCACGGCGAGCCGGCCAGCACGAACTGCGGCTGCGCCGCCGTCCGTTCGGTGAGCTCGAACCCGGCCTCCGCGGTGATCTCCGCGAGGGTGTCCAGGTTCGGCCACGGCCGCTCCGGGTTCACATGATCCGGGGTCAGCGGCGAGACGCCACCCCAGTCGTCGACCCCCGCCCCCAACAGCGCGGCGCATTCGGTGGTCGACACCAGGTTCGGTGGCGACTGGATCCGCATCCCCGGGCCCAGCAGCAACCGGGACACCGCGATCGCCGCACGGAATTCCTCGAGCCCCGCGTCCGGGGCATCGCGCATCGCGGTGTCCGGTTTGGCCAGGAAGTTCTGGACGATCACTTCCTGGATGTGCCCGAACGCCTTGTGGGACTTGCGGATCGCCATGATCGACTCGGCCCGCTCCCGCACGGTCTCGCCGATCCCGACCAGGATGCCGGTGGTGAACGGCACACTCAACCGCCCGGCGTCGGTGAGCGTGCGCAACCGTACCGCCGGATCCTTGTCCGGGCTGCCGTAGTGGCACTCACCCTTGTCGGTGAACAACCGGGTGGACGTCGTCTCGAGCATCATGCCCATCGACGGGGCGACCGGCTTGAGGCGGGAGATCTCCTCCCAGCTCATCACACCCGGGTTCAGGTGCGGCAGCAGCCCGGTCTCCTCGAGCACCCGGATCGACATCGCCCGCAGGTAGTCCAGCGTCGAATCGTAGCCCCGCTCGTCCAGCCACTGCTTGGCCTCCGGCCACCGATCCTCGGGACGGTCACCCAACGTGAACAGGGCCTCCTTGCAGCCCAATTCGGCACCCTGCCGGGCGATCTCCAGCACCTCGTCCGGTTCCAGATACGCGCCGCGCCCCTCGGCCCGCAACTTGCCCGGCACCGTGACGAACGTGCAGTAATGGCACTTGTCCCGGCACAACCGGGTCAGCGGGATGAACACCTTCCGCGAATACGTCACCGCCCTAGGCCGGCCCGCCGCCAGCAACCCCGCATCACGAACCTTCGCCGCCGACGCACACAGATCCGCCAGATCCTCGCCACGGGCCTGCAACAACACCGTCGCCTCGTCCACGTTCAGCGTGGCGCCGTCCCGCGCCCGCCGCAACACCCGACGCATGGCGGACGCGGACGGTGCCACTTCCTGCGCCGATGCGCCGGACGGGGGTGCCGCCGGAACACCCGGCATGGGAAGCATCGTGGGCCGGCCGGATTCTTCACCTGAATGGGTCACCCAGCGATCATGCGCCATCGACGACGAGCCGTGCCACCCAGACTCCGCGAGCGGCGGCGATCGCTACCCGCGCGGGTAGTCCTCGTCGACCGGAACCGCCCGGCTCTGCTCGGCCGCGTCTGCCTCGTTCACCTCCAGCGACGACACTTCTTCGACCTCGTCGGAATTGTCGTCGTCGACGGCGATTTCCTGTTCGAGCCGGTCCGCCTCGGGAACCTCCGGAGAATCGGCCGCATCGAATGACGTCATGTCTGCGCTCCTTTCGCTTCGGGGGTCCTCCCACCATAGGTCCGTTCTCGACAGAATGGCGGGGCACGGCCAAAGTAGGGGCATGAGTGTGCCCACCACCGTCACCATGGCGGAGCCGCTGTGGCGGCCGAGCCCCAAAGCCAAGCAGCTGTGGGCAATCAACGCCGCCCTCGTCTGGTTTCCCGTCTTCGTCGTGCAGGTCGTCGCTCTCGTCTTCCACTGGTGGCCCGTGTGGGTCCACGTCACGGTCCTCGCGATCACCGTCGTTCTCGCGATCGTCCACGTCGCCGTCGTCCCGCTCTGGCGGTACCGGGTGCATCGGTGGGAGATCAGCGACACCGCGGTCTACACCCGCAGCGGCTGGTTCACCCAGGAACGGCGCATCGCGCCCATCTCCCGCATCCAGACCGTCGACACCGAACGCGGGCCCGTCGACCGCATGCTGGGGCTCGCGACCGTCACCGTCACGACGGCGTCGTCCGCGGGTGCCGTCAAGATCGCCGCGCTCGATCAGGACACCGCCGACCGCACCGTCGCGCGGCTCACCGAGATCGCGGGCACCAATGTCGGTGACGCCACATGAGTGCGGCACCGGAACCGGGCATCGCTCCGCCGATCGCGCACGGCGAGGCCGCGGTCGCCGCGGAGGAGGAGCAGCCCTGGTTGCGCCTGAACCGCCGGATGCTGCTGGTTCACCCCGTGAACGAGATCGTCAAACTCCTGCCGGTGTTGCTGATTTCGCTGGTGATCGGCACCCAGAGCGGCAACCACGTGTGGAGTCTCGTCGCGATTGTCGTGTTCGTGGTGTTCGGCGTCTCACGGTGGTTCACGACGAGTTACCGCATCGGCCCGGTCCACGTGCAGCTGCGGCAGGGCCTGTTCCGCAAACGCCTGCTGTCGGTCCCGCGCAACCGGATCCGTTCCGTCGACGTGGAGGCGGGGGTGCTGCATCGGCTGCTCGGGCTGTCGATCGTGCGCATCGGCACCGGCCAGCAGGTGGGGTCCAAACCGGACGCGGCGAAATTCGAACTCAACGCGCTCTCGACCGGGCTGGTTCCCGACCTGCGCGCCGCGCTCCTCGCCCGTCAGCCCTCCCCCGAGGTCGAGCACACCGCGGTCACGCAGGAACCTGCGGTGACCGAGATCGGCCACTGGACTCCGGGCTGGGTCCGCTACGCCCCGTTCTCGGTGACCGGGGTGGTGACCATCGCGGCGATCGTCGGACTCGCGTTCCAGTACGGAATCGGCGCGAAGATTGCCCGCTCGTCGACGGTCGCCGAGGGAATCGAATCCGCCGAGCGCGTCGGAATCGCCGTGGCCGTCGTCGTCGGGAGCATCGTCCTCCTGATCGCCGCCAGCGCGCTCGCCTGCGTTCGGTACCTGCTGACCTACGGCAACATGACGCTGACGGACAACGGCCGCACCCTGCACGTCAGCCACGGCCTGTTGAAGACCCGCCAGACCACGCTCGATCGCGCCCGGCTCCGCGGTACGACGCTGAAGGAACCGCTGCTCCTGCGGCTCGCCGGCGGTGCGCGACTGGACGCCGTCATGACCGGCGTCAGCGCCGAGAGGCGCGAATCCTCGCTGCTGCTCCCCCAGGCGCCACGCGCGGAGGCGGAGCGGGTGATGGCCACCGTCATCGGCGACCACCGCCAGGCCGCGGTCCCGCTCACGGCTCACGGCCCGGTCGCCGCACGCCGGCGCTACACCCGGGCGCTGATCCCCGCCGAGATCGCGCTCGCCGTCGCTCTGGTGTTCCTGATCGTCGACCGGCCCGTGTTCTGGGCCGTGTGGGCCGGGATCGTCGCCCTCGCCGTCGGCGGTGTGGCGCTGGCGTGGGATCGGTACCGGGGCCTCGGACATGCGGTGCTGCCCGGATGGTTGATCACCGGCAGCGGCTCCCTCGACCGTGCCCGCGACAGTCTGGAGGCCGACGGCATCATCGGGTGGACCGTCCGCCAGACGTTCTTCCAGCGGCGGGCCGGGGTGGCGACCGTCATCGCCGCGACCCCCGCCGGCACCGGAAAGTACCTGGTGATCGATCTGCCTGCCGACCAGGCGTGGTCGCTCATCGAGTCGGTGACTCCCGGCGGAGGTGACGTGTGGGCGCGGCGCTGACCGATATCGCCGGCCTGGACGCACAGTTGATCGAATGCCGGGCCTGCCCCCGCCTCGTCGAGTGGCGGGAGCAGGTTGCGCGCGAGAAACGCGCCTCGTTCCGCGACGAAACCTATTGGGGCCGGCCTGTTCCCGGATTCGGTCCGGCCGACGCGCCGCTGCTGATCGTCGGTCTCGCCCCCGCCGCGCACGGCGCGAACCGGACCGGGCGCATGTTCACCGGCGATCGCAGCGGCGACTTCCTCTACGCCGCCCTGCACGCCGTGGGTCTGGCGAGCCAGCCCACCGCCACCCACATCGGCGACGGCCTCGAACTGTTCGGCGTCCGGATCACGTCCCCGGTGCACTGTGCGCCGCCCGCGAACAAGCCCACCCCCGAGGAACGCGACAACTGCCGCCGCTGGCTCGACGCCGAACTGCGCATCCTGCAACCCGGCCTGCGGTCGGTGATCGTGCTCGGCGGGTTCGGCTGGCAATCGCTGCTGCCCGTCCTCGACGACGCCGGCTGGGCCGTCCCCCGGCCGCGACCCAAGTTCGGGCACGGTGCGCACGTCGAACTGGCCGGCCCCGAACGTCCCCTGCATCTGTTCGGGTGCTATCACGTCAGCCAGCAGAACACGTTCACCGGCCGGCTCACCCCCGCCATGCTCGAGTCGGTGCTCTCCGACGCCGCACGGGTGGCCGGGCTGAGCGGCTGACGCCCCAGCTCCCCGGACGAACGGGACGCCCGTTCGATCTGACGCAACGGACGTCCCGTTCGTACGGTCGGGAGGACCGTCACCGCCGCTTCGGGAGTTCCTCGATGATGTACTTGGCCAGGCTGCCGAGCCGGGGGCGGGCGGGTTGCATGGTGTCCACGCCGAGGACGGTGAGCGGCGAGGCCGTCACGGCACCGACGCAGACGGGTGCGACGGGACCGTGGAACGCGTGCAGGAGGGCGTCGACCCGGTCGGTGTCTTTCGCGGTGCTGAGCAGCGAGGACACGGCCGGTGCGCTGGTGAAGGTGACGGCGTCGACCTCGGCGCGGATGATCCGGTCGAGCAGCGTCGACAGTGGCTGCTGGTTCTCGGGTCTGATCCACCGGTACACCGACACGGCCGTCGTGTCCGCCCCGGCGCCGGCGAGGGAGACGCTCAGGTCGGTCATCGGCTCCCACTCGGTGATGGTGCCGTGCAACTGGACCGCGACGCGTAGTCCGCGCACGCCCTGGGCCACGAGATGTTCGTGCACTTCCTCGGACGATTCGGTGTCGGGCGACCACTCCTCGCGCAGGCCGGCGCCGCGGACGGCGCCCTTCGCCTTGGGCCCGCGGGTGATGATCCGCGCCGACTGCAGGGCGGTGAGCAGCGCGTCCTCCTCGTCCCAGGCCCGCGCCGCGTCCAGCCACCCCCGGAATCCGACGGCGGTGCTGACCACGAGGAGGTCCGGCGGCGACGCGATGAGATCGGCGGTGCGGGCGCGCAGATCGGAGTCGTCGACGAGCGGAAGCACGTGGATGGCCGGGGTGTGGACGATGGCGGCGCCGTGCCGCTCGAGGAGCGTGATGAACTCGGCTGCCCGGCGTTCGGCGGTGACGGCGATGGTCAGTCCGGAAAGTTCGTCGTTCGACATTCTCCCAGTGTGACGGACGGATCGCACTAAGCTGCCCACATGATCACAGCTGTGCACACTCTGGTCTACGCGGACGACGCCGACGCCGCCCGCGCCTTCTTCCGCGACGTTCTCGGCTGGCCCCACGTCGACGCCGGGGGCGGGTGGCTGATCTTCGGCACCGGACCGTCCGAGATGGGAGTGCATCCCACCTCGGACGATCGGGGCGGCGAACCGTGGTCGACGAGGCCGCACCACGAGATCTCGCTGATGTGCGAAGACATCGAGTCGACGGTCGCGGAACTCGAGGCCAAGGGCGCCGAGTTCACCCGCGGAATCCGCGACGACGGGTACGGCCTCACCACCGCCCTGAAGATCCCGGGAGCGGGCGAGATGATGCTGTACCAACCCCGGCACCCGGTGGCGTACGAGGATTAAGCCTTCGCCTGCGCGCTGCTGCGCGCCGGATTGGCCTGCTCCCCCGCCTTGGGATCCGTCTCGGACTGCTTCTTCGACACCCCGTCAGCGATCCGGTCGCCGAGCGTCTTGTCGACGTTGCGCCAGTACTCGAACGCCTTCGCCAGGATCGGTTCGCTGACGCCGTTCAGCAGATGCCCGACGATGTTGTCCACCAGACGGTCACGGCCGGCGTCGTCGAGTACGTCACGGACCATCGTCCCCGCCTGGCCCCAGTCGTCGTCCTCCTTGTGGGGCGCGTAGGGCGAGCGGACCATGTCGCCGGCGGCGTACCAGGTGGCAGTCTCCCCGACCTGCGACGGGTCGGCGTGCGGCCCGCCCTTCGAATTCGGCACGTACACCGGATCACCCGGGTTGTGGTGCCGCATGTTGCCGTCCTTCGAGTACGAGCGGACGGGGACGTGCGGCCGGTTGACCGGCAGTTCCTTGTAGTTGGCGCCGATCCGGTAGCGGTGGGCGTCCGGGTAGGAGAACAGCCGGCCGACGAGCATCTTGTCGGGGCTCGGGCCGATTCCGGGAACCAGATTGCTGGGCTCGAACGCGGCCTGCTCGATCTCGCAGTGGTAGTCCGTGGGATTGCGGTCGAGTGTCATTCTGCCCACGGGGATCAGCGGGTAGTCGCCGTGCGGCCACACCTTGGTGAGGTCGAACGGGTTGAACCGGTAGTCGTCCGCATCCTCGAACGGCATGATCTGCATGTTCAGGGTCCAGCTCGGGTACTCGCCGCCGTCGATGTGCTCCCACAGGTCCCGGGTGTGGTAATCGGTGTCCATGGCCGCCATCTGGTCGCCCTCGTGCTGCGTGAAGAACTCGATGCCCTGGTCGGTCTTGAAGTGGTACTTCACCCAGAACTTCTCGCCCGCGGCGTTCACCCACATGTACGTGTGGCTCGAGTATCCGTTCATGTGCCGCCACGTGCGCGGGATGCCGCGGTCGCCCATGAGCCAGGTGACCTGGTGCGCAGATTCCGGGGACAGCGTCCAGAAGTCCCACTGCATGTCGTGGTCGCGAAGGTTGTTGTCGGCGCGCCGCTTCTGCGAGCGGATGAAGTCCTGGAACTTCATGGGGTCGCGCATGAAGAAGACGGGGGTGTTGTTTCCGACCATGTCGTAGTTGCCCTGGTCGGTGTAGAACTTGATCGCGAACCCGCGGGGGTCGCGCCACGTGTCCGGGCTGCCGCGCTCGCCGGCGACGGACGAGAATCTGATCAGCAGATCCGTCTTCTTCCCGGGCTGGAAGAGATCGGCTTTCGTGTAGGCGGAGACGTCCTCGGTGACTTCGAACCGTCCGAACGCCCCGCCCCCCTTCGCGTGCGGTTGGCGTTCCGCAACGCGTTCGCGGTTGAACTGGGCCATCTTCTCGATCAGGTAGTGGTCCTGGAGGAGGATGGGCCCGTCCGTCCCGATGGTGAGCGAGTGTTCGTCACTCGTGACCGGGATGCCGGCGTCGTCGGTCGTGAAGTTCTGGTCTGTCATCGCGATGCTCCTTCAGCAGACTGCTGGTGGCTACCGCGTACCCTCGCGTTCCGGAGGCGAAACAGCCCCGAAGGCCGCCTTGGCGCTGACCTTCCACAGGTAGACCGCTGCGGGCAGCAGCGCGCCGAACAGGAGCAGGAGCGTCCAGACGGACGCGAGCATGAGCACGTCGCCGCCCGGACCACCGAACATGCAGAGCAGGAAACCGAATCCCCAGCCGGCGAGCGGCAGCACTCCCGACCGGACCCGGCCGGTCGTGGACCGGGCGGCGATCACCAGCGCCAGATTGGCGACCGCGGCAGCGAGGATGCTGATCGGAAACGGCGTGGCACCGAGGTAGCTGGGCAGGAAGAGCACCGACAGGACGGCACACAGAAAACCGTCGAACACCAGCAGCGCGAGGGTGACCCTCCCCAAAGCGTCGAGGTGCCCGGGTTTCGCTGCGGTGCCGACGGTCATGCGTCAATAGTGGATCAGGCGACGGGCGGGTAGCCCAGCAGGGTCAGCAAATGGCTCTGCATGTCGGCGAATCCGTACAGCACGCTGTAGTACAGGTCGTGCTGGGCCGGCCACGACGGCCGGAGCGTATCGACGAACGCGACGATGGCGTTCTGAACATCCCAGTTGTACATCTATCGCCTCTCCTGACGGGTGTCACACGGACTCGACCGCGGCCGCTGCGTGACGTGCGCCACAGTGTAATACGTAACGCCGGTCACAGGTACCTGCGGTCAGTGGCCCACGCCGGCGAAGAGGTCCCACTCCCTGCCGTCTGCGTCCCGATCCCCGAGGGCGCCGCGCACCAGCACGAAGTGCTCCTCCACCAGGATCGGCTGCGCGATGTCGTTGGAGAGCGCGTACTCGGTGCCGCTCGGCGCCACGGTCACCTGGGTGGCGTGCGCCGACAGCGCGTTCCGCTTCGCGTCGAGCACGCCCCGCACGTCGATCACCGTCGTCACGTCGCCGTCCGGCACGCTGGGGAGTTCGCCGGGCTCGGGCAGGCGCCAGCCGTCGGGAAGGTCGCCGATCCGGCAGAGGCCCGCCTCGAGCGCGCTCGCCTCGGTCACCGTCCAGTACAGCTTCGCGACGTCCCAGGGGACGCCCGCGTCGGGGAACCGTTCGGTTCCTGCCGCCTCGACCGCCGCCGTGACGATCCGGTGCGCCTGGATGTGGTCGGGGTGCCCGTATCCGCCGTCCGGGTCGTACGTGACCACGACGTGCGGCCGCACGTCGCGGATGACCGCCACGATCGCCGCGGTCACCGCGTCCGGGTCGGCGTTGACGAAGGCGCGCGGGTTCGCCGCCGACGCCGTACCCGCCATGCCGGAGTCACGGAAGCGTCCCGCCCCGAGGAGGAATCGTGGCCGACCCGCACCGAGAGACGACAGCGCGGACGTCAGCTCGCCGATCCGGAACCCGCCCAGCTGGTCGGCGGCGCCGGCGACCAGGTGCGCCCACTCGTCGCCGATCACCTCGCCTTCCTCGCCGAGCGTGCACGTCAGGACGTGGACGTCGGCACCGTCGGCGGCGTAACGCGCGATGGTGCCCCCGGTGGTGAGGGTCTCGTCGTCGGGATGGGCATGGACCAGCAGAAGTCGCCGCTCACTCATTCCTTGATCCTGCTCCAGTCTGCTGCGTCACTGAATATTCCGACCGGCACCGCGCCCGACAGCGATACCCCGTCGACGCCCGGCCCGGCCGCGACCAGTGTGCGGTCCTGCATGATCGGCAGCACGGCGGCCAGGTCCCAGAGCCTGCGATCGGCCTCGGCGAGGGCCTGCGGCACATCCCCGACCCCGCGCAGCGCGGCGTCGATGGACGGCTGCAGGGTGGGGTCGCAGACTCCCGACAGGTTCGATGGGGCCTCTGCCTCCGATACCGAATCACGTTCGGGGCCGGCGGTTTCGGTGTTCGGCTGGGTGGTCGCGACGACCGCGGGCGGACAGCTGTGCCGGGACGCCAGTGCCGTCGCCGGGTCCGACCCGGCGCGCGACCAGCCGACGACCGCTCCGATGTCGCCCTTGCTCAGCGACTCCCCGTACAACTCCTCGGCGGGCAGTGACGTCACGGTGGCATCGATGCCGGCGCCACGCAACTGGTCGGCCGCCGTGTTGGCGACGGCGCTCGCGGTGTCGTCGCCCTCGGGTGTGCCGATGACGAGCGTGAGCGGGACGCCCTCGCGGACGAGCCGGGTCGGCGCCGCCGTACCTGCGGGAACCACGGTGCCCGTGGGCGTTTCGGCGACGTAACCGTATTCGGCCAGCTGCGCCAGCACCTGTTCGCGACTCGGCCGCGCGGGTGCGGTCGCGGTGTACCCGGGATCGGAGGGGGCGTAGACCTGCGAGCGCGCCGGGACCGCCGAGGCCTCGCTGCCTGCGCCGACGACGGCGAGCAGGTCGGTGTCCAGCAGGTTCAGCAGACTCTTCCGCACCCGGACGTCGGCGAGTTCGGGCACCCGGCCGTTCAGCGTGAGGTCGAGTCCACGGGGCTGGAACGACGCGCCGGTCCGGACCGTCGGGATCGCCGCGAGCTGAGCGGAAGTCGCTGTGCCCCCGTGAATCTGGACGATCTGGGTGTCGTTGTTGCGCATCGAGTCGGCGAGCTGCGACGGGGTGCCGTCGCGCCGCATCAGGATCTGGTCGGGGGTCGCCGGCTTGTCCCAGAACCGGTCGTTGCGTTCGAGCAGGATCTCGTCGCGGCCGCGGTCGATCGACTTGATGTGGAAGTGCCCGCCCGACACCGGGATGTTCTCGGCCAGACCGGTGGCGAAGCCGCCCGGCGAATCCTTGATGAGGTGCGAGGGCAGGAGGTCGGTGAAGAGTTCACGCCACGCCGGGTACGCGGCCTTCATCACGACGGTGACCGTCTTGCCGCCGCCCGAGGACCGGACGTCCTGGATCAGGTCGTAGCCGGCGGGGTCGACCACGCCGGGGGCGCTGATCATCTGCTGCCACAGATAACGGAAGTCCTCGGCGGCGATGGGTGCGCCGTCGGACCATTGCGCCTCGTTCCGGAGCTGGTACGTCACGGTGAACGGTTCCTGCGACGTGACGTCCGCGGAGACGACGAGGGAGGCGTCGGGAATCCAGGTGCTGCCGCCCGGGTGTGCGGGGTCGGGCACCGGCCGGAACGGACTCGGCAGCACGAGGGCGCTGACCGCGGAGTTCGCCGGCGACTGGTCCGACAGCAGGTGCGGGTTGAATCCGCTGCCCACGTCGTCGATCGCGACGACGACGGGCTGCTTCTCGGTCGGCGACACCGTCGGCTTGGGGCTGTCGGTGCTCTCGACCGGCGGGGGCGGATCCGCGGTGCACGCCGTGAGTGCCGCCGTCGACAGTGCAAGCACGAGTGCGGTCACTGCCGCACCGTTCCTGCGCCTTCGGCCCCGCACTCCTCGAACTCTCTCGAGCCGACCCCCAGCACCCACCGCGCCGCCTTTCCTCAGAGATACCGGAAGGCTCCGGAAACCCACGAGCGAATGTACCTTCGGTCGCCGATCGACCGAAGGTACATCCGCCCGGTTGTGTATGACGTGGTCGGACGCGCCGACTACAGGGCCGCCTTGTCGCGGGCCTTGGAACGCGAACGCTCACGGGCACGGTCGGTGGCCGACAGGTGCACCTTGCGCACCCGCACGACCTCCGGGGTGACCTCGACGCACTCGTCGCCGGCGCAGAACTCCATCGCGCCCTCGAGCTCCAGCTTGATCGGCTTGGCGAGGGTCTCCATCACGTCGGCGGAGGACTGACGCATGTTGGTCAGCTTCTTCTCGCGGGTGACGTTGATGTCGAGGTCCTCCTGGCGCGGGTTGATGCCCACGACCATGCCCTCGTAGGTGTCCGCGCCCGGCTCGACGAAGAACGTTCCGCGGTCGGCGAGCTGGATCATCGCGAACGGGGTGACCGAGCCGGTGCGGTCCGAGACGAGCGAGCCGGTGTGGCGGGCGCGGATCTCGCCGGCCCACGGTGCGTAGCCGTGGAAGACGGCGTTGGCGATGCCGGTGCCGCGGGTCTCGGTGAGGAAGTCGGTGCGGAACCCGATCAGGCCGCGCGACGGGACGATGAACTCCATCCGGACCCAGCCCGCGCCGTGGTTGGCCATCTGCACCATCTTGCCCTTGCGGTTGGCGAGGAGCTGGGTGATGGCGCCGAGGTATTCCTCGGGGCAGTCGATGGTGAGCTCTTCGAAGGGCTCGTGCACCTTGCCGTCGACGTGGCGGGTGACCACCTGCGGCTTGCCGACGGTCAGCTCGAAGCCTTCGCGTCGCATCTGCTCGACGAGGATGGCGAGCGCGAGCTCACCACGGCCCTGAACCTCCCAGGCGTCGGGGCGCCCGATGTCGAGGACCTTGAGCGAGACGTTGCCGACCAGTTCCTGGTCGAGGCGCGACTTCACCATGCGGGCGGTCAGCTTGTGTCCGCTGACCCGGCCGACGAGCGGCGAGGTGTTGGTACCGATCGTCACCGAGATGGCGGGCTGGTCGACGGTGATCCGGGGCAGCGGCACCGGGTTCTCGAGGTCGGCGAGGGTGTCGCCGATCATGATGTCGGCGAAACCGGCGACGGCGACGATGTCACCGGCGACGGCCTTCTCGGCGGGCTGGCGCTCGACGCCGACGGTGGCGAGCAGTTCGGTGATCTTGGCCTTGGTGACGACGGGCTCGCCGTCGACCTCGCGGCACCAGGAGACGGTCTGACCCTTGGTCAGCTCACCGTTGTGGATGCGGACCAGCGCGAGGCGGCCGAGGAACGCGGACGCGTCGAGGTTGGTGACGTGAGCCTGCAGCGGCGCGTCGGCGTTGCCCTTGGGGGCAGGCACGTAGTTGAGGAGGACCTCGAACAGGGCGTCGAGGTTCTCGGCGTCCGGCGCGTGACCGTTCTCGGGCTGAACCTTGGACGCCTTGCCCTCACGGCCGGAGGCGTACAGAACGGGGAGGTCGAGGGCGAGCTCGGCGGCTTCGGCGGCCTCGTCGTCGAGGTCGGAGGCCAGGTCGAGCAGCAGGTCGTGACTCTCGGAGACGACCTCTTCGATGCGGGCGTCGGGACGGTCGGTCTTGTTGACAACCAGGATGACGGGCAGCGACGCGGCGAGCGCCTTGCGCAGCACGAAGCGGGTCTGGGGCAGCGGGCCCTCGGAGGCGTCGACGAGCAGGACGACACCGTCGACCATGGACAGGCCGCGCTCGACCTCGCCGCCGAAGTCGGCGTGACCGGGGGTGTCGATGACGTTGATGACCGTGACACTGCCGTCGCCGTGGTGCTTGTGGACGGCGGTGTTCTTCGCGAGGATGGTGATGCCCTTCTCGCGTTCGAGGTCGCCGGAGTCCATGACGCGATCGACCAGTTCGGCGCGCTCCTCGAATGCCCCCGACTGACGCAACATGGCGTCGACGAGAGTGGTCTTGCCGTGGTCGACGTGTGCGACGATGGCAACGTTACGGAAGCTGGTGATGGTCACGCGGTGGCTCTCCTGGCTGAGTTGATTCGGCCACGCGAAAGTTCCCTCGCACGGCTTTCTGGCGGCCGCCTTGTCATCTCGATTCAGAATCCTCGTCGAGGCGATGGTAGATCGCCCAGTACAGGCATCGCGGCCACGTGAATACTACCCGCCCGAACGGCTACTTCGCGCATCGCCGGCTTCGCGGGGCATGCCCGACCAGCGTAAAGTGATCTGCGCCACGTCGAATTCGGCCCGTCTCGCGTGTGCGGTGGGGCCGGAAGCTGAGGGGACGCTAGCCTGAGCGGAGCCGGCGGATACCGGCATTCACCGGAGTAGGAAGGCCGAGCCGAGTATGGGCAAGGTGAAGGCCAGCAAGGTCTCGGGTCTCAAGCCGAAGAAGAAGTGCTGCCGCAGCAAGACGCGGTGCATCAAGTGCCCGGTCGTGATCATGCGCATGAAGAAGCTCGAGAACGAGGGCGCGTCCAAGAAGGAACTGAAGAAGGGGCTCAAGAAGGCCCGCGCGGCCTGAGGTCAGGCCCACCGTTCAGGTGCAGGCGCAGGTCCGGCACCCAGCCGCGGTCGTTGCCGACGAGGTCGATCTCCCCCAGTTCCCGTTCGTCCACCCACCGCAGTTCCGCGTGGTCGAGCGCGGCCGGTGTGCCCGACACCAGTTCGACGCGGTACGCGCGCAGCACCCGGCCGTCGGGCAGCGGGACGTCGTCACCGATCCGGTCGCCGCCCGACACCTCGACGCCGAGTTCTTCCCGCAGTTCGCGGCGCAGTGCGTCCTCGGGGCTCTCCCCCGCCTCCGCCTTTCCGCCGGGCAGTTCCCACAGTCCGGCGAGTTCCGGCGGCCGCGTCCGCTGCGCCAGCAGTAGCCGGCCGTCGACGATGATCGCGGCCGCCACCACCTCACCGGCGTTCTCGACAGGTCTTGCACGTTCCTCGGGCACGGCACCATCATGAGGTATGGCCGAGTTGCTGTCAGACGGAGAGATCGACACCGCGCTCGCAGGACTGCCCGGGTGGCAGCGGGCGGGTGATTCCCTCGTCCGCACCGTGGAGTCGCCGAGTTTCCCCGAAGCGGTGGAGCTGGTCCGCAAGGTCGCGGAGGCGGCGGAGGCCGCGAACCACCATCCGGACATCGACATCAGGTGGCGCAAGGTCACCTACACACTGTCGACGCATTCCGCCGGCGGGCTCACGCAGCTGGATCTGGATCTTGCTGCGCAGATCGACTCACTGGCGGGCTGATGTCGCCGACGGCCTCGGCGGGACGGTTCGTGCGTCGCCCGGCGTAGGCCACCCACAGGTAGACACCGAACGCGCCGACGACGTCGACCGTGCCCAGCCACGCGAGCACCGCGGGCCGGGAGATCAACCAGATCGAGTCCTGGAAGAAGCTGAGCACCCAGGGCACGCCGATGAGGGTGGTGACGAGCCAGTACCCGGCGAGGATCCGGGTGCCCAGCATCGACCCGTACGGGCCGTGCAGCAACCAGATCAGCATCGGGATCACCCACACCCAGTGGTGCGACCACGAGATCGGTGAGACGAGCAACCCCAGCAACTCGACGAGGACGAGGGTGCCGAGCCGGTCGTCCCGGGCGATCGCCCGCCAGGCCAGGACGGCGAGGACGACGGTGACCGCGACCGCCAGCAGCCAGAGCACGCCCGTCTCGACGTCGTACCCGAGCAGCCGCGACAACGCGCCACGCAGCGACTGGTTCCACACCGAGCCGACCGGCCCGATGCGATCGGCGTCACCGAGCAAGTGGGTGAAGTACTCCCGTGCCTCCGAGCCGATCAGCAGGTAACTGACTCCGACGGTCGCCGCGAACGCGACCCCGGAGAAGACGGCGGCCTTCCAGCGGCGTTGCATCAGGAAGTAGAGGCCGGTGATCGCGGGGGTCAGTTTGATCCCGGCGGCGAACCCGACGAGCGCACCGGACAGCCACCACCGGGAGCTGCGGACCGCGGTCATCACGAGCAGTGCGAGGAAGACGTTGATCTGGCCGTAGTCCAGCGTGGTGCGCACCGGTTCCACCCACACCCCCACCGTGGTCCACAGCACCGCGACCGCGCGCCAGTGCGGGCTGCGCGCGGCGTCGCCGAGCACGAGCCCCAGACTCATTCGCGCCACCGCATACAGGGCGAGGATGGTGAGCAGTTGCCAGCCGACCCCGACCAGCGGGAACGGCAGGTAGTGCAGGGGAAAGAAGACGAGCGCCGCGAACGGCGGGTAGGTGAACGGCAACGGAAAGTCCGGTGTCACTTCCGAATAGGTGAAGTCGTAGAGACTGCCACCGTGGAGCGCCTCGGAACCGTCGACGTAGACGTGCAGGTCGACGAGGTTCATCCCGTTGGGACTCAACAGCGTCCACGCCATCCGCCCGAGCACCGACAGCACGAGAAGCACAGGCGCGCATCGCAACAGGGTGTGCAAAGGGGATGTTCCCCGGGCCGACGTGGGTGATCGCTCGGAAGTCGGGTCGTCGGAGGCTGCTCCGCCGTCGGACGCTGCATGGTCGGACACAGTGTGGCGCTCTCCCGTGAGGTGTAGATGTCTCAGCCGATCCCGAAACGGTCCCGCACAGCGTAGACGGCGCCGCCCGCGGCCCCCGAGGTGTCCGTAGCCGTGCGTAACAGTTGCATCACCAATCACACGAACCACACGTGCCACAAGCTATCGTCACCGGAGGATCACCGTCGGGGTCTGTATGCCATACACTCCCACCGGGGTGCCGCAGCTACCGGTGAACGAACTCGTGAGCTGTACAACCCGGGGGCGCTGTACATAGAGTGACCCCCCGAGCCGTCAGACGTGGATTGAGTTGTCGTCCACGCTGTTATGACTAAGGATGGGGAGACTGTGCTTCGAACCCGAGGTATGCGCAGAGCAGTAACTGCTCTCGCCGTTGCCGCAGCTGCCGCTATGGCAGTGCCGGCCCAGGCGAGCGCGCAGCCGACGCCGCCGCCCGTGCCCGAAGGCATCCCCGTGGAGATGCTCGCGTCGTTCGCACCCGCCATCATCGGCGCAGCCGCAGGTACCGAAGACATCGCCGCAGGACCCCAGGACGCGATCCTGGACCAGGCCCGCAACCTTCTCGAGTCCCCCGGCATCCCGCCGGAACTCAAGTCCACCCTCGAGCGCGTCATCACGTTCCTCGACGGCAGCGGCGGCGGCGGCCCCGAGATCCCGCAGGAGAACGCACCCGTCATCGCGCAGTTCCTCTACCCGACCATCGGCAAGGGCTGCATCGGCGAAGGCGCCGACTCGGTGGGCACCGCCCTCGCGGTCCCCGGCCCGGCCCAGCTGCCCCCGCCCGGCCCCAAGGCAGGTCAGGCCGGTTTCGTGTTCACCGCCCTCGGAACCAGTTCCGTTGCCGCCGAACAGCCCAATCCGCTGACCGTGACGTGGATCAACCTGGACAACCAGCGCCGCGCCACCCAGAACCTCACCAACGAGGCCAAGATCAACCCCGACGGACCGGCAACCCTGTCGGCGATCGCGGACACCGGCCCGGGTCGCGTCCTCGCGGTCGTGTCGGGTGGACTGACGACCCAGAAGGAGGGGGCGGCGCCGATCACGTGCAGCTTCCTCCCCACCGTCGGCATGTTCCAGGTCGCGTAACCCTTCACAGCTGACGAGCGAGGGGCCCTCCGGATCTTTCCGGTGGGCCCCTCGCTCGTGTCTGCACCGCTTCACTGTTTGCCGACGGCGCCGCCGTGGTAGACCGAGGAATGCACTCGACGCATCACACACCGGACCACTCACTGCGATCGCGACACGCCCGGCGCTCCATCCTGTCGGTCCGCTCGGAAGGATCCATCCTCTCGATCGGTTCCGCCTACTCCGTCCTGTCGATCGGGAGCGTCGGCTCGGTGCTCTCGATCGGATCCGTCGGGTCGGCCGGCTCGGCACTGAGCACCGCCTCGTTCGCCAGCCTCGGATCCGCGCTGTCGGGGCTGTCCCGGTGGTCTCTGCTGTCGTGGAAGGGCTGGCACGACGCGCCGCCGGAACACCCTCACCTCACGGTCATCGCCGACGAGCCGGACCTCGCCCGCGACGCGACCGCGCACGTCCAGTCCTGACGGCGCCCCGTCAGGTCGTCCGGCCGGCGCGCGGCCAGGAGTTGCCGTCGTACTTCTCGATCTCACCGTTGAATTTGGTCAGCAGGCGGCGCAGCTCGCCGCGGTCGTGGTCGCTCCACTCGGCGATGATGCGTTCGACGCCGTTCCTGCCCAGCGCCCGGTCCGCGTGGAGCTGTTCGAGCCCCCGCGCTGTGGCCTCGACCTTGCGGGCCATTCCGCCGTCCGGGTCGGGGACGCGCTCGACGAGTCCGCGCTTGCGCAGCGCACCGATCTGCCGGTTGATCGTCGAGATGTCGAGCCGGAATGCCTCGGCGAGCTGTTTGAGGCTGAGCGGATGTTCGAGTTCCAGGCGTCCGAGGAGCAGGTAGGCGGAACGGTCGAGTTGGAACCCCGCCCGCTGCGCGTGGGCGTGATAGCGCGACAGCAATGTCAATTCGTTCTCGACATCAGCCGCCACCTCGTCGCGATCGGACACCGACACCTCCCAGAGTTACCGTCATTCTGCCCGAGGCTCTGCACCCGTGACCGGGACATCATTGTGCACCATACATATCATGTGTAGCGTGCACATTCCGGCACCGCGGAAGCGAATCAGGACCCGTTGACGAACAGCGCGGTGTAGAGAACCGAGGCGACGGTGTACACGAAGTTGATCAGCAGATCCATGGCAGAACCTCCGGCTCCAGAGTGAAACGAGTGACACCAGGTAATCGGAGTTGACTCGGGTGGCGTTTCATCGATCCCATCCACCGGAAAACAGCCCACAGCAGAACTGAAACGTGTTCTCATTCTTCGAGGCACGCAGACGCGGTGCCGGACGAGGGAAGGGATGCACCATGCCGTGGAGTCGCGCCGAACTCGACGAGGCGTTCGCGCACTACCAGCGAACCGTCGGCCGCTGCGTCGAACTCGGAGACTGGGACGGATTCGCCGACCTCTTCACCGAGAACGCCACGTACGTCGAGCACGCGTTCGGACACTTCGCCGGACGCGAGGCCATCCGCACCTGGGTCACGCGCACCATGTCGGCCTTCCCCGGCAACCGGATGACCGAGTTCCCGGCGAACTGGTACGTGATCGACGAGGACCGAGGATGGGTGATCTGCGAGATCGACAACCCCATGGAGGATCCCGGCGACGGTTCACAGCATGCCGCAGCCAACATCACGATCCTCCACTACGCCGGCGACAACCTGTGGTCGCGCGAGGAGGACGCGTACAACCCGATGAACTTTCTCGCCACCGCCAAGAAGTGGTGCCGCGCAGCGGAATCCGCGGGAAACCTACCCGAAGACGCGCGGGAGTGGCTCTCGAAGATGGACGATCGACCGGCCGCCTGACCGGTCACCACTGCCCGTAATCGGGCTTCAGAATGTCGTTGAGATCGATGCCCACCCCGTCGACGTTGCTCGCGTCGATCTCGTACTGATGCAGGTGCGCCGACGGGTGGACGAACCCCTCGGGCGTGCCCCAATCATGCTGCCAGTACCACGAACCGAGCCCGGCGAGGACCGCCAGATCCAGCGTCTTGGAATTCGCGTAGATGCCGGTGTTGCCCTTGCCGACCACCGACTCCCAGCCCGCGAGGTACGGAGCGATCATGGTGAGGAAATCGGCGGGCGAGGGATTGTCGTCGATGGACGCGTAGATGGGCCGGTCCTCGGGACCGCCTGCGGCGAGGTGCAATTCGAGGCCGCGCTCCGCATGCCGCTTGCCGGCCTCGAGCCCGCCGCGCCAATCGGCGGTCGGCCCCTTGCCGAACTGATAGCACGAGACGACGGACAGTCCGGCATCGAGCAGCGCCTGCGCCTCGTCGGCGAGCATCGGCTTGCCTTCCATCCATTCGGCGCCGGGACGGCGATCCGACACGTAGCGGATCGCGCCGGCGTATCCGGCCTCGACGATGGCGTCCGCCGAGGGCACGCCACCCGCGTAGTCGATCAGGATGCCGAGGCTGTCCGCCTTCGCGACGGCGACCGAGGAAGTGGTGGACGTCAGCGCCGCGATCCCGGCGACGGCGGATCCCGCTGCCGCGTACCGGAACAGGTCTCTCCGAGAAATCTGCACTGTGGCCCCCATATCCGATCGGTCGCGCTCCGGCGTGTCTCCGACGTTCACTCTCGTTCAGTCGGTACGTTGTCCGGTTTGCATTCCACCACACTCCCACGGGTCCCGCCAGCCACTTGGACTACATCCGTCACATCGGACACTCGCGACCCGCAGGCACCGTCGGGTCAGCGGAAGAACACCGCAGCCTGGTCCGCCAGATCCAGTGCCCCCTGCGGCAGGATACCGAGCACCACCGTCACCACCACTCCCACCGCGATGGCCGCCGCGGTGAACATGCTGGGCACCACGATCGTCGGGGCGTCGCTCTGCGGCTCCGAGAAGAACATCAGGACGATCACCCGGACGTAGAAGAACGCCGCGATCGCACTGCTGACGACCCCGACCAGGACGAGCGGCACGGCACCGCCCTCGAGTGCGGCCTGGAAGACCGCGAACTTGCTGACGAACCCACTCGTCAAAGGGATTCCGGCGAACGCGAGCAGGAACAGGGCGAAAACTCCACCGACCAGAGGCGAGCGCCGCCCCAGCCCCGCCCAGCGGGACAGGTCCGTCGCCTCGCCCCGGCTGTCCCGCACGAGGGTGACGACGGCGAAGGCGCCGAGCGTGCTGAATCCGTAGGCCAGCAGATAGAACATGGTGGACGACAGACCCGCCCGGTTGGCCGCGACCAGACCGGTGAGGATGAATCCGGCGTGCGCGACCGAAGAGTACGCGAGCATCCGCTTGACGTCGTTCTGCGTGACCGCCATGACGGCACCGACCACCATGGTGAGGATGGCGACGCCCCACATCACGGGCCGCCAGTCCGCGCGGAGATCGGGCAGCGCCACGTAGAAGATGCGCAGCATCGCCCCGACCGCCGCGACCTTGGTGGCCGCCGCCATGAACGCGGTGATCGGCGTCGGCGCACCCTGATAGACGTCGGGGATCCAGGAGTGGAACGGGACCGCGCCGATCTTGAACAGCAGACCCACCGACAGGAGCGCGGTACCGATCAGCGCCAGCGTCCGGTCCTCGGTGCCCCGGGCGAGTGCGTCGGCGATCCCCGGCAACGCGACGGTTCCCGCGTATCCGTACAGCAACGCCACCCCGAACAGGAAGAACGCCGACGAGAACGCACCGAGCAAAAAGTATTTGAGCGCCGCCTCCTGCGACAGGAGGCGGCGGCGCCGCGCCAGTCCGCACAGCAGATACAGCGGCAGCGAGAGCACCTCGAGCGCCACGAACATGGTGAGGAGATCGTTGGATGCCGGGAACAGGAGCATCCCGCCGACCGCGAACAGGGTGAGGGGAAAGACTTCGGTGTGCCCCGGGGCGTTCCTGGTGGCCTCCCGCTCGGCGACACTGCCCGGGACCGCGAACGCCTGCGGGGTGAAGGCGTCGGTTCCGCCTTCCGGCTCCGCCCCGCGGACGGCCGTGACCTCCGCGGTCGCCGCCGCGACCCCGCTGTCGACGCTCCGCTCGGCGATGATCAGAATCGCCGGGATGGAGATCAGCAGGATCGTGCCCTGGAGGAACAGCGTCGGACCGTCGACAGCCACCGCTCCCCCGACCACCGAGTCGCGGGTTCCGGCGAGCAGGACGACGGCCACGAACGCCGCGGTGAGTCCGCCGAGCGCGAGCACGAGATGGCTCGAGTAGCGGCCGCGCCGGGGCAGGAACGCCTCGACGAGCACACCGGCGACTGCCACGCCGAACACGATCAGCATGGGTGACAGCTGACCGTATTCGATGTCCGGCGCAGGCACGGTCGCGGACTGTGCGAGTACGAATTCGGAGGTACTCATCAGGGTGTGCCTCCCTCTGGGTCCGGCCCGGCAACGGTGGGGGCAGGATCGTGCTGACCGACGGTGACGAGGACGTGGCCCACGGCGGGGGTGATGACGTCCAGCACGGGCTTGGGGTAGACGCCGAGGACGAGCAGCAGGGCGATCAGCGGCGCCACGACCGCGATCTCACGGCGCACGAGATCGCGGACCGTCTCGTTGCCCTCCTTCAGCGGTCCCGTCATCATCCTCTGGTAGAGCCACAGCACGTAGATCGCGGCGAGGACGAGCGCGAAAGTCGCGACCACGGCAGCGATCCGATAGCGTGAGAACGTCCCGACCAGGACGAGGAATTCACTGATGAACGGCGCCAGGCCCGGCAACGACAGTGTGGCCAGCCCCGCCACGAGGAATGTCCCCGCCATCACCGGGGCGACCTTCTGCACTCCGCCATAGTCGGCGATGAGGCGGGTGCCGCGCCGGGACACCAGGAACCCTGCGATCAGGAACAGCGCCGCGGTCGAGATGCCGTGGTTGACCATGTACAGCGTCGATCCGGCCTGCCCCTGGCTCGTCATCGCGAAGATGCCGAGAATGATGAACCCGAAGTGCGAGATCGACGTGTACGCGATCAGCCGCATCACGTCGGTCTGTCCGATGGCCAGCACCGCCCCGTAGATGATGCCGATCACCGCCAGCACCGTCACGAACGGCGCGAAGTACGCGGACGCGTCCGGGAACATCTGCAGGCAGAACCGCAGCATCCCGAACGTCCCGACCTTGTCGACGACGGCCATCATCAGCACCGCGCTGGCCGGGGTGGCTTCCACCGCGGCGCCCGGCAACCACGTGTGGAACGGCCACAGCGGCGCCTTGACCGCGAACGCGAACATGAACCCGAGGAACAATGCCTTCAGCACGCCGGGGTCGGCGTCCAGACCCTCGGCGACGATCACCCGGAAGTCGAAGGTGCCGCCACCGAACGCGTCCTGGCGCGCCGTCACCACATACAGCCCGATGACAGCGGCCAGCATGATCAGGCCGCCGAACAGGTTGTAGAGCAGGAACTTCACCGCGGCATACGACCTGCCTGCCCCACCGAATCCTCCGATCAGGAAGTACATGGGGATGAGCATGGCCTCGAAGAAGATGTAGAAGAGCAGGACGTCGAGGGCGGTGAACGACACGATCACCATCGCCTCGACCATCAGCGTCAGCGCCACGTACGTGTGTGCCATCCGCCGCCGGCCGTAGTCGGCGGCCGAGTCACCGTCGTTCCACCCCGCCAGCAGCAGCAGGGGCACCAGAACCGCGGTGAGGAGCACCAGGACGAGTGCGATGCCGTCCAGGCCCAGGATGTACCGGGTGCCGAACGCCGGGATCCAGGCGTGCGATTCGACGAATTGGTACTGCTCGCCGGTCGGGTCGAACCGGATCGCCAGCACGACCGCCAGGCACAGGACCACCACGGACACACCGACACCGACGGTTTTCGCGAGCGCGCGCCGGTCGACGGGCAGGGCGAGGACCACGCCGGCGCCGACGAGTGGCAGCACCCAGAGGGCGGTCAGCCACGGGAAGCCGCTCACCACAGCCTCACCAGCATCGTGGCGACCAGAAGCGCCGCACCCGCGAACATGAACAGGGCGTACGACCGGACGAACCCGGTCTGCAGACGCCGCACCCGCACCGACGTTCCGCCGACGAGCGCGGCGAAACCGTTGACGGCGCCGTCGACGCCCCTGTCGTCGACGGTCACGAGCGTTCGCGTCAACTCCTGCCCGGGACGCATCAGCGCCGCCTCGTTGAACGCGTCGCCGTACAGATCCCTCCGGGCCGCGACGGTGAGCGCGGTGACGTCCGCCGGCGCGACGTCGGGGATCGGCTGCCGGGCGTACTGCCGGTAGGCCACCGCGACCCCGGCGAGCACCACCACCAGCGTGAGTCCGGTGATCGCCCACACGGGCAGGGCCGGCTCCCCGTGGTGGGCGCCGACGACCGGTTCCAGCCAGTGCTGCAGCGAGGACCCGACGGCGAGCAGGGCGCCCGCGGCGACCGAGCCGACCGCCAGCAGAATCATCGGCACCGTCATCACCCCCGGCGACTCGTGGGGGTGGGCCTTCGGATCCCACCGCCGTTGTCCGAAGAAGGTCATCAGCATCACCCTGGTCATGTAGAAGGCGGTGAGTCCCGCGCCGAGCAGCGTGACCGTTCCGAGGACGACGCCCTGCACGCCCTCGGCGGCGAATGCCGCTTCGATGATCTTGTCCTTGGAGAAGAAGCCGGAGAACGGCGGAATCCCGATGATGGCCAGGTATCCCAGCCCGAACGTGACGAACGTGATGGGCATGACGGTGCGCAGACCGCCGTAGCGGCGCATGTTCACCTCGTCGTTCATGCCGTGCATCACCGAGCCGGCGCCGAGGAACAGGCCAGCCTTGAAGAAGCCGTGGGTGAGCAGCAGCATGATCGCGAACGCGTACCCGGCCGGTCCCAGTCCGGCGGCCAGCACCATGTACCCGATCTGGCTCATCGTCGACGCCGCCAGCGCCTTCTTGATGTCGTCCTTCGCGCAGCCGATGATCGCGCCGAACAGCAGGGTCACCGCGCCGACGATCACGACGGCGAGCTGGGCGTTCGGTGCCAGGTCGAAGATCGCGTTGGAGCGGACGATCAGATACACACCTGCCGTGACCATGGTCGCGGCGTGGATGAGCGCGGACACCGGTGTCGGGCCCTCCATCGCGTCGCCGAGCCAGGACTGCAGCGGGACCTGCGCCGATTTGCCGCAGGCGGCGAGCAGCAGCGCGAGCCCGATCGCGGTGAGCGCCCCCTCGCTGGCGGCGTCGGCGCCCGTGAACACGTCGGCGAATTCGATCGAGCCGAACGTCGAGAACATGATCATGATCGCCAGGATCAGGCCCATGTCGCCGACGCGGTTGACCACGAACGCCTTCTTCGCCGCGGCAGCCGCGGACGGCTTGTACTGCCAGAACCCGATGAGCAGGTACGACGCGAGACCGACTCCCTCCCACCCGACGTACAGCCCCAGGAAGTTGTCGGCCAGCACCAGCAGCAGCATCGCCGCGAGGAACAGGTTGAGGTAGGCGAAGAACCGCCGGCGCTCCGGGTCGTGCGCCATGTAGCCGACCGAGTAGATGTGGATCAGCGAGCCGACACCGGTGATCAGCAGCACGAAGCACACGGACAGCTGGTCGAGTTGCAGACCGAAGTCCACCTGGAGTTCGCCGACCGGCACCCAGCTGAACAGGATCTGGTGCACGACCCGATCGGCGGCGTCCCGGCCGAGCATGTCGACGAAGAAGACGAGACCGAGCGCGAACGAGGCCAGCGCGGTCACACAGCCGAGGAGATGACCCCACGCATCGCTGCGCCTGCCGGTCAGCAGGAGCACGGCGGCGCCGAGAAGCGGCAGAACCGGCAGCAGCCACACCGCCGACGAGAGCGTTCCGTTCATGCCGCACCGCCGATCGGGGTGTCGTCGGGCAAAGTCACCTTCTCGAGGATGTGCGTCATCGGGGACCCGTCAGTTCTTGAGGAGGTTGGCGTCGTCGACGGAAGCCGAACGGCGGGAACGGAAGATGGTCATGATGATCGCCAGACCGACGACGACCTCGGCGGCCGCGACG
The DNA here is from genome assembly GCF_000010805.1 of Rhodococcus opacus B4. Lineage (NCBI taxonomy): Bacteria > Bacillati > Actinomycetota > Actinomycetes > Mycobacteriales > Nocardiaceae > Rhodococcus > Rhodococcus opacus. The sequence continues at coordinate 6,543,248 of NC_012522.1, read as the reverse complement.
ACCATCGTGAAGAACGCGAAGACCTGCCCGTCGAGGTTGCCGTGCATCCGGGCGAACGTCACGAACGCCAGATTCGACGCGTTGAGCATCAGCTCGATGCACATGAACACGATGATCGCGTTGCGGCGGATCAGCACCCCGGCGGCACCGATCGTGAACAGCAGCGCCGACAGGTAGAGGTAGTTCTCCGGGTTCATCGCCCACCCCCGTCTTCGGTCGCGGCGGGTTCGGGGGCCGCGACGTCCGCGTTGCCCAGCGCCCGGGCGGGCATGCTCGGCCGCCGGTCGAGCGACCGGCTGACGGACAGGTCCGAGAACGTGCCGTCGGGCAGCAACGCGGGGATGTCGACGGCGTTGTGCCGTGCGTAGACCCCGGGGCTGGGTAGCGGTGTGACCCGGGCACCCTCGCGGACCCGGTCCTGCGACAGCTCGCGCTGGTCCTTGCGCCGCTCGAAACGTTCCCGGTGGGCGAGCACCATCGCGCCGATGGTCGCGGTGATCAGCAGGGCACCGGTCAGTTCGAAGGCCCACACGTACCGGACGAAGACGAGTTCGGCGAGCCCCTGGACGTTGCCCCCCGCGTTGGCCTGGTCGAGACCGGTGAACGCGGAGACGGACGCACGCCCGAAGCCGCCGATCAGCAGAAGACCGAATCCCAGCCCCGCCGCGATCGCGGCCACCCGCTGACCGCGCAGGTTTTCGACGAGGGATTCGGAAGAATCGACGCCGATCAGCATGAGCACGAACAGGAACAGCATCATGACCGCGCCCGTGTAGACCACGATCTGCACGACGCCGAGAAAGGGTGCGCCCTGGGCGATGTAGAACACGGCCAGGATGATCATGGTCGTGGCGAGGAAGATCGCCGAGTAGACGGCTTTCGTTGCGCTGACCACTCCGAGCGCGCCGATCACCGCCACCGTCGCGAGGACCCAGAACTGCACGCCCTCGCCGGTCGAGGTCTGGGTGAAGGGTTCCGCGACCAGCTGGACGGTGGACGGCATCGTGTTCACGGCCTGTCCCCCGCCGTGTCGTCGGCCTCGGGTTCGTCCTGCGACGCGGGCGCCGCTCCCCCGGTCACCGTGCCGCGGTAGTAGTCCTCGGCCGTGGTGCCCGGGGCCATGGGGTGCGGCGAATCGACCATGCCGGACTCGAGCGGTGCCAGCAGCCGGTCCTTCTCGTAGATCAGGCCGGCCCGGTTGTCGTCGGCCATCTCGTATTCGTTGGTCATGGTCAGCGCCCGTGTCGGGCACGCCTCGATGCACAGACCGCATCCGATGCAGCGCAGGTAGTTGATCTGGTACACCCGGCCGTACCGCTCACCGGGCGAGTAGCGTTCCTCGTCGGTGTTGTCTGCGCCCTCGACGAAGATGGCGTCGGCGGGGCACGCCCAGGCGCACAGTTCGCACCCGATGCACTTCTCCAGGCCGTCCGCGTACCGGTTGAGCTGATGCCTGCCGTGATAGCGGGGCGCCGTCGGCGTCTTCTCCTCCGGGTAGAACTCGGTGTTCGCTTTCTTGAACATCGTGGAGAAGGTCACGCCGAATCCCGCTATGGGGCCGAGGAATTTAGTCATCGCTGTTCTCCTGAGTCGATCCGGTGGAGTGCGCGCTGGTGACGGAGACGGGCGTGCGCCGGAACGCGGGCAGCGTCTGACCCGGCATCGGCGGAACCGGATATCCACCGGCCATGGGGTCGAACGGTTCGAGTGTCTCCGGGGACGGTTCGGTGCGGTCGTGCGGCTCGGCCGGTTTCTCGGGTGCGCGAACGCGGCCCGGACGCAGGCGCTTCCACAGCAGCGCCACCACGACGAGGGCCACGACGATGCCCGCGACGACGAGGGTGATCGTCCGGCCGTCGTAGCCCTCGTTGCGGAAGGCACGGACGGTGGCGACGACCATGACCCACACGAGCGAGATCGGGATCAGGATCTTCCAGCCGAGACCCATGAACTGGTCGTACCGCAGCCTGGGCAGCGTGGCGCGCAACCAGACGAACACGAACAGGAAAGCCCAGACCTTCAGCGTGAACCACAGCACCGGCCACCAACCGGAGTTCGCGCCGTCCCACAGGCTGAGTGGGAACGGCGCGTGCCAGCCGCCGAGGAACAGGGTGGTGGCGAGCGCCGAGACGGTCACCATGTTCACGTACTCGGCGAGCATGAACATCGCGAAGCTCAGCGAGGAGTACTCGGTGTGGAACCCGCCGACCAGTTCGCCTTCGGCCTCGGGCAGGTCGAACGGCGCCCGGTTGGTCTCGCCCACCATGGAGGTGACGTAGATGAGGAACGACGGCAGCAGCAGGAAGACGTACCAGGTGTGTTCCTGGGACGCGACGATGCCCGACGTGGACATCGTTCCGGCGTCCAGGAAGACGGCCGCGAACGACAACGCCATCGCGATCTCGTACGAGATCACCTGCGCCGTCGAGCGCAGACCACCCAGCAACGGGTACGTGGACCCGGACGCCCAGCCGGCGAGCACGATGCCGTAGACGCCGATCGACGTGGCCGCGAGGACGTAGAGCACCGCCACCGGCAGGTCCGTCAGCTGCAACGGCGTGTAGTGCCCGAAGATCGACACCGCCGGCCCGAACGGGATCACCGCGAACGCCATGAACGCGGGCACCGCGGCGATGATCGGCGCGAGGATGTAGATCGGCTTGTCCACACCCTTCGGGACGATCCCCTCCTTCAGGGCGAGCTTGATGCCGTCGGCGAGACTCTGCAGCATGCCCCGCGGGCCGACCCGGTTCGGGCCGACGCGCATCTGCATCCAGGCCATCACCTTGCGTTCGGCCAGGATCGTCAGAAGCGGGGTGAGGACGAGGAACACGAAGACGGCCAGCGCCTTGCCGAGCACCAGCCACCACGGGTCGTGCCCGAACAGTGCCGGGTCGGGGTAGACGGCCGCGATCGTCACAGCGCACCTCCCGGCCCGACCCCGTTGGCGCCTGCGGCGCGGCGAACGTTGACGACGGTCCCCGCCCCGGCGGCCAGTTGCCGGTAGACCGCGGAGCCGGGCGAGTTGAGCGGCAGCCACACCACCCGATCCGGCATGTCGGTGATCGCCAACGGCAGCGTGACGGCCCCTCGGTCCGTCGTGACGGTGACCGGATCTCCGTCACCGGCACCCGTCTCGGCGGCCGACGCCGCGGACATCCGCACGACCGGGGTGCGCGCCGTCCCCGCCAAGTGCGGTTCGCCGTCCTGCAAGCGCCCCGAGTCGAGCAGCATCCGCCAGGTGGCGAGCACCGCCTCCCCCGCCCCGGGTTCCCGCCGCGGTGACTGCGGGACGTCGGGGGGATCCGGGAAGTCACCGTCCCAGGCGCCGAGCCGCTCGAGTTCCCGCCGTGCCGCCGTCGCGTCGGGGAGACCGAGGGGGACACCCATTTCGCCGGCGATCGCGTGCAGCACCCGCTGATCGGGCATCGCCCCGGTGCCGCGGAGGGCGGCGTCGAAATCCCGGGCGCGCCCCTCCCAGTCGAGGAAGGTGCCCGGCTTCTCCATGACCGGTGCGATGGGGAACACCACGTCCGCCGCTCGGTCGGTGATCGCACTGTGGCGCAGTTCCAGACTCACGACGAACCCGGCCGCCTCGATTGCTGCCGTCGCGGCCTGCGGGTCGGGAAGGTCGTCGACCTCCACCCCGCCGATCAGCAGCGCCCCCAGCGTCCCGGACTCGGCCGCGGCGAGGATCCCCGCGGTGTCGCGGCCTGCGGTGTCCGGCAGATCCGCGACGTTCCACACCGACGCGACCTGTCGTCGGGCCTCGGGATCACCCACCGGCCTGCCACCCGGGAGCAGTCCGGGCAGCGCGCCCGCCTCGAGTGCGCCGCGTTCACCGGCCCGCCTCGGCACCCAGGCCAGCCGGGCCCCGGTGGCGTCGGCCAGCCGGACCGCGGCGGACAACGCCCCCGACACCGCGGCGAGCCGCTCCCCCACCACGACGACCGCACCCGGTCGGCCGAGCAATTCCGTGACCCCCGCATCCAACTCGCCCGTGCGCAGTGCGTCGAGGACCTCCGGCTCCGCGTTCGGCGCGGCCCGTAGCAGTCTGCCGGACACCTTCTCCAGGCCGCGGGACGTGAACGGGGCGATCGAATACACCGGGACGGCCTTCGTGCGCGCCGCCTTGCGCAGCCGCAGGAACACGATCGGCGACTCCTCCTCCGGCTCGAACCCGGCGAGGAGGACGACCGGCGCGGCGTCGAGATCGTCGTACGTGACCGCGAGCCGCTGCCCCGCCACCCGGACTGCCAGGAAGTCGGCTTCCTCCCCGGAGTGTGCGCGACTGCGGAAGTCGATGTCGTTGGTGCCGAGCGCCGTTCGTGCGAACTTCGCGTAGGCGTAGGCGTCCTCCCATGTGGACCGGCCGCCGACGAGAACACCCGCCCTGCCCCGCGCCGCGGTCAGTCCCCGCGCCGCGACGGCAAGCGCCTCCGACCAGGACGCAGGCGCCAGCGTGCCGTCGTCGCCGCGGACCAGAGGGGTGGTGATCCGGTCGCGCTCGGTGGCGTAGGCGAACGACCACCGCCCCTTGTCGCAGTTCCATTCCTCGTTGACCTCGGGATCGTCGCCCGCAAGCCGCCGCAACACCGTGCCCCGCCGATGATCGGTGCGCTGGGCGCAGCCGCTCGCACAGTGCTCGCACACACTGGGACTGGAGATCAGATCGAACGGGCGGGCCCGGAACCGGTACGCGGTGCCCGTCAGCGCACCCACCGGGCAGATCTGGACGGTGTTGCCGGAGAAATACGACTCGAACGGTTCCTTCGCGTAGATCCCGACCTGCTGCAGCGCACCCCGCTCCATCAGTTCCACGAACGGGTCCCCCGCAACCTGCTGGGAGAACCGGGTACACCGCGCGCACAGCACACACCGCTCACGGTCCAGGAGGACCTCCGTGGACAGCGGAATCGGCTTGGGGAACGTGCGTTTGATCTCCCCGAAGCGCGACTCCGCGCGCCCGTTGGACATCGCCTGATTCTGCAGCGGGCACTCGCCGCCCTTGTCGCACACCGGACAATCCAGGGGATGGTTGATCAGCAACAATTCCATCACCCCCTTCTGCGCCTTGTCCGCCACCGGCGACGTCAGCTGCGTGTGCACCACCATGCCGTCGGTGACCGTCGTGGTGCACGACGCGAGCGGCTTCCGCTGCCCCTCCACATCCACGAGACACTGACGGCACGCGCCCACCGGGTCCAGCAGCGGATGATCACAGAACCGCGGGATCTGGATACCGATCATCTCCGCCGCACGAATCACCAACGTGCCCTTGGGAACACTCACCTCCACCCCGTCGATAGTGACGGTGATTGTTGTCTCAGGGCTCGCGGGCATCATGCGTGCACCCCCGCCATCAGGGTGGACTGGTGCGGGTCGAACGGGCAGCCGCCCTGCTCGAAGTGCGCGAGGTACTCGTCGCGGAAGTACTTGACGGAGGACATGATCGGGCTCGCCGCACCGTCACCGAGAGCGCAGAACGACTTGCCGAGGATGTTGTCCGCGATGTCGAGCAACTTCTGCAGATCCGCATCGGTCCCCTCCCCCCGCTCGAGCCGCTCCAGGATCTGCACCAGCCAATAGGTGCCCTCCCGGCAGGGCGTGCATTTACCGCACGACTCGTGCGCGTAGAACTCCGTCCAGCGGAGCACGGCGCGCACCACGCACGTGGTCTCGTCGAAGATCTGGAGGGCCTTGGTGCCCAGCATCGACCCGGCGGCGCCGACACCCTCGTAGTCGAGGGCGACGTCGAGATGCTCGTCGGTGAAGATCGGCGTCGACGAACCGCCCGGCGTCCAGAACTTCAACCGGTGCCCCGCGCGGACTCCGCCCGCGTAGCCGAGCAACTCCCGCAACGTGATTCCGAGCGGGGCCTCGTACTGTCCGGGTGTGGTCACGTGCCCGGACAGGGAGTAGAGGGTGAACCCGGGCGACTTCTCGCTGCCCATCGACCGGAACCACTCGATGCCGTTCACGATGATCGGTGGGACGCTCGCGATCGACTCGACGTTGTTGACGACGGTCGGCGACGCGTAGAGGCCGGCCACGGCGGGGAACGGCGGACGCAGCCTGGGCTGGCCGCGGCGCCCCTCCAGGGAGTCGAGCAGCGCCGTCTCCTCCCCGCAGATGTACGCCCCGGCACCCGCATGGACCACCAACTCGAGGTCGAACCCGGTGCCCAGGATGTCCTTGCCGAGGTAGCCCGCCGCGTACGCCTCCGCGACCGCGGCCTGCAGCCGGCGCAGCACCGGCACCACCTCGCCGCGCACGTAGATGAAGGCATGCCCGGCGCGGATCGCGTACGCCGCGATGATCACGCCCTCCACGAGCGCGTGCGGCGTGGCGAGCAGGAGCGGCATGTCCTTGCAGGTGCCCGGTTCGGACTCGTCCGCGTTGACCACGAGGTAGTGCGGCTTGTCGTCGCCCTGCGGGATGAACGACCACTTCATGCCGGTCGGGAACCCGGCACCGCCGCGGCCGCGCAATCCGGCCTCCTTGACCGTCGAGATCACCTCGTCCGGCTCCATACGCAGCGCCTTCTGCAGGCCCTCGTACCCGTCGTGGCGGCGGTACGTGTCGAGGGTCCAGGATTCGGGCTCGTCCCAGTAGCGGCTCAGGACCGGGGTCAGCGGCATGTCAGTCTCCCTTCCGTCCAGGATCGGTGGCGGCCGGGTTCGTTTCGGAGGTGGACCGGTCCGGAGGCACCGACGCCGACGGGGCAGGCGCCGGCTCGTCCTTCGTGGACTCCGCCGCCACCGCCTCGGTGTCCCGCGACTGCGGCTCCGGGACGAGGGACGTCTCCGCCGGATCCGGCGCCGTCATGCCCCGTTCCCGCGCAACGCGCAGGCCGGCCAGTGTGGCGTCGCCGGCGGTGCCGCCGCCCTCCAGCGCACCGGGACGCTCGTCGGGGAACCCGGCGAGAATGCGGGCGGTCTCCCGGAACGTGCACAAAGTCGCGCCCCGGCTGGGCGACACCCGATCCCCCGACCGCAGCGCATCGACGAGCGAGCGGGCCGACTCCGGGTTCTGATTGTCGAAGAACTCCCAGTTCACCATCACCACGGGGGCGTAATCGCACGCCGCGTTGCACTCGATGTGCTCCAGCGTCACCTTGCCGTCCGCGGTCGTGCCACCGTGCGGCAGATCGAGATGCGCCTCCAGCGCGGCGAGGATCGCGTCGCCGCCCATGACCGCGCACAACGTGTTGGTGCACACCCCGACGTAGTAGTCGCCGGTCGGATCGCGCCGGTACATCGAATAGAACGTCGCGACCGCGGCAACCTCGGCGCCCGTCAACCCGAGCCGGCCGGCGCAGAATTCGACCCCCGCCGGCGTGATGCACCCGTCCTCCGCCTGAACGAGATGCAGCAGCGGCAGCAGCGCGGAGCGTGAATTCGGGTAACGCGCGACGACGACATCGGCGTCGGCGTCGAGCCGCGCCCGGACCGCCGGCGGATGCTCCTCCCGCGCACCCGGCCGCACCAGCCGACCGCGCTCCTCCGGCCTCGGCCCGAACTCGATGAAAATGGGTGGTTGCGCCGGTGCGGCTCGCTCGGTCATCGATCCACTCCCCCCATGACGGGATCGATGCTCGCGACCGCAGCAATCACATCCGCCACCATGCCGCCCTCACACGTGGCCGCCACCGACTGCAGATTCGTGAACGACGGATCCCGGAAATGCACCCGGTACGGGCGCGTGCCGCCGTCGCTCACCATGTGCACCCCGAGCTCGCCCCGCGGCGACTCCACCGCCACATACACCTGACCCGGCGGCACCCGGAAACCCTCCGTCACCAACTTGAAGTGATGGATCAGCGACTCCATCGACGAATCCATGATCTCGCGGACATGACCCGGCGAATTACCGAGACCGTCCGGCCCCAACGTCAGATCCGCAGGCCACGCGATCTTCTTGTCCTCCGCCATGATCGGGCCCGGCCGCAACTTGTCGAGACACTGCTCGACGATCTTCAGCGACTCCTTCATCTCGTCGACCCGGATCAGGTAGCGGCCGTACGCGTCGCACCCGGTGTCGGTGCTGACCTCGAACTCGTAATTCTCGTACCCGCAATACGGCTGCGACTTCCGCAGGTCGTGCGGCAGGCCCGTCGCCCGCAGCATCGGACCGGTGATCCCCAGCGCCATGCACCCGGTCAGGTCGAGATACCCGATGCCCTCGGTGCGGCCCTTCCAGATGCGATTCTCGTTCAGCAGATTCTCCATGTCCCGCAACCGCTCCGGCAGCACCGTCAGCAACTCGCGAACCTTCGCCACCGCCCCCTCCGGCAGATCCTGAGACAACCCACCCGGCCGGATATACGCATGGTTCATGCGCAACCCGGTAATGAACTCGAACACATCCAGGACCAACTCACGTTCCCGGAAACCGAACAGCATCGCCGTCACCGCACCCAGCTCCATCCCACCCGTGGCCAACGCCACCAGATGCGAGGAAATGCGATTCAGTTCCATCAACATCACCCGGATCACACTCGCCCGGTCCGGCACCTGCTCCGTGATGTCGAGCAACTTCTCCACACCCAGGCAATACGCCGTCTCGTTGAAGAACGGCGACAGATAATCCATCCGCGTCACGAACGTCACGCCCTGCGTCCAGTTGCGGTACTCCAGATTCTTCTCGATCCCCGTATGCAGATAACCGATACCGCACCGGGCCTCCGTGACCGTTTCACCCTCGATCTCCAAGATGAGCCGCAACACCCCGTGCGTCGACGGATGCTGAGGACCCATGTTCACGACGATGCGCTCCTCACCGCTCGCCGAACCCGCATCGTCCGACGCTGCCTTCACCGCATCGACAACCTCGTCCCAGTCCTGACCGGCGACGGTGAAAACCGTGTCCTCGCTCATCAGTTGTACCCCCGCCGCTCGTCGGGCGGCGCGATCTCCGCGCCCTTGTACTCGACGGGAATACCGCCGAGCGGATAGTCCTTCCGCTGCGGATGACCCGGCCAGTCATCCGGCATCTCGATCCGCGTCAACGACGGATGACCGTCGAACACGATCCCGAAGAAGTCGTACGTCTCCCGCTCGTGCCAATCATTCGTCGGATACACGTCATACAACGACGGGATATGCGGATCCACGTCCGGCACCGCCACCTCCAGACGGATCCGCCGATTGTGCGTAATCGACAACAACGGATACACCGCATGCAACTCCCGCCCGGCCTCCTGCGGGAAATGCACACCGTTCACACCCAGACACATCTCGAACCGCAGATCCGGCTCATCCCGCAACGCACGCGCCACCACCGGCAGAAACTCCCGCCGCACACCGAACGTCACCTCACCGCGAAACACCACCACCGACTCCACCGCATCCTCGAAACCCACCCCCGACTCCGCCAGCGCTGCCCCCAGCCCATCCGCCACCTCGTCGAAATAACCCCCATACGGCCGCGGCGTATTCCCCGGCAACAACACCGGACGCACCAACCGCCCATACCCCGACGTGTCACCACTACCCCGCACCCCGAACAGACCCTTGCGGACTGCTACAACATGGCTCGCTTCGCTCGCGGGCGCCGGGGCTTGATCGTGCCCTCTTCCTGTGTTTGTCTGGCTCACTTCGCTCGCGGGCGTCTGGGCCTTGTCGTGCGCTCTTCCCTCGTCACTCACTCGCTACGCTCCCTCGTTCCTCAGTCCAGACCGCACGGCCCAGACGCCGGATACTCGGCTCGCTTCGCTCCCTCGAACCCACCGCCCCGCACCGGCACCTCGGCACGGCCCAGACGCCGGTCACCGGAGCAGGCCCTTCATCTGGATGGTGGGGGTGGCGGCCAGCGCGGCCTGCTCCGCCGCCCGCGCCACCTCGTCCCGGTGAACGCCGAGCGGCATCTGCTGGATCTTCTCGTGCAGCGTGAGGATCGCGTTCAGCAGCATCTCGGGCCTCGGCGGGCACCCCGGCAGGTAGATGTCGACAGGCACGATGTGGTCGACACCCTGCACGATCGCGTAATTGTTGAACATCCCACCCGACGAAGCGCAGACGCCCATCGCCAGCACCCACTTCGGCTCCACCATCTGGTCGTAGATCTGCCGCAGCACCGGCGCCATCTTCTGACTCACCCGGCCGGCGACGATCATCAGATCGGCCTGCCGAGGGGACGCGCGGAACGCCTCCATGCCGAAGCGGGCGATGTCGAAGCGGCCGCCCGCGGTGGCCATCATCTCGATCGCGCAGCACGCGAGCCCGAAACTGGCCGGCCACAGCGAGCCCTTGCGGACGTAGCCCGCAAGCCCCTCGACCGTGGTCAGCAGGAAGCCGCTCGGCAGCTTCTCTTCGATGCCCATATCCGACTCTTCTCTTCCGACTTACCTTTTGGATCGCTGGCGGGACCGATCAGTCCCAGCTGAGACCGCCACGCCGCCACTCGTACGCGTAGGCGACGGAGACGTTGAAGATGAACAGGGCCATGGCCCCGAGACCGAAGAAGCCGAGAGCGTCGAAATGAACCGCCCACGGATAGAGGAACACGATCTCGATGTCGAAGATGATGAACAGCATGGCCGTCAGGTAGTACTTCACCGGGATGCGGCCCGCACCCAGCGGCGAGGACGTGGGCTCGATCCCGCACTCGTAGGCGTCGAGCTTGGCACGGTTGTAACGCCTCGGACCGACGATCCGCGCCACGATCACGGAGAACACCGCGAACGCGACCGCAATCGCCCCGAGCACGAGGATCGGCACATAGACATTCATGCCGTCTCAGCTCCCCTCTTCCCGAGCCTGGCCGCCCGAATCCCGGACGGTCGTTTCCGAAGCTACGCTCTTGTGAGTTATGCCACAGCGTACAAGGGAAGTCGTCGGGCCCGGCCGATTTGACCGTGTGAGTTCCGGGCGATCTGGAAATGCGGAAAACCGCTGCGGGACAGGCGCTCGATGCGCCGTCCGACGGCCGGAACGGGGTCAGGAGACCCTAAGCAGAGAGTCGGGTGCGGAGCAGCGCTATGACCGCTTCCGACAACCGGATCGGGTCGAGCGGATGCGGCACCGCGGCCTCGGCGCGCGACCAGCTGGCGAGCCAGGCGTCGTCAGGACGACCGGTCAGGACCAGGATCGGCGGGCACGCGTCGATCTCGTCCTTCAACTGCTTCGCGATCCCCATCCCGCCCGCGGGCACGGCCTCGCCGTCCAGGATTGCCAGGTCGATACCGCCGGCATCCATCTCCCGGATCACCACGGGCGCCGTCGCCACCTCGACGTACTCCAGCTCCGGAAGGTCGGGGTGCGGACGCTTCCCCAACGCCAGAACAACCTTCTGGCGGGTGTTCGCGTCGTCGCTGTAGACGAGGACACGCAACCGATCAGGACGGCTGGTGTGGGCGGTCGCGTCGGTCACGGACACGATGCTACCGGTCCTCCGCCTTCCAGACCGGCGGCTCGCGTCGATCGAAAAGCGGCGCGTCGAAATCGAATTGGTTCGGCCCGGCGTCCGCAGGCTGCCCGGCTACAGCTTCTCGGCGATGGCGAGCGCGGTGGAACCGAGCTTCGGCAGCCGGAGGTCCGCGATGGGGGTCAGCATGTTGCCGAGCCGGTTGGTGACGAAGGCGATCGACAGACCGGTATCGGCGTCGGCGAACGCACCCGACCCACCCAAGCCGTAGTGCCCGAAGGTATTCGACGGCTGCCTGCGGCGCGCGACCATTCCCGCGTGGTAGCCGAGCCGCCAGTTCATCGGTATACCCAGAACGTAATCGCGGGCAGTGGTCTGCACCTGACTCAGCTGGGTCACGACGTCCGGCGGGAGGAACTCGGCACCGCCGACGGTTCCGCCGTTCGCCAGCGCCGCGTACATCCGCGCCAGGGCGCGGGCACTGAACACGCCGTTCCACCCCGGCATCACGCTGTCGTGGATCGCGGGGTTGCGGACGAGGGCGTCGAACCCCGCGGGCATGCCGGCGTCGGCCACGTTGCGCAAACCGGGCAGCCGCGACATCGCGAACGACGTCGCTCCCCACGGAACACCGAACGGGTTGATGTGCGGAAAGGTCCTGGCGATCCGGTCGCGTTCGGGCAGCGGCACCTCGTACCAGAATTCCTTCACCCCGAGCGGCTCGGCGACCTCCGTCCGAACGAGGTCCGTGAACGGTGTTCCGGCCGCACGGGACGTCAGTTCGGCGACGAGCGAGCCGAACGTCACCGCGTGATAGCCGGGGACCTTCAGCCTGCGCTGGTCGGGGGTCGCGGCGGCCAGCGCGGTGCTGACCAGCGAATGGTCCATCAGGCTCAGCGGGCCGGGCACGAGTCCGCGGACCCGGTGCAGCCCGGCGCGGTGCGACAACAGCTCACGGACCGTGATCTCATCCTTGCCCTCGGCGGCGAACTCGGGCCAGTACCGCGCCACCGGCGCGTCGTAGTCGATGATCCCGCGACTGGCGAGTCGGTGCAGCACGGTGGACGCGACGCCCTTGCCGGTGGAGAACGTGAGGGTGACGGTGTCGGCCTGCCAGAAGGTGTCGCGGCTCGACCACCCCGCCCATACGTCGACGACGGGTTCGCCGTGGAGGTAGACGGCCAGCGCGCCGCCGCCCTGGCTGCTGTCGCGGAAGAGTCCGAAGAACTGGTCGACGAGCATCCCGAATCGCCGGTCCGCCGTCATTCCGGCGGGCGGCTGCGCCCCGTGGCCCTTCAACGGCCACGGCGTCGTGGTCGTCATAGCGACTTCCCTCGATCGTCTTTCACGTCGATGACATGTGCATTTAACTTCCTATTTACACAGGGGAAGACGCCGGTGGCACCGCTTCAGGGCCGGTGTGATCGCTTCGTGGCCATACCGCAACGGGAAAGAGTGTCCGGGCCCCGGGACGGTGACACGACGCTGATCATTTCGGCTCGAGGGAGTGGAAGTAATCGGACCTGACCTCGACGTCCTCGACGAGACGGGTGGTGGTCTGAACCCCGAGTGAATGCTCTTTCAGCAGGTCGCAGAGCCGGTCGCCGTCGATGAGGTCGATCGGCGGGGCACCGTCCCGCTTGGACTCCGTGCGGGCGTCGCCGGTGAAGGTTCCGGTCGTGATGAGCAGGCCCTTCTCGCCGCGACCCGCCATGGCGCCACGGAAATCGCGCACCGCCCCGGCCCCGACACTGCCGCTGTAGCGCTTGCACTGGAAGAACACGGGGAAGCTGAGCAGCGACAACTGGTACACGCCGAGCCCCTCGATGTCCCCGTCACCGCCCCGACCGGTGACGGATGCGCTCGAGAATCCGGCCTCCCGCAGCAACCGCTGGGTCAGCCGCTCGAACGCGGGCGGCGACATCTTCAGGACCGTGTCGAGCAGCAGATCCTTCCAGTCCGCGTCGTTCTCGGCCTCCGCGATGTTGGCGTCCGGTTCGTCGTTCCTCCGGGATGCGGCCTTCGCGGATTTGCGGGCGGCATTCTTCTTGCGGTTCTCGGCGGAGAATTCGGCGTGCAACGGGCGGATCTCACTCTCGGCCACCTCGCGGCCCTTCTCCGTCACGCTCCACACCCCGCGACGGCTGTTGGTGAGCAGACCCATCCCCTTGAGATAGGTGCGGGCCCACGCCAGCCGGTACTCGATCTCGGTGCTGGGACCGTCACCGTGCAGCACGCCCTGCACGTCCGACGAAAGACCTTCCCGCTCAACGACTGCGCTGTCGAGCTCCTCGTTGGACGCCGAACCACCGAGAGCAATGGCAGCCTGAAGCGCTGGCCAGAGGAGGTCGACGTACTGAGGAACGTGAACAGTCATGGCCACAAGCATGCCCGAATCCTCCGGGCACTCCGCACACGGACCCGAATCCTCCGGGCACTCCGCACACGGACCCGGCCCGATCACCCCGGCGAACCCTGGGCGAGCCGAGCCACCGCCCGGTTCTCGAGCTGCGCGCGGTAGATCGTCTTCCCCGATCGGCGCACGATGAGATAGGAGAGTCCGACGGCGATCATCCCCGGCACGAGCACGCCGATGCTTCCCGTCATCTCCGCGACCATCAGCATGACCGCGAGCGGGGCGCGGGCGATGCTCCCGAAACACGCCATCATGCCGACGATGACGAAGGGCGCCGGATTGTCGGGAACCCCCGGGGCGATAGGTTCCAGCAGTCGCCACACCGCGGCACCGGTGAACGCCCCGATCACCATGCCCGGGCCGAAGATGCCGCCCGATCCGCCCGATCCGATGGACAGCGACGTCGCGAGGATCTTCGCGAACGGCAGCAACAGCACCACCCACAGCGGGATGGCCGCGAGGTCGTCGCGGGCCATCGACTGCTGGATCCAGCCGTATCCGCTGCCCAGCACCTCCGGTAGCACCAGCGCCATCAGGCCGACGAGCAGCCCGCCGACCGCCGGCTTGACGATCCGGCTGCCCGGCAGACGGTGGGTGAGGTCGACGGCGGTGTAGAACGTCCCGCTGTACAGCAACCCGATCAGGCCGCCGAGCACACCGATGAGCGCGAACCACACCAGCTGCGCCGGAGTGTCGAAGACGTAGTCCTGGGCGGCGTACCCGAACAGCGGCCCGAAGCCGAGGAAGCTGCCGAACACGGTGTAACTGACGATCGACGTGACCAGCGCCGGCACGAGCACCTCGAAGTCGAAGTCCTCCTTGTACGGGATCGTGCAGCACAGCACGGCACCACCGAGCGGGGCGCCGAAGATGGCGCCGATCCCGGAGCCGATGCCGATCGCCACGGCGATGCGGCCGTCCCGCGGGGACAGGTTCAGCCTGCGGGCGAGGAGCGATCCGAAACCCGCCGAGATCTGCGCGGTGGGTCCCTCCCGGCCACCGGACCCGCCGGACCCGATCGTGATCGCCGACGCAACCAGCTTCACCAGCACGACGCGGACGCGGATCATACGGGGGTCCCGGTGCACGGCCTCGATCGCCGCGTCGGTGCCGTGCCCCTCGGCCTCGGGCGCCAGGGTGAACACGAGGATGCCGGACACCAGTCCGCCCAGGCACACCACGAGCGGAATCGCCCACGGTCTCGTGAATTCCCTGCTGCCGCCCGCGCCGCCGTCACCGGCCGCGGTCGGCGGGTGGTAGCCGCCGATGTCGACGATCAGCAATTGCGTCGCCTCCGACAGCGCGACGTAGAACACGACCGCGCCGAGCCCGGCGACGATGCCGATCACGACACCGAGGACCAGCCATTTGCGGGTGTAGCCCGCGGAGCGGATCCAGGCGCCGGCCGACGCCCCGATCGACCGCAGAGCCCGCGACCCGGACCCCACCCGGGTCACGCCAGCTTTCCGAAGACCGTTCGACCCTCCAGGATCGTGGCGAGCACTTCGAGGTCCGCGATGTCGTCGGGATCCACCAGAAGCGGATTGGCCGACAGCACGACGAGATCGGCGTGCAGCCCGGGGACGATTGCCCCGATCGCGTCCTCGCTCCGGAGGTGCCACGCCGAGTTGATCGTCTCCGCGCGCAGGGCGTCCGGGACGGAGATCCGCTCCTCGGGAGCGAGCACCCGCCCCGACCGGGTGCGGCGGGTGACGGCGTCGGCGATGTTGCGCAGCGGGTTGGTCGGGGTCACCGGGCCGTCGTTGTGGAACGAGATCCGCTGGCCCGCCGCGATCGCGGAAGCTGCAGCGGCCCAACGTGCTCCGCGTTCGGGACCGAACAGGTCGTCGACGAGCACGTCGCCCCAGTAGTAGAGGTGGTCGACGAACAGGCTGCACGTGACGCCGAGTTCGGTCGCACGGCGGAACTGCTCCGGGGTCATCGCCCCGACATGCTCGAGGCGCAGTCGGTGATCTTCCCGCGGCGAGTCGGCGAGCATCCGCTGCCACGCATCGAGGACCAGGGTGACCGCGGCGTCACCGTTGGCGTGGCAGGAGATCTGCCAGCCGTTCTCGAAGTACGGCTTGCTGATCTCGAGAATCTCGTCCTCGGTGTAATTGGCCTCGCCGCGCGATCCGGCGAGGCCGAGCGACCGGGTGACCTCCGTGTCGAGGTACGGGAAACTCGTGGCCGCGTTGCCCACCCACGGCGAGCCGTCCGACCAGATCTTGATACCCACCTGGCGCAGCAGGTCGTCGCCCACTCCGGGTGACACGTCCGTGGAGCGCTCCGGATTCGACATCTCGTACAGCCGCAGCCGGGTGGTGAGACCACCGGACCGGGCGATCGCGGTCAACGCGCTCCGGAAGCGGGGGTCGAATGCCATCTCGCTGGCGGTGGTGATGCCCGCCGCGTTCATCCGCGCGCATTCCGCGGCGAGGAGTTCCGGCAGCCGGGCGGACGCACCGGCGAGGATCGAGGCGGCCACCGCCATCACCGCGGGTGCCTCGAACGCCGAACCGTTCAGATCACCCGACTCGTCGCGGCCGAAGCTGCCGCCTTCCGGGTCCGGTGTCTTCCCGGACAATCCGGCGTCCCGTGCGGCGACGTCGTTGAAATACGCAACGTGACCGGTGTTGTGCAGGATCACCAGGGAGGTGTCGGGAGCGACGGAGTTGAGCCATTCCCGGGACGGTTCCGGCAGCCCCTTCTGGAGCAACGGGTCCCAGCCGTTGAGCACGGCGCCGTCGGGGTGCTCGTCGACGGCGCGGCGGACGGCGTCGACCACCTCGTCCGCGCCGGCGATGGTCACGGGCCGGATGTCCACGACCGGTTCGCCGAGCAGCACCGCCGAGTTCAGCGGGTGACCGTGCGCCTCGATGAACCCGGGGAGGATGCAGGCGCGGTGCAGGTCGACCGCGATCGTTGCCGGTCCGATCAGCGGAAACACCGCGGCGTCGTTGCCGACGGCGGCGATCCGCCCGTCCCGCACCGCGACCGCCCGAGCGCGTGGCGCGGCGTCATTCATGGTGACGACGTCACCGAACAGCACCAGATCGGCAGGTTTTCCGTCGTTCGTGCCCATCAGTGCACCCTCCCGTCAGACCGGGCGCGGGCGAGTGCCCTTGCGCCGGCAGCGAGTGTCGACTGTGACTTCAGATTACAACTACGCAGCAGGTCATATGCAGGAATAGTGCGTACCCGCGACCGGTTACAGACAGGCATGACCGAAACACCGCTGCCCGTGGACGGCCTCTTCGAGCCGTTCGCCGTCAAATCCCTCCAACTCCGGAATCGCTTCGCGATGGCGCCCATGACCAGGGCTTTCTCCCTCGACGGCATTCCAGGGGAGGACGTGGCGGCGTATTACCGGCGGCGCGCGGCGGGCGGGGTCGGCCTCGTCATCACCGAGGGGACGTACATTCCGGACCCGGCCGCCGGATCCCACACCCGGGTGCCGCTCCTCTACGGCCAGGACAGCCTGGCGGGCTGGAAGTCGGTGGTGGACGCGGTCCACGATGAGGGCGGGCAGATCATTCCGCAGCTGTGGCATCTGGGCGTCGAACGCGGCCCGCAGCCCCGCATGAACCCCGAGGTGACGACGGCCAGCCCGTCCGGAATCGCCCTGGACGGAACCCGTCTGGGACGCGAGTTCACCGGGCCCGACCTCGACGCGCTGCGCGAGGCCTGGGTGGCGGCCGCGGTCAACGCGCGTGACGTGGGCTTCGACGGCATCGAACTGCACGGCGCCCACGGCTACCTGCTCGATCAGTTCCTGTGGGACCGCACCAACGTCCGCTCCGACGGATACGGCGGATCCCTCGCAGCCCGCACCCGCTTCCCGGTCGAGGTGGTCGCAGCGATCCGCGAGGCCGTCGGGGACGACTTCGCTATCGTCTACCGGTTCTCGCAGTGGAAGTCGAACCACTACGACTCGCGCATCGCGCAGACTCCGGGCGAGCTCGCGGCCGTCCTCGCACCCCTCGTCGACGCCGGCGTCGACGTGCTGCACCCGTCCACCCGCAGGCACTGGGAACCGGCCTTCGCCGAGTTGTCCGGCGAGGACGGAGAACTCGGCCTGGCCGGATGGACCAAACGGCTGACGGGACTGCCCACGATCACGGTCGGATCGGTGGGTCTCGACGACGTGTTCACGACGGCCTTCACTTCGGACGGCGCCTCGAACACCGCCGGCATCGACCGGTTGCTCCGGCAGTACGAGAACGGCGAGTTCGATCTCGTGGCCGTCGGCCGCGCACTGCTGTCCGATCCCGAGTGGGTCCTCAAACTCCGCGACGGCAGGACCGCCGAGCACATCCCGTACAGCAACGAGCACCGGGCGGTCCTGCACTGACCGCCCGGTCAGCTGTCCTCGACGGTGATCTCCACCTGATCGACGTTCACTCCTTCGGGTGGATTCGCCGTGCCCTCGGTCGAGATTCGGCTCTTGTCGACACCCTGCGCCTCGAGAGCGTTCGCGACGGCCTGGGCGCGCTGGTCGGCCAGGAGTTCGGCGGCCGCCTCGTCCGTGTTGCTCGCGTACGCCTCGATCTCGATCTTGCTGTCGCCGGCCTTCATCGCGGCGGCCACCGCCTTGATGGTCACGTCCGAGATGGCATTGAGTTCGGCGGTTCCCGACTCGAATCCGATCGGGACCGCCGCGATGGCCGAGTTGATCGCGTTCTGGGTGGCCTCGCGCGCGGTATTCACGGCGGACGACGCCGTGGCCTGCACACTGCTGATCGCGCCTTCCACCCGATCGGACGGGGAGGACGTCGTCGTGGTCGCGATCGGAGCCTCGTTCGAGTCGTCTGAACAGCCGGTCACGCCGAGCAGCGCGAGGGCCGCGACCGCGATGCCGGTGACGATGGTCTTGCGCATGATGGTTTCCCCTATACGTCCGTATGTCCGGAAAGCGCTACACGTCGTGGGACGAGGATAGCCCCGCCCGCGCCCCTCGAAGGTGGGATTCGGACACGGCCCGTCCTCCCACATAGTGGGATTCATCGGACGGATGTGAATCCGGACACAGGCTTCTCACCTGCCCGGAGACCCGTTGGTTCGCCTTCCGTTTCAAAATGGTTAAACCCACGGATTGCGATCTCATTTCAATAACGGTAGGAATGAATCCGGCGCCCGCTCAGCGCCGACATAAATGCCCACAACCGAGCAAGGAGTTAAACGCATGGATCTCGCCTTCCTGTCCGAATTCTTCTCCGCCTTCTCCGACCTCGCCGGTGCCCTGGACTTCTTCTCGGGTTCCGCCGACGCAGTGGGCGGTGGCGCAGACGCCGCAACGGCGGCCGCAGCCACGCTCGGCTAGCATTTACGCTGGCACAAGGCTTGAACACCCGCGACGGGGTTCGTGCGCCCAGGCGCACGGACCCCGTCGCGGTGTTGTCGGAAGCATAATGGTCGCCTCAATCACGTATCTATCACGATGAATAATTCCGTGCGTGAACATGTTCATTATCCACGCCACCAGCATTTACGCCGGAATTGGTCGGTCGACCAAATGTCTCTCCATTCGCAAGATCAACTTTTCCGTTTCACCGTTGGTTTATTCGCGAAATAATCCTGTGCGCTGCATATTCTCGACATCTCACACCACGCGCACATCCCAGTGCACATGCGTACACTCAAATCTCGTGACCGACCCTCAGATCCGACGCCGCTCCGAGGTGCGGGCACTCGCCCGGCTGGCTCTCGACGAAATCGGGTCCGCCGCCGCCGGCATCGGCAGCATCCACCGCGCCGTCTCGGACCGCGTCTTCGCCGGAGCACAGCTCGGCGTCGGCGCCCACGTCCTCCCCGCCAAAGTGCTCCACGACGAGATCTCCGGCGCCGTGTACGCACTCGTCGCCGACACCGCCCGACTCGGCGGCTCCGTCGCAGGACGGTTCCTCGACCTCCCGTCCACGGAGAACGTGCCGCCGTCCCAGACGCGCCGTGGCGCCCGGGTCATCGCCGCGATCCAGGGGCTGATCGGCGACGTACTGGAATCGGACGGATCCGTGCTCGCCGAACCCCTGGCGATCCGGGTGGACGGTGCCGCGCTCCCACCGGACGAGTCCACGCTCGCCGACGCCTTCCCCCGTGCCCACCCGCGCATCGTCGTCTTCCTGCACGGACTCGTCGAGACCGAGGACGCGTGGTCGCTGGGCGGCCGTCCCACGTACGGCGAACGACTCGAGACGGACCTCGCCTGCACGGCGCTGCAGATCCGCTACAACTCCGGCCGGCACATCTCCGACAACGGCAGGAGCCTGTCCGACCTTCTGGACACGGTCACCGAGCACTGGCCGGTGGAGGTCGAGTCGATCGCACTCGTCGGGCATTCCATGGGCGGCCTCGTCGCCCGCAGCGCCTGCCGAATCGCCTTCCTCGACGACCGGCCGTGGGTGCGGCGGGTGCGGCAGGTCGTGAGTCTCGGCTCACCGCACCTCGGCGCCCCGCTGGAGCAGGCCGTCCACTATGCGAGCGCCGGCCTCGCCGCACTGCCCGAGACCCGCGCGATCTCCGGCCTCCTGCGCCGAAGGAGCGCCGGCATCCGGGATCTCAATCAGGGTTCGCTCGTCGACGAGGACTGGCGCGGTCGCGATCCGGACGCACTCCGTGCCGCGGCCGTCAGCGAGGTCCCCCTCCTCGACGGCGTGACGTACTGCTTCGTCTCCGCGACCGTCACGCGAAGCCCGAGACATCCGCTGGGCCGCCTGCTCGGCGACGGCATGGTGCTCGTGCCGTCCGCGTCCGGGCGGAACCGGACCCGGATGATCGGCTTCCGCAACGAGGACGGCATGCATCTGGGGTCCGCGAACCATTTCACGATGCTCAACCACGAGTCGGTGTACGAGAAGCTGCTCGAGTGGCTGGGTGCCCCGGAGGCCGGCTGACCCAGCTCAGGCCATGGTCGTGTGCCACACGACGGCGGCGGCGAGTGCACCGGCGCCGTTCAACGACCAGTGCAGCGCGATGGGCGCGATCAGACTGCCGCTGCGGCGCCGGAGCCAGGTGAACACGACACCCGCGGCTGCGGTGGCGACCACCGCCGCGAGGATGCCGAGCACCTGCCCGGCCACGCCGCCGCCGAGAAAGCTCGACAGTCCCTTGTTGCCCGACGTCAGTCCCAGCGAGGACGCGATGTGCCACAGACCGAACATCAGCGATCCCGCCGCGAAGACGCCGCGGGCGCCGTACACGCGGTCGAGGGTGCCGTGCAGCACGCCGCGGAACGCGAGTTCCTCGGGAATGACGGTCTGCAGCGGGATGACGATCATCGACGCGATCAGTGCGCCGGAGAGGGTGGCGTACCGGTCGGCCATGAAGAAGGGGCGGGTGATCGGCAGGGCGGCACCGATCGCGACGACGCCGATGACGAGGCCCATCGCCGCGAGGGCGTACAGCGACCCCTTGCGCCAGTGCCGAGGCGAGAGGCCCAGTTCGGCCCAGCCGAGTCCGCGGCGCCGGGTGAGCACGAGCAGCACGACAGCGGCGATGGGGACGGTCGCGATGCTGGCCCACGCGGTGGTGAAGTGCGCGATCAGATTCGTGGCCGCGAGGACGACCACCACGATCGCGATGTCCAGGTAGGCGTGCAGTACGGGCCGCTTGGCACGTGCACCGGACTTCTCGTCGTCGACGGCTCCGGCGTACTGGACTGGGAGGGTCATTCGGCCGGCCGATCTCGTTCCGTGTTCAAGCATCCAGTCAAGTGTACGGATTTGTTTGTGAAAACCCTGTGACAGCCGCCACAACACGGGGCCCGGCCTCTGCCGCCTCACGAACCCGCGTCTAGCCTGAAGACGAACTTCACACAACCCGCTGTCCAGGAGATAGAATGGCCGACTTCCTCTACGAGGACTTGCTGCCGATCGGTGAGGACCCCACCGAATATCGGCTGCTGACCACCGAGGGGGTGTCGACTGTCGAAGGACCGGGCGGCCGCACCTTCCTGTCCGTCGAGCCCGAGGCGCTGCGCCTGCTCACCGAGACCGCCCTCCACGACATCTCGCATTATCTGCGCAGCGATCATCTGACGCAGCTCGCGAGCATCCTCGACGATCCCGAGGCGTCGGGCAACGACAAGTTCGTGGCACTCGATCTGCTCAAGAACGCCAACATCTCGGCCGCCGGTGTCCTGCCGATGTGCCAGGACACGGGCACCGCGATCGTCATGGGCAAGCGCGGCCAGCACGTCCTCACCCCCGGCGACGACGAGAAGGCCGTCGCGCGCGGCGTCTACGACGCCTACACCCGGCTCAACCTGCGGTACTCGCAGAACGCGCCGATCACGATGTGGGACGAGAAGAACACCGGCAGCAACCTGCCCGCCCAGATCGAGCTGTACGCCGACACGGCGACCGGTCACGAGAACACGTACAAGTTCCTGTACATGGCCAAGGGCGGCGGCAGCGCCAACAAGTCGTACCTGTTCCAGGAGACCAAGGCGATCCTGAACCCGGACGGCATGATGCGGTTCCTCGAGGAGAAGATCCGCGCCCTCGGCACCGCGGCCTGCCCGCCGTACCACCTCGCGATCGTCGTCGGTGGCACGTCCGCGGAGTTCGCGCTGAAGACGGCCAAGTACGCGTCCGCGCACTACCTCGACGAGCTCCCCAACGAGGGCGCGATCACCGGCCGAGGCTTCCGCGACCTGGAACTCGAGGAGAAGGTGCTCGAACTGACCCGTCAGATCGGCATCGGCGCACAGTTCGGCGGCAAGTACTTCTGCCACGACGTCCGCGTCATCCGGCTCCCCCGCCACGGTGCCTCGCTGCCCGTCGCTCTCGCCGTGTCCTGCTCGGCGGACCGCCAGGCCAAGGCGAAGATCACCCCCGAGGGCGTCTTCCTCGAGCAGCTGGAGTTCAACCCGGGCCGGTTCCTCCCCGAGGTCACCGACGCCCAGCTCGACGCCGAGACCGACGGCGTCTCCGGCACCGGCAAGGGTGCCGCCGTGAAGATCGACCTCACCAAGCCGATGCCCGAGATCCTCGCCGAGCTGTCGAAGCATCCGGTGAAGACCCGGCTGTCGCTCACCGGCCCGCTCGTCGTCGCCCGCGACATCGCCCACGCCAAGATCAAGGAACGCCTCGACGCCGGCGAGGACATGCCGCAGTACTTGAAGGACCACCCGGTGTACTACGCCGGTCCCGCCAAGACCCCCGACGGCATGGCGTCCGGGTCCTTCGGCCCCACCACCGCCGGCCGGATGGACTCCTATGTGGAGCAGTTCCAGGCCGCGGGCGGCTCCATGGTGATGCTCGCGAAGGGAAACCGGTCCAAGCAGGTCACCGACGCCTGCAAGTCCTACGGCGGCTTCTACCTGGGGTCCATCGGTGGTCCCGCGGCGCGTCTCGCCCTCGACTGCATCAAGAAGGTCGAGATCGTCGAGTACGAAGAGCTGGGCATGGAGGCGGTCTGGAAGATCGAGGTCGAGGACTTCCCCGCGTTCATCGTCGTCGACGACAAGGGCGAGGACTTCTTCGCCGGCGTGTCCACCCCCACCCTCACCATAGGCAAGCGCCCCGGCCTGTAGGCGGCTCCGCCGCCCGTGCGCCTTTTTGGTAGCTGGAGCTACCAAAAAGGCGCACGGGCGCTACGCGCCTACCGCGATCTCGATGACCGGATTCTTCGCCGGGTCGAGTCGGCCGAGGAGGGTGATCAGCGTGTCGCGGTCGATGGCGACGCACCCTTCGGTGGTGGTGCCGTCCGTGACGTGCAGGAACATCGCCGAGCCGAGGCCGGGGACGCGGGCGGCGTTGTAGCCGATCGCGAGCGCGTAGTCGTAGAGCGGTCCGGCCGAGTAGAGGTTCTCGCTGTTACCGCCGGGGCTCGCGTCCTGCCGGACGTGCGTGTTGTACGTCGGTGAGAGAGGATTCGAATCCCACCAGTCACGCCGATCCGCCTGGAAGTACGGCATCGCCGTCTCCGGTGCGGGCTGTCGGCCGAACGCCTGCGACAGCGGGAAGACACCGGCCGGCGTGCGGGTGGAGAATTCGTTCGCCGCGCCGATTCCTTCCGCGCCGACATCGGCGGCGACGGGACCGGCGAACACCTGCCACGTGCCGTCCGAGCGTCGTTCCCAGGCGGTCAGTTCGGCGCTCACCGACCCGGCCGACGGGGCGTAGACGGTGATCACCTGGTCCGACACTCCGGAGAAGACCGCCCGGTCGGGGGCCGCGGAGGCGCCGGGTGCGAACAGCAGCCCGATCAGAAGCACCATCAGCCCCGGCAACCACAGTCGACCCACGCGCAACGTCAGCATGGGGCGAGTGTTCCATTCCCGGGCGCGCGTCGCGAGATTTTCGTCTCGCGCCGCTCTACACGCGGCAGAGGATCTCGCTGTGCAGGAGCGCGAACCAGCCGTCGTTCTCCCGCACCCATGCACGCCAACCGGCCGCGATGCGGTCGAGGTCTGCCTCGGTGGCGAGCCCCAGCGCGAGCGCCCGGTCTGCGTAGGCCGATCGGAGAGAGCGGTCGGCCCACGACCCTCCCCACCACTCGCGATCCTCGTCGGAGGAGAAACACCAGGTGCTCGCCGTGGTCGCGACGTCGCCGAGACCGGCCTCGTGCGCCCATGCCCGCAGGCGGCGGCCGGCGTCCGGTTCACCGCCGTTCGCCCGGGCGACGGCCGTGTAGAGCGTCAGCCATTCGTCGAGTTCCGGTGTCGGCGGAAACCACGTGAACGTGCCGTAGTCCGCGTCGCGGGCGGCAACGATCCCGCCGGGTTTGCACACCCGCTTCATCTCGCGCAGTGCCTGCACCGGATCGCCGACGTGCTGCAGGACCTGATGCGCGTGCACGACGTCGAAGGTGTCGTCGGGGAAGTCCAGCGCGTGGACGTCCGAGACGACGGCCGCGACGTTCACGATTCCCCGCCTGGCGAACTCGTTCCGCGCGAGCGAGAGCGCCTCGTCGTCCTTCTCGACGGCGGTGACGACTCCGGGCGCGAGAAGTCCGGCGAGGTCGGCGGTGATGGTGCCCGGCCCGCACCCGACGTCGAGCAGCGTCATGCCCGCGCGCAGGTGCGGGAGCAGGTAGCCGGCGGAGTTCTCCGCGGTGCGCCATCGATGGTTCCGCAACACGGACTCGTCGTGGCCGTGGGTGTAGACCGTCTCGTCGGCGTCCATACCTCGACGCTAGCAACTCCGATCAGATAATGGGATTGCCATCCCATTGCTCAGGATTCTGTGATCGACGGTTCTCGCAGGCCGTGAGTGTTACGTTGTTGCACACCAACACGGCCACCGAGGGACTGCCATGACTTTCAGCCTCGCGCTCACCCCCGCGCAGAAGGACCTCGTCGAGCGGACGCACGCATTCGCTGAGAACGTGATCCGGCCGGTGGCCGCCGAGCACGACCGCGCGCAGGAGTTCCCGTGGGACGTTCTCGAGAAGGCCGCGGAAGAGGGTTTCTACAGTCCACTGTTCTACCGCGATCTCATCGGCGACCCGACCGGTCTGTCCCTCCCCCTGTTCATGGAGGAGCTGTTCTGGGGTTGCGCCGGAATCGGGCTCGCCGTCGTGATGCCCGCGCTGGCGCTGTCGTCGATCGGGCAGGCCGCGACGCCGGAGCAGATGCTGCGCTGGGCACCGGAGTGCTTCGGCGAGCCCGGCAACCTGAAACTCGCCGCACTGTGCATCTCGGAACCCGAGGGCGGCAGCGACGTCCGCAATCTGCGGACCACCGCGACGCGCGACGGCGACGACTGGGTCATCGAGGGCCACAAAATGTGGATCGGCAACGGTGGCATCGCCGACGTGCACGTCGTGAACGCCACCGTCGATCCGGACCTCGGACACCGGGGGCAGGCCCTCTTCGTGGTTCCCGGCGGCAGCCCGGGTATCGAACTCGTCCGCAAGCTCGACAAGCTGGGCTGCCGCGCGTCGCACACGGCGGAGCTGAAATTTCATCGGGTGCGGGTGCCCGCCGACCACCTGCTCGGCGGCGACGACAAACTCCAGCACCGCATGCGGAAGGCCCGTGAGGTGCAGGAGGAGGTGGCCACCGGCGCGCCGCGGCGGAAATCGGCCACCCTCGGCACGTTCGAGCAGACCCGACCGATGGTCGCGGCTCAGGCGCTGGGCATCGCCCGCGCGGCACTCGAGTACGCCACCGAGTACGCGAATCGACGGGAGGCGTTCGGCGGTCCGATCATCGACAACCAGGGCATCGCCTTTCCGCTGGCCGACCTCGCGACGCAGATCGACGCCGCACGACTACTGACGTGGCGGGCGTCGTGGATGGCGGCGACGGGCGTGGAGTTCCGTCACGGCGAGGGATCGATGGCGAAGCTCGCGGCATCGGAGGTCGCGGTGAAAACCACCGAACGTGCGCTGCAGACGATGGGCGGGTGGGGGTACATCAGCGACCACCCGGTGGAGAAGTGGTACCGGGACGCCAAGCTGTACACCATCTTCGAGGGCACCAGCGAGATTCAGCGGATGGTGATCGGGCGTGCACTCGGCGCCGCGGACGGCGCCCCGCCGCTGCACTTCGATCAGCCGACCGAGGGATCGGCGTTCAACCGCCAGTTCGGCCGGGGCACGTCCGTGCGCACGAAGGCCGGCGAGTTCGCGATGTCGGTGAAGGACCGGATGCCCGAGTCCGCGCAGCGGCTGGCGATGAAGATTCTTGCCCCACCGAAGAAGTGAACGGGCCTGATCAGGTCCAGAGGGCGGCCACCAGCACGGTGACGATGCCCAGCCCACCGACCACGTGGGCGAGGTTCGGGCGCTCCTGCCCTCTTTTCTGCTTGCCCCGGCCGATCTCGGCGAGCGCCACCACCACCAGCGAGAGCACGAGCTTCACACCGATCTTGATGTGGTTGTAGTCCTTGTCGAGCGCGGCCTCGCCGAGCCCGACGAGGATCAGTCCCGTCACGAACTGGAGCCTCGCACCCCACACCATCACCTCGGAGATCCGCGGCGCCGCGAGCACCGCGAAATAGCCGCCGACGAGGGCGGCCATGCCGAGCAGGTGGCAGACGAAGAGGAGGTTGTAGACGACGGTCATCTCCGCAGCCTAGCGACCTGCCCGGTCAGCTCGAGACGATTCCGGCCTCGATCGCCGCCTCCCGGTACGACGCGGCGAGAGTGGCGACGGTTTCGTGGGCGTTGAGACCGCTGGGATTGGGTACCAGCCACAACTCCGCGCCCTCGAGCGTGCGCGGTTGCTTGCCCTTCTTCGCTGCACGCTCCCCGAATGCCGTGCGATAGGCGGTGATTCCGGCGACGGCCACCACCCGGGGAGCCGTGTCGCGGACGACGCCGCGCAGGCGTTCGGCGCCGACCGCCAGTTCCTCACCGGTCAGCTCGTCGGCCTTTGCCGTGGCGCGCGGGGCCAGATTGGTGATGCCGACGCCCCGCTCGATCAGGTGATCGCGGTCCGCGTCCGACATGCCCGCCGTCGGGTCGATCGGTCGCTCGATGATGCCGGCGCCCAGCAGCGCCGGATAGAAGCGGTTGCCCGGACGTGCGAAATGCGCTCCCGTCGCGGCCGTCCACAGTCCCGGATTGATGCCGACGAACAGCAGGCGGCATCCCGGTCCGATGAGGTCGGGAACCTCGGCGTCCCGGAACGATTCCAGTTCCGCCCTCGTGAAACTCACAGCCGGCCGGCCTCGATGAGCCCGGCAACGGTGTCGGCCAGCGTCTCCACGGAATCGCGGTACTTCACACCCAGTTCGCTCTCGCTCGGACTGTCGTCGGTGTCCGGCATCCGCGTGTAGTACTCCATGGCGGCCTCCGAGACGGGCGTGTCGATGGAGACGAACCGGTCGATCACGTCCACCAGCCTGCCCACCAGGCGCAGCGCGGAGTCCGGCACCGGGTACACACCCATCCGTCTGCCGGTGATCGTGGCGAGCATCCCGGCGATCCCGGCGATCGGGATCCGGGGACCACCGAGCATGAACCGGCGGGCGCCGCTCCCCTGCCGGAGGAGGGCGGCGTGCGCCGTGGCCACCTCACGCACGTCGACCATCGTCCATGCGGCACCTCGCCCGGGCAGACCCCGCAGGTGGACCGCGGCCTCGACTGCCTGGGCGGCCTCACCGAACTGGTTCCCCGCGGGCGGGCCGACGATCATGCCCGGGTAGGTGATCGCGATGGGTGCACCGTCGGCCTGCAGGTCACGCGCGTACTGCTCGACGCGCGCCTTGCTTCGGCCGTAGGCGTCGGAAGGCCCGCACACCGGAAGGTCGGGGGTGAGGAGCCGGGCCCCCGGCTGGAACAGGGCGGCGATACTGGAGACGTAGACGATCGGGTCGAGGCCGAGTTCGACCGCGGTTCCCAGCACGTTCTGTGCGCCGGCGAGATTGGTTTGCAGCATCTCCTCCGCGCGCCGCGGGTCGACCGCGACCACGGCCGCGGCGTGGATGACGGCGTCGCAGCCGTCCAGGGCACGCCGCACGGACGCGGCATCCGTGATGTCACCGACCACGTGATCGGACGTGTCGAGCCCGAGCGCCGCCGCACTGGTCACGAGGCGAGCAGGATCCCGCACGAGGAAGCGCACCCGGTGACCGGCGTCCACCGCCGCCTTCGCGCTCCACGCCCCGACGAACCCTGTTCCCCCCGTGACCAATACCAGCAAGGGGACTTACACCGTCCTGGCGAGACGGTTGGCGAGCATCGTGGTGAACCGGGCGGGATCGTCGAGTTCGCCGCCCTCGGCCAGCAACGCCATCCCGTAGAGAAGCTCCGCTGTCTCCCCCAGCGCAGGATCCTCGTTACGTTCGCCGTGAGCCTCCCGCAGCCCGGTGACGAGCGGGTGGGAGGGGTTGAGCTCGAGGATGCGCTTCGTGGTGGGCACGGGCTGCCCGGACGCCCGGTACATCCGCTCGAGTGCCGGGGACATACTGAACGCATCGCCGACGATGCAGGCCGGTGACGTCGTCAGCCGCGTCGACAGCCGCACCTCCTTGACCTGCTCGCTCAGCGCGTCGGCCATCCAGGAGAGCAGGCCGGCGAAGTCCTTCTCCTGCTCCTCCCGCTCCGACTCGTGTGCCTTCTTGTCTTCCTCGGTGTCGAGATCGACCTCACCCTTGGCGATCGACTGGAACGACTTGCCGTCGAATTCGGGAACCGCTCCGACCCACATCTCGTCCACGGGATCGGTGAGCAGCAGCACCTCGAAGCCCTTGGCGCGGAAGGCCTCCATGTGCGGGGAGCTCTCGAGCAGCTGCCGAGATTCGCCGGTCGCGTAGAAGATCTGCTCCTGGCCGTCCTTCATCCGCGCCACGTAGTCCTCGAGCGAGGTCAGCTCCTCCTCGCTGTGGGTGGACGCGAACGACGAGATACCCAGCAGGATGTCCCGGTTGTCGGTGTCCGACATCAGGCCTTCCTTGACCGCGCGGCCGAACTCCGCCCAGAACGTGCGGTAGTCGTCGGGCCGCTCGGCCTTCAGGTCCTTGATCGTGGTGAGGACCTTTTTGGTGAGCCTGCGGCGGATGGCACGGATCTGCCGGTCCTGCTGCAGGATTTCACGAGAGACGTTGAGAGAGAGGTCCTGAGCATCGACCACACCCTTGACGAAGCGGAGGTATTCCGGCATCAGCTGGTCGCAGTCGTCCATGATGAAGACGCGCTTGACGTACAGCTGCACACCCGTCTTCCCGTCCCGCATGAACAGGTCGAACGGCGCGTGGGACGGGATGAACAGCAGGGCCTGGTACTCGAACGTGCCCTCGGCCTTCATCGGGATGACCTCGAGCGGCTCGTCCCAGGCGTGGGCGATGTGCTTGTAGAACTCCTTGTACTCGGCCTCGGACACCTCGTCCTTCGACCGCGCCCACAGTGCCTTCATCGAGTTGATCGTCTCGGACGTGGTGGTGACCTCGTCCTCGCCGTCGCCCTCTGCCGGGACGGTGCGCTCGACGTCCATCCGGATCGGCCACGCGATGAAGTCGGAGTACCGCTTGACGAGTTCCTTGACCTTCCGTTCCGACGTGTAGTCGTGCAGGTGATCCTCGGCGTCCTCGGGCTTGAGGTGCAGGGTGACGGAGCTGCCCTGCGGGGCGTCGTCGACGGCCTCGATCGTGTACGTGGCCTCGCCGCTCGACTCCCAGCGGGTGGCTTCGCTCTCGCCGGCCTTCCGCGTCAGCAGTGTCACCTTGTCTGCGACCATGAACGTCGAGTAGAAGCCGATGCCGAACTGTCCGATCAGTTCCTCGGACGCGGCGGCATCCTTCGCTTCGCGCAGTTTGCGGCGCAGATCCGCGGTGCCGGACTTGGCCAGCGTGCCGATGAGGTCGACGACCTCCTCGTGGGACATGCCGATGCCGTTGTCACGGACGGTGAGTGTGCGGTTCTCCGCGTCGACCTCGATCTCGATGTGCAGATCCGACGTGTCGACGTCGAGGTCCTTGTTGCGGAACGCTTCGAGCCGCAACTTGTCCAGCGCGTCCGAGGCGTTGGAGATGAGCTCCCGCAGGAACGAGTCCTTGTTGGAGTACACCGAGTGGATCATGAGGTCCAGGAGCTGGCGGGTCTCCGCCTGGAACTCCAGTTGTTCGATTTTCGTGCTCACTTCGATTCCCTTCGACAGCAGAACCCTCGACACCAGATTCGTCGTCGGAATGATAGCCCGCGGCCGAACTCCGGATTCATCGCGGCGAGCTACCGCCGGTGACCCGTCAGCCGGCGGCGTCTTCCTTCAGGGTGTGCGCCACCAGCGCGTTGGCATGACCGTGACCGAGCCCGTGTTCGGACTTCAGCCAGCTCACCAGCTCCATGTGCTTGGTCAGCTCGGACGAACGGATCAGCGTCTGCCACTCGCTGATCGGCCGTCCGTACTTCGCCTCGATCGACGGAAAATACGACGCGGGACCCTTCACTGGTTCAGCCATGCGCGACAGGCTAGCCGAACCCTCCGACACGTACTGTCCGACAAGCATCTTCGGGGTCATAGGCCGGATCTTCGGGAGCGTCCAGATCGTAGCCGTTCAAGCCATGGAACACCTGAACCGCCAGCCAGGACAACCTCTTGTCTCCATCGACGAGCGCGTGCATTCTCGTCAAGGACTCCAGCAAGACGGCAGCCTCGTCATGTATCGACGCGTACGCATCCTCTTCGCGCAGGGAGGTCTGCGGACGATGGGCCGCCGAATCGAGCGGCCCGAGATTCCTGATGGAAGCGACACTCAGATCTTCGGCCAGCGAGAGCAAGTCCTCGAGAGTGAGATAGCTGATTGTCACTGGGCGAGGCGGTCCAGCAACGCGGCGTACCGGTCGCGGCCGCGACGGGACAGCGCACGAACCTGCTCGTCTGGGTATGCCGAGCAGCAGCCTCGACGATCGCGCGGACAGTCGCTTCCTGCTTACTTACGCCTCGAGCGTCAGCAAGAAGTACTAGCGCGCGTTCCTGCTCCTCCATCAGTCGCAGTGTCACGGCCATGAAGTCATGCATACCAGATTGGTAGCACGCCGGCTCTGTGATCAATTCCTTGGATGCAAAACTCCAAAACTGCCTTCGCCGTCGTTCGGGAACAACCTTGCAAGCTTCCTGTCGGTCACATCTGTCAACATATGCGCGATTGACCACGTCCCATCTTTCGGAACGTTTGGGGGAATTTATGTCATACGAGTGCGAATGCGGACGTACGCCACCGGCGGACTACGAATACTGCGGGTGCGGTTCAATAAATCCAGCGTTTACCTCCGTCGCTGTCGTTGCGCCACCGACCCTCCACTTCGGATCTCACAACGACGGCATACAGGCTGGTAACGACATCACGGTAGGGGGCGGCTTCATCGTCGGGAAGTCCCCGAGAGATCCGTTCGAACACCGAACCGAGGTATCGCCGTTGCCATAGTGGATCTGAACCTCGATCACAGCAACTATTTCGCGACTCTCACAGCCTCGACTGTCGTGGCCTCGATCGGATTTATCCTGGCAGTCAATTCCACATTGAGCGCGAAAGGCTTTCGACCCTTCCGGTTCGGCTTACCGGGCTGGGCCCTCGAAAGAGACACAGAGGGCAAACTTTTCTCACAGTTCCGAAGGCCGCCCGCTGCCTCTGGTGCCCAACCGAAAGTGACATGCGGCTCCAACCTCTGGAAGGTCGGTCGGAGCGGAATTGGGTCTGCCCCAAAAACCCTGTTCATCGTCAGATCGGATTCGACTTCACCCAGCTATCAAGACGCGACACCGTGTAGCCGGAACAAGCGCCTGCCCGAACCACTCTTCTATGGACAGAAGCCCCCTCGCCGTCGCGCGGGGGTCGTAGGCTGATCGCATGTATCGGTCACGCGCGAATTTTCCGGTCCGGTGACGTCGTGGCGGAGCTGATTCTGGGACCGCTGCTCAGGCATGTCGGCACGTGCGATGCGACGCTGTGGGTCGAGACGTCCGAGGCGTGCACCGTCCGGGTGCTCGGCCACGAGGAACGGACGTGGAATGTCTCGGGCCACCACTATGCGCTCGTCGTCGTGGAGGGTCTGGAGCCCGGATCGAGCACGCCGTACGAGGTGACCCTCGACGGCCGCCCGGTGTGGCCGTTGCCGAACGCAGGTCCGTCCCGCATCCGCACCCTCGGCGAGGACGACGATGCGCTGGTGCTGGCGTTCGGGTCGTGCCGGTTCGCGACGATGTCCACGACGGAGGACAACCGGCATCTCGGCGCCGATGCCCTGGACGCGTACGCGGTGCGGATGGCCGGACAGTCGCCCGAACAGTGGCCGGACGCCCTGTTGCTGCTCGGCGATCAGGTGTACGCCGACGAACTGTCCCCGGAGACGGAGGCCCGCGTCGCGGAGATCCACGACGTGAAGGAGCCACCCGGTCCGCAGGTGCGCAATTTCGAGGAATACACCTGGCTCTACGCCGAGTCGTGGTCGGACCCCCAGGTGCGCTGGCTGATGTCGACGGTGCCCACCTCGATGATCTTCGACGACCACGACGTCCGGGACGACTGGAACACCTCCGAGTCCTGGCGCGACGAACTCGAGGCGACGTCGTGGTGGGAGGAGCGGATCGTCGGCGCTCTGTCCTCGTACTGGGTCTATCAGCACCTCGGGAATCTGGCGCCGAGCGACCTCGCCGAAAACGAACTGTTTCAACGGGTCCGGAAGGACGGCGGCGACGTCGAGCCGATGCTCCGCGAGTTCGCGTCCGCCGCCGACGAGGAGGCGGACGGGGCCAAGGGCACGCAATGGTCGTATCGACGGGACCTCGGCGTCGCGAGGCTCCTCGTCATCGACTCGCGGTGCGGTCGCGTCCTCGCCGACGGTCGCCGCGAGATGGTGTCCGACCCCGAATTCTCGTGGATCGAGCGTCAGACCGAGGGCGACTACGACCATTTGCTCGTCGGAACGTCACTGCCGTGGCTGCTGCCGCGCGCCCTGCACGACCTGGAATCGTGGGACGAACGTCTCGCCGGCGGATCGCGTGGTCCGCGCGTGGCGGCCTGGGCGGAGAAGATCCGCCGGGGTGCCGACCTCGAGCACTGGGCGGCGTTCCGCGATTCGTTCGACCGCCTCACCCGCCTCTTCGCCGAGGTCGGACGTGGCGACAAATCAGGCCCCGGTGGCCGGGCGCCCTCGACCATCTCGGTGCTGTCCGGCGACGTCCACCACGCCTACGCCGCGCAGGCGCACTACCCCGAACCGCTGCAGTCACTGGTGTATCAGCTGACGTGCTCGCCCCTGCACAACTACGTACCGGCCGCCATGAAGGTGACGTTCCGGATATCGTGGCGGCGCGCCACCGAGCGGACCGTGCGCTTCGTCCTGAGCCGGGTGTCGCGGGTGCCGCCCGTCCCCCTCGACTGGTCCAAGATCGCCGGGCCGTTCTTCGGCGATCAGGTGGCCACCCTCCACCTGAAGGGAAGGTCGGCCCGCCTCGTGATGGAACAGGCCCGTAACGACCGCGACGGCACACCGCGATTCAAGACCATGACCGACCTCGAACTGGCGAAAAGAACGGGCTACTGACGCTGTTCGGCCGCCGCCTTCAGCTGCGCGAGCCCCTTCTCGAAGTCTTTGCCCACCATCTTGTCCATCGGGAAGACGACTCCCACGATCCTGAAGAAGAGGTTGTTCTTGCCGGTCATCTGCCAGCGGACGGTGGTCCCGGCGCCGTTCGGTTCGAGGAGGAATGTGGTGACGTTCTCCGCCTTGAAGGGTTTGAGGAATGTCAGGTCGAGCACGACCTTCGAGCCGGGCACCGACTCCGTGATCACCATCGATCCGGCACCCGCCTTGCGGTTGCCCTCCCAGGCGTAGGAGGCGCCCACTCCCGAATCCGGGCCGGAGTACGTGCGCTTCAGATCGGGATCGACGTCCTCCCACGGCGACCACGACTGCCACTGCCGGAAGTCGTCGAGAAGTGGCTGAACGACATCGGGGCTCGCATCGATGACGGTGGAACGTTCGACGAGGAACTCGGCCGAAGCCATGCGGTCTCCATTCGATGTGGGGTGTGGCGGACCGAGGTCGCGACCACCTCTTCACGTGGAAGATAACGCCTCGCCACCGGTCGCGCGCGCGGTATCGTCGGGAGCGACCCATACGACAGTGCTGTGGTGGGGGTGGCAGTGACGACCGAGACGGATCTGATCCGCAATATCGCTCTGGTGGGACATCAGGGCAACGGGAAGACGACGCTCGCGGAGGCGATGCTCTTCCGCGCCGGTGTCGTCACGCGCCCCGGCCGTGTCGAGAGCGGTAACACCGTGCTCGACACCCAGCCCGAGGAACACGACCGCACCCAGTCGCTGACGCTCGGGTTGGCCTCGTTCTCCTGGGGCGACTACCGGATCAATCTTCTCGACCCGCCGGGCTACGCCGATTTCGCCGGCGACGCGATGACGGCGCTCCGGGTCGCCGACGTCGCCGTGTTCGTGATCGACGGGGTCAGCGGTCTGCAGGTGAACGACGAACTGCTGTGGCAGGCGGCCGCCGAGCGAGCCATCCCCCGCATTCTGTTCGTGAACAAGATGGACAAGGAGCGGGCGTCGTTCGACGCCGTTTTGGCGGGGATCCGCGACCATTTCGGGTCCGGAGTCGAACCGGTCGACCTGCCCGTCGGTGAGGCCTCCGCGTTCACCGGCGTCGCCGACCTGCTCACCGAGCACGTCATCCTCTACGACAGCGGGTCCGCGAACACGAGCGACGAACTGCCCGCCGACATTGCCGACCGCGAACACGAACAGCACGAGCACCTCGTGGAAGACGTGGTCGAGATCGAGGACGACCTGCTCTCGAAGTACCTCGACGGCGAGGACATCTCCGTGGCCGAACTCGAGCACGCTCTCCGCGCGGGTTTCGCCGCGGGGTCGCTGTGGCCGGTGCTGTGCGGGTCGGCCGTCGACGCGATCGCCGTCGACCGGTTGCTCGACTTCGTCTGCCGGATCGCGCCCGCACCGTCGGAGGTCCCGGGCACCGAGGTCCGGGGTGACGGGGACCGTGTCGCCGAGGTGCGGTGCGATCCCTCCGGCGATCCACTCGCGTACGTCTTCAAGACGCAGACCGACGAATACGTCGGGCAGGTGGCGTTGGTGAAGGTCCTCTCCGGCACCGTGCATGCCGACGACGTCCTCGTCAACCAGCGCACCGGCGCGAAGGAGCGCCTGCACAATCTCCTGCGTGTCCTCGGCAGCAAGCACACCGCGATCGACACCGCGGAGGCCGGCGACATCGTCGGCGCCATCAAACTCACCGATGTCGCGACGGGTGACACTCTCGCGCCGATCGGCTCGTCGCTCACCGTGCCGCCGATCGTGCACCGACGCCCCGTGTACGGGATCGCGGTGGCCGCCGAAAGTGCGGGCGACGAGGACAAACTCGCGACTGCCCTGGCCGAACTGGTCAGCGATGATCCGACGCTGGAAGTGTCGCGCGACAGCGAAACCCACCAGACGGTGGTCCGGGGTGCCGGCGACGTGCACGTGCAGGTGGCGCTGACCCGGTTGAAGCGGCGGTATGGCATCACACTCCAGACCGAACCGGTCAAGATCGCCTATCGCGAGACGCTGCTCGCCCCGGTGGAGACGGAGGGTCGTCACAAGAAGCAGAGCGGCGGGCACGGCCAGTTCGGGGTGGCGACGGTCCGGTTCGAGCCGCTCCCCCGGAACGAGGGCTACGACTTCGTCGACGAAACCCGCGGCGGTGTGATTCCCAAATCGCTCATTCCGGCGGTCGGCAAGGGCATCGCCGAATCGATGGGACGCGGTGGCCGGCACGGGTTTCCGCTCGTCGACCTGCGGGCGACGGTGCTCGACGGCAAGCATCATTCGGTCGACTCCGACGACTTCAGCTTCCGGATGGCGGGGGCACTCGCTCTCCGCGCCGCCATCGACAAGGTCGGCACCCTCGTCCTCGAACCGGTCGACCACGTCGAGGTCACGGTGCCCACCGCGCTGCAGGGCGACGTGATGGCCGATCTCGGGCGACGACGCGGCCAGATCGAGGGCACCGAACCGGCGGGCGACGGCGAGGTCACGGTCATCGCCTCCGTCCCGACGAGCGAGATCACCGACTACCCCGTCGCTCTACGCTCGATGACGCACGGGCGGGGCCGCCTCGCGTTGGAATTCAAGTGCTACCAGGAGCGACCCGAACCCCGCTGACAGTGTCCTTCCAGCGTGCACGCAGCGTTCTCCCAGCTTCCCGCGGTGTAGTGGTGTCTCACTCACAGAGGGAAGGGCATCGATCATGCGTTCACAATTGGTTCGCGGCATCGGTGGAGCGGCGATGGCAGTAGGTCTCGCATGTTCCGTCGTCGCGTGTAGTTCGGGCGAGTCCTCGTCCGGCACTTCGTCGACCGGCTCCGCCGGCACCGCCGTGCAGGGCAGCTCCGCGGAGGGCGGCGGCGCCCCTGCGGCGATGAGCAACGAACTCCAGGCCTGCCTCGAGGAGAACGGCGTGCCCGCACCGCCCGAGCAGACCGGCGGCGGGGCACCGGGTGCGATGACCCCGCCCAGCGGCGAGATGACACCGCCGGACGGCGGCGCCGGTTCCGCTCCGCCGCAGGGTGGGGCGCCGGACGAGTCGTCCGCACCTCCCGGGGTGGACAGTTCGACGTGGGCGGCGGCGCAGGAGGCCTGTTCCTCGCTGGCGACGGGCACCACCGGGTCGTGAGCGGCCGCTAGGTCTCGCGACCGGTCCGCAGCCGCGCGGCGAGTTCCGCCCGGCTGCGGACCCCGGCCTTCGCATAGACCGATTTCAGGTGGTCCTGGACGGTGTTGACGGTGATGCCGCGACGGTCCGCGATCTCGGACGTCGCGTAGCCGGCCAGCACGTCGGCGCACACGTCACGCTCGCGTGCGGTCACCGCGTACGCCGCGAGCAGCAGTCCGGTGAGCTCGTCGTCGGCGGCGGGTTCCAGGGTGACAGCCGTCTGCGGTTCCGCGCCGCCGGTCAAAGCCGTGGCGCGCACCAGGATCCAGCCGCCATCCGCGTCGCGGACACGGGCCTTGAAGACGCCGGAACTGCTCGACTTCGCCCCGAACGTCGCGGCCCGCAACACCACGGTCAACCTGCCGGGGGCCACGTCGTCGAAGCGGTCCCGCCAGCCTCGGGCAGCGGCCGTGAGCGCAACCGGTTCGCCTGCGGCATCGGTCAGCACCACCGCCGGACCCTGGTCGCCGGTGCCGGACACTGTCGGAATGTGCACGGACGCGGCCCGCGTCGCGACCGCGAGACCGGGCGCCACGAGCGAGAGGAACTCGAGTTCCCGGTCGGTGAAATCAGGTCCGGACCGCACGAATCCGGCTGCACCCCAGCACACCCCGTCGACGCGGAACACGATGCGGACCTCACTGCCGAGCCCCATCGGCGCCCACACCGCGCCGTGCCGGAGACTGTGCGCGACCTCGGCCGGAGGCAGGTCCGAGGCCCGGGCGACAGTCCGGCCACTGCGGGCGAGTTCGGCGAAGGTCCCCGGGTCGTCACCGTTGTACTCGGATTCGGCGAGCAGCGGTTCGAACTGCTGCGGGATCCGGCTGCGCCCGCTCGTCATCGAACTGATCGCGAGTGTCTCCGGGTCGAGCATCGCCCAGCACGTGAGGTCGCTCCGCACCGTCTCACCGACCAGTTCGATGGCGCGCTCGTGCAGCTGCGTGACGCCGGCGCCCTCTCCCGCGAACGCGAGCACCTCCCGGCGCAGCTTCTCCGCCCGAACTTCCAGCATCAACCCAGTATGCGCTGGTCAGAGGGGCACCACCATCCCAGATTCCTGGGATGGGCACCCTGTTGTGCGCGTCATAGCGTCGCAGTATGTCCACTCACGTTCACGTAGTCAGAGCAGGCGACGGCCGGCGCCTCACCGTGCCGGACGCCGACATCACGGTCCTGGTCGGCGGGGGTCACGTCGGCGGGGCATACGAAGTGTTTCTCGTCGAAGCACCCCGCAGGACGCCCGGCCCTCTCCACGCGGAACCGTGGTCGAAGTCGTATCACATGCTGCGCGGCCGGATTCTCGTCCAGGCCGGGGACACTGGATACGAGCTCGCGCCGGGCGAGACCATCGTCATCGAGGCGGGGACGATCAATACGTTCACGGTCCTCTCCCCGACCACCGCCTTCCTCCTCGTCGTCGCCGGGGCCGCCAACAGTGGCTTCTTCGCCGAACTCGACGCGGTCGGGCACGGCCACCGGCCCGAGGATGAGCCCCGAATGCTGCACGAGGTCGCGGACCGCTATGGCGTCGCGCTGGCGACCGGGGCGGGTGCATCATGATCGTCGTCGCGCAGATCGCCACCCTGGTCGCCGCCGCGGTGCACCTGCTGGCGTTCGCGTGGGAATCGCTCCTGTTCCGCAGACCGTCGGTGCACGAGGGCGTCTTCCGGATTCCGGACAGCGACGTGCCCGCCGCCCACCTGTGGGCGTTCAACGTCGGGTTCTACAACCTGTTCCTCGGTTCCGGAGCAGTCGCCGGCGTCGCGCTCTGGTGGGCCGGTCACGACGTTCAGGGCCGCACGCTCGTCGTCTACACCTGCCTGTTCATGTTCCTGGCCGGCCTCGCCCTGGCCGCGTCGGATCGCATGGCGCTCAGCAGGCCGCGCGGCGACGGCGTCGTCGGCGCGCTGTCACAGAGCGGGCCGCCTTTGGTGGCGCTGATCGCGCTGGCGGTCGGGTGATAAGGATTGCCAGGAACTTCTCAGGATCGGCCGATCGAATCCTTATCGTCCGTCGGCATGATGGACGTCATGCCCCTGGTGACCCTTCTCGCCGTCGGTGGTACCGGTGAGTCCCACCCCGATGACCACCGGCGCCACGTCTCCGGGCTTTTGCGTGAGGTCACCGACGCCCTCGACGACCGTTTCGCATGTCGGTGGGTCGGCTATCCGGCGTCGTACGGCCCGGTCGCCGCGGGCGGGCTCAGCTACCGGCAGAGCACCGAGGTCGGAGTCCGCCGGTTGATCGACGCCATGGAGGACGTTCCCGGACCCGTCATGCTGATCGGGTACTCGCAGGGATGCACCGTGATCCGCGAGGTGCTCGGGCAGATCGCCACCGGCGCCCTGCCCGCCGGCAACCTCGCCGCCGTGGGTCTCGTCTCCGACCCCGAACAGCCGGCGGGAGTGGTACCGGCGTGCCGCGGGCGCGGAGTCGCGGGCGTCGGCGCACCGATACCCGAGTCGGTACCGGTGCAGTGGATCGCGCACCCGGACGACATGATCTGCAATGCCAGCGAGGACAGCTACGTCCGCGACATCGCCGACCTCACCCGGTGGATGTCGTTCCGCTCGCTGCGGACGTGGCTCTCCCAGACGTGGGAACTGATCCGCAGCAACAGCTTCCAGAATGCGACCAAGACACGCTTCAGCCCACGGCAGTGGCGCACCGACCTCGGCCGGCTGCGGACCGCGATGATCGAGGTACTCGGTTACCTTCCGCCGCGCCTCACCTTTCGCGGTGTGCGCGTCGTCAACGCGCGCGGCGGGCGGCACATCGCGTACGCCAGCGAACCACTCGACGCGAGCGGACTCACCGGATGTCAGATCCTCGCCCAGTGGCTGCAGGTGCGGGCGACGTTCGAACCACCACTGCGCGTCGCGGCGTGACGGTCAGGCATCGCTGCGGGGCCGCAGCGGGGTGAGCATCCTGCGGGGTTCCCGCAGGGCCACGGCGACGGCGTCGTTGCGAGGGTGGACGGCCTCCCCCGGCCCAGGTGCGACGACGAGGTCTTCCGGTCCCGGGATCGTGCCGCAGCCGGGGCACCGCCCGAAACGGTCGAGTTGGGTCCCGCATTCGGCGTGCGAGAACACCCGGCCGGGGTAATTGCCGGGCGACACGTACTGATCGCCCCACTGCGAGAGCGCATAGATGCTCGGCCACAGCGCCTTTCCGGCCTCGGTGAGTTCGTACTCTGGATGACCGCGTCCAACGCGGACGAGGACTCCGGCCTCGACGAGGGCGGCCAGCCTATCCGTCAGGACGGCGCGGGAGATGTCGAGGTGGGCGAGGAGATCACTGAAGCGGCGGACGCCGTAGAAGCAGTCGCGCAGCACCAGCATCGTCCACCGCTCGCCCACCACCTCGAGCGCGCGAGCAAGGTTGCAGTTCTGCTGCGAGTACCCGGTTCCCAGTGCCACTTCCCCATGCTACCGCAGCCTGGTCTTGTCACCAGACCAAAATAGTTCTAAGTTCAGTCTTGTGAACAGACCAACTGCGGTTGCCCCGGCGATCTCCACACACTCACCCCGCCCGGGCACCACGCTGTCCGTCGCGTCGCTCGGCACGTTCGTCGCCCTGGTCGCGTTCTGTGCCCCACTCGGCAACATGCCCACCGTCGCCGCGGCGTTGTCGGCAGGCCCCGCGGCGCAGACGTGGATTCTCAGTTCGATGAGCGTGGGCCTCGCCGCAGTCCTGCTGACGGCGGGCGCACTCGCCGACGACTACGGCCGCCGCCGGGTGTTCCATTGGGGCGCCTGGCTTCTCGCACTGGGCGCCGTGGTCGGCGCGGTCAGTTCGGAACCCGTCCTGTTCATCCTCGGACGACTGGTCCAGGGTGTGGCGGGCGCAGCGCTCATCGCGGCCAGCCTCGGAGCCGTCGCCCACGCCTTCACCACACCGGCGGCGCGTGCGACGGCGAGCGGAATCTGGGGCGCGAGCGTCGGCGCCGGCATCGCCGTCGGTCCCGTGCTCGCGGGTCTCCTCGACCTCGCCGGATGGTGGCGCGGCCTGTACTGGGCACTCGCGGTCGCGTCGGTCGCGATCGGACAGGTCGCGACGCGTGCGCTGGCCGAGTCGCGGTCCGCCGTCCCGAAGCGGATCGACGTCCCCGGAGCGGTCACGTTGTGCGCGGCGATGGTTCTGGTCCTCGTCGCCCTGGTCGAAGGCCGGCAGGGCAACACCGCCGCGACCGTGTTGTGCGGTGTCGGCGCCGCCGCATTCACCCTTGCGTTCGTGGGCGTCGAGCGGCGGCGTCCATTCCCGATGCTCGACCTCGCGTTGTTCCGCCGCCGCGACTTCCTCGCCGCCACCCTGGCCGCACTCGCGACCGGGGCGGGCATCATCGGTCTGATGTCGTTCGCGTGTACGTTCCTGGTCAAGACGATGCACGTCAGCACACTCGCCGCGGCCGGCGTGATCGCGCTGTGGTCGGGCACGAGCGTCGTGGCGTCACTGCTGGCGCGGACACTCCCCGCACGGCTCGCCGGCTCACCGCAACTGGTCATCGGACTCGCCGGAGTCGGCGTCGCCATGCTCACGATGACGGGACTCTCCCCCGAATCGTCTCTGCTGCGACTCGTCCCGGGACTGCTGCTCGCCGGCGTCGCCAGCGGCCTGCTCAACGCCGGCCTCGGCCGCCAAGCCGTCGCCAGCGTCCCCGCCGACCAGGGCGGCCTCGGAAGCGGAGCCAACAACACCGCCCGCTA
The DNA here is from genome assembly GCF_000010805.1 of Rhodococcus opacus B4. Taxonomy (NCBI): domain Bacteria; kingdom Bacillati; phylum Actinomycetota; class Actinomycetes; order Mycobacteriales; family Nocardiaceae; genus Rhodococcus; species Rhodococcus opacus. The sequence continues at coordinate 6,501,638 of NC_012522.1, read as the reverse complement.
CCTCGGCTCCTCCATCGGCGTCACCGTCGTCAGCATCATCGCCCTCGACCCCTCAGGCACCATCGACGGCATGGTGACGGGATGGAACCATGCCGCCGTCGTAACAGGGCTGATCTCACTCCTCGGCGCAGGCGTCGTCGCAGTTCTCGTGCGGGGAGACGCGGTCAGACGTTGAAGCGGAACTCCACCACGTCGCCGTCGGCCATGGTGTAGTCCTTGCCCTCCATGCGGACCTTGCCTGCGGCCTTGGCGGCGGCCATGGATCCGGCGGCGACGAGGTCGTCGAAGGAGACGATCTCGGCCTTGATGAAGCCGCGCTCGAAGTCGGTGTGGATGACGCCGGCGGCCTGCGGGGCGGTGTCGCCCTTGTGGATGGTCCAGGCGCGGGATTCCTTGGGACCTGCGGTGAGGTAGGTCTGCAGGCCGAGGGTGTGGAAGCCGGTGCGGGCGAGGGCGTGCAGGCCCGGCTCGGACTGCCCGATGGAGTCGAGCATCTCCTGCCGGTCCTCTTCGTCCAGTTCGAGGAGTTCCTGCTCGACCTTGGCGTCGAGGAACACGGCATCGGCGGGGGCGACGGAGGCGCGCAGTTCGGCGACCTTCGCCTCGTCGGTGAGCACCGACTCGTCGGCGTTGAACACGTACAGGAACGGCTTGGTGGTGAGCAGGCTCAGCTCGCGCAGCAGCGTGAAGTCCAGCTTGTCCTTCGCGCTGAACAGGGTCTTGCCCGAGTCGAGGACTTCCTGCGCCTTCAGCGCCTCCTCGTGGATGGGCTTGAGCTCCTTGTTCTTCTTCGCTTCCTTCTCCAGCCGCGGCAGGGCCTTCTCCAGGGTCTGCATGTCGGCGATGACGAGCTCGGTCTCGATCACCTCGATGTCGGACGCCGGGTCGACGCGGCCGTCGACGTGCACGACGTCGTCGTCGTGGAACACGCGAACCACCTGGCAGATAGCGTCGGCCTCGCGGATGTTGGCGAGGAACTTGTTGCCGAGGCCGGCGCCCTCGGAGGCGCCCTTGACGATGCCGGCGATGTCGACGAACGACACCGTGGCGGGCAGGATGCGCTCGGAACCGAAGATCTCGGCGAGCTTGGACAGCCGCGGATCGGGCAGTTCCACCAGGCCGACGTTGGGTTCGATGGTCGCGAACGGGTAGTTCGCGGCCAGCACGTCGTTGTTGGTCAGCGCGTTGAACAAGGTGGACTTGCCGACGTTGGGCAGTCCGACGATTCCGAGGGTAAGGCTCACGGTCGTTGGATTCTACGGCGTCGGCGCCGGATCAACGACCATCGCCCTCACCAGCTGTTGGTATTGCTGTTCGCGACGAGGGCGATGATCAGGATGGCGTACCCGATCACGAAGACGACGATCAGCGCCACCCAGATCCACAGGGCGATCTTGCCGAGTGCCTTGGCGCGGTCGGACGCGTACTGGGCGCCCTGGTAGTCGCCCATCGCCCACTTCGGGTAGACGTCGTGGACGTGGTTGAACGCGGCGAACGCGAGCGGCCAGAAGAAGAGAACGGCGGCCACCGCCCACCCGGCATTCGACGGCGGCAGCGGCGGCGGCCCGTACTGCCCCGGGTACGGCTGCGACTGCGCCGGTTGTTGCTGCTGCGACGGGTACTGGTAACCGTAGGCGCCCGTGTCCCCCGGCTTCGGCGGCACCGGATTGCTCGACGATTCCGGATTGATCTCCGACATGACATCCCCCTGATGTGACAGCTGACCTCGTGCCTCCACTATCCCACCCTCTCCCCCACGTGAGTGGGAAAGTGCGCCGGAGTACGCGTCGGCACTCACGTGAGGTTCTAGTCTCAGCACGTGACCCGATGGTTGATCGTCCTCACGCTATGGATCCTCGGCCTGGGCGCTCTCGCCCTGACCGTCGGTGTGGCCACCGGATGGTGGTTCGCCGCCCTCCTCCTGCTCGCGGCGGCCGCCCTGGGCACGTGGGACCTGCTGCAACGGCGGCACAGCATCCTGCGGAACTACCCGGTGCTGGGGCACGCGCGATTCCTGCTGGAGAAGATCCGCCCCGAGATCCAGCAGTACTTCATCGAATCGTCCACGGATGGAACGCCCTTCGACCGCGACACCCGCGACCTCGTCTACGAGCGCGCCAAGGGCACGCTCGCCGAGGAGCCGTTCGGCACCGAACGGGACGTCCACGCCGTCGGCTACGAGTTCATGGTCCACTCGCTGCGCGCACGTATGGCCCCGCCCGAAGCGCCGACCGTGCGCCTCGGCGGCCCCGACTGCGAACAGCCCTACGACATCGCGCTTCTCAACGTGTCGGCGATGAGCTTCGGCTCGCTCTCCGCCAACGCCATCGAAGCCCTCAACGCCGGGGCCGCGCGCGGCGGGTTCGCGCACGACACCGGCGAGGGCGCGATCAGCCCCTACCACCGCAAGCACGGCGGCGACCTGATCTGGGAGATCGCGTCCGGCTACTTCGGCTGCCGGACCGACGACGGCCGCTTCGACCCCGCCAGATTCGCCGAGCACGCCGCTCTCGAGCAGGTGAAGGCGATCTCGATCAAACTGTCGCAGGGCGCGAAACCCGGGCTCGGCGGTGTGCTGCCCGGCGCGAAGGTGTCGCGGGAGATCGCCGAGACGCGCGGCGTGCCGGTCGGGAAGACGGTGATCTCCCCGCCCGCGCACACCGCGTTCTCCACCCCGAACGAGCTCATCGACTTCATCGTCACCCTGCGAAAGCTGTCCGGCGGAAAACCCGTCGGGTTCAAGTTGTGCGTCGGATCGCGCATCGAGTTCCTCGGCATCTGCAAGGCCATGCTCGAACGCGACGTCACCCCGGACTTCGTCATCGTCGACGGATCCGAAGGCGGAACCGGTGCGGGTCCAGTGGAATTCGAGGACAACATGGGCATGCCCCTCACCGAAGGGCTGATGCTGGTGCACAACGCGCTGACCGGCACCGGCCTGCGGGACCGCGTCAAGATCGGCGCGTCCGGGAAGGTGGCCAGCGCATCCGACATCGTCAAACGGATCATCCAGGGGGCCGACTTCACCCTGGCCGCCCGCGCGATGATGTTCGCCGTCGGGTGCATCCAGGCGCAGATGTGTCACACCAACCGCTGCCCCGTCGGGGTGACCACGCAGGACCCGGCCCGGACCCGCGCACTCGACGTCCCCGACAAGGCGGCCAGGGTGTTCCGGTTCCAGAAGTCGACGGTGGCAGGCGCCCGTCAGATGGTGGCGTCGATGGGTCTCGACAGCTTCGACCAACTGACACCAGCGATGCTCAACCGCCGGATCGACGGCGTCACCACCCGCACCTACGCGGAACTGTACGAGTGGCTGATGCCCGGCGAGCTACTCGAGGACCCGCCGTCGGATTGGCTCACCGACTGGATCGATGCCGACTCGACTCGCTTCTGACGTCGTTTTTTCGTCGAACCGAACGTCGGCGCAATAGGGTGACGGGGGCCACAAAAGATGTGGCACCTGTCGACGGCGTCGCCCCTGGCACACAATGACGACGGGGACGCCGGGAAGGAGTTCGCGATGGCCCTGAGAGCCGCCCCCGAATCCGAGGTCGAGTACCTGAAGACCGATCCGGATCTGCCGCCGGTCGGCGTCGTGGACCGCACCCCGATCTCGCCGGCGGCGCGGATCACGTTCGCCGTCCTCGGCCTTCTCGGCGGCATCGCCTGGGTGATGATCGCGTTCGTCCGCGGCGAGAACATCAACGCCGTCTGGTTCGTGGTGGCCGCCGTCTGCACCTACCTCATCGCCTACCGTTTCTACGCGCGGATGATCGAGCGCAAACTCGTCCAGCCCCGTGACGACCGGGCCACCCCCGCCGAGATCCTCGAGAACGGCAAGGACTACATGCCGACGGACCGGCGGGTGCTGTTCGGTCACCACTTCGCCGCCATCGCCGGCGCCGGCCCCCTCGTCGGCCCCGTCCTCGCCGCCCAGATGGGCTACCTGCCGGGCACGCTGTGGATCATCATCGGCGTCGTCTTCGCCGGGGCCGTCCAGGACTTCCTCGTCCTGTGGATCTCGACGAAACGCCGCGGCCGCAGCCTCGGCCAGATGGCCCGCGACGAACTCGGCGTCGTCGGTGGCATCGCCGCCATGATCGGCGTCTTCGTCATCATGATCATCCTCATCGCGGTGCTCGCGCTCGTCGTCGTCAACGCGCTCGCGGAGAGCCCGTGGGGTGTCTTCTCCATCGCCATGACCATCCCGATCGCCCTCTTCATGGGCGTCTACCTGCGGTACCTGCGCCCGGGCAAGGTCGCGGAGGTGTCGCTGATCGGCGTCGTGCTGCTGCTCCTCGCCATCGTCTCCGGTGGCTGGGTGGCCGACACCGGCTGGGGCGCCGACTGGTTCACGCTGTCGAAGGTGACCATCGCCTGGCTGATGATCGCCTACGGTTTCGCCGCCTCCGTGCTGCCCGTGTGGCTGCTCCTCGCTCCGCGTGACTATCTGTCGACGTTCATGAAGATCGGCACGATCGTCCTGCTGGCGATCGGCATCCTGGTCGCGCAGCCCGCCATCAAGATGCCCGACGTCACGACGTTCGCCATCCAGGGCAACGGTCCCGCCTTCGCGGGCTCACTGTTCCCGTTCCTGTTCATCACGATCGCGTGCGGCGCGCTGTCCGGCTTCCACGCCCTCATCTCCTCCGGTACGACGCCCAAACTGCTGGCAAAGGAAAAGCAGATGCGGCTGATCGGATACGGGGGCATGCTCACCGAGTCGTTCGTCGCGATCATGGCGCTCGTCACCGCGTGCATCATCGACCAGCACCTGTACTTCGCGCTGAACGCGCCGGCCACCCTCACCGGAGGCACCCCCGAAACGGCCGCGACGTATGTGAACAGCCTCGGACTGTCCAGCCCGAACATCTCCGCAGACACCCTCTCGCAGGCCGCGGCGGGCGTCGACGAGGAGTCGATCATTTCGCGCACCGGCGGTGCCCCGACGCTCGCGTTCGGCATGTCGGAGGTGCTCAGCCAGTTCCTCGGCGGCGCCGCCCTCAAGTCGTTCTGGTATCACTTCGCGATCATGTTCGAGGCGCTGTTCATCCTCACCACCGTCGACGCCGGTACCCGGGTCGCCCGGTTCATGCTGTCGGACTCCCTCGGCAACTTCGGCGGACCCGCCCGCAAGTTCAAGGATCCGTCGTGGCGCATCGGAGCGTGGGTGTGCTCGCTCGCCGTCGTCGGACTGTGGGGCGCCATCCTCCTGATGGGCGTCACCGACCCGCTCGGCGGCATCAACACCCTCTTCCCACTGTTCGGCATCGCGAACCAGCTGCTCGCCGCGATCGCCTTGACGGTGGTCCTCGCCATCGTCATGAAGAAGGGCCTGTTCAAGTGGGCGTGGATTCCGGGCGTTCCCCTCGTCTGGGACCTGATCGTCACGATGACCGCGTCCTGGCAGAAAATCTTCTCCGGCAACACCTCCGTCGGCTACTGGTCCCAGCACGCCGCGTTCAAGGAGGCGAAGGAAGCAGGCAAGACCAGCTTCGGATCCGCCAAGACCCCCGAGGCCATCGACGCCGTCATCCGCAACACGTTCATCCAGGGCACCCTGTCGATCGTGTTCGCCGGCCTCGTCCTCATTGTCGTGGTGGCCGGAGCGCTCGTGTGCCTCAGGGCGTTCCGGGCCGGTGGACTGCCGACCACCGAGGCACCCGAGGAACCGTCGAAGATCTTCGCACCGGCCGGGTTCGTCACCACCGCCGCCGAGAAGGAACTCGACAAGGAATGGAACGAACTCATCGCCTCGGGCGCGGTCCGCGCACCCGGCGCGGCACACACCCACACGGACAGGGCACACCATCATGATGAATAGGGTCGTGGGGGCCGTCCGGACCGCCTGGTGGTGGACGGGAGCACTGATGGGCGACCACGACTACAGCAGGTACGTCGAGCACCTCCGCCGCCACCATCCGGATGCCGAGGTGCCCAGCGAGCGGGAGTACTGGCGAGCGCGCTACGCGGACGCCGACGCCAACCCGGGCGCCCGCTGCTGCTGACCGCACCGTGCCGTCCCCGCGTTCCCCAGTACTGTCAGTACTGATCGGCTGAGCAGACACGGCAGGGAGGACCATCTGTGACGGAGAAGGAAGCCCCGGCACCGTCCGGGAGCACGATCACGAAGCCGGACCGCGGGCACCTCATCGGGTTGGGTGCGATGTGGCTGGCCAAGTGGTCGCTGGTCCTCGTGGCAATCGCGCTGGGCGCGTTGCTGTTCGGATGGATCATCGAGAAGCTGTGGGTGATCGTCCTCCCGGTGCTGCTGGCGGTCGTGGTGTGCACGGTGCTGTGGCCGCCGACGCGGGCGATGACGAAGCGGCGCATCCCACCGGCGGCGGCCGCCGCGACGACGCTCGTCCTGTTCATCGCCGTCGTCGCCGGGATCATCGCCGGCATCGTGCCGTCCGTCGTCAGGCAGGCCCCCGAGCTGGCCAACAAGGCCACCCAGGGCATCAACCAGGTGCAGGACTGGTTGAAGGGCCCGCCGATCAACCTGCAGGACGATCAGATCGACCAGGGCATCCACACGATCATCGTGAAGGTCCAGGAAAGTGGAACGGTCATCGCGTCCGGGGTGTTCACCGGTGTCAGCACCGCCAGCTCGCTGCTCATCACGCTCGGCCTGGTGCTGGTGCTGTCGTTCTTCTTCATCAAGGACGGTCCCCGGTTCATCCCGTGGCTGCATTCCGTCAGCGGTGGTCGCGCCGGCCGTCACCTCGAAGAGGTGCTGGGCCGCATGTGGGACACGCTCGGCGGGTTCATCCGCACGCAGGCTCTGGTCGCCCTCGTCGACGCCGTCTTCATCGGCGCCGGACTGCTGATCCTCGGTGTTCCGCTCGCACCGGTCCTCGCGATCCTGACGTTCATCGGTGGCTTCATCCCGATCGTCGGTGCATTCGTCGCCGGCGCGCTCGCAGTGTTGGTCGCGCTGGTCGCCAACGGTCTCACCACCGCGGTGATCGTGCTGATCATCATCCTCGTGGTGCAGCAGATCGAGGGCAACGTGCTGCAGCCCGTCCTCCAGAGCAAGAGCATGAAACTGCACGCCGTCGTGGTTCTGCTCGCCGTCACCGCCGGTGGCTCCGTGTTCGGGATCGTCGGAGCCTTCCTCGCGGTGCCCGCAGCCGCCGTCGCCGCCGTGGTGGTGCGCTACATCGGTGAGCAGATCGACGAGCACAGCGCCGAAAGCAACATCCCCGACGCCGTCGCCGCGAACGAAGACCTCGACGACGCCGAACGGGAGGGCGTCACCGTCGACGAGGCCGCCGTCTCGTCCAAGCCGGACTGACCGACGGTCAGCCGGCCACCACCTCCAGGGTGGAGCCGGTGCGTCCGCGGATCACGTGCAGCCTGCTCGGGATCCGCTGACGCATCTCGTCGACGTGACTGACGATCCCCACCACCCGGCCGCCGTCGCGTAGCTCGTCGAGGACACCCATCACCGAGTCGAGGGTGTCCGCGTCGAGGGTGCCGAATCCCTCGTCGATGAACACCGTGTCGAGCACGACCCCACCCGACTCGGCCGCCACCACGTCGGCGAGACCGAGCGCCAGCGACAACGACGCCAGGAACGACTCGCCACCGGACAGGGTCTTGGCCGACCGCACCACCCCGGTGTAGTCGTCGCGGATGTCCAGTCCCAGACCGCCGCGGCGGCCTCGCGGACCGGCCTCGTCGCTGTGGACGAATTCGTAGCGCCCGTCCGACATCCGGCCGAGCCGCGCAGACGCCGACACCGCGACCTCTTCCAGCCGGGCCGCCAGCACATACGACCGCAGCGACATCTTCCTGGCGTTCTGACCCCGGCCCGCGATCACCTCCGCCAGCGCGGCCAGTTCTTCGTGTGCGGCCTGCACCGGGGCAATCGCCTCGGCGGTCTGGTCGAGGTGCCCGACGTACCGTTCCAGATCGAGCAGTCGGCGCTCGGCGTCGGACGCAGCCGCGACGGCGACGTCCACGAGCTCCGCCGCCGCGTCGTGCGCGTGCTGGACGGCCGCCAATTCCACCGGTTCCGCGTCGGCGACAGCGGCGACCTCAGGGTCGTCGAGCACGCGGCGCGCCCCCACCTCGGCGTCCCGCGCCGCCGTGAGGGCAGCCTCGATCTCACTCCGGCGGGCAGCCGTCCGGACCGCGGCCAGGGCGTCGTCGATGCTGCCGAAACCGGCGTCCCCGGCGAGCGCGTCGGCCTTGGCCGCGAGTTCACGGGCCGCGGACTCGGCGCCGGCTCCGGCGTCCCGCGCGTCCAGCAGTTCCGACGCCGCCTCGGCGAGGGTGTCGAGGCGTGCGCGCCGATCCTCGACGCTCGGGTCGTCGCCCGACGCCCGATTCACCCGGGCGCGAATCTCGCCGAGCTGCGTCGTGCTCGCGGTGATCCTCTCGGCCACCGTGGCGGCGTCGGCACCGACCCCCCGCGACCGTTCCTGCAGCCGGCGCTCGCGGTCCCGCAGTTCGGTGAGAGTCGCGGACCGGCGCTCCACCTGGTCGCCGAGCGCAGTCGCCTCCCCCACCGCCGCCTCCGCGGCCGAGAGTGCCTGCGCGAGTTCGTGCGCTTCGCCGTCGCCACCGCGCTGCACGAGCACGTCGATCGCGCGCTCGGCCGCGCCCAGGTTCTCGGTCGCGGTCGTCAGCGCCGCCGCAGCTCTCTGCTCCGCCGCACGCGCGTCGTCCTCGTCGGCCTTCGTGACCGACAGATCGGACGGTTCGGCGGGCCGCGGGTGCTCGGGTGAACCACACACCTGGCACGGGACACCGTCCGCGAGCGTGCCCGCCAGCTCGGCGGCCATGCCCGCGATCCGACGTTGCAGCAGGTCGAGCCAGTGTTCCCGCGCGTCCTGATGCCGCTCCCGGGCCTCGTGCACCGCCCGTTCGAGCCGATCCCGCTCGACTCGGCGGGTGCGCAGATCCGCCGCAGCGGAGGCGGCGTCGGCTGCGCGGTCCCTCGCGTCGACGAGTCCGGGCAGCGCGGCGCGGGCCTTCTCCGCCGAGTCGAGCGCCTTCTCCGCGTCCCGCAGCGCGAGCGGCAGCTGGTCCCGCTCCCGCGACAGCGCGTCAGCGGCCTCGGTGAGTTCGATCTGCCGGGCCCGCAACTGCTCCACCTCGACGGCGAGCCGTTCTGCGGCAACGGATTCGGCGAGTGCCCCGTCGAGGCGCACGATCTCGTCACGCCAGGTGCGGATACCGGCCCGGATGCGTTCGCGTTCGTCCGCGGTCGGCGGCCAGGACAACTCCGCGACGAGGTCGGCGCCGCCCACCGTCGCGCGCAGTCCGGCGGTGATCGTCCCGACATTCCGCGCCGCTGCGGCGGCGTCGGCCCGGGCGGCGTCGGCGTCCCGCACCGCCGCCGCGACGGGATCGGCCCGGCGCGCATCCGCCAGTTCGGCGGCAAGTACGGCTCGCTGGCCGGCACCCGACGCGAGGGCGTCGAGTTCGATCTCGGCTCGCCGCCTGCGGTTCTGCAGTTCGAGGACGCGGCGCGCCTCCGTGAGCGCGTCGCGGGCACCCGCCGCCCGGCGCCTGGCCTTCTGCAGCTCGTCCGCTGCGAGGTCGCGGGTTTCGCGCGCCTCGTCCTCGAGCTTGTGGGCCCAGGTCACCGGATCGGCGTCGGCGCCGCCCTCGATCCCGGCGGCGGTGGCGACCCTCGCGAGCAGCACGTCGACGGCCCGCTGGTGCTCGTCGAGTTCGTGGGCGCTGGTGCGCCTGCGGTCGAGGAACCATTCCTCCACCGTCCCGAATCGGGTGGTGTCGAACAGCCGTTCCAGCAGCTGACCGCGCTCCTCTGTGTCGGCGCGCAGGAACTTCGCGAACTCGCCCTGCGGCAGCAGCACCACCTGGAAGAACTGGTCGGCGCTCATGCCCATCAGCCGCCCGACCTGGTCGGCGATGTCGGGGATCCGCGACAGGTTCTCGCCGCGACCGTCGAGCCAGGTCAGCGTGGCCTTCGCGTTCTCCTTGATCGTGCCCGACCCACGACGCTTGGGCCGCTCGAACTCCGGGCTGCGGACGAGCCGCAGATGCCGGCCGGCGATCGTCGCCTCGAGGGTCACCGTCGGGACGGATCCGGTGGGCGCGTGATCGGACAGGAGGCGCTTGCCCTCCTTCCGCGCTCCGGGCACGGTGCCGTACAACGCGAACGCCACCGCGTCCAGGACCGTCGTCTTTCCGGCCCCGGTATGACCGTGCAGCAGAAACAGCCCGTCGGCACCGAGCCGATCGAAGTCGACTTCCACGGATCCGGCGAACGGCCCGAAGGCTTCGACCTCCAGTCGATGCAGCCTCATGCCGTCTGTTCCAGCGCGACCTCGGCGGTGTCCTCGCCGGCCCGGTCGGCGAACCCGAGGGCTGCCTCCACCAGCCGGATCTCGCCCGTCGACGGTTCGCCGCGCACATCGGTGAGGAAGCTGCGGGCGATCTGCAGATCACTGCGCCCGTGCACCTTGTCCCGGTACCGCAGATCGTCGGCGCCGTCCGGGCGTTGCCACTCCAGGTGGACGGCGAACGGGAACCGGGTCTGCAGCGAGCGCATGGCGTCGACCGGACGTTCCGGGTCGGTGAGCACCGCCGACACGTAGCAGTCCTCGGCGTCGCGGAAACTGTCGTCCTCGAGCAACTGCTGCACCGTGCCGGTCAGCTGCTTCAGACCGCGGACCACCGGCAGATCGACCCGCTCGACGGAGTGCAGGCCGTCGGCGTCGAGATCCACCAGGAAGACGGCCTTGCCGTGGGTGCGCTCACCGAACGAGTACGGCAGCGGCGAACCCGAGTACCGGATGTTCTCGGTGAGGGTCTGCGGGGAGTGGAGGTGGCCGAGCGCGACGTAGTCGGCCCCGCCGAACGCGGAAGCCGGCACGGTCTCGACGCCGCCGACGGAAATGGACCGCTCCGACCCGGTGGCCTCCGCCCCCACGACGAACGCGTGGGCCAGCACGACCGATCGGGTGCGCGGCGCGTGCTCACAGCGCACGGCGAGGTCGGTGCGGACTCGGTCCATCGCGGCGTCGAGGATCTCGGCGTGCGACCGGGCGGCAGGCACGTCGAGTTGGACGCGTGTGATCTCGGGCTCGAGATACGGAATGCCGTAGAACGCGACGGGTCCGTGCGCGTCCTCGAGCACGACGGGCGCGCCGATCCCGGCGACCGTCGTCATGAGGTGCAGCCCACCCGCCCGGGAGAACGCGGCACCCGCGCCGAGGCGCGCAGCGGAATCGTGGTTGCCGGACGTGGCGACGATGACCGCGCCCGCGTCGCGGATGGCTTCGAATCCGCGGTTGCACACGGTGACGGCGTCCGCGCTGGGGATCGACCTGTCGTACACGTCGCCGGGAACGACGACGACGTCCACACGCTGCTCGGCGACGAGAGCGGCGATCGCGTCGAGCACACGGGCCTGGTCGGCGAGCAGGTCCACCCCGTGGAACGTGCGTCCGATGTGCCAGTCCGAAGTGTGCAGGATCCTCATGTCCCGAGACGGTAGAGCACCGTGCCGACAACCTCGAAGACCTCGCCCGCGTGGCGTCCGGCCGAAGCGACTGTCGGTGGGCGGGTGCACCATGAGTCACGTGAGTCACGCGCCGATGGAGTCCCGGGTCACAGTCTCCGCCCGCGAGCTCCACGACCTCGACGTCTTCGACGGCGACGCTGCCGAGGTCAGCGCCCTCGATTCGTGCCCGCAACACACAAATCTCCAGGATCTCTCGGGCTCCACCGGTCACGCCAACGGAGCTAGCCGACGAGTTGCCGCTACTGTCGTTGTGTGTCTGCAACCCAACGTGCTCGCTCTGGGGTGCCGCTCGACAGGCGGTCGATTGTCCCTACGGTCCCCGGTCTCCCCTGGTGGGGTGTCATTCTCCTGGCCGTCGGAGTCACCTTTGTCGGATTCGCTGTCGATGCGGCTCGTGGCACCGAACTCACGGCGGCGTTCTCCACTTTCTACTTCCTCGGCTGTGTCCTCGCCGTGGCCGCTGCCGGCAACCGTGCGCTGTTCACCGCGATCGTCCAGCCGCCGCTGATCCTGTTCGTGGCGGTGCCGCTCGGCCAGAGCCTGATCGCGGACGAGAACAGCACCGCGCTCAAAGATCTGGCGATCAACGTGGCGTATCCGCTGGTCAACCGATTCCCGGTGATGCTCGCCGCCACCGTGGTAACACTGCTGATCGGTGGGCTCCGCCTCTTCCTGCTGCAGCAACGCAAGACCGGTCCCGCGCGGACCTCGGAGCGTCGCCGTGCGCAGCGGGCGCCGCGCACCGCCCGCCCCCGGCTCGCAGCCGAAGAGTCGGAGCAGGCCCCGCCGCCGCGGCGCCGGGCGCGGGACAGGGACGGGGTCAGGGACACCGCAAGGGACGCTGCACGGGAGCATCCCCGATCGGCGCGGCGGGCGGCCACACCGCCACCCCGCCGCTCGTCCTCGTCGGGCGGGCGCACGGCACCCCCACCACCCATGGTCGACCGGGCAGCGCAGGCACCCCGTTCGGCGCCGCCGCGGACCACGCAGGCACCGCGCTCGGTCCCGCCGCGGACCACACCGCGGCCGCGGCCCAACCCCGACGTGCCTGCCCACCCCATTCCGCAGGTGCGCTACCGCGACCGGTACGAGCCGCCGTTCGAGTCGGAGCAGCCCCGCTAGAGCGGGAACAGCCCCGGTAGCGGACCGATCAGGTCCGCGCGGCGCGAAGCTCGCGCGGCAGCGCGAAGACCAGCGTCTCGTTGGCCGTGGTGACCGGCTGGACGTCGTGGAATCCGTGCTCGTCGAGCAGATCGATCACCCCCCGCACCAGGATTTCCGGGACCGACGCACCCGACGTGATCCCGACCGTCCGGACGCCGTCGAGCCAGGCCGGATCCACTTCGCGGGCGTAGTCGACCAGGTACGACGCCTTCGCGCCCGCACCCAGCGCCACCTCGACGAGACGAACCGAGTTGGAGGAGTTGCGGGATCCGACGACGATGACGAGATCGCATTCGGGGGCCATCGCCTTGACCGCGACCTGACGGTTCTGGGTGGCGTAGCAGATGTCGTCGCTCGGCGGGTCCTGCAGACTCGGGAAGCGCTCCCGCAGGCGGGCGACCGTCTGCATCGTCTCGTCGACGCTCAACGTGGTCTGCGACAACCAGATGACCTTCGATTCGTCGCGGACCGTCACGGCGTCGACGGAATCGGGGCCGTCCACGAGTTGCACGTGATCGGGGGCCTCGCCGGCCGTGCCCTCCACTTCCTCGTGGCCCTCGTGGCCGATGAGGAGGATGTCGAAGTCGTCGCGGGCGAACCGCTTGGCTTCCTGATGGACCTTCGTGACCAGCGGGCACGTGGCGTCGATGGTGCGCAGATTGCGGGCCGCGGCCGACTCGTGGACCGCAGGAGACACGCCGTGCGCGGAGAACACGAGCAGCGCACCCTCCGGAACCTCGTCGGTCTCGTCGACGAAGACCACGCCCTGGTCGCTCAGCGTCTCGACGACGTGCCGGTTGTGGACGATCTCTTTACGCACGTAGATGGGGGCGCCGTGCTTCTCGAGCGCCTTCTCCACCGTCTCGACGGCGCGGTCGACGCCGGCGCAGTAGCCGCGGGGCTCCGCGAGCAGTACGCGCTTCTCGCCGTCGGCACGCGACGCTCCCGAATCTGCCGAACGTGTGATACCCACATTGAGTGGAACAGCCGAAGACATGGCTCCAGACTACGGGTCACCCCGGACGGACGACACTTTCGCGGGGCCTCGGCGGGGTAGTGTGCGCATCGTCGCACCGAAGTCGTCGACACTGTAAGCACGTCGGCTACCCAAACGTGCCGTTGTCAGGCAGGCTGTGGGAATGATTCGTCCCCCGTTCATGGCGCGCGTCGCCGCTGGAATCGCCGTCACGGCCGTCGAAGAGGCCAGGAAACTACCGACAACCGCGGCGACCCTGCCCATGACCGCGGTCAGCCAGGTGCTGCAGACCACGATGCGCGTTCAGCAGTCCATGACGGCGCTGGCCATCAAGGGCGACCAGGCCTTCGCACTGATCAACTGGACCCACGACGACGAACAGCCCGTCTGGGCCGTCTTCGACGAGGACGTCGAACCGGCATCCGGCGCCGACGGCGCCGCCGAGGAGCGATCTGCCGGACCGGGCCGGTTCGCGCTGTACTCGCTGAGCCCGCAGGACGACGGCGCACCCGAGAAGATCACGGCCCCGAAGGCAGCACCCGTCGCCACCAACGGCGCCGCCACCACGAAGCCGGCGAGCACGAAGCCCGCCGCCGCCAAGCCCGCCGTCGCCGAACCCGAGATCGCCGTCGTCCTCGACTACGGCACGCTGACCCTCGCCCAGTTGCGGGCGCGTCTGCGCAGCCTGTCGGTCGAAGACCTGACGACGCTGCTGGACTACGAGAACGCGACCCTGGCCCGCGCGCCGTTCCAGACCATGCTGACCAACCGCATCACCACCGCCAAGGCCAAGTGACCTCCGCACAGCCCCGCGCAGCCAGTACCGCACCGAGCACCGCCGAGCAACCCTGGCCGGTCCGCACCGTGTCGGCCAAGGTCGCACAGTGGATCGACCGACTCGGGAGTGTCTGGGTGGAGGGACAGATCACCCAGATCAACGCGCGTCCGGGCACCCGGACGGCGTTTCTCGTGCTGCGAGATCCGTCCGTCGACATGTCGCTGTCGGTGACCTGCTCCCCGCAACTGCTGCAGAACTCCCCCGTCCCGCTCACCGAGGGCAGCCGGGTGGTGATGTTCGGCAAGTTGTCGTTCTACACCGGCCGCGGGTCGGTCTCGTTGCGGGTCACGGAGATCCGCGCGATCGGGATCGGCGAACTCCTGGCCCGGATCGAGCGGTTGCGCGCGCTGCTGGCCGCCGAGGGTCTGTTCGACCCTCGGCTGAAGCGTCCGCTGCCGTTCCTGCCCGGCACCATCGGGTTGATCACGGGACGCGCCAGCGCCGCCGAGCACGACGTCCTCAGCGTGGCGCAGCGCCGCTGGCCCGCCGTGCGCTTCGAGGTGCGCAACACTCCGGTGCAGGGCGCGACCGCGGTGCCGCAGATCCTCGACGCGCTGAAGGAGCTGGACGCCGACCCCCACGTCGACGTGATCATCCTCGCGCGCGGCGGCGGCAGCGTGGAGGACCTGCTGCCTTTCTCCGACGAGACCCTGTGCCGCGCGATCGTCGCGTGCACGACCCCGGTGGTCAGCGCCATCGGGCACGAGCCGGACAGTCCGCTCAGCGATCACGTCGCCGACCTGCGGGCCGCGACACCGACGGACGCCGCCAAGCGGGTGGTGCCGGACGCCGTCGCCGAGCAGGCACTCGTCGGCGAACTGCGATCGCGGAGCGCGGCCGCCCTGCGCAACTGGGTGCAGCGCGAGTCGCACCTGATCTCCCAGCTGCGGAGCAGGCCGGTCCTCGCCGACCCGGTGCGCGCACTCGACCACCGGTCGGACGAGGTCGAGCGACTGCGCGAGGCCGGGCGACGCGACATCAGCCGGGCGATCGCCGTCGAGGGCACCACGATCGAACACCTCCGGGCACGGCTGACGACCCTCGGACCCGCCGCGACCCTGGCCCGCGGCTACTCCGTGGTCCAGCGGATCGTGCCGGACGGCGACCCGGAGGTACTGCGTTCGATCGACGACGCCCCGCCGGGCACCCAGATTCGCGTTCGAGTCGCCGACGGCGCAATCCGCGCCGCGGTGATGGGAAAGGACAAGTAGGAACATGAGCAACCCCACCGGAAACGACACCGACATCGCGGAGCTCGGTTACGAGGCGGCCCGCGACGAACTCGTCGACGTGGTCAAGGTGCTCGAACAGGGCGGCCTCGACCTCGACGCGTCACTCGCGTTGTGGGAGCGGGGCGAGGCGCTGGCCAAACGCTGCGAGGAGCACCTCGCGGGGGCCCGCAAGCGCGTCGAGACCGCGCTCGCCCATGCCGAGGACGAGGGCTGATCCTCGCCCCCGCAGTCAGGCAGCGAGGATCGGGGCGTCGGCCGCGGCGGTGGTGAGCTGCTCGAACGCCTCGGGTGGCGCGCTGCCCGTGACGAGGAGCCGGACGTCGCCGAAGTCGGACACCCAGATCGGCTCGACACCCTCCCCGCCGTACACGATCCAGCTGTGACCTGCGACGTCCTCGGTGCCCGTCGCCGTGCGCGGACCACCCGCGACGAACGGCACGAGCACCGTCTCGACGGCGTTGCTCTGCGTCAGCTGGATGTAGCGGCCGGCCTCGGTGATGAATCCGACGGTGCTCGAATCACCGCCGCCGTCACCGCTGACGATGCTGCGGCTACCCGAGTTGGGCGTCCAGCCCTCCGGCGTCTCCGGCTTGCGCACCGGGAACGGCAGGTCCTGCGCGTCGTACTTCAGCGCCGCGTCCACGTCGAAGCTGGGAATCGGGCCACTCGTCGGACCGCCCGGGCTGAACGTGCACTGGCTGGCGATACCCGCGATCAGCACACAGAACAGGACAAGGGGTACGAGCGACCACACCATGTCGCGGTTGTTGTGCAGGATGCGGGGTTTATCAGATGCCACGCCCACCAGTATCCAGGGTCGGTCCCGGAACAACGATTCTCGGTCCCGTGAATCGCGCCCCAGCAGCGCACGTCACACTTCTTTCTGGGAGAATCAGCACCGAGATCCACCCGACAATCGGCGGCCGACGGCCACCGACACAGCGTCGGCGTACAACGTCGACCGTGACTGCACCAGGAGGCACTGCCCATGACGGCTAGCACCACTTCGAGTCGCCGCGAGGCCCCGGACCGAAATCTTGCTCTGGAATTGGTCCGAGTCACCGAGGCTGGTGCGATGGCTGCCGGTCGCTGGGTCGGCCGTGGCGACAAGGAGGGTGGCGACGGCGCCGCCGTCGACGCCATGCGCCAGCTCGTGAGCTCGGTCTCGATGCGCGGCGTCGTCGTCATCGGCGAGGGCGAGAAAGACGAAGCGCCGATGCTGTTCAACGGCGAAGAGGTCGGCAACGGTGACGGACCGGACTGCGACTTCGCCGTCGACCCGGTGGACGGCACCACCCTGATGTCGAAGGGCATGCCGAACGCCATCTCCGTTCTCGCGGTCGCCGAGCGCGGCGCGATGTTCGACCCGTCCGCGGTGTTCTACATGGAGAAGATCGCCGTCGGACCGGACGCGGCCGATGTCATCGACATCACAGCCCCCGTCGCCGAGAACATCAAGCGGGTCGCGAAGGTCCGCAAGGCGTCGCCCTCCGACGTCACGGTCTGCATCCTCGACCGTCCCCGGCACGCCCGGCTGATCGAAGAGGTCCGGGACACCGGAGCGCGGATCCGCCTCATCTCCGACGGTGACGTCGCGGGTGCGATCGCCGCCGCGCGTCCGGAGTCGGGCACCGACATCCTGCTCGGCACCGGTGGCACGCCCGAGGGCATCATCGCCGCCGCCGCCATGCGCTGTATGGGTGGTTCGCTGCAGGGCCGGCTGGCCCCGACCGACGACGCCGAGCGGCAGAAGGCCATCGACGCAGGCCACGACCTGGACCGCGTGCTGACCACCGAAGATCTCGTGTCCGGTGAGAACGTCTTCTTCTGCGCCACCGGCGTCACGGACGGCGACCTGCTCCGCGGTGTCCGCTACTACGGCGGCGGCGCCTCGACGCAGTCGATCGTGATGCGGTCGAAGTCGGGCACCGTCCGCATGATCGACGCGTACCACCGTCTGGAGAAGCTCCGCGAATACTCGTCCGTGGACTTCACGGGCGAGGACGGCGCCATCCCGCCGACGTTCTAGGCGCTCCGCGCTCGTGCGCCTTTCCGGTAGCTGCGGCAACCGGAAAGGCGCACGGGGAGCACCCCCACGACGCGCTCGAAAGTGGCATGTTTGACGCATGACCGAGAGCAACGAGCAGCAGTACCGGATCGAACACGACACCATGGGCGAGGTGCGGGTGCCCGTGGATGCCCTGTGGCGCGCGCAAACTCAGCGCGCGGTCGAGAACTTCCCGATCAGCGGTCGAGGCCTCGAACGCACCCAGATCCGCGCGATGGGTCTGCTGAAGGCAGCCTGCGCGCAGGTCAACAAGGATCTCGGCCTCCTCGACGCCGAGAAGGCGGACGCCATCATCGCCGCGGCGGGCGAGATCGCCGAGGGCAAGCACGACGACCAGTTCCCCATCGACGTCTTCCAGACCGGTTCGGGCACCAGTTCCAACATGAACGCCAACGAGGTCATCGCGTCGATCGCAGCGGCGAACGGTGTGGTCGTCCACCCCAACGACGACGTCAACATGTCGCAGTCGTCGAACGACACCTTCCCCACCGCGACGCACGTCGCGGCCACCGAGTCGGCGGTGAAGGACCTGCTTCCCGCCCTCGACCACCTGCGTCTGGCCTTGCTCGACAAGTCCACCGAGTGGAAGACCGTCGTGAAGTCGGGCCGCACCCACCTCATGGACGCCGTGCCGGTCACCCTCGGTCAGGAGTTCGGCGGGTACGCCCGTCAGATGGAGGCGGGGATGGAGCGGGTGGTGGCCTGCCTGCCCCGGCTCGGTGAGCTGCCCATCGGCGGCACCGCGGTGGGGACGGGGCTCAACGCCCCCGACGGATTCGGCCCGAAGGTCGTGGCCGAGCTGGTCACGGCGACGGGCATCGACGCCCTGACCCCGGCAAAGAACAGTTTCGAGGCGCAGGCCGCCCGTGACGGTCTGGTGGAGGCGTCCGGCGCGTTGCGCACGATCGCGGTGTCCCTGACCAAGATCGCCAACGACATCCGCTGGATGGGGTCGGGTCCGCTCACCGGTCTCGGCGAGATCCGTCTCCCCGACCTGCAGCCGGGCAGTTCGATCATGCCCGGCAAGGTCAACCCGGTTCTTCCGGAAGCCGCCACCCAGGTCGCCGCACAGGTGGTCGGCAACGACGCCGCCGTCGCCTGGGGCGGGGCCGCGGGTGCCTTCGAACTCAACGTGTACATCCCGATGATGGCGCGGAACCTGCTCGAATCGCTGACGTTGCTGGCCAACGTGACACGGCTGTTCGCCGACCGGTGCGTCGTGGGGCTCGTCGCGAACACCGAGCACCTCAAGACCCTGGCGGAGTCGTCGCCGTCCATCGTGACGCCGCTGAACTCCGCGATCGGGTACGAGGAGGCGGCGGCGGTCGCGAAGCAGGCGCTGAAGGAGAAGAAGACCATCCGCGAGACCGTCGTCGACCGCGGTCTGATCGGCGACAAGCTGAGCGAGGAAGAACTCGACAAGCGTCTCGACGTGCTGGCGATGGCGAAGGTGAAGGACTGACCCTACTGACGCGAGAGGGCCCGCACCCGAAACCGGGTGCGGGCCCTCTCGCGTCGACGTCCTACAGCAGCGCGGACAGTGCGTCGCGGGCCTTCTCGCCCTCGGTGCCGAGGTCGGTGCGTCCGGCGATGTTCCACGAGCGGAGCAGCGGGGCGAACACCTTCTCCCCCTGCTGGGCGGGGTCGTAGATACCGGCCTCGGCGAGCACCGCGGTGCTGTCGGTTCCGCCGGGCAGTGCCACGCTCGGCACGTCGAACGCGGCGATCCGCGAAGCGATGGCGCGCATCGTCTGGTCGGGGACCAGCTCGAACGCGGCCTCGACGAGGTTGCGGTAGAACAGCGACTGCAATTCGTCGTCCGAGGCCAGCCGCTCGGCGATCACGGCCACCAGCGGGTCCTCGCCGAGTGCCGCCGTGTTGTGATGACGCACGGCCGCGGCCTTCTCCTCGAACGCGGAGTTCGCGAGCATCTCGATCAGATGCATCGGCGGCATCGCGTAACCGCGGACCATCTCGTCCATCCGGGCGCGCTCGAGTGCGACGGGATCGACGGCACGCGTCACCATCAGGTAGTTGCGGAGCACGATGGAGTGCCGGTTCTCCTCCGCGGTCCAACGGCCGACCCAGCGCCACCACGGGCCCACCAGGGCGAGGTGCTTGGCGATCTCACGGTGGTATGCGGGCACGTTGTCGGCCACCAGCACGCCGACCGTCAGCGCGAGCGCCTCGACGTCGCTCAGGGTCGACTGATCTGCCGACCAATCGGTTCCACCCATGAACGCGAAGTTCTTGCCCTGGTCCCAGGGAACCAGATCGTGCGGCTGCCAGCCATCCGCCTCGGCGATGTGACGTGTGAGGTTCTCGTCCACCACCGGGGCCAGCTCACTGAGCAGCTGCGAGTCGTTTTTTTCAATCGGCATCCGCACACCGTAGCGTCCGCGACCCGGAGCCGGGTCGACCACCGGTGGATTCGACGTGAACAACGCCGGTGTTGTGACGAAAACAGCCAGGTCATGGGCTTGTCATCGCTAGGCTGACAGTTCACAGCTGCCCCGGGCCCGAGCAGAGGATCACCAATGCGCAGACTTCGGAACCTGACGATACTTCTCGCGGCACTCGCCCTCGGCGGGTCACTCGTGACCGGTTGCGGCTCCGACGCGGACGATGCGGGCTCCTCCGACGCGTCCGGCGCGAACCCCACCTCGGAGTCGTCCGGACCGCCCAACCCGGCCGCCTTCTCGGGCGTCGACATCCCCGACGGCCGGATCGACGAGGCCGTGGGCCGTCTCGACGAACTGGCGAACGAGTTGATGGAGAGTTCGGGACTGCCGGGCATGGCGGTCGCCGTCGTCCACGGCGGGCAGACCGTCTACGCGAAGGGATTCGGGGTGCGCGAGGCGGGCACCGATCAGAAGGTGGACGCCGACACCGTGTTCCAGCTGGCGTCGATGTCGAAGCCGGTGGGGTCGACCGTGGTGGCCCGTCAGGTCGATGCCGGAGTCGTCGGCTGGGACACCCCCGTGGTGTCGAAGCTGCCCGGTTTCGCCCTCGCCGACCCGTGGGTCACCGAGCACGTCACGGTGGGCGATCTGTACTCGCACCGGTCGGGGTTGCCCGATCACGCCGGCGACCACCTCGAGGACCTGGGCTACGACCAGCAGCAGGTGCTCGACAAACTCCGGCTCGACCCGCTGAACCCGTTCCGGATCACCTACGACTACACCAACTTCGGTCTCACCGCGGCGGCCGAGGCCGTCGCGGCGGCATCGGGGACGGATTGGGCGACCCTCTCCGAGCAGGCAATATACGGGCCGCTGGGGATGTCCTCCACGAGTTCGCGGTTCGCCGACTACGAGGCCCGCAGCGACCGCGCCGTCGCACACCAACTCGTCGACGGCAAGTACGTCGCCGATGCGGTGCGCAACCCGGACGCGCAGTCCCCCGCGGGCGGGGTGAGCTCGTCCGTCAACGACATGGGCAGATGGCTGGCAATGCTGCTGGCCGACGGAACGTTCGAGGGTAAGGAGATCGTGTCGCCCGAGGCGCTGCAACCGGCGGTCAGTCCTCAGATCGTGTCCAGCCCACCGCGTTCGATGGACAGCCGTCCGGGATCGTACGGGTACGGGTTCAACGTCTCGACCACGTCGGCCGGCCGGGTCTCCCTCAGCCACTCCGGCGCATTCCAACTCGGGGTGGCGACGAACTTCGTCGCCATTCCGTCCGCCGACGTCGCGATCGTCGCCCTGACCAACGGGTCACCCATCGGAATCCCCGAAACCCTCACCGCCGAGTTCGCCGACCTCGTCCAGTACGGCGAGATCCGCGAAGACTGGAGATCGTTGTACCGGCAGGCCATCTCGCCGATGCTCGACCCCGAGGGCAGCCTCGTCGGCCAGACGGCACCAGCGAACCCGGCGCCACCGCAGCAACCGCTGCCGACCTACGCGGGCACGTACGACAACCCGTACTGGGGCCCCGCGATCGTGACCGAGAGCAACGGCGCGCTGTCGCTCGGGCTCGGACCCGCCGGGCAGACGTACCCCCTGACCCATTGGGACGGTGACACCTTCACCTTCACGCTGAGTGGGGAGAACGCCCCGCCCGGAACCATCTCGAAGGCCACGTTCACCGGCAACGACGTCACACTCGAGTACTACGACACGGAAGGCCGGGGGACATTCGTCCGCTGAGCCGACACAACCGACGGGGAGAAGATCATGAGCACGAACTCGCATGCACCGACGGGAACCGATCGCACGGACACGGCGGACGTCGAGGTGGTCCGGGCATTCCTGGACGCCCTCGTCGCCGGCGACCCGGACACCGCGCAGCAGTATCTCCACGACGACATCGTGTGGCACAACGTGTCGCTGCCGAAGATCCGCGGCATCGGGGCCGTCATGCGGATCTTCCGCGGAATGAGCCGTCCCGGTTTCGGTTTCGACGTGCGCCTGCACCACATCGCGGGCGACGGAACGGCCGTCCTGACCGAGCGCACCGACGTACTGATCTACAAGCGGCTGCGCAGCGAATTCTGGGTGTGCGGCACGTTCGAGATGAGGGACGGCAAGATCGCCGTCTGGCGCGACTACTTCAGTAACCGGGATGTCCTGTGGGGCACCCTCAAAGGCATCGTGCGCGCGTTCTGACGAGTCCGCCCGATGTCACCTCGGTCTGATCGGACCGTCGCGACATCGGGCGGATCACGCTGCGGGGCAGGCGCCTACGGCGTCGGCCCGAACTCCTCCAGCATCTCCGTCACGAGCGCCGCGATCGGCGAACGCTCACTGCGCGTCAACGTGATGTGCGCGAACAGCGGGTGCCCCTTGAGCTTTTCGATCACCGCGGCCACGCCGTCGTGACGTCCGACCCTCAGGTTGTCGCGCTGCGCGACGTCGTGAGTGAGGACCACCCGAGACCCGGTACCCAGCCGGGACAGCACCGTGAGCAGCACGTTGCGTTCCAGCGACTGCGCCTCGTCCACGATCACGAACGAATCGTGCAGCGACCGTCCGCGAATATGCGTGAGCGGCAGCACTTCCAGCATGCCGCGGCTGATCACCTCGTCCATCACCTCGGTGCTGGCCAGTCCGTCGAGGGTGTCGAAGACCGCCTGGGCCCACGGGCCCATCTTCTCGCTCTCACTGCCCGGCAGATAACCGAGTTCCTGGCCGCCCACCGCGTAGAGCGGCCGGAAGACAACGACTTTCCGCTGAGTGCGACGCTCGAGCACCGCCTCCAGCCCCGCCGTCAACGCCAGCGCCGACTTGCCGGTGCCCGCCTTGCCCCCCAGCGACACGATGCCCACACTGTCGTCGAGCAGGATGTCGAGGGCGATCCGCTGCTCCGCCGAACGTCCGTGCAGGCCGAACGCTTCGCGCTCCCCGCGCACCAACTGCACCCGCTTGTCGGCGTTCACCCGGCCAAGCGCACTCGACGAACCACCCAGCAGCCGAATACCCGTGTGGCACGGCAGCTCCCGGGCCTCCTCCAGGTCGACGACGCCTTCGGAGAACAGTTCGTCGATCGACGACGATGCCACATCCATTTCCGTCATGCCCGTCCACCCGGACGGAACGACGTCGTGGGCGTGGTACTCGTCGGCGGGCAGGCCCACCGCACCGGCCTTGACCCGCAGCGGGATGTCCTTGCTGACCAGGACGACGTCACCGCCCTCGGCCTCGAGGTTCAACGCGCAGGCCAGGATCCTGGAATCGTTGCTGTCCGTGCGGAATCCGACCGGCAGAACCGACGGGTCGGTGTGATTCAACTCGACCTGCAGGGTTCCGCCCTCCGTGCCGATCGGCACGGGCTGGTCGAGTCGGCCGTACTCGAGACGGAGGTCGTCGAGCATGCGCAGCGATTCTCTTGCGAACCATCCCAACTCGTGGTGATGCCGCTTCCCTTCGAGCTCGCTGATCACGACGAGGGGAAGCACCACGCGGTGCTCGGCGAACCTGGTGACGGCCCAGGGGTCGGACAGCAGTACGGAGGTGTCGAGCACGAACGTACGCACTGCAGAATCCGAAGATTTCCTGGGGGCGACGGACGACTGTCCGGCGCGGGCTGAGACGGAGCGTGAAGCAGTCACGTTGGCTCCTAGGTCTGCGCGGCACCCACGCAAACTCGGTTCGCTGGACCGGTCCGTCCCTGGTGTGTCACCACACGAGGGCCGGGCGCCGGCCCCCTCGCACTGAGTGTGTCAGCCACGATCAGGACCTCCCGTACAAGCAACTTCCCCGCTGCCTGTTACCCCCGACGGTACAGCCGAACACGCCGATCGGCTGACCGAGCGGCGGGCGTGTCGGTGAACATCGCGTTACGCGGAGAAGGCGCTCCGCGCCCGTGCGCCTTTCTGGTCGTTGGAGCAACCAGAAAGGCGCACGGGCGGCGGAGCCGCCTAGATCAGGCGCCAGTCCTCGAGACCCTCGTACAGCGGGAAGTCGGCGGCGAGCTTCGACACGCGGGACTTCAGCGTCTCGACGTCGGACGCACCGGCGAGCGCGGTGCCGATGATGTCGGCGACCTCGGTGAACTGCTCGTCACCGAATCCGCGGGACGCGAGCGCGGCGGTGCCGATCCGGAGGCCGGACGTGACCATCGGCGGGCGCGGGTCGAACGGCACGGCATTGCGGTTGACGGTGATGCCGACCTCGTGGAGGAGGTCCTCACCCTGCTGGCCGTCGAGCTGGGAGTTGCGCAGGTCGACGAGCACGAGGTGCACGTCGGTGCCGCCGGTGAGGACGCTGACGCCCTTGTCCACGACATCCGAGCCGGTCAGGCGCTCGGCGAGGATCTTCGCACCGGTGAGGGTGCGCTGCTGACGGTCCTTGAACTCGTCGGTGCCCGCGATCTTCAGGGACACGGCCTTCGCGGCGATGGCGTGCATCAGCGGCCCGCCCTGCTGGCCGGGGAACACGGCGGAGTTGAGCTTCTTCGCCCACTCCTGCTTGGCGAGGATCAGACCGGAGCGGGGTCCGCCGAGCGTCTTGTGGACGGTGCTGGACACGACGTCGGCGTAGGGCACGGGCGACGGGTGCAGCCCGGCCGCGACCAGGCCGGCGAAGTGCGCCATGTCGACCCACAGGTACGCCCCGACCTCGTCGGCGATGGACCGGAACGCGGCGAAGTCCTCGTGCCGCGGGTACGCGGACCAGCCGGCGACGATGACCTTCGGCTGGGCGGCGACGGCGATCTTGCGGACCTCGTCCATGTCGATGCGGTGGTCTTCCTTGCTGACCCCGTACGACTCGACGTCGTAGAGCTTGCCGGAGAAGTTCAGCTTCATGCCGTGCGTGAGGTGACCGCCGTGCGCCAGGTCGAGGCCGAGGAGCTTCTCACCCGGGTTCATCAGGGCCATCAGGACCGCTGCGTTGGCCTGTGCGCCGGAGTGCGGCTGGACGTTCGCGAAGTCGGCGCCGAACAGTTCCTTCGCCCGGGTGCGGGCGAGGTCCTCGACGACGTCGACGTGCTCGCAGCCGCCGTAGTAGCGGCGTCCCGGGTACCCTTCGGCGTACTTGTTGGTGAGGACGCTGCCCTGCGCCTGGAGGACGGCGCGGGGAACGAAGTTCTCCGAGGCGATCATCTCCAGCGTGTCGCGCTGACGGGCCAGCTCACCTGCCATGGCCTGGGCGACTTCGGGGTCGAGTTCGGCGAGGGGGGCCGTGTTGACGTCGGTACCGGGCACAGCGGTCATCGAGGAATCTCCAAGCTGGATGCGGAAACGAATGCTCCCAGTCTACGAACTACCCGTGAGGACTTCCTAACCGCCCGCGGTGAGGTATCCCTCACCGGCACGCAGGACGCTGGGGACGAGGGGCTCGTCGAGCAGCCGCCGGAACCGTTCCGACCGCTCCGCGCCGACCGGCACCTCGGCCAGCCAGCCCCCGAGCAGGCGGTACCCCTCCACGTAGGTGCTGGTGTAGGCCCGCCACAGCGGCGAGGACAGGAAGCGCAGCGACTGCCGGGCCCGCTCGGGGGTCGACAGGCTCCACCGCTGCAGGAACGCCGCGACGTCGTCGTGGCTGCGGCCTTCGTCGTGCAGCATCATCGCCGCGTCCTGCCGTACCCCGAGCAGCTGTCCGGACGCGCCGGACAGGCGCTGCGCCTGCTCACCGTCGAATCGCAGACCGAGGTCGGCGTAGATTTCCTGCGCCCACAGCCCCCAGTCGGACCCGACGATCGCCTCGAGCGCGAGGTCGGCGAGGCCCTCGGCCATCAGGCACTGCGGGGTGTTGACGACGAACAGCGTCTGCTCGAGTTGTCCCGCGCCGACCAGTCCGGCCTCCTTCCGGCAGTGCTCGGTGTGGTGACCCGGGTACGACTCGTGCGCGATCAGCCGCGGCAGGTTCGCCATGTGCTGCTCGAGATCGGAATTGATCGCGACCTTCGAGCGGTAGTCGCCGAGGTAGTAGTTGAACCCGGACCACGGTTTGTCGCCCACCACCTCGTACTCCACCACCTCGGACTCGGGCAGCGCGTAGTGCTGCCGCACCAGGTCACGCAGGGCGCTCGAGAAGGCGTCCACACATTCCTGCAACCGGTCGGCGGGAATCGCGTCCTTCGCCCGGTGCACCCGGATGCGTTCGGCCAGCGGTCCCGGCCCGGGCAGCACCGCGTCCATCTTCCGGTGCGCCTCGCGGTACTGCTCCTCGTCGCCGCGTTCGATCCGGACGTCGAAGTACGCCTCGACCTCGTCGACGAAGCCCACGTCGTCACCGGCGAACTTGCGTCCCGAGCATTCGAGCGCGCGCAGGTGGACGTCGAGGAACCGCGTCCGCTCCTCGGACAGCCCGGCCGACGGCAACTCCGCGCGGAGGTTCGCCGCCGTGCGCGCGAGGTCCCGCGGATCGGGCTTCGGCGCGTTCTCCACCTGCCTGCGCAACGCGGGATCGCCGGTGTACGCGTCGACGAATCCTTCCTCCAGCCGGTCGAAACCCAGCCCGAGCAGCAAGTATTCGCGGACGAACGAATCGGATTCCATGCCGTCCGACCTTAGTCGCAGACGCGTCTGCCCGACCCGCCGACAGCGCAGCCTGTGGCACCAAGCACAATCCGACTATGCAACCGCTACTCGCCAGCGCGACGACGACGGCAGAGATTCTGGGCATGTGCCGCTCACTCCCCCTGGTACCCGAGTGTGAGCGGAACTGATGGCGCGGACGAGCGAGTCCAGTCCGTACGTCGAATTCGACCGGAAGCAGTGGCGCACACTGCGTAAGTCGACGCCGCTCGTCCTCACCGAGGAAGAGCTGTACGGACTGCGGGGCCTCGGCGAGCAGATCGACCTGGAGGAGGTCGCGGAGGTCTACCTGCCGCTGTCGCGTCTCATCCACCTGCAGGTCGCGGCCCGGCAGCGACTGTTCGCGGCGACCGCGACGTTCCTCGGCGAGAAGCATCCCGACCAGCAGGTGCCGTTCGTGATCGGCGTCGCGGGCAGCGTGGCGGTGGGCAAGTCCACCACGGCGCGTGTCCTGCAGGCGCTTCTCGCGCGCTGGGAGCACCATCCCCGTGTCGACCTGGTGACGACGGACGGGTTCCTGTATCCGACGGCCGAATTGAACCGTCGCGGGATCATGCACCGCAAGGGCTTCCCCGAGAGTTACGACCGACGCAAGCTGCTGCGGTTCGTCACCGAGGTGAAGTCGGGGGCCGAAGAGGTGGCCGCACCGGTCTATTCGCACATCTCGTACGACATCATCCCCGGCCAGTATCACCTGATCCGGCAGCCGGACATTCTCATCATCGAGGGTCTCAACGTGCTGCAGACCGGTCCCCGGCTGATGGTGTCGGACCTGTTCGACTTCTCGATCTACGTCGACGCCCGCATCGAGGACATCGAGAACTGGTACATCCAGCGGTTTCTGGCGCTGCGGAAGACGTCGTTCTCCGATCCCGACGCGCATTTCCACCACTACGCCGGACTGTCCGATCGGGACGCGACGTCTGCCGCGCAGGAGATCTGGCACAACATCAACCGGCCGAATCTGGTGGAGAACATCCTGCCGACGCGTCCCCGCGCGACACTCGTGCTCCGCAAGGATGCGAATCATTCGATCAACCGGCTGCGGCTCCGCAAGCTGTAGGTGAGCGGCGAAGTGTGTTCCGGCACGCTTCGCCGCTCACGTCAGACGCCGAAGCGGCGGTGCCGGGCGGCGTAGTCGCGCAACGCCCGGAGGAAGTCGACGCGGCGGAACTCCGGCCAGTACGCCTCCGTGAACCAGATCTCGGAGTACGCGCTCTGCCACAGCAGGAACCCCGACAGCCGCTGCTCCCCCGACGTGCGGATGACGAGGTCCGGGTCGGGCTGGCCGGACGTGTAGAGGTGGCCGTCGATGCCGTCGACGGTGATCGATTTCACGAGTTCGTCGCCCGCCAGTCCGGCGAGAAGTTTCTCGCTGAGCAGCGACTGCACGGCGTCGGCGATCTCCTGGCGGCCGCCGTAGCCGATCGCGACGTTGACGTGGGTGCCGGTGCGACCCTCGGTTCCGGCGGCCGCGTCCCGCAGGCGGCGGGACTGTTCGGCGGGCAGCAGGTCGAGGGCGCCGACGATCTTGACGCTCCAGTTCTTGTCCGGTCCGGAGATTTCCTCGACGACGTCCGTGATGATCTCGAGCAGCGTGTCGAGTTCCTCGGGGTCACGGCGCAGGTTCTCGGTGGACAGCAGGTAGATGGTGGCCATCTCGATGCCCGCGGCGTCGCACCAGCCGAGCATCTCGGAGATCTTCAGGGCGCC
The DNA here is from genome assembly GCF_000010805.1 of Rhodococcus opacus B4. Classification (NCBI taxonomy): domain Bacteria; kingdom Bacillati; phylum Actinomycetota; class Actinomycetes; order Mycobacteriales; family Nocardiaceae; genus Rhodococcus; species Rhodococcus opacus. The sequence continues at coordinate 6,473,155 of NC_012522.1, read as the reverse complement.
CATGCGGTGGCCGTGGCTGACGTCCTCGAAGCCGTTCTCCCGGGCCCACCGCCGGTTGCCGTCGCACATCACGGCTATGTGCCGGGGGTGCTGCAGACCGTCGAGCCGCTTCAGTAGCCGACGCTCGTAGATGCTGTACAGCAGTCCTCGCGCACTCACCTGGAGATCACCATGACACGCAAGACTACGCCGCAGCCGAAGGTGATCCGCGACGGCCGTCACACAGCGCACGACATCCTGCTACCGACGGGTACGCTCTCACCACAAGCTAACCTACGGTTGCGTAGGTTAGCGCCACGCACAGCGAGAAGAGGTGTTCGGTGACCGCTTTCGGCCTCGACGAATTGCCCGTCAAGCCCCGAATGCGAGGGTGGATCCACCTGTGGGCGTTCGGCGTCTCCGTGATCGCCGGCCTCGTCCTCGTCACACTGTCCGGTACCCAGGTGTCCGGGGAAGCGGCGCTCGCCACCGCCGTCTACAGCCTCACGGTGTGCGGGGTGTTCGGTGTCAGCGCGACGTACCACCGCATCCACTGGAGCACCGTCTCGGCCCGCACGTGGATGAAACGCGCGGACCACTCGATGATCTTCCTGTTCATCGCGGGCAGCTACACCCCGTTCGCGGTGCTGGGTCTTCCGGCCGAGACGGGCCGGACGCTGCTGATCGTCGTGTGGGCGGGGGCACTCGCCGGCGTCGCACTGAAGATGCTGTGGCCGACGGCGCCGCGCTGGGTCGGGGTGCCGCTGTACCTGCTGCTCGGCTGGGCCATCGTCCCGGTGGCACCCGAACTGACGCACGAGGTCGGCGTCCTCCCGATGCTGCTGCTGCTGATCGGCGGCATCCTGTACTCGGTCGGGGCGATCCTCTACGCCACCAAGTGGCCCAACCCGTGGCCCACGACGTTCGGGCATCACGAGTTCTTCCACGCCGCCACCGTCATCGCGGCGCTGTGCCACTACATCGCGGTGTGGCTGGTGGTGTTCCGGTAGGGACTACCGGCTCATCGCGGCGGCGAGACCCTCGACCGTCGACACCGGGCGGTCGCACACGAACCCGCGGCACACGTACGCCGCCGACGCGCCGCCGACCAGCGGCCGGTCGGCGAGCAGCGGCGACGAATCCGGTTGGCCGCCGACCACGACGGCACCGCCGGGAGCGAGCCGGCGCGCCTCCCGCAGCAGGGCGGAATCACCGTCGGCGGCCACCGCCACCTGGATCGGGCCCCGCACCGAGGCCTCGGCCACCGCGAGCCAGTGCCCCGCCGATCGCGGTGCGCGTTCCAGCAGCAGCGCCACCCGGTCGAGCGATGCGGCGGCCGCGGTCGCGTACCGGCCCGAGGCGTCCACGTCGGCCACCGCGGAGGCGGTGAGCAACGCCTCGGCCAGGCACGACGCCCCGGCCGGCGTCGCACCGTCGACCGGGTCGCGCGGACGGGTCACGAGGGTTTCGGCGTCGTCGGCGGTGTCGAACCAGCTGCCCGGACGCTCGTCGTCGGCGAAATGGATCAGGGCGCGATCGAGCAGCGACTGCGCGTGCGCCAGCCACTCGGCGCCGCCGGTCGCCTGATACAACGCGAGCAGCCCGGTCGCCAGGCAGGCGTAGTCCTCCAGCACCCCGGCCGAGTCGCCCACCGACGCTCCCAGGGACGCCCGCCGCAGACGACCGTCCACGACGTGCAACTCCAGCACCGCACGCGCGCACTCGGCGGCGGCGTCCACCCAGTCCGGTCTGCCGAGTCCGGCGCCTGCTTCGGCCAGTGCGGTGATCGCGAGGCCGTTCCAGGCGGTGACCACCTTGTCGTCACGGCCCGGCTGCGGCCGCGTCGCACGCCGGGCGAGCAGCGTGTCCCGGATCCGGCGCATGCGGTCCCAGTCGTCCGGGTCGCGCGAGAGCTGCAGCACCGACGCGCCCGCCTCGAACGTCCCGTCCGCGGTCACGGCGAACACCCGGGCCGCCCACTCCCCGTCCTCCGATCCGAGGACCTCGACGAGCTGCTGCGGGGTCCACACGTACGTGAGTCCCTCGACGCCCTCGGTGTCGGCGTCGAGGGCGGACGCGAACGACCCGTTGTCCGTGCGCAGATCGCGCAGCAGGAACTCGACGGTCTCCTCGGTGACGCGGAGGGCCATCTCCGAGCCCGTGCGCCTGCCCAGGTGCGCGTAGGCGCGCAGCAGCTGGGCGTTGTCGTAGAGCATCTTCTCGAAGTGCGGCACCACCCACGCGGCGTCGACCGAATAGCGGGCGAAACCACCACCGAGCTGGTCGTAGATGCCGCCGCGCGCCATCGCCGACGCCGTCCGCGACACGACGCCGAGCACATCCGCGTCACCGGACCGCTCGTACGTGCGCAGCAGACCTTCCAGCAGCGCGGACGGCGGGAACTTGGGGGCTCCCCCGAACCCGCCGCGTTCGGCGTCCTCGTCCCGCAGCACGGTCCCGGCGGCCGCGTCCAGCAGGGCCGCGGTCACCCGGACCTCACCCTCGGGGATGCCGCCGGCTCCGCGCCGCAGTTCCGCGACCACCGAGGCGGCCGCGTCGTCGACGTCGCCGCGGCGGTCCCGCCACGTGTCTGCGATCGCGCCCAGCAGTTGGGTGAACGACGGCATCCCACCACGCGGCTGGGCCGGGTAGTAGGTGCCGCAGTAGAACGGGGCCCCGTCCGGGGTGAGGAAGCACGTCATCGGCCAGCCGCCCTGGCCGGTCATCGCGACGGTGGCGTTCATGTAGACGGCGTCGAGGTCGGGTCGTTCCTCACGGTCGACCTTGACGCACACGAAATGCTCGTTCATCAGCGACGCCACCTGCTCGTCCTCGAAGGACTCGTGGGCCATCACATGGCACCAGTGGCACGCCGAGTATCCGATCGACAGCAGGATCGGGACGTCCCGCTCCCGCGCCCAGGCGGTCGCCTCCGGACCCCACTGCTGCCAGTGCACGGGGTTGTCCGCGTGCTGTCGCAGATAGGGGCTGGTGGACCCACCGAGCGTGTTGTGTTCGCGCGGGTCCATGTCCAGCTCCTGTTCGACTACTTCTGCAGGTTCGGCGGGGTGTCCGTGGGCTTCGGCGGTTCGGTCTTCCCCGCGCCGCCGTGGATCGCACCGCGGTCGGTGCCCTCGTCCACTTCCTGGTCCGGCTCCGGGTGTTCCGGCTCGAACGTCTCGGGCAGGTTCTTGAGTTTCTTGTTCATCGAACGCACCAGCAGCACCACGCCCGCGAGCAGCGCGAGAATGACGACGAGGCCGATGGGCGACGCCTTGCCGAACTCGGGACCGGACGGGGTGCTCGGCGTCTGCGCCAAGACGTCCGCCGCGCCGGCCACGAGGTGCACCGTCAACGCATTCACTGCTGTCCGTCCTCGTGGATGCCCGCGAACAGATCGCTCTCCGGGATGGAGGTGGTGACCCGGGTCTTGGCCAGCTCGAATTCCTCGGTCGGCCAGATCTTCTGCTGGATCTCGAGCGGAACCGCGAAGAACGAGCCGTTCGGGTCGATCTGCGTCGCGTGCGCGCGCAACGCGTCGTCACGCTGCGGGAAGTAGTCGCCACACGTGATCTGGGTGGTGACGCGCGCCATCAGATCACCCTGCTCGGTCTTCCACTTCTTGAGCCACTCGGCCATCGGGAACTCTTCGCCGCGGCGGTCGTACTCCTCCTGGAACTGCAGGAGACGTTTCCGGATGAAGCCGTGCGAGTAGTAGACCTTCTGCACCTTCCACGGCTCACCGGCGTCCGGGAACTGCTCCGGGTCGGCGGCGGCCTCGTAGGCGGCCATCGACACCTCGTGGCACCGGATGTGATCGGGGTGCGGGTACCCGCCGTTCTCGTCGTACGTGGTCATGACGTGCGGACGGAACTCGCGGATGGCACGTACCAGCGCCTCGGTCGACTCCTCGAGAGGAACGAGCGCGAAGCAGCCCTCCGGCAGCGGCGGCTTCGGGTCGCCCTCCGGCAGGCCGGAGTCCACGAATCCCAGCCACTGGTGCTGGACGCCGAGGATCCGCGCGGCCTCGGCCATTTCCTCGATGCGCACCTCGTGGATGCGGTCCCGCACCCCGGGCACGTCCATCGCGGGGTTGAGGATGTCGCCACGTTCACCACCGGTCAACGTCACGACCTTCACTTCGTTGCCCTCTGCGGCGTAACGGGCCGTTGTCGCGGCACCCTTGCTCGACTCGTCGTCGGGATGCGCATGGACGGCCATGAGCCGGAATCCGCTCACGTATTCGTTCACCTCAACTTCGCCAGTAGCCGTTGCCGGCTTGTCCGTGTCGCGCGCTCTCGCCTCCGCCATCGCTGACGGCGCACCGACGCACGTCCTCTATAGTTCCACCCGAGAGTTCCGCTTGCAGCCGTGCCCCCGCTCGAGTGCTGTGAGTTACGTGGAACCGGAGCGGTACGAGAGTTGAGAGATGACGAGAACGCTTCCCCCGGGCCGATACACAGCCGCGGCAAAGCCCGCGCGCCCGAAGCGCTGGCTCGTGTGGGCGCTCTCCGCGGCGGTCGTCGTCGTGGGCGTGATCGTGGCGCTCGTCGCTTACGACAAGTTCGCCGTCTCCGAGATCGACAGTGAAGCCACGTCATTCGATCTGGTGAGTGATTCGCAGCTCGACATCACGTTCACCGTCACCCGGGAGGATCCGTCCCGGGCCGCGGTGTGCATCGTCCGCTCCCGGTCCAAGGACGGTTCCGAGACCGGCCGGCGCGAGGTGTACATCGCCGGCGGCGACAGCCAGACGGTGAAAGTCACCGCTCCCGTCTACACGTCGCGCCCCCCTGCGATGGGCGACATCTACGGCTGCAGCCTGGACGTTCCGGCGTATCTGACCGGCGGCTGACCCGAGCGCAGCCGAGCGACCGTTCGGCTTATTCGGGGTTTGCGCTCCCCGATCGTGCTAGAATCGCCTGGTACACGGTTCCGGTTTGGAACCGTGTATTGCTGCATTGGCGGCAAGGCGGAAGACGAACGGCCCCGGCCGTCGAATCCCGCCGAGCCGTTGATCACTGCTGTTGCAGTGGTCTGTCGAGGGAGCCCGGCGGCTCCAACTACGAGGGAGTGATCGAGATGACCGAGACCCAGGTGACCTGGCTGACCCAGGAGTCACATGACAGGCTCAAGAGCGAACTCGACCAGCTCATTGCCAATCGTCCGGTCATCGCCGCCGAGATCAACGAGCGTCGCGAAGAGGGCGATCTGAAGGAGAACGGTGGCTACCACGCGGCCCGCGAAGAGCAGGGTCAGCAGGAGGCGCGCATCCGTCAGCTCCAGGAACTGCTGAACAGCGCGAAGGTCGGCGAGGCCCCCACCCAGTCCGGTGTCGCACTGCCCGGTTCCGTGGTGAAGGTCTACTACGACGGCGACGAGAAGGACACCGAGACGTTCCTGATCGCGACCCGTGAAGAGGGTGCCCGCGACAACAAGCTCGAGGTGTACTCGCCCAACTCTCCGCTGGGTGGCGCACTGCTCGAGGCGAAGGTCGGCGAGACCCGCGAATACACGCTGCCCAACGGCAGCAGCATGAAGGTGACGCTCGTCAGCGCGGAGCCTTACCACAGCTGATCTCGGATCAACCGCCGAAAACTCCGGTCCGGGCCCAGTGCCCGGGCCGGAGTTTTCTGCATCGACCCCTGCCGATCAGAAGACCCGGCGGGCCTTCATGTCGGCGAACACGGGACCGATGCGCACCACGTCTCCCGTCGTCGGGGCGTGCAGCATCTGGCCGTTTCCGACGTAGATCGCCACGTGACCCGGCCCACCGGACTGCCAGTTGCCGAACAGCAGGTCTCCCGGCCTGGCCTCCGACAGCGGCACCTCCACACCGACACCCCACTGCGTTTCCGACGTGCGGGGCAGTTTGACGCCGGTGGCGGCGTACACCGCGAACGAGGTCAGCCCCGAGCAGTCGAACCCGCCGCCGGACGGTCCGTTGATGTTGCCGCCGCCCCACACGTACGGCAGGCCGATGAACCGCATGGCCGCCTCCACGACGCGGCTCGTGTCGCCGGCGGCCGCACCGTAGAAGAACGGCGACAGCATCCGCGCGAACGACTCCTCGAGCGATCGGATGCGCGCGACGTACGGCTGCGTTTCGTGCTCATAGTCGAACTTTCCGGCGGGCATGCCCCCTGCGGTCCGGACCGCACCCCCACCGGCGTTGTACGCGGCGATCGTGAGGTCGAGGGTGTCGCCCTTGACCACGCCCTCCTTCTTCCACCCGTCGATCTGCCCGAACAGGTCGCACAGCATCTGCCCGGACGCCATCATCGGGTCGGCGACGCCGTTGATGTCCACCTTGCCGTCGCCGTCCGCGTCCTTGCCGTACCGGGCCCAGGCTTCGGGCATGAACTGGCCGGGGCCGCGGGCACCCGCCCGGGACACCGGTGAGGTCGCGCCGTAGCGGAACCCGTTCTCCACCGAGTACAGGGCCGCCAGCGTCGGGGGCTTGATGCCCTCGCACAGCGATCCGGCCTTGCGGATCCACGGCGCGAAGACGGCGATGGCGCCGACGGGCGCGAGCGAGACACCGGGAAACCCGGCGGGCACGGACGGGATCAGCGATCCGAGACCACTGATGAGGGCCGGGACCCCCGGCAGTGCGGCGAGGCCCCCGATCGCGGTTCCGACGTCGGGGGCATTCATCACGGGGGGCTGGTCGAGCGGGCCGTCCGGCAGGACCGGCAGCGGCACCGGGGCGGGCGGCGGCGCCGCCTCGACGGCGGGTGGCGGCGGGATGTAGGGGTCGGTTGCCTGCTTCACGACATCCGAAGCCTGGGCCACCATCTGCTCGGCCTGCACGCGGGCCGGTTCCGGGAGGGTCGACAGTGCGTCGTTTACTTGTTTCTGAACGTCGGGTGAGGCCTGCTCGACCACCTGAATTGCTTCTGCTGCTTGATCTTTCACCGGCTGCGGTATGTCCGCTCCCTGAACGATGGCCCCCGCTGCGGTGGTGATCGCCACGATGATCGCCGCTGCATCAACTGACATACGTGCGCTCCTCCTCCTCGGTGCACCTAACCGAGTGAGTTCACGTTACGACGGGGCACAGCCGATGCGAGGCGATTCTGCGGGATTGATCCGTTTCCTACCGTGACCTGCGGGAGAACGGCACCCGGCGAATTCCGTCGCCTCGATCACCCACTCACCGGCGCGAATCGTTCGCTGAGGATCTCGACCAGATCTGCCGGATCCGTGGTTTCGTCGTCCAGCGCCGCGAGGAGCGACGGGCGCCGATCCTGCGAGATCGGTTCGATTCCCCCGAAGATCTGCCACGTGTCCCCCGCCGGGACGACGCGGGCACAGATCATATTCCCGACGTGCAACATGCGGCTCGCGGTGACTTCCCTGATGTCGCGACGGTCGCCGGTGCGCAGGTCCCGCAAGGTCAGACCCTCGCCTGGCCGGACCTCCTCCACCTCGTGCAGCGACCGTTCGACTTCCTGCCACTGTCGTGCGAGTGCGAACTCGTCCGGGGGCAGCAAGTCGCCGCGGCATTCGACGAAGTCGGCGAACGCACCGCCCTCGAAGAGTGCGACATCGGTTACCAGAGGGTCCTCCAACGCCTGGAACAGCGCTGCGTCCCCGGCCCAGAACTCCGACCGGATTTCGGCGTACTCGACGATCTGGTCCCGCCAGCCGAGTTCCTGCGCGTGCAACTTCGCTTTCTGGTACAGCCACGCGGCCCGCTCGGACAGAGCATGGTCGCCCTTGCCGAGGTGGCACGTCTTGTACTTCCTTCCCGACCCGCACCAGCAGGGATGGTTGCGGCCCAGCCCCGGCCGCGGCGTGGGCTGGAAGTGTTCGAGGACCGCGTGCAGCGGCTCCGCGTCCCCGGCGGCCATCCGGTTCAGTAGCGACAGCCCGCGGACGGCATCGCCGCGGTCCGAGGCGAAACGGGCAAGGTCGAAGAGAGCGAGATCGAACGCTCCGTCCAGGACGAGAGCGTGTCCGTAGTGATCTTCGGCCTGTGTCGGGAAGCCCTGCATCTCGGTGGCCCTCCCGGCGATCCACGACGCGGCGGCTTTCACTTCGCGCGGTCCCGACGCGAGCAGCCGCTGCGCGGTGAGCAGGAGCACCTCGGGATCGATGTCCAGGTCGAACAACTCCTGAGCGGCGACTTCCATGACCGCCGGATCGGCGAGGGCTGTGTAGAGCTCCGGCCTCGCGAAGAACGTCGCCTGGATGTCCTCTTCCCCGTCTTCCTCGAGCGCGGTGGCCAGCGACACGAGCGTGGCGACGGCCAGCGCGGCATCCCTGGGCACTCCGAGCTCGTCGCCGTAGACGCCGACCATCAGGTCTCGGCCGTAGGCCTCGAAATCGAATCCGCGAGGGGCGACGAGTTGCCCGGAGCGGTCGAAGCCGGCGGCCTCGACTATGTCCGCCAACGGCAGCCCCGGCACGGTGAACGCCGCCGGATCGTCGACCAGCAGATGCCAGACCTCCTCCTCGAGATCGATCACCACACTCTCGCGCAGCCGGCGAGTGAGCCGCAGCGCAAGCTCGGGAGCGTCGGCAACCGGCCCGCCGACGAAGTCGAGGCGCACCCCGCTGTCCGTGGCGATCATCGCCAGAAGATCCCCGGGAGAACGGTGCGCGAGGGTGCCCCGGGGAAGGGCGAGCACTTCGTCGTCCGACCAGTTCGCGCTTTCGCCCCCTCTCGCGGCGAGTTCGTTGGCCTCGTCATCGAGGAACACGACCTCGAAGCCGTCGACGTCGGGCTCCCCGGATGCGAGGTGCAGGAGTGAGCCGTAATCATCCGGCTCCACGACGTCGGCTGCGATCTCCTCCGCAGTGAGGCGATGCGTGAGGACGCGTCCCGCGAGCAGAACGTCGAGCGCCACCTTCCGGTCGTCGGGGAGGATTCCGAGAAGCGGCGCGTCGAACTCCTCCACGTATTCGATCAGCTCGTCGACACCTCCCCAGCCTGCATCCGCAAGCGCGACCGTCAGCTCCCGGTCGGACAGGGGGCCTCGTTCCCGCAGCAAACCCAGAGCGGCATCGAGCAGTTCGTCATGGTCCGCGATCACGGATCCGATCGTAGTGACGACTCCGTCACTGCGGTGGCTGTCGGGCACGACTGCACACAACCGCAGGCGACACGCCGGGGACACCCTGCACGACTGCGCACTGGGCGCGGAGAGCCAGATTCTTCCCAGGTTGTTCTAAGGTTCGTCGGGGAAGCTGGTCGGCATGAGTGAAGACCGACGGAATTCCCGACTGCTTCCCGTTCGCCGCGTGTTGGCGGCAGCCGGAATCGCCGGACTGGTCGCCGGTGGCGGTATGGCGGGGGCCGCGGATCCCGCGACCCCCGATTCGACGGTGGCAGCGCCCCTCGTCTCGGCCGGATTCGGCGCACCGGACGCCGTGTCCAGCGGTTCCTGAGATCCCGCCACCGGAGAACCTCCACATGACCAGCGCACGGAGCGCAACCGAATGGTCCACCTGGGGTGTGCACGCGCGGATCGTCGTCACCGATCCCGATGCCCTGAGTTCGGCGTCGAACCTGATCCGCGGTTACCTCGCGGCCGCCGACGCCGCCGTCAACCGGGACCGCGCCGACGCCGAGATCCGCGCGCTCGACGAGGGCCCGAACACGGTGACCCCGATGTTCGCGCGGTTCCTCACCGACGCCCTCGCCGCAGCGCGCACCACGGACGGCGCCCTCGACCCCACGGTGTCGGCGCCCGCACTCCACTCGTGGCGGTCGATCACCGTCGACGGCACCGAGGTCACGCTCCCCGCCGGGGTGGAACTCGACCTGACGGCCACCGCGCGGGCCAGTTCCGCCGACCACTGTGCGTCGACGACGGCGGAGTTGCTCGGGTGCGGCGTCCTGGTCGCGCTCGGCGGCGACATCGCCACGGCCGGGACCACACCGCCGGGCGGCTGGCAGGTCCAGGTCCAGGATCTGCCGGGCGATCCCACCTGCCAGGTGTCGATCCCGTCCGGTGCGGGCGTCGCGACCGCCAGCACCGTCAAGCCCCTGCACCCCGACTCGATCTCGTTGTGGCGCACCGTGTCCGTAGTGGCTCAGTCGTGCACCACCGCGCACGCGTCGAGCACGGCGGCCGTCGGGATGGGCGGCGGCGCGATCGACTGGCTCACCAACCTGGAGTTGCCGGCCCGGCTGGTCGATCAGGAGTTCCGGGTGATCACCCTGGGCGGCTGGCCGAGCTAGGTCCGGCCTACTCCTGCAGGCGGACCGCGTACCGGGCCTCGCGCAGGGCGTCCAGGAGATCCTGCCGGTGTCCGGGACCGCGGGTCTCGACGGTGAGGAACACCTCCACCTCGTCGAGGGCGAGCGCGCCGCCGGTGCGGGAGTGGACGACGTCGACGACGCTGGCGCCGTTGCCGCTGATCACGCCGAGGAGGCTGACCAGACCACCCGGTCGGTCCGGGATGGTCACGTGCACACCGAGATACCGGCCGGCGGCGCGGAGACCGTGGTTGACGACGTGGGTGAGCAGCAACGGGTCGATGTTGCCGCCGGACAGCACCGCGCACACCTTGCCGGTGAGCCCCAGCTCTTCGGTGGAGCAGCTGATCAACGCGGCCACCGCCGCCGCGCCCGCGGGCTCCACGATGAGCTTCGCGCGTTCGAGGCACAGGAGCAGCGCCCGGGACAGGGCGTCCTCACTGACCGTGACGATGGCGTCGACCTGGGTGCCGACGTGGGCGAACGGCACGTCGCCGGGGCGGCCGACCGCGATGCCGTCGGCCATGGTCGACATGGTCTCCAGGGGAACCGGGCGGCCTTCGGCCAGCGACCGCGGCCAGGCCGCCGCCTGCTCGGCCTGGACGCCGACGATCCGCACGTCGGGGCGGGTGGCCTTCACCGCCGCGGCGATGCCCGCGATCAGGCCACCCCCGCCGGTCGGGACGACGATCGTGCCGACGTCGGGTTCCTGCTCGAGGATCTCGAGTCCGACGGTCCCCTGCCCGGCGACGATGTCGACGTGGTCGAACGGATGGATGAGGACGGCGCCGGTCTCGTCCGCGAACGCCTTCGCGGCGACGAGCGCATCGTCCACGGTGTCGCCGGTGAGGTGGACGGTCGCGCCGTACGCCTTGGTGGCGACGAGCTTCGGAAGGGGTGCGCCGGTGGGCATGAAGACGGTGGACGGGATGCCCAGTTCGGTCGCCGCCCACGCCACGCCCTGCGCATGATTGCCGGCACTGGCCGCCACCACCCCGCACGCCCGTTCCGCGACCGACAGATTCGCGATCCGGTTGTACGCGCCGCGCGGTTTGAAAGATCCTGTGCGCTGCAGATTCTCGCATTTCAGCGACACTGTGTGCCCGCATCGTTCCGACAGCGCCCGGGACGCGATCACCGGTGTCCGGCGCATGACGGGGTCCAGCAGCTTACGAGCTGCTCTGATCTGATCCAGCGTGACAGGCTCCACGCGGGCCAGCATAGGCCTTCGGCCCGTGCGCCTTTCTGGTTGTTCCAGCTACCAAAAAGGCGCACGGGCGGCGGAGCCGCCTGCTACTTGAGCGCCTGCTCGATGTCGCCCACCAGGTCGGCGGCGTCCTCGATGCCGACGGACAGGCGCACCAGGTCGTCGGGGACCTCGAGGAGCGAACCTGCGGTGGAGGCGTGGGTCATGGCGCCCGGGTGCTCGATCAGTGATTCGACGCCGCCGAGCGATTCGGCGAGGGTGAAGATCTCGGTGCGCGAGCAGAAGTCCAGGGCGGCCTGCTTGCCGCCGGTGAGGCGGACCGAGATCATGCCGCCGAAGCGGCGCATCTGCTTCTCGGCGATCTTGTGGCCGGGGTGTGACTCGAGTCCGGGGTAGATCACCTGCGACACCGCGGGGTGCCCGGTGAGCAGTTCGACGACCTTCTCGGCGTTGTCGCTGTGCCGCTCCATCCGCAGCGAGAGGGTCTTGATGCCGCGGAGGGTGAGGAACGCGTCGAACGGTCCGGGGACCGCGCCGGCACCGTTCTGCAGGAACGCGAACGCCGTGTCGAGTTCTTCGTCGTTGGTGATCAGGGCGCCGCCGACGACGTCGGAGTGTCCGCCGATGTATTTGGTGGTCGAGTGCAGCGCGATGTCGGCGCCGAGTTGCAGCGGCTGCTGCAGGTAGGGCGAGGCGAACGTGTTGTCGACGACGATCTTCGCGCCGGCCTCGTGCGCGATGTCGGACAGCGCCTCGATGTCACCGATGTTGAGCAGCGGGTTGGTGGGCGTCTCGACCCACACGAGCTTGGTGTTGGGACGGATCGCGGCCCGGACCGCGTCCACGTCGGACACCGCGGCGGGCGTGTACTCGATGCCCCACTGGGTGAAGACCTTGTCGATCAGGCGGAACGTTCCGCCGTAGGCGTCGTTGGGGATGACGAGGTGGTCGCCGGGGCGGAGCGCGGCACGGAGCAGGCAGTCGGTGGCGGCCATGCCCGAGCCGAAGGCGCGACCGTACGTGCCCGATTCGAGGGCGGCGAGGTTGGCCTCGAGCGGTCGTCGGGTGGGGTTGCCGGTGCGGGCGTACTCGAATCCGTTCCGCATGCCGCCGACGCCGTCCTGCGCGAACGTCGAACTGGCGTAGATGGGGACGTTGACGGCACCCGTCTGCGGGTCCGGGTCGAATCCTGCGTGCACGGCCTTGGTGGAGAACCCCTGCCAGCTGATGTTGTCCGCTTTGCTGCGCTGCTCACTCATGGCCCCCAGCCTAGTGGGGACCTAATTCTCCAGATACTCCGCGATGGCGAAGGCGGCGTCGAGCTTGGTCGCGTCGCTGACGGAGGGGTCGAGCGCGTTGACGATGATGCTGTGCCGGGGTGTGAGCAGGGCCATGGCCACGACGTCGAGGACCACCCCGCCGAACCCGGCGGAACGGGGGTCGGCGACGACGTTCGTCCCGTTCCGCATCTCGACGATGACGGCAGGATCGGTCACCTGCGGCCTGACCGACGCGGTGATGGTGCTCAGCACGTTGGTCGGCCCCTTGGACCACGAGCAGGTCGGATCGGTCGATCCGGGGAGGACCGCCTCGGTGAGATGCGGCCGGTCCGAGACGAGCCGTCCGAGCGCCTTCGTCAGCGCGGCGCAGTCGGCGGACACGGGCGAACCCGGCGACGACACCGAGCCGACGTCGGCCGACGCAGGCTGTGCGACGGCCGCACCCTCGATACTGTTCCCGCATCCGGCGGCGGCGAACCCGAGCACGGCGACCGGGACCACCAGGACACGACGCAGACGAGTACTCATTGTGAACTCCCCCTCATGGACACCGGACCGGCACCCCGCTGTGCACCGTACGTTCCGTGCGCAGCAGGGACCAGTCCGGCGTGTCGGTCAGGAGCCCGCGCTGAGGAAACCGAGCAGGTCGTGACGGGTGATGACACCGGCGGGCTTGCCGTCGTCGACGACCATCAGCGCGTCGGTGTCGCCGAGCGCCTTGGTGGCGGCCGACACGGGCTCGCCCGAACCGATGAGCGGGAACGGCTTGCTCATGTGCTTCTCGACCGGATCGGCCAGGTGTGCGCGTCCCTCGAAGACGGCACTGAGCAGGTCGCGCTCGGTGACGCTGCCGGCCACCTCACCGGCCATGACGGGCGGCTCGGCGCCGACGACGGGCATCTGGGACACCCCGTACTCGCGGAGGATCTCGATGGCGTCGCGCAGCGTCTCGGACGGGTGGGTGTGGACGAGGTCCGGGAGTTCGCCGGACTTGCCGCGCAGCACGTCGCCGACGGTCTTCTCGTCCGGCTTGCCGTCGAGCGGGGTGCGGAGGAAGCCGTAGGACGCCATCCACTTGTCGTTGAATATCTTCGACAGGTAGCCGCGGCCACCGTCGGGCAGAAGGACGACGATGACGGCGTCGGGGCCCTCACGCTTGGCGACCTCGAGCGCGGCGACGACGGCCATGCCGCAGGAGCCGCCGACCAGCAGGCCCTCCTCGCGGGCGAGACGACGGGTCATCTCGAAGGAGTCGGCGTCGGACACGGCGATGATCTCGTCGGGGATCGACGGGTCGTACGCGGTCGGCCAGAAGTCCTCGCCGACGCCCTCGACCAGGTACGGACGGCCGGTGCCACCCGAGTACACGGAGCCCTCGGGGTCGGCGCCGATGACCTTGACCTTGCCGCCGGACACCTCCTTGAGGTAGCGACCGGTGCCAGTGATGGTGCCGCCGGTGCCGACGCCCGCGACGAAGTGGGTGATCTTGCCGTCGGTGTCGGCCCAGATCTCGGGGCCGGTGGTCTCGTAGTGGCTCTGCGGGCCGCCCGGGTTGGAGTACTGGTTGGGCTTCCAGCCGCCGGGGAGTTCGCGGGCGAGCCGGTCGGAGACGCTGTAGTAGCTGTCCGGGTGCTCGGGCGCGACCGCCGTGGGGCACACCACGACCTCGGCGCCGTAGGCCTTGAGGACGTTCCGCTTGTCTTCGCTGACCTTGTCGGGGCAGACGAACACGCACTTGTATCCACGCTTCTGGGCCACCAGCGCGAGGCCGATGCCGGTGTTGCCGGACGTGGGCTCGACGATGGTCCCACCCGGCTTCAGCTCGCCCGACGCCTCCGCGGCGTCGATCATCTTGACCGCGATGCGGTCCTTCGAGCTTCCACCCGGGTTGAGGTATTCGATCTTGGCTGCAACGGTCCCGTGGTTCTCACCGATGACGGAAGAGAGCTTGACGAGAGGGGTGTTGCCGATCAGGTCGACGACGTGTTCCGCGATGCGCATGCCTCCATGCTCCCAGATGCCCTGATCCGATGCTCACAGACGTCCGGCACGGGGGCCCCGATCCGACTAGATTGGTGCCGACGCAGTCCGCTGGAACCCGTGAGATGAGCACCAGGTAGCGGAAAGGTGAGACCAGTGCCCAAGAGGACCTGGCAGACCGGAGTGAAGGCCGGCGCCGCGGCTGTCGTGGCAGGTTCGAGCGCGGGCACGCTGTCATGGGCGGCGTACTCCTATCTGATGTCGCAGGCGACGGCGGCCCGCGGCGTGATCGGGCGCAACGTCGCCAAGCCGCCGGAAGCCGACGGCGTCTACTCCCCCGGCGCCACGGCGCCCGAACGCTGGCTGCGGACCACCCCGTACGACGTCCATCTGATGATCTTCGGCGACTCCACGGCCGCCGGAGTGGGGTGCCTGTCGGCGGAGGAGGTGCCCGGCGTGCAGATCGCTCGGCGCCTCGCCGACGAGACGGGGAAGCGGATCCGGCTGAGCACCAAGGCCATCGGCGGCGCCACGTCCCGCGGGCTCAGCGGGCAGGTGGACGCGATGTTCGTCGCCGGGCCGCCGCCGGACGCCGCGGTGATCCTGGTCGGCGCCAACGACGTCACGGCCAAGAACTCCATCCGGGCGTCGGCGCGCAGGCTCGGCGAGGCCGTCGAACGCCTCCGCGCCCACGACTGCGCGGTCGTCGTCGGAACCTGCCCCGACCTGGGGGTGGTGACGGCGATTCCACAACCCCTGCGGACCGTCGTCCGGACGTGGGGACTGCGACTGGCCCGCGCGCAGGCGGCCGCGACCAGCGCGGCGGGCGGCCACCCGGTGGCGCTGGCCGACCTGCTGGCCCCCGAGTTCCTGGCGGCTCCCGACCGGATGTTCTCGTCCGACCACTTCCACCCGTCGGCGGCCGGCTACGAATTGGCGGCGATCCAGATCGTGCCCGTGCTCGCGACGGCCCTGGGCCTGTGGCACGGCGGCCCCCTGCCCGATCTGCCCGAGGTGTCGGAGGCCGCGGAATCACGCAAGCTGTCGATCCGGATGACGGCCTCGCTCAACCGTTTTCTGTGGCGCCGCGATGTTCGGCGACGCGTACCCGCCCGACTCGACGAACTCCTCGCGATCGAGGAGGCCGCCGCGACGGGTCGCTGAGTGAGATGGCGATGTCCACGCGCTCTGCCGGCGACGTAAGTTGTCGGGAAGGCCACAGAACGGGTGGTCTGAACCAGTCAGACCCCCGCAGTTGACAAAGGAGTTTTCATGCCCGAGGCAGTCATCGTCTCCGCAGTACGCTCACCGATCGGCCGAGCCATGAAGGGCTCGCTCAAGACCATCCGCCCGGATGATCTGACGACGCAGATGGTGGCCGCGGCGCTGGCGAAGGTTCCGGAACTCGACCCCACCGAGATCGACGACCTGCTTCTCGGGTGCGGCCAGCCCGCCGGACAGTCGGGCTTCAACATCGCCCGCGTCGTCGCGGTGGAACTGGGTTACGACTTCCTGCCCGGCGTCACCGTCAACCGCTATTGTTCGTCGTCGCTGCAGACCACCCGCATGGCGCTGCACGCGATCCGGGCCGGCGAGGGCGACGTCTTCATTTCCGCCGGTGTCGAGTCGGTGTCGAGCTTCGTCACCGGCAACGCCGACGGCCTGCCGAACACCAAGAACGAGCGGTTCGCCGACGCCGAGGCGCGCACTTCGAAGCTCGCCGAGGGTGGAGTCGCGTGGACCGACCCCCGCGAGAACGACCAGATCCCCGACGTCTACATCGCCATGGGCCAGACCGCCGAGAACGTTGCCTCGGCCACCGGGATCACCCGCGAGGAGCAGGACCACTGGGGCGTCCGCTCACAGAACCGGGCGGAGGAAGCGATCAAGAACGGCTTCTTCGAGCGGGAGATCACCCCGGTCACCCTCCCCGACGGCACCGTCGTCAGCACCGACGACGGCCCGCGCGCCGGCACCACGTACGAGGGCATCAGCCAGCTGAAGCCGGTGTTCCGGCCCGACGGCACCGTCACCGCCGGCAACGCGTGCCCCCTCAACGACGGCGCCGCCGCGCTGGTCATCATGTCCGACACGAAGGCCAAGGCGCTCGGGCTGACCCCGCTCGCCCGGATCGTGTCCACCGGGGTGTCCGGACTGTCGCCCGAGATCATGGGCCTCGGCCCGATCGAGGCCGTCAAGAAGGCACTCGCCCTCGCGGGCAAGTCCATCTCCGACATCGACCTGTTCGAGATCAACGAGGCGTTCGCGGTCCAGGTGCTCGGCTCGGCCCGCGAACTGAAGATCGACGAGGACAAGCTGAACATCTCCGGCGGCGCCATCGCCCTCGGCCACCCGTTCGGCATGACCGGCGCCCGCATCACCAACACCCTGCTCAACAACCTGCGTGAGCAGGACAAGACGTTCGGCGTCGAGACCATGTGCGTCGGCGGCGGACAGGGCATGGCGATGGTCCTCGAGCGCCTGAGCTAGGCCTCCGGGCTCGTGCGCCTTTCTGGTAGCTGCAGCAACCAGAAAGGCGCACGGGCGCGAAGCGCCTAGTCGCTGTTGAAGTAGCTCAGCAGTCGCAGGATCTCGACGTACAGCCACACCAGGGTGACGGTGAGACCGAATGCGACGCCCCATGCTGCCTTCTCCGGCGCCTGGGCGCGGATCAGCTGGTCGGCGGCGTCGAAGTCCAGCAGGAAGCTGAACGCGGCGATGCCGATGCAGACGAGGCTGAAGATGATCGCGAACGTGCCACCGTCGCGGAGGCCGAGGCCGCCGGGGGTGAAGAAGCTGGCGATCACGTTGCCGAGGGCGAGGACGACGACACCGATAAGGGCGCCGATGATCATCCGCGTCAGGCGGGGGGTGACCCGGATGGCGCCCGTCTTGTAGACGACGAGCATGCCGAAGAACACGCCGAACGTGCCGAGCACGGCCTGACCGATGAGCGCCGCACCGCCGACTCCGCCGAAGGTGACGTCGGTGAACATGAACGACAGCGCGCCGAGGAACAGGCCCTCCGCGACCGCGTAGGCGAGGACGATGCCCGGGTTGTCCATCTTGCGGCCGAACGTGGCCACGAGCACCAGCACGAGACCGACGAGGCCGCCACCGATGACGAGCGGGGCCGCGAGGTTCGCGTTGTTGCTCACCAGGAAGTAGGAGATGATCGCCGACACCGTGAGCACGCCGAGCGTGACGCCGGTCTTGGTGACGACGTCGTCGATGGTCATCGAACGGTGGTCGGGACCCGTCCGGTAGGGCTCGGCCTGCGTGTACTGCGGCTGACCGAACTGCTGTGTGACCTGCGCGGCACCGGCCGTCGTAGATCCGAACGAGGCGTATCCGCCGCTGCCCTCTTGTTTGGGCAGGTTGCGGAACACCGGGTTACTGGTGGTGCGCACCGTGCACATCCCTTCTCGTGGCTCGCCGGGTGGATCCGGATGTCTTGTACGTTGAACGTCCGGCACCCGCCGCAAGTTCCCGTTCGTCGCTTCCGGGTCGGACAATTCGGACTCTACCGGTGCCGCCGGGACACTCGCCAGACGAGGCCGGTCGGCGTGGCGGTCAGGCCACCGACCGGGTGACGGTGAACTTGGGGTTTCGCCCGACCACGTCGGTCCTGCCGACGAGCCGCTGCAGCCGGCCCCGGTATCCGAGGTGGGAGTTGTACACGGTCCACAACTCGCCGCCGGGCCGGAGCACGCGGCCTGCTTCGGCGAACATCTTCGACGCCCCACCGGTGTGGACGGCTGCCCCGACGTGGAACGGCGGGTTGCACAGGACGACGTCCTGACTGTCGGTCGCGAGACTGGACATGGCGTCGTCGCGCAGGGTGGAGATCCGCCCGTCGAGCCCGTTGGCGCGGGCGGTGGCGGCGGCCGACGCCACCGCCGCCGACGACTGGTCCGTCGCGATCACCGACACCTCCGGGAGGAGCCGGGCCAGGCTGACGGCGAGAATGCCCGTTCCGCAGCCGAGGTCCACCGCGGCGCGGGCCCGGGGGTTCACCCGGGGCAGGAAGTCGAGGAGATATCTGGTCCCGATGTCCAGTTTGGGACCGGCGAATGCGGCCCCGTAGGAGACGACGTCCAGCCCGATCTCGGCGAGGTGATCGGTGACGGGGTACGTCTGCTGCGCCGCTTCCCGCGGTCCGCGCGCGATCAACACCCGCGACTTCTGCCTGCCGAGGGTCGCGCGGACTTCGGAGAACGACCGCCCGAGGACGTCGTTCATGGCGGTGGAGATGTGCTTGTTGCGTCCGCCGGCGTAGACGACGACGGACGGGTCGGCGTGACGCGCGATCGACTCGGCGACCTCGGTGAGTTCGCCGAGGCTCCGCGGCAGTTGCATCAGCACGACCGTCGCGCCCGCGAGCAGTTCCTCCCCGAGCGCGCAAGACCGGTAGCGGTCGGCGAGCCCGACGGTCGCGGCGTTGGCGGCCAGGGCCAGTTCGCCGGTCAGCGGATCCTGGTGCACGCGGATTCCGGTGGCACCGTGCGCCGCCGCGGCACCGAGGGTGAGCGCGCCGTAATGGTCGCCGATCACGGTGAGCGTCCCGGGAGGCGCCGTCGGCAGGGCGGCCGCGGCCTCGTCGAGGATCAGCCGGTCGGCGGCGTCGACGGCGGTCAGATTGGGGGCCTCGACGTCGGGACGGCGACGCAGCCGGGAGAACAGGTCGTCCCGGTCGAACACTTCGGAGTCGAGCACGTTACCGGGACACCCACTGCGCGACGTGGGCGACGGGTTCCCGGTGGGTGCGGAATCCGTTGACGGGGTTCTCGGTGTCGGGGTATCCGAACGAGATCGCGCAGACCACCCTGCGGTCCTCGTCGAGACCGAAGAACTCGTGGATGAACCGCGAGCTTCCCGCGACGGCGGCCTGCGGAATGGTCGCCACTCCGAGGCTCTGCGCGGCGAGCAGGAACGTCTCGACGTACAGGCCGCAGTCCACGGCGCCGTACGTGCCGAGCGCTTCGTGGGTGGTGACGATCGCGACGTGCGGCGCCCCGAACAGGTCGAAGTTCTTCATCGTCTGCTCGGCGGACGCGGCCCGGTCGCCGGGGGCGATCCCGACGCTGGCGTACAGCTGCATCGCGCACTCGCGGCGACGCAGTTTGTGCTCGCCCACGTATTCGCGGGGCCAGTCGAAGTCGGACTCCTGCGGGTGGGTGCGGACGTACTCCGCCAGCCCGGCGCGGAACCGTTCGGTGCCCTCCCCCTCGGTGATCGCGACCTGCCACGGCTGCGTGTTGCACCACGACGGCGTCTGCTGGGCGAGCTCGAGGATCCTCTCGATCACGTCGTGCGGCACCTGCTCCGGCAGGTATGCCCGGCAACTGATTCGCGCGTCGAGGAGCTGGGCCAGGGTGCGCTCGGCCGGAGTCGTGTCCGCCGTCGCAATGCCGGTATCCGTCACCGTCGAATTCTCCTCGGGTCTACTCGTTCTCGAACACCGCTCTCCGTGTCGCACGACCGCGATATGCTGGCGTCAGTGCACCGAGAAGGTGATTTCATTGAGTGTGCCACGACACCCGGAAAGCAGTTCCGGGCCGACCGACTCGGATCCGCAGGCTACCAAGCGGATCGTCGTGACCGACATCGTCGCGGAGCTGTCTTCGGAAGGATTCGACGACGCCCGCGAGATCGGCCGGGGAGGGTTCGGGGTCGTGTACCGCTGCCTCCAGACGGCCCTCGACCGCACCGTCGCGATCAAGGTGCTGTCCTCCGATCTGGACGGCGAGGACCGGGAACGTTTCCTGCGCGAGCAGCGTGCGATGGGAAAATTGTCGGGACATCCGCACGTGGTCGACATCCTGCAGTCCGGGGTGACGCGCAGTGGCAGGCCGTACATCGTGATGCCGTATCACCAGCGCAACTCGCTGGACGCCTGGATTCGCCGTGAAGGGCCGCTGCCGTGGAGTGAAACGCTGCGCATCGGCGTGAAGCTGGCGGGCGCCCTGGAGACGGCGCATCGCCTCGGCACCCTCCACCGTGACGTGAAGCCCGCGAACATCCTGCTCACCGGATACGGCGAGCCGCAGCTCACGGATTTCGGCATCGCGCGCGTCTCGGGGGGCTTCGAGACCACGTCGAGCATGATCACCGGTTCGCCGGCGTTCACGGCCCCGGAGGTCCTGCGCGGCGACCCGCCGTCCGCGTCCTCCGACGTGTACAGCCTGGGCGCCGCCCTGTTCTGTCTGCTCACCGGGCATGCCGCGTTCGAGCGGCGTAGCGGGGAGCGGCTCGTCGCGCAGTTCCTCCGCATCGCGACGCAGCCCGTTCCGGACCTGCGCGGCGAGGACATTCCCGACGACGTGTGCACGGTCATCGAGCGGGCGATGTCCGAGGAACCGACCGACCGCCCGGAATCGGCGGCGGCGTTCGGCCAGGAGCTGCGCGACATCGAGCGCAGGCACGGTCTCGACGTCGACGAGATGGCGCTTCCTGCCGCGGCGGACGAGTTTCCGCGCACCGAGCACAGTTCGACGCCGACCACGGAGTCCACGTCGTCCGGGCGCAGTCGCAGTTACCGGCGCCGATCCGGCGCCACCCCGCCGAGTGCCGCCGCCCGCTTCCGGCCGCCGACCCCGATGCGTTCCCTGGTGGCGCGCACCCGCCTCCTGGATCTGCTCCGGCTGGGTCAGCGGAGGCGGCTGACGCTCATCCACGCACCCGCCGGGTTCGGGAAGAGCACCGTGGCGGCCCAGTGGCGCGACGTCCTCATCGAGGACGGCGCCGCCGTCGCCTGGCTGACGGTGGACAACGACGACAACAACGTCGTGTGGTTCCTGTCCCACCTCGTCGAGGCGATTCGCCGGGCCGAGCCGATGCTGGCCGACGAGCTGGGGCAGGCGCTCGACGAGAACGGCGCCGACGCGGAGCGGTACGTACTGACGTCGCTGGTGAATCAGGTCCACGACAGCAGGCGCCACGTGGTGGTGATGATCGACGACTGGCACCGTGTCACCTCATCGGACACGATCGCGGCGATGGACTTCATCCTGGAGAACGGCTGCCACCATCTGCAGATGGTGGTGAGCAGTCGAAGCCAGGCGGGGCTTCCGCTGGCCAAGATGCGGGTACGCGACGAACTCGTCGAAATCGACTCCGTGGCTTTGCGTTTCGACCTGACGGAGTCGCAGCGGTTCCTGGTCGACCTCGGCGGACTGCACCTCGACGACTCCGACGTGGAGGCGTTGGAGGAGACCACGGACGGGTGGGTGGCGGCGCTGCAACTGGCTTCGCTCTCGCTGCGCGATCGCGAAGATCCCGGCGACCTCATCCGGCACATGTCGGGCCGCCACCACGCGATCGGCGAGTACCTGGCGGAGAACGTGCTCAGCACTCTCGAGCCTGCGCTGCTCGACTTCATGCTGGACACGTCGATCACCGAGCGGGTGTGCGGCGAACTCGCGTGCGTGCTGGCGAACGTCACCCGTGGTCAGGCCCTGCTCGAGCAGGTCGAATCGCGCGACCTGTTCCTGCGCAGCCTCGACGAGGACCGGGAGTGGTTCGAATACCACCACCTGTTCGCCGAATACCTCCGTCGACGGCTGGAGCGCGATCACCCGTCGCGCGTCCCGGATCTGCACCGTGCGGCCGCGCACTGGTTCGCCGATCACCACTACGTCAGCGACGCAGTGGATCACGCGCTGGCGGCGGGCGACCGCGACGTGGCCGTCGCGGTGGTCGAGGAACAGGGCATGTACCTCGTGGAGCATTCGCGGATGGTCGCGCTGCTCGGCCTCGTCGACAAGCTGCCGCAGTCGCTGGTCGAGTCCAGTCCCCGCATCCAGATCGCGGTGGCGTGGGCGAACATCCTGTTGCAGCGGGTGGCGCCGGCGCTGGGGGCGCTGTCGCTCGTCGCGTCGAGCCTCGAGTCCTCGGCGCTGAGCGAATCCGAGCAGGCGGACATCCGGGTCGAGGGCGACATCGTTCGCGCCGTGATCGCGGTGTCGTCCGACCGCATCGCCGGCGTACCCGACCTCATCGCGGAATGCCTGGCCCGGCCGGAAACGCTACGCGCGTGGGTGGTCTCGGCGGGGTCCAACCTCGCGTCCGCGGTCGCGATCGCTCAGTTCGATTTCGTGGAGGCGCGCCGCCTGCAGGAGTGGGCCACCGGCTACCACCAGCGGACCATCGGACCGTTCAGCAAGATGTACGGCTACTGTTTCGCCGGTATCGCCGCGCTGGAGCAACTCGACATCACCGCCGCCGAGGACAACTTCCGGCTGGCCGTGCAGACCGCGACGAAATCGATCGGTTCGCACTCGCACGCCGCACGTCTCGCGGGGGCGCTCCTCGGCGAGCTGATGTACGAGCTGGGCCGTCTCGACGAAGCCGAACGACTTCTCGACGAGAGCTACGAACTCGGACCGGAGGCGGGCATAGTCGATTTCATGATCGCCCGGTTCGTCACGGGCGCCCGGCTGAAGGCGGCACGCGGCGACGTCGTGTCCGCCGCCCGGCACCTCGACGAGGGGGCGTCGGCGGCGGCGTCCCTGGGACTCCCCCGGCTGCGGGCCCGGGTCGAGAACGAGCGGGTCCGGCTCGGCCTGCCCGCGTCGCCGCAACCGCCACCCACTGCCGGGAAACCCACCCGGGAACCCGATTTCGGTTTTGCCGAGATCATCGCGCAGCTCGACGACGCCACCGAGATCCGGAAGCAGGCGGCGGTCGAGCCCGACGTCGCGTGTCGCCGCGCGCAGGAGTGGGTGCGCCGGGTCGAGCAGGAGCGCAGGCCGAGGGCGGCCATGCAGGCCAATCGCCTGCTCGTCGCGTGCCTCGTCGCGGCGGGACGGGTCGACGACGCGAAGCCGGTGCTGGCGTCCATCGCCGCGACGTGTGCGCGAATCGGCTTCGTGCGCTATCTGATCGACGGCGGGCCGCGCATGGTGCCCGCGCTGACGGCGCTCCTCGAGGACCGGCTGGCGGGCCGTTGGCCGCCCGACTGGCCGGAGGTTCCGGCGGAGTTCCTGGCCGCCGCACTGGAGACGGCGACGCCGATCGAGAGTTAGTCGCGACCTCTCGCCGCTTCCGCCACGAAGAGGAACCGCCGCGGCATATCGTGGACTGATGACCGATCCATCGCCGCAGGACGGGCCACGGTTCAGTGGTCTGCGTGCCTTGTTCGTCAACTGCACCCTCAAGCGGTCACCCGATGTGAGCAACACCCAGGGGCTGATCGACCGCAGTGTCGGTCTGATGGAAAAGGAAGGTGTCTCCGTCGACCAGTTCCGGGCGGTGGACCACGACATCGCGACCGGCGTCTACCCGGACATGACCGAGCACGGGTGGCCGAGCGATGAATGGCCACAACTGTTCCGGCGGGTGCTGGACGCCGACATCCTGGTGCTGGCGGGCCCGATCTGGCTCGGCGACAACGGTTCCGTCACCAAGCAGGTGATCGAGCGGCTGTACGGGTGCTCGTCGCTGCTCAACGACCACGGCCAGTACGCGTACTACGGGCGCGCCGGTGGTTGCCTGATCACCGGCAACGAGGACGGAGTCAAGCATTGCGCGATGAACATCCTCTACAGCCTCCAGCATCTCGGATACGTGATCCCACCGCAGGCCGACGCAGGATGGATCGGCGAAGCGGGCCCCGGACCGTCGTATCTCGACGAGGGGTCCGGCGGCCCGGAGAACGATTTCACCAACCGCAACACCACGTTCATGACGTACAACCTGATGCACGTCGCCGCGATGTTGAAGACGGCAGGCGGGTTCCCCGTGTACGGGAATCAGCGGTCGGAGTGGGACGCCGGTTGCCGCCCGGATTTCGCCAACCCGGACTACCGCTGATCCGTCCCACCCGAGAGGGAAGTCATGTGCCGATTGTTCGGTTTGTCCGCCGCCCCGCACCGCGTTCGCGCGTCGTTCTGGCTGCTGGACGCCCCGGACAGCATGGCGCAGCAGAGTCACCGCGAGCCGGACGGCACCGGACTCGGCACGTTCGCGGAGGACGGGACGCCGGTGGTGGAGAAGCAGCCACTCGCCGCCTACGAGGACGCGGAGTTCGCGCAGGAGGCGAAGCACCGGTACTCGGCCACGTTCGTCGCGCACATCCGTTTCGCGACCACGGGTGAACTGCTTCCGCAGAACACGCATCCGTTCACCCAGGCGGGTCGCGTGTTCGCCCACAACGGCGTGGTCGAGGACCTGCCGAAGCTCGAGGCGGAACTGGGCTCCGATCTCGCTCTCGTGCACGGCGACACCGACTCGGAACGGGTCTTCGCCCTCGTGACCCGCGAGATCGGCCGCAACGGCGGCGACGTCACGGCCGGCATCACCGCCGCCGCCCGGTGGCTGGCCGACACCGTGCCGATCTACGCGCTCAACATCCTGCTGACCACTCCCGGCGAGTTGTGGGCGCTGCGCTACCCCGACACCCACGACCTGCTCTTCCTCGAACGGCGCGCGGGCGGTCCGAGCGGTGGACGGCACCTCCAGCACGCGAGCACGCCCGGCCGGATCCGGGCCAGGTCCGAACATCTCTCCGAGCGTCCGGCGGTGGTCGTCGCGAGTGAGCAGATGGACGAGGACCCCGGATGGACGCCGCTGCGGTCCGGCGAACTACTGCACGTCGGCCGCGACCTCGCCGTCACCCGCGACGTGATCGTCGACCACCCGCCGCGGTACCCGATCCGCCTCGAAGACCTGGGCGCCCGCGCGGCGGCGGCGCAGACGGAGAAGTGACAGGCTCAGAATTCGATCCGCAGGTGCTCGCTGACGGGGCGGGCCTGGCAGGCGAGGATGTACCCGCTCGCGATGTCCTCGGGGTCGAGAATCGACGCGTTGTCCATGTCTACCTCACCCTCGACGACTGTGCAGGCGCAGGAACCGCATTCACCCTCGCGGCAGGAGTACGGGACGTCGAGTCCCTTCGAGAGCATGACGTCGACGAGCGTCGCCGTGCGTGGCCAGCTGAGGTTGTGCGCCTCGCCGTCGAGTTCCACCTCGACCGTCGACACCTCTCCCGTATTCGGCAGTTCCTCGACGACGACCTCCGCGAACGGGTCGCCCGACAGCGACGTGAACACCTCGGCATGCACCCGGTCTCGCGGGACGCCGGCGAGTGCGAGCGCGTCGTGGATCGCGTCCATGAACGGCCGCGGTCCGCAGAGGTAGGCCCGGTGGTCCCGGAACCGGTCCGACAGGTTCGCCAGCTGGCGCGGCGTCGGCAGGCCCTGCACGCTCTCGAGCCAGTGCACGACGGTCAGCCGATCCTCGTGGCGGGCGGCGAGGTCCCGCAACTCGTCGGCGAAGATCACCGACGTCTCGTCCCGATTGGCGTAGACGAGAACGACTTTCCCGTCGCCTTCACTGAGCGCCGATTTGAGGATCGACATCACCGGGGTGATTCCGCTGCCCGCGGCGAACAGGATCAGGTCTTCGTCCAGGCTGGCGGGTGTGAACACCCCGGCGGGAGGGAGAACCTCGATGCGGTCGCCGACGCCGACGTTGTCGCACAACCAGTGCGACCCGTACCCGCCTGCGGTGCGTTTGACCGTCACCTTCGGCAGCGCGTCGGTGAACGGCGAACTGGCCAGCGAATAGCACCGGGCAACCGACCCGGTCCGATCGCTCGGGATCCGCAGGGTGAGGAACTGCCCCGGCTTGTACGCGAATTCGTGCCTTCGCTCGTCCGGGACGTCGAACACCAGCGACCGGGCGTCGGACGTCTCCTCCACGACGGCGGCCACGGTGACCACTACTGATCGCGAACTGCGTGGTGTTTCAACGGTCGTCATCGCGACGGTGCCCTCTCGGTACGGTAATTCGATCCTGCCGAAACTAGTGCAGATCGGCGGCGCCGGCCGCAGGCCTTCCCGCTGGGCGGGACCTCGACCGTCGCCGTCATCCCCAGCGGGACTGCCCGCCGTCATCCCCAACGGGACTGCCCGCCGTCAGCCCCAACGGGACTGCCCGCCGTCAGCCCCAACGGGACTGCCCGCCGTCCAGGGGGATGGTGGCGCCGGTGAGGTAGCCGGCGTCCTCGCCGACGAGGAAGACGACAGCCCGGCCGATGTCGGATTCGGGGTCGCCGACCCGGCCCAGCGGGATGCCCGCCACGAACTCGGCCGCCTCGTCCGGGTTGGTGTCCATCCACCGCGCGAGCGCCGGACTCTTCGCGTGCGGGGCGACAGACAGCACCCGGATACCGTCCCGGCCCCACTCGCAGGCCGCCGACCTGGTCAGCGAACGCATGCCCTCCTTGATCGAACCGTAGGCGCCGTAGTTGCTCGCGTCCCAGCGCACCGCCGCCGACGTGACGAGGTTGACGATCACGCCGCCGCCGCGCGAAACCATGTGCGGGTGGCACGACTGCATCATGCGCAGCGTCGCGAGCGGTCCCGTCGCGAACGACCGCTCGTACTCCTCGTCGATCACCGACAGGATCGGTCCGGGTCTGCAGTCGTTGGCGTTGTTGACCAGGATGTCGACGCCGCCGAACGCGTCCACGGTCCGCTCGACGGCGGACGCGATGTCCTCTCGCCTGCTCACGTCGCACACCACCGGTTCGCTGCGGGCACCGAATTCCTCGAGCATCCGGCAGGTGCCGTGCAGTTTCGATTCCGTGCGCCCGGCGACGGCGATCGCCGCACCCTCCTTCGCGAGGGCCAGGGCAATGCCCTGTCCGATCCCCTGCCCCGCACCCGTGATCAACGCAACCTTGCCGTCGAGCTTGCCCATGTCCACTCCCGTTCCCTTACTATCAAACCAAGCAATTGCTTGGTGCTTCTTAGTTGCCGTTCCCCGCCGAGCGCCCGGGTCTTCCCGCGCTCCTCACTCCGAAGGTCTCCCCCGTGACTCCTCCCACTCCCCTCGATTTCAGTGACCGCTCCGTCGTCGTGACCGGCGGAACCAAGGGCATCGGTTTCGTCGTCGCCGAAGCGTTTCTCGCCGCGGGCGCAAACGTGCTCGTCTGTGGCCGATCCGAGCCCGACCGCCTACCCGCGCACGGTGACCGCACCGCCGCGTTCCGCGCCACCGACGTCCGCGACCACGCCGATGCCGCCGCACTCATCGACGAGGCCGTCACCCGATTCGGCCGCCTCGACGTCCTCGTCAACAACGCGGGCGGGTCGCCCGACGCCGACGCCGCGACCGTCTCGCCGCGGTTCGTCGAGAAGATCGTCGCGCTGAATCTGCTGGCGCCCTTCACCGTTGCCCAGGCGGCCAACGCGGTGATGCAGGGGCAGTCCGACGGTGGCGCCATCGTGAACATCGGCAGCGTCTCCGCCCACGACCCGCAGCCGGGAACCGCCGCGTACAGCGCCGCGAAGGCGGGCCTGCTCGTGCTGACGAAAGCGCTTGCGCTCGAATGGGCTCCGAAGGTCCGGATCAACCACATCACCACCGGCCTCATCCGCACGGAGAGTGCCGCCGCCGTCTACGGCGAGGACGGCGGCGCCGCCGTCACCCGGACCCTGCCGATGGGCCGGATGGCGGTGCCGTCCGATATCGCGGACGCCTGCCTGTTCCTCGCGAGCGCGCAGGCGTCGTACGTCAACGGCGCCGATCTCGCGGTACACGGCGGCGGCGAATACCCCGCACGGTACCTCGCGACGCACTCCTGACGTCTCCGCCAAATGTCACCTCGGCCCAGTTGAACTGCACCGGTGTGACATTCGGCGGCACACGGTAGGTGTGCGGTCAGCCGAACGCGGCGCGGGCGCCGGCGATCACCGGGCGGTCGCCGGCGACGAGTTCGAACGACGCATCACCAGCGTCGCCCCACGCCCGCAGGGACGGCGCGTCGCCCGGGTACACCGGTGCCGCGAACCGCCCCTCCAGCCGGACGAGGTCGGCCGGGTGCACGCCCAGCTCCCGCGCCAGCGCCACCGTGCTCGCGGCGAGGGTGCACAGCCCGTGCATGATCGGCCGCGGCTGCCCGATCCGCTCGGCCGCCGCCGGGTCGATGTGGATGTGGTGCCGGTCCCCGGTCAGCCGGTACAGCGCCGCCTGATTCTCCGCGGTCCGCAGAACCGTCTGTACCACCGGTTCGCCCTCGGGCCGTGACGGTTTCGCGGGACCGCGGTCGCCGCCGAACCCGCCGGCCCCGGGCGCGAACAGCGACCAGGTGGCGACGAAGAGCTCGGACTCGACGCGCACGTCGAACACGGCCGCCGAGCCTTTGTCCCACACCTCCCCGACCGACGCCGACAACGCGATCTCGCCGCGCCGCGGGAGCGGTGCGAGCACCGTCAGTTCCTGCGAGCCGTGCAGCGCCGTCTTCGTGTCGAAGGCGCCCCGCGACCCCAGTTCGTCCGGCGCCCACTGGGCGAGGGTGAGCGCGAACGTGGGCAGCACCCGCAGGCGCTCCTCGAAGACGAGGTCCAGTTCGGTGGCCCGCGCACCCACCGACAGCGCGTACAGGATGGCGTCGCGCTCGTCGTAACTCACGGTGCGCGTGCCGAGGTCCTCCCCTCGCCATGCTCCGGCAGTCGTGCGCTCGGTTGTCGTCATGATCAGTCCTCTCTGCCCAGGATCAGGCCGCTGGTGGGCACGGCGGTGCCCGCGGTCACCAGCACGTTGCCGATGCCCTCCGGTTGTGTCGTCGACGTTCCGCGGATCAGGCGGACCGCCTCGGCGATGCCGTTCACGCCGTGTAGATAGGCCTCGCCGATCTGCCCGCCGTGGGTGTTGGACGGGAGACGGCCACCGATCTCGAGGTTGCCGTCCCGGATGAAGTCCTTCGCCTCGCCGGGGTCGCAGAACCCGAGCTCCTCGAGTTGCGGGAGGACGAGCGGGGTGAAGTGGTCGTAGAGGATGGCCGCCGAGATGTCGTCCGGCGCGAGGCCGCTCTGTCCGTAGAGTTGCCTGCCGACGAGGCCCATTTCGGGGATCCCGGTGATGTCGGGCCGGTAGTAGCTCGCCATCATGTGCTGGTCCTTGCCGGACCCCTGCGCGGCGGCCTTGACGATCGCCGGGGTGGTGCGGAGGTCCTTGGCGCGTTCGGCGGAGACGACGACGAGGGCCTGGCCGCCGTCCGTTTCCTGGCAGCAGTCCAGCAAGTGCAGTGGTTCCGCGATCCACCGCGACTGCTGGTGGTCGTCGAGGGTGATGGGCCGCCCGGAGAACCAGGCGGCGGGGTTGACGGCGGCGTGCTTGCGGGCGACGACCGCGACCCGGCCGAAGTCCTCGCTCGTGGCGCCGTATCGATGCATGTACCGGCGGGCGAACATCGCCACCCACTGGGCGGGCGTCGACAGTCCCTGCGGGGTCAGCCAGGCGTACGCGGCACGGTCGGCGGTGCTGTCCATCGGACGGTCGTGCTGCCCGAGTCCGTACCGCACCCCGGACCGTTCGTTGAACGCGCGGTAGCAGACGACGACGTCCGCGATCCCCGTGGCGACGGCCATGGCCGCCTGCTGGACGGTGGCGCACGCGGCGCCGCCGCCGTAGCCGATGCGGGAGAAGAACTTCAGCTCCCCGATGCCCGTGTTGCGGGCGACGAGGACCTCCCCGTTGGTTTCGGCGGTGTACGTGGACAGTCCGTCGACCTCGGACGGGTCGATGCCGGCGTCGGCGAGCGCGGCGACGATGGCCTCGCACGCCAGTTGCAGTTCGCTGCGCCCGGAGTTCTTGGAGAATTCGGTAGCGCCGATGCCGACGATGGCGGCGGCACCCGACAGAGGGCTGGTCACCGGTTACCTCCCGCGGTCCAGGCGACGACGACGGTGCCGGATGTGTGGTCACCGAGACTGTTGGCGCCGCGGATCTTCACGGTGACGAGGCCGTCGTCCTTCGCGACCACCTCACCGGTCAGGGACATCTCGTCGCCGGGGTAGTTGGGGGCGCCGAGCCGCACCGTGATGCGGCGCAGCGACGCGTGCGGGCCCGCCCAGTCGGTGACGAACCGCCCCACCAGTCCGTTGGTGGTGAGGATGTTCATGAACACGTCCTTCGATCCCCTCTCCACCGCGAGCGAAGGGTCGTGGTGGACGTCCTGGAAGTCGCGGGTGGCGAGGGCGGTGGCGACGATCAGGGTGCGGGTCAGCGGAATCACCGACTCCGGCAGCCGGTCGCCGATCTGCACGGTCTCGTAGGTCGGGGCACCGAGCGTCGCGGTCATGCGACCACCTCGACGCCGGCCGCCAGGAGTGCACCCAGACGGGCCAGGTCCGAGGAGGCGCCGCCGAGTGTGGCGGCGAGTTGTTTGCCCCACAGCAGGTGCCGGTGCACCGGGTAGTCGGTGTCGACGCCGATTCCGCCGTGCACGTGCTGGGTGCGGTGCACCACTCGCTGGCCGCCGTCGGTGGCCCACCATTTCGCCACCAGCACGGCGGTCCCCGGATCTTCCCCGTTCGCGAGGAGCCAGACGGCCTGCCACAGTGTGACGCGCATGGCCTCGAGGTCGATGTAGCAGTCCGCGAGCTGATGGGTCACGGCCTGGAACGTCGCGAGCGGGCGGCCGAACTGGGTGCGTCCGTTGAGATACGTGACGGCCCGGCGCACCGCGCCTTCGCCCACGCCCAGTTGCAGGGCGGCGACCGCGAGTTCCGCCCGGTCGAGCAGCCACCGCACCGCGGTGCCGTCCGCCGGGCCGAGCGGCTCCGCCGGAGCCGCGTCGAACGTGACGTTGGCGCAGATCTCGTGGGTGGTCGACTCCGCCTGCTGCGCAGTCACTCCCACGGCTCCCCGCTCCACCAGGAACAGCCCCGGACCGGTGCCGGTGGCCGCGGTGACGAGGAGACGTTCGGCGACATGCGCCACCGGGACCGCGGCCTTGGCACCGTGCACCTGCCAGCGGCCGTCCACCTCGCGCGCCGTCGTCGACGGCTCGCCCGGGGTATTCGGTCCGAACTCCTCGAGCCCGACGGTGAGAATCCGGCTGCCGTCGGCAGCCGACGGCACAAGCGTTTCCCGCTGCTGCCGTGTCCCGAACTCGCTGACGGCCAGCGCTCCGAGGACGTGCGGCCACACCGGAACCGGCGCGACGTGCCTGCCCTGCTCCTCGAGCAGGACGCACAGTTCCGCGAGGCCCGCGCCCCCGCCACCGAGGTTCTCGGGCAGGGCGATACCGAGCAGCCCGGTGGTGGCGAGTTCGCGCCACAGTTCCCGGTCGATCCGGTCGGCGGTCGACTCGATCTCCTTGATCCGCTCGGGTCGCGACCTGGCGGCGAACACGTCGGCGGCCAGTCCGCGCACCGCCTCCTGCTCCTCGCTGAATGTGAAGTCCATCAGTTCTCCTCCAGTGCTGCGGGCCGGAACGCCGGAAGCGTCAGTTCCGGGTCCGCGTCGATCCAGTCCAGTTCCACCGGCATCCCGATGTGCACGTCCCCGGGCTCGACGCCCGTCATGTTGGCGATCAGCCGGGTGCCCTCCTCGAGTTCGATCACCGCGACGATCAGGGGGTAGTCGAAGGCGTCGATCTGCGGATGGTGATTGACGACGAACGTGTAGACGGTGCCCCGCCCCGACGCGTCGACGGTGTCCCATTGGGTGGAGCGGCACTCCCCGCACATCGGTCCGGTCGGGTGCCGCAGCACACCACAATTCGTGCACCGCTGGATGACGAGGCGGTGCTCGCGGGCGGCCGCGAACCAGAAGGCGTTGTCGTCGTTGAGGGCGGGCCGCGGGCGTAGCGGCCGCGGGGCCGGGTGTTCGGCGGGCCGGAAGCGCAGTGTCCGCCACCGCTGGGTGCCGACGATCTCGCCGTCGCCGTTGCGGTACGTCTTGAGCGTGGTGACGAAGTGGCCGGCGCCGAGCCCGGTCCGCTTCTCCGCCGACACGGACTCGACCACCTCGGTCATGCTCACCCGGTCGCCGGGGCGGAGTTCGGCAAAGAACTCCTGATCGGAATCCGTGGCGACGACCGACGTGAATCCCGCCTCGTCGAGCGTGTCGATCAGTTCCGTCCACACCGTGGACGGGTCGGCGCCGGACATCTTGTCGGCGTACGTGCGCATCGTCCACACCTGCAGCATCTGGGCGGGCGCGACGGCACCGGCGCGGCCGACGGCGCGTGCGGCGACGTCGTCCAGGTAGACGGGGTTCGTGTCACCCATCGCCTCGGCCCAGTGCCGGATCATGGGAGTGTTCACGGGGTCCGGACCCCAGGTGGCCGGGACGATCGTCCGGCCCTCGAAGGCGCGCAGCCGGGTGAGGAGTTCGCTCATTTCGCCCTCTTCTCGCGGACGAGTCCGAGGCCGAGGGTCCCGACCATGTCGCGGAGCACCTCGTTGACGCCGCCGCCGAACGTGTTGACCACACTCTGCCGGGAGATCTGTTCGATCTGACCGGCCAGGATCGCGCCCGGCGAGCCGGGCCGCAGCCGTCCGGCGGCGCCGAGGATCCCGAGCAGAGTGCGGTAGACGTCGACGTGGGTTTCGGTGCCGTACGTCTTGGTGGCACCGGCGTCGGCTCCCGACAACGCATCCCGCGCGACCGCGGCGGTCATCTTCCAGTTCAGCAGTCGCATCGCCTCGAGCTTGGCGTGAGTGCGCGCGAAGTCCGCCTGCACCCACGGGATGTGGAGTGCACCGTTCTGCGTGGCCCAGTCGAGGACCTGCTGCCACAGGCCGAGCGTGCGTCCGCCGAGCGCCGCGAGCCCGATGCGTTCGTGATTGAGCTGGGCGGTGATCAGCTGCCACCCGCCGTCGACGTCGCCCACGACGTCCTGATCGCCGACCCGGATTCCGCTGTAGTAGGTCGACGTGACCGTCAGCCCTCCCACCGTGGAAATCGGCGACCAGCTGAAACCGGGATCGTCCGTCGGCACGATGAGGATCGAGATGCCCTGGTGCTTCGGGGCGTCCGCGTCGGTGCGGCACGCGAGCCACACGTAGTCGGCGGTGTTGGCGCCGCTGGTGAAGATCTTGTTTCCGTCCACCACCCACGAGTCGCCGTCGCGCACGGCCCGGGTCTGCAGGGACGCGAGGTCGGTGCCCGCCTCCGGTTCGGTGTACCCGATGGCGAACACGATGTCGCCGGCGAGGATGCCGGGCAGGAACCGCGCCTTCTGCTCCTCGGTGCCGTACTTCATCAGCGTGGGCCCGACCGTGTTGACGGTGACGAACGGGAACGGCAACCCGGCCCGCTGGACCTCGTCGAAGAACACGAACTGGTCGCCGATCGACCTTCCCTGACCGCCGTACTCCACCGGCCAGCCGACGCCCAGCCAGCCGTCCTTGCCCAGCAGCCGCACGATGTCGCGGAAGTGCTCGCCGCCCACACCTTCCTCACCGGCGACGCGCCGCGTCTCCTCCGGCAGCAGCGCCGCGAAGTAGGCGCGCAACTCCCGCCGGAGTTCCCGCTGCGCGGGCGATTCTCTCAGATCCATCGGCGATCTCCTCATGCCTGTGCGTGGCTGTCGCCACCTGTGTTCTGGACGCTAACCAGCGCTCCACGGCCTCACCGCCGATGTCTCGGTGAGCGGGAGAGGGTTGTCGCCGATGACGAATGTCCGCTGGAATGGTCGGATGGCCACCGGATTCGCTCTCACCGAACTCACCGCCCGCTACGCGCGGGCCGTCGACCGGCGCGAGGCGGCGACGCTCGCGGCGCTGTTCGACACCGACGCGACATTCGTCCTTCCCCCCGCGCTGACGGGCACCGGCGCGGCAAGCGAACTCCGCGGCAACGTGGTGCTCGCAGCCGCCGTCGTCGACGCGGTCTCGCATCTGCAGTCCACCCGGCACGTCGTCCACCAGCAGGTGATCGACGTGGACGGGTCGACGGCGTCGGGCGAGACGTACTGCACGGCGCATCACGTCTATGCGAGTCGAAACGGCTGCCGCGACAACCGGATCGCGTTGTGCTACCACGACCACTACGTGCTCGGCGACGCCGGCTGGACGTTCTCCCGGCGCGAGCTGATCGTCGACTTCAGCGAGGACGTGCCGGTCACCGTGCCGGACTGAGTCCCAATCGCGCCGCGCAGGCGGCCATCTCGTCGACGACCTGGCCGAGAGACTGCGCGTGCCGGGACGCCGAGAGCACCAGCCGGCCGGCGCCCAGTTCCCGGGACCGATCGAGCCGGGCCTCGTCCAGCCGCGGCAGCGTGGCGCCCAGCACGAGGTCGACGTCGGCGGGGTCGCGTCCGGCGTCCGCTGCCGCCGCCCGCATCCGGGCGATCGCCCCGTCCAGGTCGTCGCCGGCCAGGCCGAGCGGCTGGAACCCGTCACCGAGTCGTCCGGCCCGGCGCGCGGCCGCCGGGCTGTGTCCCCCGATATAGAGCGGCACGCCCGACTCCCGGCGCGGTTTGGGCCAGCTGTGGGCGCCCGAGAAGGAGAAGTGCTCGCCCGCGAAGTCGACCGGGCCGGTGCCCGACCACAGCGCCCGCATCACCGCGATCGCCTCGTCTGCGACGGACCCGCGCCGGTCGAAGTCGCCGCCGCAGGCCTCGATCTCCTCGCGCATCCAGCCGAGACCGAGGCAGATGCGCAGGCGCCCCGCGGACAGCCGGTCCAGGGTGGCGAGGCGTTTCGCCAGCACCACCGGGTGGTGATTGGGCAGGACCAGCACTCCCGTCGCCAGACCCAGGGTCGTCGTTGCCCCGGCGACGAACGACAGCAGTTCCAGCGGGTCCGGGAGGCTGCAGTCGTCAGGCAGGTGCGACTTCCCGGTGGGCGAGTATGGATAGTCGCTCGTCGTGTCGGCGATGACGACCGAGTGCTCGACGGCGGAGATCTCGTCGAATCCCAGTGATTCCGCGGCCCGGGCGAATTCGAGTATCCACTCGGGCTCGCCCGCCCGTCCCAGTTCGACGGGAATCACCACACCCAGTTTCATGTCACCCTCACCGTCACACGTGCAGGAATCGTTGCCGGCCGTGCGTGTGGAACTCCTGCTCCAGCGCGGCCTTCTCACTGTCGGTCATCTCGTGGTACTCGGGAACGCCGCGTCCCACCCACCGGAAGATCGGATCCTCGCACCGCCAGCCCTGCTCCTGCAGCGTTCGTTTGAGCACCTTGTTCGAGCCGGTCACCGGCAGGTTCGTCGACACCCGCACGAATCGTGGTGCGGCCTTCGTGCCCAGGTCGGCCTGGTCGGCGAGGAACGCGGCGAACTCCGCCGGATCGAAATCGGTCCGGTCCGACACCTCGACGGCGGCCATCACCTGATCGCCCGACCGCGGGTCCGGGACGCCGTACACGCCGGTGGCGATCACCTTCGGAAGGCGACGCAGAATCCGCTCCACCATCAACGCCGACGTGTTCTCCCCGTCCACGCGGATCCAGTCGCCCTTCCGGCCTGCGAAGTAGAGGAAGCCGGCGTCGTCGACGTACCCGAGGTCGCCGGTCCAGTACCAGCCGTGCCGGATGCGGTCCGCGACCGCATCCTCGTTCTTGTAGTAGCCCTCGAACCGTGCAGCGCCGGCCTTGTCGATCATCTCGCCGATCGCCTCGTCGGGGTTGAGCACGCGACCGTGCTCGTCGAGCCGCGCCCGGGCTTTCTCCACCCGGGTGTCCGGGTCGACGATGACGATGTTCTCGTTCGCCGGCCTGCCGAGCGCGCCCTCGGGGGCGTTCGGGTCGAGCGTCACCGAACCGGCGCCCTCGCTCGAGCCGTACCCCTCGTACAGTTCGGCGCCGAACCGTCGGACGAATTCGGTCTTGTCCTCCGGGGACGCCTCCGTCCCGAACCCGCGGACGAGCGTGTTGTCCCGGTCGTCGGGTTGCTCGGGTGTGGCCATCAGGTACGCCAGCGCCTTGCCGACGTACGTGAAGAACGTGGCGCCGAAGAACCGGACGTCGGGCAGGAATCCGGACGCGGAGAACTTGCGGGGCAGGCAGACGGTGGCGCCGTTGGCGAGAGCGGGCGCCCACAGGGCCATCAGCGCGTTGCCGTGGAACAGCGGCATGCAGCAGTAGTCGACGTCCTCGCGCACGTGTCCGTATTTGGCGGTGTTCGCGTAGGCCAGCCGGGCGAGGCGGCCCTGACTGCACCGCACCGCCTTCGACGTGCCGGTGGTTCCGGACGTGAACAGCAGCAGAAACAGCGTCGACGCGTCGACCGCGGGGTCTTCGACCGGATGCGCGACCGCGTGGGCCGCGACGAGTTCGGCGTAGGCCGGGTCGTCGACGAGCAGGAAACGGTCCCCGGACAGCCCGAGGTCGAGGGCAGCGAGCTGGGCCATTCCCGCGGTGTCCGTGACGATCAGCTGACAGTCGACGTACCGGATCTCGGCCTCGAGTTCCGCCCCGCGGCGGGTGGGGTTGATGCCGACGACGGTGGCTCCGGCGAGTGCCGCGCCGCCCAGCCAGAACAGGAACTCGGGGGTGTTCTCGAGCAGGACGCCGATGTGGAACGGACCGCCCCGCCGCAGCGAGGACGCGACGGACCCGCGGGCCGCACTCGCGCGCACCACCTCGTCCCACGTCCAATCCTGTTCGCGGGTACGGACTCCCAGTCGGTCGTCGCCCCGGCGGTCGAGCAGCATCCGGGCGATCGTGGTGCGTTCCAATTTCAACTCTCCTGTCGAGACGGCCTGCACGCTCACTGCGCTCGGAGCACGCAGTGGGTGCCACCGTAGATAGCCGTCATGCACTTGTTGCAGTGAATGCACAGACCGGGGTTGTGGTTGTCCTGCGTGATGCGGTTGACGAGGTCGGGCTCCCGCAGCAGTGCCCGTGCGACGGCCACGAACTGGAAGCCCTCCTCCATCGCCAGGTCCATGGTCGCCTTGCCGGTGATGCCGCCGAGCAGCACGAGCGGCATCGTCACGGCGGCCCTGATCTGCCGGGCGTCGTCGAGGAGGTAGGCGTCGCGGTAGGGGTATTCCTTCAGGAAATGCTTGCCGACCAACCGGATTCCCAGTTTTGTCGGCTGCGGCATGACGGCGGCGAACTCGCGGAGCGGCGCGTCGCCCTTGAACAGGTACATCGGATTCAGCAGCGAACTGCCCGCGGTGAGCTCGAGCGCGTCGAGTGACCCGTCCTGTTCGAGCCACTGCGCCACCTGGATGGCCTCGTCCACCCAGAAGCCGCCGGGCACGCCGTCGTCCATGTTCAGTTTCGCGAGAATCGCGATCCTGCCGCCCACCGCCTCGCGCACGGCCCTGGCGGTCTCGAGCGCGAAGCGGGCGCGGTTCGCCAGGGATCCGCCGTACTCGTCCGTGCGCTTGTTGACCTTCGGGCTGAGAAACGAGCTGATCAGGTAGTTGTGGCCGAAATGGATCTCGACGGCGTCGAACCCCGCGTCCACCGCACGGCGGGCCGCGTGGGCGTGCGCCTCGACGATCCGGGTGATGTCGGCCGCGGTGGCCGGCTTCGAGAAGTTCTGCGTGGTCATCCGGAACGCGCGGGACGGGCCCAGCGCCGGGTGCCCGATGTACTTCGCGGCCGCGACCGGTCCCGCGTGACCGATCTGCGCCGACACCGCCGCGCCCTCGGCGTGGATGGCGTCGGTCAGCTTCCGTAGGCCCGGCATCGTCTCGTCGGTCCATTGGATCTGGCCGGGCGACGTCCTCCCGTCGGGGGCGACTGCGCAGTACGCGACCGTCGTCATCCCGACGCCCCCGGCGGCGGGTTGCCGATGGAATTCGATGAGTTCGTCGGTGACCAGACCCTTCGGGGTCAGGCCCTCGAACGTCGCGGCCTTGATCACGCGATTACGCAGGGTGATCGGCCCGAGCCTGGCCGGGGCGAGCGGATCGACCTTCACTGCGGGCGGGTCGAGATCTATCGTCATATGAGTTCCTCCAGCTGCGATTCGCTGTCGAACGTAACGGCGCCGGGATGTCACGGATCGTGGCAGTCTCGCTGAGTGGTAACCACGTCCGGGCGCCCGTCACGGCGTGCCATGTTGTGTCGGTACGAGTGCCCGAGGACGAAAGGTCGCCCCGATGACTGCCCCCACAGATCCACAGTTGCACCTGGATCAGGTGATGTCCCGTCTCACCGGACCCGGTGGACGTTTCGAACTCGTCGAGGAGCCGGTGCTCGGCACCCGGATGCCGGTGATGAAGCACCGCGGGCGCTCGGTCGGCGAACTCCTCACCACCTCGCTTCGGTGGGGCGACCGCGACTACCTCGTCACCGCCGACCGCCGGCTGTCGTACACCGAGCACGCCGCCGCGGTCGCGGCCCTGGCGACGGCGCTGCGTGAGGAGCACGGCGTCGGCAAGGGCGATCGGGTGGCGATCCTGGCCGCGAACACCCCCGAGTGGGTGGTCGCGTTCTGGGCCACACAGGTGCTCGGCGCCATCAGCGTCGGATTGAACGGCTGGTGGGTTCCGCGCGAGGTCGAGTACGGGCTCGCCCACAGCCGTCCGACCGTGGTGATCGCGGACGCGAAACGCGCCGAGACACTCGCCGCCGTCGGCACCGAACTCCCCGTCCTCACGATGGAACAGGATCTGCCCGCGATCTTCGCGCGGTACGCCGGTTACCCGATGCCGCACACCGACGTCGACGAGGACGATCCGGCCGCCATCCTCTACACCAGCGGCACGAGCGGCAGGCCCAAAGGCGCGTTGCACTCGCAGCGCAACATCCTGGCCGTCGTCGACTACCACCGCTTCAGCGACGCCGTGGTCGGCGAATTCAGCGGGCGGCCCGTCGATCCGGCGATGCCCAGCCCGCTCCGCTACCTGCTGACCTCTCCCCTGTTCCACATCGCGAGCCTGCACAATCTGGTGATTCCGCGGCTGGCGACCGGTGGTGCCGTCGTCATGCACCAGGGTGGATTCGACGTCGACGCCGTGCTCCGTCTCGTCGAGCGGGAACGCGTCACCAACTGGGGTGCGGTGCCCACCATGGCGTCGCGTCTCGTGGAGCACGACCACCTCGACCGGTACGACCTGTCGTCGCTCACGTCGTTCTCGCTGGCGTCCGCACCGTCGTCGGTCGCGTTCAAGGAACGGCTGCGCGAGAAGGTGCCGTTCGCCCGCAATGCGCTCGTGGACAGTTACGGACTCACCGAGTGCAGTACCGCGATCGCCGTCGCCACCGCGCCCGAACTCGAGCAGTTCCCGGGCACGCTGGGGCGCCCGATCCTCACGGTGAGCATGGAGATCCGCGACCCGTACGGGGAATGGCTGCCCGACGGCGTCGAGGGTGAGGTGTGCGTCCGCAGTCCGTTCGTGATGCTCGGCTATTGGGAGGACGAGGCCGCCACCGCCGCCGCGATCGCCCCCGGCCGCTGGCTCCGGACCGGCGACTACGGACTCGTCGAGAACGGTCGTCTGCGGCTCACCGGGCGTCGCTCGGACCTGATCCTGCGGGGCGGCGAGAACGTGTACCCCACCGAGATCGAGCAGTGCCTCGACGAACACCCCGACGTGCTCGAATGCGCGGTGATCGGGACGCCGCACCAGGATCTGGGGCAGGAGGTGGCCGCCGTGGTGGTGTTGCGACCGGGTGCCGCGACCACCGAGGCGGAACTGCGGGACTACGCGGCCGAGCGACTGTCGTATTTCAAGGTCCCGACGCGGTGGCGGATCACCACGGATCTGCTGCCGCGCAATGCCACCGGCAAGATGATCCGGCGCGACATCACCGTGTGAACGCCGAATGTCACAGCGGTGCAGTCGAACTGCACCACTGTGACATCGGGCGAGTGCAGAGCCCGCGGACCTCAGCGGATGAGGTTCCCCATATCGACGGGAATCTGCGCCCCGGTGATGTACTTCGCTTCGTCGGAACACACCCACGCGACGACGGCGGCGACGTCCTCCGGCTGGGTGATGGTGTAGGGCAGCGAGTTCTGGTAGATCGAGCCGAGCGTCGACGCGTACCGGGCGATCAGCGGGTGCAGGTCGCGCATCTTCATGCCGGTGTCGACCCCGGCCGGGTGCACCGTGTTGACGCGGATGCGGTGCTCCCCGAGTTCGTTCGCCATCGTCTTGGCGAGTCCGGTGATGCCG
Organism: Rhodococcus opacus B4; assembly: GCF_000010805.1. Taxonomy (NCBI): domain Bacteria; kingdom Bacillati; phylum Actinomycetota; class Actinomycetes; order Mycobacteriales; family Nocardiaceae; genus Rhodococcus; species Rhodococcus opacus. Next base: position 6,432,671 of record NC_012522.1, on the reverse strand, counting down.
TGCTTGGTGGCGACGTAGTGCCCGGTGAACGGGGTGCCTTTCAGCCCGGACACCGAACTGGTGAAGACGACCGCCCCGCCCTCACCCTGCTCGATCAGGTACGGAATCGCCGCCTTCGCGGTGTGGAATGTTCCGGTGAGGTTGACGTCGACCGTCTCCTGCCACTGCTCGGCGGTGATCTCCCACGACAGTGCGCCCGAGCAGATGCCCGCGTTCGCGATCACGACGTCGAGGCGGCCAAGCCGGTCGATGCCGTCGGCCAGTGCCCGCGAGAGGCCGTCGAAGTCACGCACGTCGGCGGTGGCCGAGACGATCCGCCTGCCGGTCGCCTCGACGAGCCGGACCGTCTCGGCCAGGTCTTCCTGTGTCGCACCGGGGTAGGGAGTGGACGCGAATTCGGCGCAGGCGTCGATCGCGATGATGTCGGCGCCCTCGGACGCGAACCGGACGGCCTCGGCGCGGCCCTGCCCTCGGGCGGCGCCGGTGACGAAGACGACCTTGTTGTCGAAACGGTGCGGTGAGGTCACGGTCTGCTCCTGATCGGGGTGATCATCGTGGGCGGGGCATGGTCTTGTCGACGAACAGTCCCTCGACGGAGACGCACACCTGGCCGTCCGCGGTCCGGATGTCGCCGGCGGTGGTGATCTTGCGGCCGTCGACGGAGATCAGCTTCCCGGTGAGGGTGAGCGGTTCGAACAGTGGCGTCGGGCGGTGGTAGCGGGTGCTCAACTGCGCTGTCATGCCCGCCTTTCCACTCCAGGCGTTGGCGACGCCGAGGACGTGGTCGAGCAGCAGCGCGGACACGCCGCCGTGGACGTGTCCGGGCGGGCCCTGGTACGGGATGGTGAGGGTGACGGTGCCCCGGACCGATCCGTCGGACAGGCCCTCGAGGACGAGGGGCGGCGCGAGCGCGTTCTCGGGTCCGGTGACGGGGTCGTGCCGAGTGACGCCCTCGCCGTTCCACATGTCGATCAGCCGCTCCGCGACGGCAGGGGCATGTTCCTCGAGGTGTTCGGCGATGCTGTTCAGCTCCTCCGCGACGCGCTCGAGGTTGGCGTTGCCGCGGTCGGTGCGCAGCAAGGCGTCGACCACGCGGCGGGCGGCCCCGGTCGCCCGGTCGACGGCGGAACCGTCGGGTGGCGACGTCAGCACCGTTCCCGGCGCACTGTTCTCGAACGTGGGGTGCGTACCGACGCTCATCCGCTCACCTCCATCGTCGCCTGGGTCAGCACCGGTTGCCCGGCCCGGTCGGGGCACGTCGCACAGAGAGTGAGCCGGTCACCCTCCTGCCAGACCGCGGTCTCGACGGTGTCGCCGGGATACAGCGAGCCAGCAAACCGCACCGCGTAGTGGCGCAGTCGCGTGGGATCGCCGCCCAGCACGCCGTCGACGACGGCCTTGCACACCACACCGTACGACGCGAGCCCGTGCAGGATCGGCCTTTCGAACCCGGCCGCGGCCGCGAACGCGGGGTCCGCGTGCAGCGGGTTGAGGTCGCCACTGAGCCGGTACAGCAGCGCCTGCGCCGTCCCGGTGTGGGACACGAGCACCTTGTCGGGCGCACGTTCGGGGATCGTGGCCACCGACTCGGGTCCCGGGGAGCCGCCGAACCCGCCCTCATCGCGGGCCCAGATCTGCATCCCCGTGGTCCACAACGGGTTCCCGCCCGAGTCGGTGGCCGTCTGTTCGAGCACGATGACGGCGGCCTTGCCCTTGTCCCACACGCCGGACACCCGCGAGGACAGCCGGGCCGTGCCTGCGGCGGGGATCGGCGCATGCACGGTGAGCGACTGCCCGCCATGCAGGATTCTCCGCAGATCGATGTCGATGCCGGGCAGGCTCAGCCCGGCCTGCGGTGCGTCGCCCGCCGAGATCCCCTGACCCGCCACCAGCGCGAACGTCGGGAGCACCCGCAGATCCTTCTCGTACACCCAGCGCAGTTCCGCCGGGTCCAGGGCGTTCTCGCCGGCGCCGAGTCCGAGGTGGTAGAGCATCACGTCGCGTTCGGTCCACGACACCTCCCGGACCACCGGGTCGGCGGTCAGCGCCGCATTCACGTCGATTGCCATGTCAGGCCACCGCTCCTTGCCCGGGCTCTGGGTCGCGGGGCAACCCCAGCAGCCGTTCGCCGATGATGTTGAGCTGGACGTTGGTGGTGCCGCCCGCGATCGACATGCACTGCGAGTTCAGGAACATCTGTGTGTCCGACGTGCGGGGCCGGTCGCCGAGCAGCGCCCGCGGGCCGGCCCAGTCCATCGCCACCTCCCACACCTGCTGGATGTGTTCGACGCCGAGCAGTTTCGCGACCGACGACTCGGCGCCCGGCTGCCCGCCCGCGATCGAGCGGAGGGTGGTGCGCAACCCCATCAGCCCACCGGATTGTGCGTCGCAGAGCACCTTGCCGAGTACGGTCAGCTGCTCGTCGTCGATGCCGCCGGGCAGTTCACCGGCCAGGGTCAGCAGTGCCTCGCCACCGGACCCCAGCGAGGAGTCGTGCGACAGTGACACGCGTTCGTTGGCGAGGGTGGTGCGGGCCAGCTTCCAGCCGTCGCCCGGATCGCCCACGAGGAGTTCGTCGGGGACGAAGACGTCGTCGAGGAACACCTCGTTGAACAGTGCTTCGCCGGTGATCTCCCGCAGCGGCCGGATGTCCAGACCCTCGCTCGCCTTCATGTCGATCAGGAAGTACGACAATCCCTTGTGCTTGGGAACCGAGGCGTCGGTGCGGGCGAGGCAGATTCCCCAGTCCGCGTCCCGGGCCATCGACGTCCACACCTTCTGCCCCCGCAGCACCCAGCCGCCGTCCACCTTCGTGGCCCTGGTGGTCAGGCCGGCGAGGTCCGATCCGGCGCCGGGTTCGGAGAACAGCTGGCACCAGACGAGGTCGCCGCGCAGCGACTGCGGCACGAAGCGCTGCAACTGGTCGTCGCTGCCGTGCGCGATGAGTGTGGGCACCACCCAGTTTCCGATGATCATGTCGTGGGGCTTCAGTGCGGCCGCGCGCAGTTCCTCCGCGATCACGAGTTGTTCCACGGCGCCCGCTCCCCTGCCCCAGGGTGCGGGGAGGTGCGGTGCGGTGTAGCCCTTCTCGGCCAGGTACGTCCCGCGTTCCTCCTCGCACAGCGACGCGGCGGCCGCGAGTTCCGCTCGGATGCCGGCCCGGAGGCCGGCGGCCTCGGGTGGAAGATCGATGCCGAGCACCCGCCGGGCACCGCCCAGGGTCGCGCGGGCCACGCGCCGCCGCCAGAACGCGGTGGACCCCAGCAGGATCCGCAGCGACTGCGCTCGGCGCAGGTACAGGTGGGCGTCGTGTTCCCACGTGTAGCCGATGCCCCCGAGCACCTGGATGCAGTCCTTGGTGACCGAGAACGCCGACTCGGGCGCGGTGGCTCCGGCGACCGCGGCGGCGAGTGACGCCTCCGCCGCGCCCGTTCCGGGATTCATCGCGCGGGCCGCGTCCCAGGCGCACACCCTGGCCTGCTCCGCCAGGCCGAGCATCCGCGCCACCCGGTGCTTCACACCCTGGAACTGGCCGATGGGACGGCCGAACTGCCTGCGCACCCTGGCGTAGTCGGCGGCGGTGGTCACGGCCCAGTCGGCGACACCCGACGCCTCGGCGGCGAACAACGTGGCGGCCAGATCGAGGACGCGCTGCGCATCGATTTGCAGGACGTCGGCGTCGGCGATCTCGAGTCCGGTCACCGCCGCGGTCGCGTTGCGGCGCACCACGTCGTGGCTGGGCAGGTCGGTCACGCCCAGGCGGTCGGGGGTGAGCGCCACGAACACGGTGTCGTCGCCGTCCGCGGCCGCGAGCAGGAACAGGTCTCCCACCTGCCCGCCGAGGACGTACCCGGACTCGCCGTCCAGTGTCACTGCTCCGCCGTCTCGGACGAGGCGCAGCGAACCCGGTTGCAGCGCCACCGCGCCGAGGGTCGTACCGTCGGCCAGTCCGGACAGCTCACCCGCGCGCCCGGATTCGTGCAGAACGGCGCCGAGCAGCACGGTCGGTAGAAAAGGTCCGGGCAGCAGGACCCGGCCGAGTTCCTCGGTGACCACAGCCAGTTCCACCAGCCCGCAGCCCGCTCCGCCTGCCTCCTCCGGCAGGTGCAGTCCCAGTACGCCCAGTTCCGCCAACGACGTCCAGAACGACGGTCGCTGCTCGGTCTTGGCCTCGACGGCCTCCCGGAGCACGTCCGGGGTCACGGTCCGCGTGGCCCAGCCTCGCACCGAGTCGCGGAGGTCGCGCTCTTCTTCGGTCAATCCCATTGTCATGTCGGCCTCGATCGTTCGGGGGTTCAGATGCGTTCGATGATGGTGGCGGTGGACAGCGCTCCACCGGCGCACATCGTGACGAGTGCGGTGGCGGTGTCCGAGCGCTCCAATTCGTGCAGCGCGGTGGTGATCAGCCGGGCCCCGGTGGAGCCCACCGGATGCCCGAGGGCGATGGCGCCGCCGTTGACGTTCACCTTCGACAGGTCGGCGCCGTGCACCTGCGCCCACGACAGCACGACCGACGCGAATGCCTCGTTGATTTCGACGAGATCGATGTCGCCCAGCGACATTCCGGCGCGGTCCAGGACCATCCGCGTCGAGTCGATCGGCCCGTCGAGGTGGTAATAGGGGTCGGAGCCGACCATGCCGGACGCGACGATCCGCGCGCGCGGCCGCAGGCCGAGTGCGCGGGCACGGTCCTCGTCCATGAGCAGAACGGCGGCGGCCCCGTCGCTGATCTGGGACGAGTTGCCCGCGGTGTGGATGTGGCCGTCGATCACCGGCTTCAGCGCCGACAGGGCCTCGGCCGTCGTCTCCCGCAGGCCCCCGTCCCGGGTGATCACCGCGGATTCACCGGTGGGTGCGCCCGCCCTGTCCACGACGGGGGCGGTGACCGGCACGATCTCGCGGTCGAATCGTCCTTCCGCCCAGGCCTGTGCGGCGCGTCGTTGCGATTCGAGGCCGAGGGCGTCGACGTCGCCGCGCTCGAGTCCGCGCAGGTCGGCGATCCGCTGCGCGGACGTGAACTGGTCGCCCATGTCGATCGACCAGTCGCCGGGGTACGGGTTGCCCGTTTCCGGCGTGGCGGCCTGGCCGAGGAACACCCGGCTCATGGCCTCGACGCCGCACCCGATTCCGGCGGAGATCTGGCCGGACGCGATCAGACCCGCCACGACGTGCACGGCCTGCTGGGACGATCCGCAGGCGCAGTCGATCGACGTGGCCGCCGTCGTGTACGGCAGTCCCGCGTGCAGCCACGCCTGCCGGGTCACGTTGTTGGACTGCTCACCGGCCTGGGTGACGCATCCGCCGACGATCTGCCCGACGTCCTCCGCGGCGAGACCGGCCCGTTCGACGACGCCCCGCTGTACTGCGCCGAGCAGTTCGACCGGATGCAGTCCGGACAGCGCCCCGCGCCGCCGCCCGATCGGTGTCCGTGCCGCGTCGACGATGACGGCGTTGCCCATGTTCCGCTCCCTCTGTGTTCTCCGGCTCGCGAACGCGTCCGCGGCCCATTTCTGGAATTTATTCTATTTTTGAGGAGACATCAATGCCCTTCGTCTCGCGAAGGACCGTTCGCGGCCCGGCTCAGACGTCAGGAATGAATGTCACCTCGGGAACGCCGACGAGGCGACCCCGGTGCCCGGCGGGCGGTCAGCGGTGCGACAGACCGACCAGCAGCAGGTCGCACGCCTTGCGGATGTCGGATTCGGCGTCGGGAATGGTGACCCGGCCGTTGAGGCACGACTGGATCACGCCGAACCACAACTGCACCAGCAGGCGCAACGCGGTCAGGTCTTCCTCCGTCGGGTGTTCGATCCCGGCGGCGTCCAGCATGATCTGCCGGAACGCGCGGTCGACCTTCCCCGCGTCCGGCACGGACGCGACGTTGGCGGTGCTCGTGGACTGGATCATCGCCGTCGAGAGCGCGGGCCGGCGCAGCAGACCCCGGGTGGCCCGGACCAGGACGTTGTACACCGCGTCCTGCGGCGATTCCCCAGGAGGCGCGCTCTTCTTGAAACCCCGACTCATCTGCTCGATCTGATCGACCATCACTGCGACGAACAGGTGCGTCTTCGACGGAAAGTACCGGTACAGCGTCCCGATCGCGACACCGGCGCGCTTGGCCACCTCGTGCATCTGGACGCGGGCGATTTCCTTCTCGGTCGCCAGTTCTACGGCGGCCTCGAGCATGCGGACGTGGCGGGCCCGCTGTTCCTCCGAACTCGGTTCGGCAGCGTCCCGCACCTCGGCGATTCTCGGCACCCTCGATCCCCCTTCACTCCGCACACAGCCCCGGATCCGCTGTCGATTCTCGCACTGGATCGGCAAAGCTTCGAATTTCGTCCGGTGAGTGGGACCGCACGTGCCGCAGGTCCCCCGGATGCGATTGCGTGAACCCCACGACTGGACCGCCAGTCACCACAGACCATCAACGGAGGAAACGACGATGCAGGACTGGACAACCGAGTGCGACGTGCTGGTGGTCGGTTCGGGGGGCGGCGCCCTGACCGGCGCGTACACGGCCGCTTCGCAGGGTTTGCGCACCCTCGTCCTCGAGAAGACCCCACTGTTCGGTGGCACGTCCGCGTACTCGGGCGCCGCGGTGTGGCTGCCGGGTACCGCCGTGCAGGAGCGTGCCGGTATCGGCGACTCCACGGACAAGGCGCGCACGTACCTGCGCGCAGTGGTGGGCGACGAGGAGATCGACCGCCAGGAGGCGTACGTCACCACCGCACCCGAGGTCGTCGCACTCCTCGAATCCGATCCCCACATCGAGTTCGAGTGGCGCGCATTCCCCGACTACTACAAGGCACCCGGCCGGATGGACTACGGTCGCGCGATCAACCCGCTCGATCTGCCGAGCGACGAGGTCGGGGAGCTTCGTGAGGTCATCCGGCCGGAGGCCGACGTCGACCGGGCAGGCGAGCCGCATCCCGAGGGAACGCTGAACGGGGGGCGCGCCCTGATCGGCCGTCTCCTCATGGCCCTGTACGGCACCGGGCACGCGGAACTGCGCACCGAGACCGCGGCCCGCTCGCTGATCGTCGAGGACGGCCGGGTCGTCGGCGCCGTGGCGACGGACGCGGCCGGTGAGACGATACGCATCCGGGCGACGCGCGGCGTGCTGCTCGCGGCGGGCGGGATCGAGGGCAGCGCGGCCCTGCGCACCGAGAACGGAACGCCCGGCCGTGCGGAGTGGAGCATGGGCCCGCGTGGCGCCAACACCGGCGACCTCCTGAAGGCGGCGGTGGAGGCCGGTGCCGACACCGCGCTGCTCGACGAGGCGTGGTGGTGCCCCGGCGTCGAACTTCCGGACGGCTCGGGCGCTTTCATGGTGGGCGTGCGAGGCGGAATCCTGGTCGACAGTTCCGGCGAGCGATACCTCAACGAGTCGCTGCCGTACGACCAGTTCGGCCGCGCGATGATCGAACACGGAAGCTCCTCGTCCTACCTCGTCTTCGATTCGAAGGAAGGCGGTCCCGTGTTGCCTGCCATCTCCATTCCGAACATCTCCGCCGAGAAGCATCTCGCGGCGGGCACCTGGGTGTCGGCGGACACGATCGAGGAACTCGCCGAGCAGATCGGCGTCCCCGCAGACGCTCTGGGCCGCACGGTCGAACAGTTCAACGACTTCGCCAAGCACGGCGTCGACGAGGCATTCCACCGGGGAGAGGATCCGTACGACAACTTCTTCTGCCCTCCCGGAACGGGTGCGGACGCCCCGCCCAACCCGGCGCTGAGCCCGGTGTCGCAGGGCCCGTTCCACGCGGCCCGCATCGTGCTCAGCGACCTCGGCACCAAGGGCGGGGTCCGGACCGACGCCGACGCCCGCGTCCTGCGCGCCGACGGCACGGCCATCGACGGACTGTATGCGGCCGGCAACACGAGCGCGTCACTCAGTGGCCGCTTCTATCCCGGACCGGGTGTGCCGCTCGGTACCGCAATGGTGTTCTCCTACCGGGCCGTTCAGCACATGCGGAGCTGACTACACGAGGTTGTCCTCCACCGGGAGTCCGAACGCGCCCCTGCCGAACAGGGCGAGGGCGCGTTCGGGCTCGTTGGCCACGTGCGCGCTGCCCGCGTGGGCGTCCCGCCAGGACCGTTCGATCGCGTTGCCCCGGAACAGCGAACTCCCGCCGGCGGTCTTGACGAGCAGGTCGATCGCCTCGAGGGCCCGCTCGGTGGCGCGGACCTGATCGCGGCGCACCCGCAGGCGCAGACCCATGGGGAGTTCCGCACCGGCCTCGGCCAGTTCCCACAGTTCCCGCACGTTGCGGTCCATCTGCAGGATTGCGGCATCGATCTCGGACGCCGCCCGCGCGACCGCGACCTGCGCGAACTGGTCGTCGACGAATCTGCCGCCACCGAGGCTGAGCCGCACCCGTTCCCGCATGAACGTCAGATAGCGTTCGTAGCATCCGGCGACGACGCCGACCCCGGGCGCCGCGACGGCGGTGGTGAAGAGGGTGGCGAACGGCAGCCGGTACAGGGGCCCCCGGTTCACCTTCTGCCCGGATCCGCGCAGTTGCGCCGTCTCGTAGTTCCTCTTGATCCGGTAGTCGGGAACGAAGACGTCCTCGGCGCTGATCTCGTTGCTGGCCGTGCCGCGCATTCCCACCACGTCCCACACGTCGTGGATGCGGTAGTCCGACCGCGGCACCAGCGCGGTCATGAAATCGACCGGGCGGCCCTCGGTTCCGACGACCATCGCGCCGAGCAGCGCCCACGACGCGTGCTCGCAGCCCGAGGAGAAACCCCAGTCGCCCGTCAGCCGGTATCCGCCGTCGACCGGCACGAGCCGCCCGACGGGTGCGTACGCGGACGACACCAGCACCGAATCGTCGTGGCCCCACACGTCACGTTGCGCCCTGTCGTCGAACAGGGCCAGGTGCCACGGGTGCACACCGAGCACGGACGCCAGCCAGCCCGTCGACCCGCACACCCCGGACACGGCGCGCACCACCTCGTAGAAGTGCACCGGATTGCTCTCGGTGCCGCCGTATCGCCTCGGCTGCAGCATCTTGAACATTCCGGTGTCGCCGAGTTCACGGATCACCTGCTCGGACACCCGGCGCGACTCGTCGACCTTGTCCGCGCACTCCGCGATCATCGGCAGCAGTGCACGGACCGATCTGAGGACCTCGTTCGTCATCTGTCGGAGGGTAGGGCGATCGCACCGGCGCGTGGACAGGCGTCTCGCTCAACGGGAAACACCCGTCCGCCGGACGGTCCCGTCCAGTGGGACCACACGATGCGGGCCGTTTCCGCTCACTTAGCGTGCAGGGCACCGCACAAGCCGAGGAGAGGACGGGACGCATCGTGACCACCCAGCAGTCCGAGACAGTCGAGGTACGCGAAATCGACCCGGGCGCAGCACCCACCCGATTCGCCCGTGGATGGCACTGCCTCGGATTGTCCGAGGCGTTCCGGGACGGCAAGCCGCATTCCGTCGAGGCGTTCGGCACCAAGCTCGTCGTCTTCGCCGACAGTGCGGGCGATCTCGCCGTGCTCGACGGCTATTGCCGGCACATGGGCGGCGATCTGAGCCGGGGCACCGTCAAGGGCGACGAGGTGGCGTGCCCGTTCCACGACTGGCGGTGGGGAAGCAACGGCCGGTGCAAGAAGATTCCGTACGCGCGCCGGGTGCCGCCGCTCGCGCGGACCCGGTCGTGGCACGCGCTGGACCAGGACGGGATGCTGTTCGTGTGGAACGATCCGGAAGGCAATCCGCCGCCGGCGGACGTCACGATTCCCCGCATCGACGGCGCGCTCGACGACGAGTGGACGGACTGGGTCTGGTATCGGACCACGGTCGACACCAACTGCCGCGAGGTGGTCGACAACATCGTCGATATGGCGCACTTCTTCTACGTGCACTACTCGTTCCCCACCTATTTCAAGAACGTCTTCGAGGGCCACGTCGCCAGCCAGTTCATGCGCGGGCAGGCCCGCGAGGACATGCGCCCACACGCGTCGGGTCAGCCGAAAATGCTCGGAAGCCGCTCGGACGCCACCTATTTCGGACCGTCGTTCATGGTCGACGACCTGACGTACCGATACGAGACGCACGACGTCGACTCCGTCCTGATCAACTGCCACTACCCCGTCAGCGCCGACAAGTTCGTGCTGCAGTACGGCATCATCGTCAAGAAGTCGAAGGACCTCGACGGCGACGCCGCCACCGAGATGGCGAAGGGCTTCGGCACGTTCATCGCGAAGGGCTTCGAACAGGACATCGAGATCTGGAAGAACAAGACCCGCATCGAGAACCCGCTGCTGTGCGAGGAGGACGGCCCGGTCTACCAGTTGCGGCGCTGGTACGAGCAGTTCTACGTCGACGTCGCCGCGGTGACCCCGCAGATGACCGAGCGGTTCGAGTTCGAACTCGACACCACCCGCCCCGTGGAGTCGTGGAAGCGCGAAGTGGAAGCGAATCTCGCCCGGAAGGTCCGCGAAGCCGATGCAGCCGCTGCAGTGCACTGAGTGCGGCGCGCGGGTCCTGGTGCAGAAGAACAGCTGGGAACACACGTCCGTCCAGTGGGACGACACCGCCCGCGCGCACTGCCGCGAGATCGGCACCACCGGCGACGGCCGGCCCGGTACTCCCCGCAAGGAGTGCGCGGCGCTGACCGCGTCGATCACACGAGCGGTGGAAGCAGGTGCGGTCCCGGTGCGCGATCCCGGCCCGGTCCCGACTCCTGTCGTCGTCCACTGAAACTCGTCGCACCTGAACCATTTCCGAGAGGACACAACATGATCGACACCGGACACTACGGCCCGTGGGCCGTGATCGCGGGCGGCTCCGAGGGTGTGGGCGCGAGTTTCGCCGAAGAACTCGGCAAGGCGGGAATCAATCTGGTCCTGATCGCCCGCAAGCCCGGGCCGCTCGAGGAGACCGCGGACAAGGTCCGCGCGCACGGCGTCCTGGTGCGCACTCTCGCGCTCGATCTCCTCGACCCGGACGCCCTCGACCGGATCCGCACGGCCACCGACGACGTCGAGGTGGGCCTGCTGATCTTCAATGCCGGCGCCAACAGCTACGGGCACGAGTTCGTCAGCGGAGACCTCGCCGGGTTCCAGCGGGTCATCGACCTCAACATCACCTCTCAGCTGCACCTGTCGCAGCATTTCGGCGTGAAGATGAAGGACCGCGGCCGGGGCGGGATCGTGCTGGTCGGTTCGCTCGCCGGGTACCTGGGTTCGGAGGACCAGAGCATCTACGCCGCGTCGAAGGCGTTCGGCCGGGTCTTCGCGGAAAGCCTCTGGCTCGAACTCGCACCGTTCGGAGTGGACGTGGTCGAACTGGTCCTCGGCGTCACCCGCACGCCGGCGATGGTCCGGGCGGGGCTGAACTTCGATCTTCCCGGGATGAACGTCGCCGAGCCCGAAGACGTTGCCCGGGAGGGTCTCGCACACCTCGCCGACGGCCCGGTGTGGGTGGCGAGCGGCAATTACGACGCGGCGCGCACGCGGAGCGGTTTCCCCCGAGGCGCACTCGTGCGCGGTGCGGCCGAGGGCATGCGGAAGCTGCTGGGCCGCAGGTAGCGTGCGTCAGAGGGTGGTGACCAGTCCCCCGTCGATCACGAATCGGACCCCGTCACGTTGCCGGCCCGGTCACTCGCGAGAAACGTCACGAGATCCGCCACCTCGTCGGGGCGGGTGAACCGGCCCGTGACGGACTGCTTCGCGACGCTTTCCGCCACCGCCGCCGGATCGCCGCCGCCTGCGCGCGCCACCGTGGCGGCCACCCCGTCGTCCCCGAGCCACAGTGCGGTCGACACCGGACCGGGACTGACGGTGTTCACCCGAATACCCAGCGGCCCCATCTCTTTCGACAGCGCCTTCGAGAAGTTGGTGAGCGCCGCCTTGGATGCGCAGTAGTCGATGACGGTGGGTCGGGCAGGAAACTGTTGACCGAACTGGTGGTCACGATGCTGCCCCGGCCTGCCGCGATCATCGGGGGCAGAGCGGCCCGGATCGTCCGCACCGCCGACATCAGGTTGAGATTCATCGTCGTGATCCAGTCCGCGTCGGTCACGTCGAGGAATCCGGTGAGTCTCGGGTGGGCGGCTCCGACGTTGTTGACGACGACACCGAGACTGCCGCGTGCGGTGGCGGCGGCGACGAGTTCCGCCGGGCCGGCGGGCGTCGACAGGTCGACGCTCACCGCCTCCACGGATCCTCCGCGGACGAGTTCCTCCAGTTCCGGACCGGGCGAACGCGCGCCCGCCACCACGAAGGCGCCCTCCGCGGCGAGCGCGCGGGTGATGGCGAGCCCGATACCCTTGCTGGCTCCGGTGACCACGGCGACGGTGCCACTCAACGCGAGATCCACGGGATTCCTCCTGACCAGTGTGCACACGAGCAGAACGCCCCCTCCGGTCACGCTAGCCGAAATGATGCCGACCGCGCTGCGGGCGAGTAATCTCAGCCACGAAGGGCCAGGCCACGGCGTCGCCTGTCGTACCGCACTGCTTCGTGCCGGACGACTGTTCCTGGCGCGCAGGACCCTTCACCCTGACCACTGTGTTCCGTCCTGACCCGGGAGACGAGTGATGCGACTTCTTCGACTTCGAACCGCCCTTGCCGCGTGCGCGGTCGCGGCTGCGGGAACACTCACCGTGGGAGCCGGACCGGCCCTCGCCCAGGATCTGCCGACGGTGGTGCTGGTACACGGCGCGTTCGCCGACACGACCAGTTGGGATGCGGTGGCGGCGAACCTCCGCGGTCGAGGATACGAAGTCGTGGTTCCGGACAACCCGTTGCGCGGGCCGGCGTACGATTCCGCCGCCGTCGAGAAGGTGCTGGCGGACATCCCGGGGCCGGTGGTGCTCGTCGGTCACTCGTACGGCGGCGCCGTCATCACCAACGTGCATTCCCCGAACGTCGAGGCTCTCGTGTACGTGGCGGCGTTCGCCCCGGCGCAGGGTGAGCCGGTGATGCTGAACCTCGACCCGATCCGGTTCCCCGGCAGCCAGTTGCTTCCGCCGGTGCTGCAGGTGAAGGTCGTCGACAACGATCCCACCGGGATCGCGGGCAGGAACCTCGACGGCTACATCAACCCGGCCGACTTCCATCGGGTGTTCGCACCGGACGTGTCCGACGCCACGGCCGCCGAGATGCTCGCGCACCAGCGGTCGGCGGCGCTGGTGGCAAACCTCGAACCGAGCGGGCCGCCCTCGTGGGCGTCTACTCCGAGCTGGGCCATGGTCGCTCAGAACGATCAGGTGATTCCGGCGGCGTCCGAGCGGTTCATGGCCACCCGGGCGGGGGCGCAGATCACGGAGATTCCCGCGTCGCACGCCGTCCTCGTGTCTCAGCCTGCCGCCGTCGCCGACCTCGTGGTCCAGGCAGACCAGGCGACCCCGTAGCTTCCCCGCCGTGAACTCGCCCGAACGATCGGCACCGGACACCGGGAGCCTCGCCCACCGCGTCCAGAAGATGGTCGGACGAGATCCTCACGAGGAACACCGTGCGGCAACACCGTTGGAGTTGCTGTTCGATCTCACGTTCGTCGTCGCGTTCGGTGTTGCGGGCAATCAGTTCGCGCACCTCCTCGCCGAAGACCACGTCGCCGCCGGGCTGGCGGGATTCTCGTTCGCGATGTTCGCGATCATCTGGGCGTGGATCAACTTCTCCTGGTTCGCCTCGGCCTACGACACGGACGACTGGATCTACCGGGTCACCACCATGATCCAGATGATCGGCGTCGTCATCCTGGCACTCGGCATGCCGCCGATGTTCGCGTCCATCGACCGTGGAGTCGAACTCGACAATTCCGTGATGGTGTCCGGGTACATCGTCATGCGGGTGGCGATGGTGTTCCAGTGGTTGCGCGCCGCCCGGCACGACCCCGACCATCGTTCCGCGGCACTGACCTATGTCACGACGCTCGTCGTCGCGCAGATCGGCTGGGTCGCCCTGGTGATCGCGCCTCTCACCGTCGAGTACGCGTTCGGTCTCGGCGTGATACTCATCCTCTTCGAGATGAGCGGCCCCGTCATCGCCGAACGATTCAAGGGTGGAACACCCTGGCACGCACACCACATCGTCGAGCGTCACGGCCTGCTCGTGATCATCACGCTGGGCGAGGGTGTGATCGGCACGGTGACCTCGCTGTCCGCCGTGGTCGATCACCAGGGCTGGACACTCGACGCGATACTCGTCGCGGTCGCGGGCATCGGGCTCACGTTCGGACTGTGGTGGGTCTACTACACGCTCCCGTCGGCGGAGATACTCGAGGTGTACCGCAATCGGTCATTCGTGTGGGGATACAGCCACATCGCCCTGTTCGCGTCCCTGGCCGCGGTAGGGGCTGGGCTGCACGTGGCCGCCTACTACATCGAACACGCCTCCCACCTCGGCGCGACGGCGACGGTGCTGTCCGTCGCCGCGCCCGTCGCGATATTCCTCCTCGGCGTGTATCTGCTGTACACGTATCTGTTGCGGGTTCCCGACCCGTTCCACATCCTGCTCCTCGTGCTGACTGCGGCGACGATCGCGCTCGCACTCGTGCTGGCGGCGCAGGGCGTGTCGATGGCGTGGTGCCTGATCGTGGTGATGCTGGCACCGGTCGTCACCGTCGTCGGATACGAGTTGCTCGGGCACGCGCACGAGACCCGGGCCCTCGAGATCGCACTCGGACGCGCCGACTCGGGTGCCCGCTAGGACCAGGGAGTCACCGGCCGCCGCCGGGCCACACCGTCGACGACCAGATCGATGCGCTCGTCGAAGAACGCCACGAGGCCCCGCACTTCCGACGCGTCGACGAGGGGCTCGTCGTAACGCCAGGCGATGTCGTCGAGAACGCCGTCGGCAGTGACGACGGACGAGTAGGCGGCCTCACCCTTGTAGGCACAGTAGGTCGTCGTCGCACTCGGCCGCAGGTCCGCGACGACGTCTTCGGGCGGCAGGTAGTAGCGGACCGGCAGCATCGTCTCGAACAGCATTCTCGCCCGCCGGGTGTCGGCGAGGAGCGTGTCGCCCAGCATCACCCGGATGTGCCGGGACGTGCGGCGGACGTCGATGCGCTGGAACGGGTCGTGCGGATGCCCGACGATCTCGTCGTCCTCCTCCAGCCAGCGGTCGAATCCGTCGAAATCGAGCACCACGTAGCCGCTCAGGTCCGGGTCGCCGGGCAGGAAGCCCGCCGCGGATCGTGCGCTGTCGCCGGATGTGCGGATGGCAACCGTCACGCCCTCCGTGCTGCGCACGGAGAACGGCACCCGCGGGTCGAGCACCGGCATCGTCGTCACGTCCGGCAGGGCGAACCCGACGTCGGCCGGATCCGGCTGCACCGCGCTCGGTGGCTGCGGCTCCAACGCCGCGGCAATGTCCTCCGCCGGCACCGCATAGGTGGGGACGATGCGCCGCGGTTCCCAGACCAGAACCGCGCGGACGCTGTCGACCACCGTGGTCCCGTCCAGCACGGCGCGGATCCGTTTCGCCGTCGGCTCGTAGCGAAGCTCGCGCAACTGTTGTCCGATGGTGTCTCGACGTCGCAGGCCCATGAGTTCGAGACTAGGCCTCGTCAGCGGGTCGGCGCACTGTCGACGGCCGTGCGGTCGCGGGCATCCTCAGCGAGCGAGGATCCCCGCGACGAACTCCTGCGCGTCCTGCTGCGAGGCGCCGATCGTCCCGCGGTGGTCGACGTCCACGTACGTCCGATACGTGAGTTCGTTCCCGTTGTCCTGCAACGTCTTCACCATCAGATCCGTCGACGGTTTGCTCACCACCCGGTCGCCGGAGCTCTGCGTGACCAGCGTCGGCACCTGCACGTGCACCCGCGACGGCTCCTGCCGCACCAGGTAGTCGGTGAGCGGTCCCAGGTCGGCGTCGGGACGGAACACCTGATCGGCGGGCACGGGTGGGACCTTCCGGATGTCATCGATGCACCCCGTCCGCGCCGCCGTCAGCAGCGGTTGGGCCTGCTCCGTCAGCAGCGCCGACGGGTCGATGGTGGGGTCCGCGGCCTGCGCGCCGAGCAGGATCAGCGGGAGGAACGCCTCCGCCGCCTCGATACCCGGAACACCCGAGCGGAAGTACTGCGGCGTCTGATCGAGCCCGTTGCCGGGGGCGATCGCCACGGCGCCACCGAGTTCCAGTTCCGGGGCGCGATCCCCGGCCTGGGCCGCGGTGAACAGTGCCGCCTGCCCGCCCTGGCTGTGACCGATCACGAACCACGTCGCGCCGACGGCCGGATCCACCTCACGGGCGGCGCGGACGATGTCCACCACCGCGTTCGCCTCGGTGTCGCCGTTGATGTACGGGTGGATACCCGGCGTGCCCAGACCCTGATAGTCCGTGCTCACCACCGCGTATCCCTTGGCGACCCAGTCGTCGAGGGACGCGTTCACCCCGGACAGATATCCGTGGGCGGGGCCGCCTGCGAAATCCGCGGACGGGGCGCAGGCGTCCGCGACTCCGGTCGTGCCGTGCGCCCAGCTGATCACCGGGTACCCACCCTCGGGTGCCGGCGTGCGGGGAATCGCCACGGTACCCGACACGACGACCGGGTCGCCGTTGCCGTCCTGCGACGCGTAGGTGATCACCTCGTTCCGCGCGGCGCTCGGCAGCGCCGGACCGTCGGCGACGGCCCGGGCCGACAGGAGCTGTCCCGGTCGGGGCGCGGCCGGGTCCGTCACCGTCTCGGATGCCGCACTGGAACAGGCACTTCCACCGAGGAGGACGAGCGCGGCCACCACGCCGATGCGGGCGCGCGACGCCGTCACGAGAACGCCGCCAGCGGCTCGGAACCCGACCAGTCGTGGCCCCAGTAACTGTCCGCGGTGATCTCCTCGGCGGTGTAGTGCGTCTCGTCGACGAGCATGCCCTCGGTGCCGAACTCGAGGTCCCAGCCGCCGGGGGCGCGCACGTAGAACGACACCATGCGGTCGTTGGTGTGGCGGCCGAGCGTCGACGAGATCGAGAAACCGAGCTTGCCGAGGCGGTCGAGTGCCTGGCCGACGGCGTCGAGTGTGTCGACCTCCGTCATCAGGTGCACCATTCCGGGCTCGCCGCTGTGCGGCGCGGGGCACAGTGCGAGGCTGTGATGACGCTGGTTGACCCCCATGAACCGGACGCGGCGGGCCGGTCCAGGGGCGTCGGCCGGCCCGAGGCGGATCGCCCCGCGGGGCAGGAAACCCAGCACCTCGGTGTAGAACGTGTAGGCCTCGTCGAATGCCGGCGTCGGGAGGACGACGTGCCCCAGCCCCTGCGCGCCGGTGACGAACCGCCCGCCGTGCGGGGTGACGACGGGACCGTGGTCGAGCACCGGTCCGAAGAACACCTCCACCCGCGTGCCGGACGGATCGTCGAACGCGATCACCTGCTCGGCGTCACGGTAGCGCGACTCCTCCTCGGACAGGACATCGACCGCGACGCCCGACTTCTCCGCCTCCTCGCGCACGCGCTGGAGGGCGAACTGGTCGCGCACCTCCCAGCCCACGGCGAGCGCCTTGTCCGTGTCACCGGGGAGGACGATCAGCCGTGACCGTCGTTCGTCGACGCGCAGGTACAGTCCGTCGGGCTCGGGTCCGGAGCCCTCGGCCATGCCCAGCCCGTCCACCACCAGCTCACGCCAGCGCGGCACGTCCTTCGTCTGGATCCGCAGGTATCCGAGCCCTCGAATCTCTGTCATGTGCAGTCCTTTCCTGGAAGCGGCTCCGCCGCCCGTGCGCCTTTCTGGTTGCTGGAACTACCAAAAAGGCGCACGGGCGCGGAGCGCCTAGATCATGGAGCGGTGGATGCCCTGGGGTTCGCCGCCGAGCTGGGTGAGTGCCGAGGAGTGGAAGATCGAGCCGGGCACGTGGATGGCGTGGGAGAGGCCGGCGTGGGCGTCGCGCCAGAAGCGCTGCATGGGTGTCTTCAGTTGGAGCGCACCGCCACCGGAGCGTGCGAAGATCTCGTCCACGGCGCGGACCGCCCGCCAGGCGGCGGCGGTCTGGGTGCGACGACCGATCGACCGCAGTTCGAACGACACCTCACGACCCTTCTCGGTCATGTCCCAGAACCGGTCGACCGTCTCCAGGATCGCCGCGCGGGACGCCGCGATCTCCGCGGCCGCCTCGCCGATGGCGAACAGCACGTACGGGTCTTCCTTGATCGCGGTGCCGGAGACGGTGATGCGTTCGCGTTGCGCGTTCAGGTGGCAGGCCAGCGCACCCTCGGCGATGCCGATGAGCGAGGACGTGATGCCGAGCGGGAAGATGCACGAGAACGGGAAATTGTAGAGCGTCTGGGTGCGGCCGAACTCCTTCGGCGCGGACCCGTCGAACACCCTGTCTGCCTGCAGCGTCCGGTGCTGCGGGATGAACGCATCCTTGACGATCAGGTCCTTGGATCCGGTGCCGCGCAGTCCGACGACGTTCCAGCTGTCCTGGTCGATGTCGTAGTCCGAGCGCGGGAGCAGCACGTGCAGGATCTTCGGCGGCATCACCCGGTTGCCGTCCCGGTCGCCGACCGCGGCGCCGATCATCACCCACCCGCAGTGGTCGGTGCCCGACGAGAACGACCACCGCCCGTTGAGGACGTAGCCGCCGTCGGTCGGCACGGCCACGCCCATCGGCGCGTACGGCGACGCCATCCACATGTCCGAGTCCGCGCCCCACACCTCGTCCTGGGCCGTGCGGTCGAAGAACGCCAACTCCCACGGGTGGACGCCGACGATGCCGCTGACCCAGCCCGCGGCCCCGTCGATGGCGCCGATGCCCATCGCGGTCTCCGCGAACTCGCGCGGGTGGGATTCGTAGCCGCCGTACTCCTTCGGCTGCAGCATCCGCATCACACCGGAATCGCGCAACCGCTTCGCGGACGTGTCGGACAGGCGCATCAGCTTGTCGCCCTCGGCGCCTTCCGCGCGGATCTCGTCCGCGTACTGTTCGATCCTGTCAAGAACCTGGCCCATGATGATCTCGGCTTTCTGGTGTCGGTACCCGGCGGAACGCCTAGGCGGACTTCTTCTCGGCGACTGCGGTTTCCGCGGACTTCCGGTCCGCGAGACCGAGCGCGATCTCGATCAGCTGGTCCTCCTGACCGCCGACCAGCTTGCGCCGGCCGGCCTCGATGAGGATCTCGGCACCGGACACGCCGTACCGGCTGGCGTGCGAGTCGGCGTGCTTGAGGAAGCTGGAGTACACCCCCGCGTAGCCCATGGTCAGCGACAGCCGGTCGAGCAGGCAGTCGCCGTCCATGATCGGCCGGACGACGTCCTCGGCGGCGTCGATGATCTTCAGAGTGTCGATGCCCGTGCGGATTCCGAGTTTCTCGGTGACGGCGGCGAACGCCTCGACCGGGGTGTTGCCCGCTCCGGCACCGAAACGCCGGGTGGAGCCGTCGATCTGCAGGGCGCCGGCCTCGACGGCGAGCACCGAGTTGGCGACCCCGAGGCCGAGGTTCTCGTGCCCGTGGAAGCCGACCTGTGCGTCGTCGCCGAGCTCCGCGACGAGGGCGGACACGCGGTCGCTGACGGCGTTCAGGATCAGCGCCCCGGCCGAGTCGACGACGTAGACGCACTGGCAGCCGGCGTCGGCCATGATCCGGGCCTGCTTCGCGAGGACCTCCGGCGGCTGGCTGTGCGACATCATGAGGAAGCCGACCGTCTCCAGCCCGAGGTCGCGGGCGAGCCCGAAGTGCTGCACGGAGATGTCGGCCTCGGTGCAGTGCGTGGCGATGCGGCAGATGCTCGCGCCGTTGTCCGCGGCCTCGCGGATGTCGGACCGGACACCGAGTCCGGGGAGCATGAGGAACGCGATCTTCGCCTGCTCCGCGGTCTCCACGGCGGCCTTGATCAGCTCCTGCTCCGGGGTGTGGCTGAAGCCGTAGTTGAACGAGGAGCCGCCGAGTCCGTCGCCGTGGGTGACCTCGATGACCGGGACCCCGGCGGCGTCGAGCGCCCCGACGATGGAGCGGACGTGTTCGACGGTGAACTGGTGTCGCTTGGCGTGGGAGCCGTCGCGCAGCGACGAGTCCGTCACCCGGATGTCGAGATCAGCACTGTAGGGCATCGGGATTCCTCCGAAGTGTGAGTGGGGCGGACGCGCTCAGACGCTCGCGCCGAGGATCTGCGTCGCGAAGCTCTCGCCGACCTTGGTGGCGGCGGCGGTCATGATGTCGAGGTTGCCGGAGTAGGGCGGCAGGAAGTCGCCCGCGCCCTCGACCTCGAGGAAGATGCCGACCCGGGCGAGTCCGCGGCTAATCGGCGTCGGGTCGTCGAATTGGGGTTCGGCGCGCAGGCGGTAGCCGGGGACGTACGCCTGCACGGACGCCGCGACGTCGTGGATGGACGCGGTGATCGCGTCCCGGTCGGCGTCAGCGGGGATGGAGCAGAACACGGTGTCCTTCATGAACATCGGCGGTTCGGCCGGGTTCAGGATGATGATCGCCTTGCCCTTCTTCGCCCCGCCGATCGTCTCGATGCCGCGGCTCGTGGTGATCGTGAACTCGTCGATGTTCGCGCGGGTGCCCGGGCCCGCGGACGGCGAGGCCACGCTCGCGACGATCTCGGCGTACGCCACGTCGGTGATCCGGGAGACGGCGTGCACCATGGGGATGGTCGCCTGGCCGCCGCACGTGATGAGGTTGACGTTCGGCGCGGTCCGGTGCTCGCCCATGTTCACGGCGGGCACGACCGCGGGTCCGAGCGCGGCGGGGGTGAGGTCGACGGCCTGGATGCCGAGTTCCCGGTAGCGTGGGGCGTTCGCCCGGTGGACGTACGCGGACGTGGCCTCGAACACGATGTCGGGGCGCTCGTCCCGGGCGAGCAGCCAGTCGACGCCCTCGGCGCTGGCGATCACACCCCGGTCCGCGGCGCGCTTCAGCCCCTCGCTCTCGGGGTCGACGCCGATCATCCAGCGGGGCTCGATGATCTCCGAGCGGAGGAGTTTGTACATCAGGTCGGTGCCGATGTTGCCGGATCCGACGATCGCGGCGAGAGCCTTGGTCACAATTGTCGCCTTACTTGAATTCTACTGATACGGAACCGATGTCACTGAATTCGGCGCGGAACAAGTCGCCGGGCCGGGCGTCGATCGCGCGGGTGCACGAACCGGGCAGGATCACATGACCGGCCTCCAGTCGCACCCCGAAGCTCGCGACCTTCCGCGCCAGCCAGGCCACGGCCTTCGTGGGATTGCCGAGCACCGCCGACGCCTCACCCCGCGCGATCTCCTCGTCGCCCCGGAAGAGCACCGCGGAGATTCCGCCGATGTCGACGTTCGCCGGTTCCACCCGGCCGGCGCCGAGGATCACCCCGGCCGAGGACGCGTTGTCGGCGATCGTGTCGGCGAGCCCGATCTTCCAGTCCGTGATGCGGGAGTCGATCAGTTCGATACTGGGAACGATGTATTCGGTGGCCGCGAGCACGTCCGCCTCGGTGCAGCCCTCCCCCGGCAGCGTCTCGCCGAGGACGTATCCGATCTCCACCTCGATGCGCGGGTAGCAGAACCGCGCGGTGTCGATGGGGGTCCCCTCCGCGTACACCATGCTCGACAGCAGATGTCCGTAGTCGGGCTCGTCGACGCCCATCATCTTCTGCATGACCTCCGACGACAGCCCGACCTTGTGGCCGTACACCGTCTCCCCCGCGGCGAGTCGTTCGCGGATGTTCAACAGCGCGATCTCGTAGGCGTCGACGACGTCGATGTCCGGGAACACGGTGGTCAGCGGATCGATGGGCGCGCGGTCCCGTTCGGCGTTCCGCAGCAGGTGGGCGGCGGACAGTCTCTGCGCGTCGCTCAGCATCACGCCACCCCTCCCGCACGTGAGCGCTGAAGTGTGTTCCGGGACTCTTTGCCACTCACGTGGGCGGCGTGCTGCGCGGCGATGTAGCCGAACACCATGGCGGGACCGATGGTCGCGCCGGCGCCGGCGTATTCGTTGCCCATCACCGACGCCGACGTGTTACCGGTGGCGTACAGGCCGTCGATGACGGAACCGTCCTCGCGGAGCACCCGCGCGTCGGCGTCGGTGACGAGGCCGCCCTTGGTGCCGAGGTCGCCGGCCTCGCAGCGGATCGCGTAGAACGGTCCCTGCGTGATCTCGTCGAGGCACGGGTTCTTCATCGTCGGGTCGCCGTAGTACCGGTCGTACGCGCTGTCGCCGCGGCCGAAGTCCTCGTCCTTACCGGTGCGGGCGAATCCGTTGAACCGGTCGACAGTCGCGACGAGGGTGTCGGCCTTGACGCCGATCTGCTCGGCGAGGTCGCGCAGCGTGTCGGCCTTGTGCACGACACCCGAGTCGTAGAAGCCCTGCGGGAACGGCACACCCGGCAGCACCTGCGCGAACGGGTACCGCGACTTCGCCTTGCCGTCCATCACGAACCACGCGGGGACGTGCCCGCCGGCGAGCTGGTCGTGCACGAAGTTCACGTACGGCGACGATTCGTTGGTGAAGCGTTCGCCCCGGCCGTTCACGATCACCGACGGCGGAATGCACCGCTCCGACACCAGCGGGATCACGGCGCCCATCGGGTGCAGCACCGACGGCATCCACCACGCGTCGTCCATCAGATCGACGGCCGCGCCGAGTTTCTGGCCGGCGACGATGCCGTCGCCGGTGTTCTCCCGCGCGCCGGCGCTGACGTCCGGGACGCCGTGCCTGGGCAGGTACTTCGCGCGCATGTCCTGGTTGTGGTCGAACCCGCCGGTCGCGAGCAGCACACCGCGACGGGCCCCGATCCGGACCGCCTGTCCCTCGCGCTCGGCGAGCACACCGACGACCGCTCCGGCGTCGTCGACGATCAGTTCCGTCATCGACGTCTTCAGCCACAGCGGCACTCCGGCGTCCGCGAGGACCATCCGCATCCGTGCGACGAGTGCGCGTCCGCCGGTGGCCATGTGGCGTCGGCGGATCACGTTGGACGCCACCCGCCACGCCGCGACCAGTGACGCCTTGCGGCCCTTCCACGTGCGCTTGACCATGGCGAGGTCGTGGTAGTCCTTGGACGTCACCCACAGTCCGAGTGGGCCCTTCATGCTGTTGGGACGCTGGAACCGCTCGTCCTCCCTCAGCGCGCGGGTGTCGAACGGCAAGCATTCGATGGTGCGCCCGAGCGGTCGGCCGCCCTCGTACTCCGGGTGGTAGTCGGAGTAGCCCTTCACCCAGTACAGCTTCATGTGCGGGCTGCGGTCCAGGAGTTCCATCAGCTCGGGACCCTTGTCGACGAACGCGTCGAGCCGGTCGGCGGAAACGGTTCCCTCGGTGATGATGTCGAGGTAGCGGCGGATCGATTCGCGGGAGTCGACGACGCCCTTTGCGCGCAGCGTCGGAGCGTTGGGTATCCAGATGCCGCCGCCGGAGATGGCGGTGGATCCGCCGAACGTCGCCCCCTTGTCGATGACGAGGGTGTCGAGTCCGCGGTGCGCCGCGGTGATCGCCGCGGCCATCCCGCCGCCGCCGCTGCCGACGACGAGGAAATCGACTGTGCAGTCGAAGCTTTCGGTCATCGCCCGCTGCCGTCCTTGCGGAGCAGGAAGGCGAGGACGGCACTCTCGAACGCCGTCTTCTGCTCGATCATCGCCCAGTGCCCGCAGTTCGGGAACACGTGCAGTTCCGCCTTGGGGATCGAGCGCATCGGGATGATCGCCATGTCCAGTGGGCTCACCCGGTCGTCGCGACCCCACGTCAGCAGCGTCGGCGCCGTCACCTTGTGCAGCTGGGCCCAGTACGGGGTCGCATCGGACTCGAGTGCCGCCTTGGCGCCCGCCGCGAACGCCGCCTTGCTGTACATCTTGCGGGCACTGGCGAGGGTCTCGGGGTCGGTGGCCTGCGTCCACCGTTCCTCGATCAGTTCCTCGGTGACCATGGTGGGGTCGAACACCATCGAGTGCAGCCACGCGATCAATCGTTCCCGGGTGGGATCGTCCGTGAACTCCATCAGGAGGTTGATGCCCTCACCGGGACCGGGGCTGAAGAGGTTCCTGCCGATGCCGCCGATGGTGATCAGCTTGGCGACCCGGTCGGGGTGCGCGATGGCGAACTGGGTGCCGACGATGCCGCCCATCGAGTTTCCGAGCACCGCCACCTCGTCGAGTCCGAGCCCGTCGAGGAAGCGGAGCACTGCGTCGCCCGCGGTGAGCATCGGGTGGCCGCCGAAGTCGTCGCTGACCCCGAACCCCGGGAACTCCAGGATGAAGGTGCGGAAGTGCTCGGCGAAGACGCCGAGGTTGCCGCGGAAGTTGCGCCACCCCGTCACGCCGGGGCCGGAACCGTGCAGCAGCAGCAGCGGCGGACCGTCGCCGGCCTCGTGGTAGCGAAGCACGCCGAGGTCGGTCTTCAGCTCCTTCAGGGTGCCCTCGTAACTCGAGTCAGTCGTCATGGTCGATCACGTTGCCAGCGAGTTCCCGGCTCGGACAGGAGCGATCCCGGTCAGCGAGACACCGCCCAGCCCGGGTGCGGTCCGGGCGGGGACTTCCGCTGACCGAGACGGCATCTCGTGACTGTTTCGGGGTGTCCCTAGCCTCGGGGGAGTTCGTCGAATCGGTCGGCGACGCAAGAGCAATCGGAGGCCGTCTGATGTCACCCGAACCGGCCGAGGCCCAGCCCGGAACACGCCGGGACGCACCGTCACCGGACGAGATGCGCCGCGCCCTGGGCCAATTCGCCAGTGGGGTCACCGTGGTGACCGGCCTCGACACGGCGGGCCCGGTGGGGTTCACGTGCCAGTCGTTCGCGTCGGTGTCGCTGGAGCCGCCGCTGATCCTGTTCTGCGCCGACCACCGCGGGCGCGCGTGGCCGCGCATCCGGCGGTCGGGGCGGTTCACGATCAACGTGCTGCGCGAGGACCAGACGGACGTCTGTGCCCGCTTCGGTTCGAGCCGGGGCGCCAAGTTCGACGGGCTCGCGTGGGAGCCGTCGCGGTGGTCGACGCCGTCGCTGCCGGGGGTCCTGCTGCGCGTGCACGCGGACGTGCAGTCGGTGCACATCGCCGGCGATCACGACGTCGTGATCGGACGGGTCCGGGAACTCGAATCGGTCAGCGAGGAGCGTCCGATGGTGTTCTTCCGCGGCGGTTTCGGTCTCGACGCGGCTCCGCTGCCCGTGCGCGGTTGACGAGTCCGGAGACTCGTCAACCGCGCCAGGGCGTGTCTACCAATCCCTCTCGGATGCACCTGGCGAACCAATCGTCGTCCGGCAAGGCGAAGGAGAAGCCGATACCGGGGTTGTATCGGGGCCGACGACAACGCAGCAGGGCGGCGATTGGGCGCCAGGAGCGCCGAATGGGGATTGGTAGACACGCCCTAGCTACAGCCACTGGCCGGACTGCACCGCGAGGAGCTGGTCGAGGGTCTCGGTCGACCACGAGCTGTCCGGGATTTCCGGGGTCCGGCGGCCGCGACGGGGTGTGCCCAGTTCGGGGTGCAGCGTCCGGGTGACTTCCCGGGCGGCGTCGACGACGAGCGGGGCGACGCGTTCGAGTTGGACGGTGCGCGCGTCTCCGCACAGCGAGATGCCGGCCACCGGCCCGTCGGCGCTGCGGATCGCGACGCCGACGCAGCCGATTCCGCGGACCGCTTCCCCGCGCTCGAAGGCGAGACCGCGGCGCTGCCGGATCCGGTTGAGCTCCTGGTGCAGCGTGGACAGTTCGGTGATCGTGCGGTCCGTGCTCCGGCTGAGCCGCGGCCCGTACATGCCGTCCACCTGCTCCGGGTCGACCCACGCGAGCATCGCCTTGCCGCCCGCCGTCGTGTAGGCGGGAACGCGCCCACCCACCCGGGACGGCAGAGCCGCGGCCATCCGCCCGCCCACCTTGTCCAGGTACACGCTCTCCGCCCCGTCCAGCACGGCCAGGTGCACCACCATCCCGGTCTGCATGTGCAGTTCGTGCAGCAGCGGGGCCGCCGCGGCCCGGACCTGGCTGTGCCCGTTGTCGCCGCCGCCGAGCCCCATCGCACGCCGTCCGAGGCAATAGCCGAAGCTCGCGTGATCGACCCAGTCGAGACGGACGAGCTGATCCAGGATGCGGTGCACCGTGGACCGCGGCAGGCGGGTGCGGCACGCCACTTCTTCGAGCGTCAGGCGCGACGTCCGGCCGTCGAACGCGTCGAGGATCAGCGTCATCCGCTCCACCATCGACGGCGGCAGATCCTTCTTCGCAGCGGGTACCGACAGTGCATCATCCGAATCGACGACAGTCATCGACGCCTCCAAATATCCTGGTCACACGCATGCGTCCGACAAAAACTGAAATGAATTCTTAAAATACTAACAGCCGCGCCCGCCGCGGGGAAGGAATCGGACCACGCCGCGTCCGGTCACCGGGAATGCCCGCGCACCCCGCGGGTGCCTCCACTACAACGGGGACCACAGACGACCCCGAGAGCGGAGTTACGAACAGATGCACATAGGAATCGCGCCGCCCATCGTCATCGCGCACCCCGCCGTCCGGGCGGTCTGGGAACTCGGCGCCGGCATCGCGGAGTTGACCGCGATCGCCCGGACCGCCGACCACCTCGGCTACCACCACCTCACCTGCAGCGAGCACGTCGCCGTGCCCACCGACGTCGCCGTGGAGCGCGGCGGCACCTACTGGGATCCGCTCGCGACCCTCGGGTTCCTCGCCGCCCACACCGCGACCATCCGCCTGGCCACGCAGGTCCTGGTGCTCGGCTATCACCACCCGCTCGAGATCGCCAAGCGCTACGGCACGCTCGACGTCGTCAGCGGCGGGCGGCTCGTGCTGGGCCTGGGTGTGGGCAGCCTGCGCGAGGAATTCGATCTGCTCGGCGCGCCTTTCGACGACCGGGGCGCCCGCGCCGACGACGCCCTCGCCGCGCTGCGTGCGTCCCTGTCGCAGTCCCGGCCCGAGTACCACGGCCCGTTCTACGACTTCGGCGGCGTCGTCGTCGAACCGCACGCCGTCCAGCCGCGGGTCCCGCTGTGGATAGGCGGACGCACCCTGCGGTCCCTACGCCGCGCGGCAACGCTCGGCGACGGCTGGGTGCCGTTCGGCCTGTCGCTCGACGAGTTGTGCGCGCTTCTCGGCAAGGTCGATCTCCCGGAGACTTTCGAGGTGGTCCTCAGCGCGGGCGCACCACTCGATCCGATCGGCTCCCCCGACACCGTGTCCCGCGCACTCGAACGACGGCGCGAGGCCGGCACGACCGTCGTCAGCGCCACCCTCGCGTCCACGAGCGCCACCCACTACTGCGAGCAACTGGACGCCCTCCGGCAGCTGGGCGAGACACTCGGCCTCTCCTTCCGCACCCCCACCGAAGACAGGATCCGCCCATGACCGGCACCGAAGAACTCGTCCGCGCACTCACCGATCGCGTCACCCTCCTCGAGGACAAGCTCGCCATCCTCGAACTGATGACCGCCTACGGCCCCGCCATCGACAGCGGTTCGGCCGACGCGGTCGCCCGGCTGTGGACCGAGGACGGCGTGTACGACGTCGACACCGGGGTGCTGCGCGGGCATGCGGCGATCACGGCGATGGTGCAGTCTCAGGCACATCAGGGCTGGATCGGCGGCGGCTGTGCGCACATGCTCGAGCCCGGGCACGTGCGCGTCGACGGCAACACCGCCGTCGCAACGTGCAAGTCGCAGTTGATCGTTTCCGACGAGAACGGGTTCCGGGTCCACCGGATCACCGCGAACCGGTGGGAGCTCGCCAAGATCGACGGCGAGTGGAAGGTGACCCGCCGCGTCAATCGGCTCCTCGACGGTCGGGAGGAGGCACGCGCGCTGCTCGCCGAGGGTGTTCGTGCCTGACTGCGACAAAGATGCGAGGCCCGCAGGTGCTGCGGGCCTCGCGTCGTCCGAGCGGACGAAGGTCAGGCGACCATCTCCGACGTGGGCGCGGCCACGTCCGCGGGACGGTCGATCTTGTTGCGGGTGAGCAGAAGTCCCATCACCGCGGCCAGCAGTCCGGCGACGGCGAGCGTGAAGAAGGCGTAGACGAATCCCTTCTCCGAGTACTGCGCGGCGCGGCCCACCAGCACGACGCCGGGGATCGCGACGATGGCGATCATCACCTGGCTGCCGATCGCACTGCCCAGCGAGCCCGACAGGTTGAGCATCCCGCCGGCGATCCCCTGCGTCTGTGCTGGCACGGTGCGCATGATGAGGTTCGGCAACGTCGCCGACGCGGAACCGAGTCCGAGACCGATCACCAACTGCCCGAACATCATCTGGACGGTCGAGTCGTGCAGGGTGGCGAGCAGGACCGAGCCGAGCGCGAGGGAGGCGCCGCCGAACACCAGAACCGGCGCCGGGCCGATGCGCCGGGTGAAGTACCCGCCGACCGGACCGGCGATCATCGACACGACACCGGTGGGAACGGTGTAGATCGCGACGGCGAGAGCGGTGACACCGAAACCGTAGCCGAGACCGAGGCCCGGATCGGTCATCACGAACATCGGGATGAGCATCGAGTGGCTCACCAGGACGAACTGGACGAAACCGCTGGCTGCCAGGGTTTTCGCGACAGGGCCGTGCCGGAGCATCTGCAGATCGATGAGCGGTTCCTTCGGCGTGCGCTCGTAGACCAGCCAGCCGGCGAGAATGGCGAGACCGCCGCCCACGCACAGCAGCGTCTGCGGGGCCGTGTAGCCCCACGCGGTGGCCTTGCCGATGCCGAACAGCAGCACGAACGCGCCGAGCCCGAGGATGAGGGCGCCGAGCACGTCGAGCTTCGACTTCGTCCGCAACGTGGTTTCGGGAACGAAGATCGCGACCGCGATTCCGACGACCGCCACGTGGGCAAGTTGCGCCCAGAACACGCCGGTGTAGCCGAAGTGGTCGATGAGGTAGCCGCCGATGATCGGGCCGAGGATGGTGCTGGCTCCCATGCCCGTGGCGACGAATCCGACGGCCACCGGAATGATCGACGGCGGCAGGATGTCGCGGATCAGCCCGTAGGCGAGCACGAGGATGGCCATGCCCGCACCCTGGAGGCCACGACCCACGAGGAACAGTTCGAAGTTGGGAGCCAGCGCACCGAGGAGCGATCCGGCGCCGAACACCGCGGCCGACGCGAGCATCATCCGCTTCTTGCCGTAGATGTCGCCGAGCTTGCCGACGAGCGGTGTCGACGCGGCGAGCATGAGGGTGACGATGGTGATCACCCAGCCGACGTTCGCGGTGCCGAAGTGTTTCGCGATTTCCGGCAGCGCCGGGGTGACGAAGTTGTAGGCGAGTGGGATGACCTCGACCAGAAGGATGATCAGGGCCAGCAGGGCGAACGACTTCCCGCGTGAGAGCGGTGCGCGCTCCGCCTCACCTGGGGACAGGGGCATGTTATGCATATGTGGCTCCGGGGGATTCGAGAGGATCAGCACGCCCAACCTGACATGCCGTCCAGTGACGCCGACCACAGTTCCCACTCACCGAGACCTGCCCGCAGCCGGTGTCGTCGACGGTCAATTCGCAGGATAAGTAGAAAACATTCCTGCACTAAGCTCCGCATGAGTAGTGACTGATCAGTAGTTCATGCGATAGAACTAGAATGAAATCTAATTTTCTTCGCGATCAGGAGTTGCCATGACGGAATCACTCAGCCTTACCGGACGCACCGCCGTCGTCACCGGCGCGGGAGCAGGCCTCGGCCGCGCCGAAGCCCTCGCACTCGCGGCCGCCGGAGCCGCGGTCGTCGTCAACGACATGGGCGACGGCGCACACGAGGTCGCCTCCCAGATCACGGCGGCGGGCGGCCGGGCTGTCGCCGTGACCGGTGACGTCTCCGACTGGGCGCTGGGCTCACGCCTCGTCGACGAGGCCGTCAGCGCGTTCGGATCGATGGACATCCTCGTCAACAACGCCGGAATCCTGCGCGACAAAATGATTTTCAACCTCGCCGAATCCGACTGGGACGACGTCATCCGCGTCCACCTCAAGGGGCACGTCGCCACGTCGCGGGCCGCGGCCGTGCACTGGCGTGCGGCGAGCAAGGCCGCCGGCGGCCCGGTGTACGGGCGGGTCGTCAACACGTCGTCGGAGGCGTTCCTGTTCGGATCCGCGGGGCAGCCCAACTACTCGGCCGCGAAGGCCGGAATCACCGCGCTCACCTTGTCGACGGCGCAGGGCCTGTCCCGCTACGGGGTGCGGGCCAACGCGATCTGCCCGCGCGCCAGGACGGCCATGACCGCCGACGCGTTCGGCGAGAACCCGGCCGACGCGGGCCTCGACCCCCTGTCTCCCGAACGGGTCGCCACCCTCGTCCACTACCTGGCCTCTCCCGCCTCCGACGAGATCAACGGACAGGTGTTCGTCGTATACGGCAAGATGGTCGCGCTCATGGCGGCGCCGAAGGTCGAGAACTGCTTCGACGCAGCGGGTTCCGCGTTCTCACCCGAGGAGCTCGACGGTCTCCTCACACCGTACTTCGCCGGCCGTGGGCCGTACGAAAACTACGCCGCGTTCAGCGTCGCCGAACTGGAGAAGGTCGCGCTGGCGACCGGTGACCCGGCCGGTGTGCGATGAGGCTGCACGGAAAGACGGCGATCGTGACGGGCGGCGCCGGCGGGATCGGACGGGCCGTCACGACCGTGTTCGTCCGCGAGGGCGCGAACGTCGTGTTCGTCGACATCGACGACGAACGCGGCCGGGACCTCGAGCGGGAACTCGGACCGGCCACCCGGTTCCTGAATACCGACATCTCCCGACGCGAGTCCGCCGAGCAGATCCGGGACGCCGCGGTCGACGCGTTCGGATCGGTGGACGTACTCGTCAACAACGCCCACGCGTCACGCCAGGCACTGCTGATCGACCACACCCAGGAGATGTTCGACCTCTCGTTCCAGACGGGGTTCTATCCCGTGGTGCACCTGATGCAGGCCTGCTACGAGCAGTTGAAGGCGGCGAACGGTTCGGTGATCAACTTCGCGTCCGGGTCCGGACTCGACGGGATGCCCACCCAGACGTCGTATGCCGCCGCGAAGGAAGCGATTCGCGGGGTCAGCCGGGTGGCGGCCAACGAATGGGCGGCAGATCAGATCCGGGTCAACGTGATCTGCCCGTTCGCCGCGACCGAGGGCGTCCTCGCCTGGCAGGAACGGTTCCCCGACCGCGCCGCCGCCTCCGTCGCGAAGGTTCCGCTGCAGCGCATCGGCGACCCCGAGACCGACATCGCACCCGTCGCCGTGTTCCTTGCGTCCGACGATTCCCGATACATGACCGGCCAGACACTGATGGCGGACGGCGGCAGCATCAAGCTGCGCTGATCCGCCCGGACAGGAGAACGAGATGAACGACTTCCAGGGCCGAGTCGCCCTGATCACCGGCGGCGCCCGCGGCCAGGGCCGCAGCCACGCGGTCGCACTGGCGGAGCGCGGGGCAGACATCGTGCTGTGCGACCGCTGCGAGGACAGCGCGGCGGTGAACTACCCCCTCGCGACTGCCGCCGATCTCGACGAGACCGCCGAGATGGTGCGTGCCACCGGGCGCCGATGCCTCACCGCCAAGGCCGACACCGCCGACCGGGCCGCGATGGACGCACTCGTCGCGGAGGCGGAATCCGAATTCGGGCGCATCGACGTCGCGGTCGCGAATGCCGGCGTCTCCGTGGCCGCCCCGGTGCAATCGCTCACGCAGGAACAGTGGTCGGAGGCGATCGGTTCCAACCTCACCGGCGTCTTCAACACGGTCGGAGCGGTGGCGCCCGGCATGATCGAGCGCGGATACGGTCGGATCGTCACCATCTCGTCGATGTTGGGCCGGGCCGGCAGCACCAACATGGCGGCGTACTCGGCGTCGAAATGGGGCGTCATCGGGCTCACCAAGAGCGCCGCGCTCGATCTCGCCCCGCACGGCATCACCGTGAATGCGATTGCGCCGGGCAACATCTCGACCCCCATGATCCACAACGACGCGCTCTACCGGATGATGCGCCCCGATCTCGACGCGCCCGCAGCCGAGGACGTGGAACCGGTGTTCCGCAGCCTGCACGCCCAGCCCGTCGCCTGGCTGGACCCCTTCGAGATCACCCGCGTCGTGCTGTTCCTCGCCGCCGAGGGCAGCGCACACATCAGCGGTACCGCGCTGCCCGTAGACGCCGGCAATGCCGCCCGCGGCCTGTGAGTACTTATTAACCGTCCGACGTTGACAAGTACTCACGGGCGTTAATCTGTGGTCATGCCCGAGGAGACGACCGACCAGAGCAACCTGGACTTTCTGTCCTTCGTGGACTTTGCCGTCGGCAAGACCGTCGACGAGCTGCCCGGCGTCGACCCCGTCTCCATGCGACTGGTTCTCGCTCTGCACCGGGTGACGAGCGCACTCGTCTACGACCTCGAGGCGACGGTCCACCGGCCGAGCGGGTGGAGCTGGCCCGGGTTCCGGGTGCTGTTCGTGTTGTGGCTCGCGGGACCGTGCGAGTCCAAGCGGGTGGCGTCGCTGTCCGGGATGAGCAGGTCGGCGGTGTCGGCCCTGGTC
Source organism: Rhodococcus opacus B4 (assembly GCF_000010805.1). Taxonomy (NCBI): domain Bacteria; kingdom Bacillati; phylum Actinomycetota; class Actinomycetes; order Mycobacteriales; family Nocardiaceae; genus Rhodococcus; species Rhodococcus opacus. The sequence continues at coordinate 6,400,307 of NC_012522.1, read as the reverse complement.
AACACACTGGAGCGGGACGGTCTGGTGACACGCCAGCCGTCCACCGGCGACCGCCGCGCCGTCGACCTCGACCTGACCGACGCCGGGCGCGAGGCCATCGTCAGTACCTATTCCACTCACAACAAGCGCGAGCAGGCATGGACCGGGGCGCTGACACCGTCGGAGCGGCTGACCCTGATCGGGTTGCTCGAGAAAATGGCGTCCGGAACGGCGGCACACGAAGCCATCACACGCAGTTGAAGCAGGTGCACCGGCCATGAGCAGTCTCATCCGCCCCGGCGACCAGCGCCTCGTCTCGTTCGACGAGTTCCGCGAGTCGGTGAGCGACGCGTTCGTACCCCTCGAGATGACGTCGGCCGACCACGACGACTTCCGCGGCGTGGTGCGCGGCGCGACGGTCGGGGCAGTCCGGATCAGCGAGGTCACGGCCGCCCCGCACGTCATTCGGCGCACACCGCGGATGATCCGCGCCGCCAACCCCGACTACTTCAAGCTCGGACTGCAGGTGGGCGGCTGCTGCGTCCTCGCCCAGGACGGCCGGGAAGCTGCGCTCACCCCGGGTGACTTCGCGATCTACGACACGACCCGCCCGTACCAGCTGTCGTTCGACGACCGGTTCCGGATGCTGGTCGTGATGTTCCCCCGGCACCTCCTGCGCGTTCCGCCCGACGGCATCGCGCAGCTCACCGCGCGCCGGGTGTCGGGCAGGCAGGGGCTCGGCGCCGTCGTCACGCCGCTGTTGCGCGGACTCGGCGAGCAGATCGCCGACGCCTCCCCCACCGTCGCGCTGCATCTCGGCGATGCCGTTCTCGACCTGGTCGCGGCTGCGTTCGCGGAGCAACTCCACCTCGCCGACGGGCCGATTCCGCTGTCGCGCGGGGACGAACTGCACGCCCGAATCACCGCTTTCATCGACGAGCGACTTGCCGACCGGGAGCTGGGCCTGCAGTCGATCGCAGCCGCCCATCACATCTCGGTGCGGCACCTGCAGAAGATGTTCGAAGCCGAGGGCGACACGGTGAGCGGATGGATCCGGCGACGGCGACTCGAGCAGTGCCGTCGAGATCTCGCCGACCCCCGAAACCGTGAGTTGCCCGTTTCGGCCATCGGCGCCCGCTGGGGTTTCGCCGACGCCGCCCACTTCTCCCGGCTGTTCAAGGCCGCCCACGGAGCGACGCCCGGCACCTATCGCGCCGCGGCCACCCCGCGCTCACGTGAGGAACCGTGACCTCAGTTCCGCGAAGAACGCTGCCGACAGCCGTGTGAAGTCGTCGGCGCCCACCCGAATCGGATCGCCGATCTCGAGCTTCAGGACGGACCCACCGGGAACGTATGCGAGGACGTTGATGCCGCGCAGGACGCCGCCGTTGTTCATCAACGAGTCGGCAATGATCTCGACTTCGTTGAGCGGGTTCCCGTCCTTGCCTGTCACCGCCCGGACCCGGTGGACGAAGTAGCGGTCCAGCGCGAGGACCATGTTGCCGAAGAACAGGGGCTCGAAGTCCTCGAGTGAAGCGAAGACCTTCTTGCCCGTGACCTCGCCTGCGATCGCTCCCGTCAGCGACGTGTACACCGCGAGTTGCTCCGCGACGGACGCCTCGGCGTGATCGATCTCTTCCTGCGTGTAGTTCTTCCGTCCGAGCACTTCACCGTCTCCTTCGATGCACCGGGTGCCGGATCGACACGCTGAGAACTCCCAGACCAGCAGTGTTCCACCTTTCACATCCCAGCGGATCCGGGTTGGAGGTGCGATACTCCCGGTGGCTCCTGGCTCGTACCAAAACCGGCAACCGAGAAGTCCGGAAGGATGCACCGATGAAGGTCACGATCGCACGAACCGCAGGAATTGCCGCCGCAGTCACCGGCGTGGGTCTACTCGCCGCACCCTCGGCCTCCGCGGCACCCGAGGACCTCACCGTGGATATCGCGGTCGACGGCAACGCGATAGTCATGGACGTCGCGTACGACGTCCCCGGCGCCGTGGTGTGTGTGCTGAACGCACTCCCCGTCGGCGGGACAGTGCCGGCCGTCGCCGGACCCACCGTGGTGATGGGTGAGGACGACGGCGAACTGCGGGCCACCGTCGATCCCGGCAAGTACACGGTGCAATGGTCCTGCTCGAGCATCCCGTCGTTCGAGCAGTGGGGCACCGCTCCGCCGCTGACCAACGGCACCGAGGATCCCGTCGAGGTCACCGTCACCGACACGTCCGGGCCGGGCGGCGGAGGCTCGTCCGGCAGTCCGTTCGGCAGCTGACTACCGCGCGGTAGGCAATTCTGGGCGAATGCGTAACGAAACCGACGTGAGCGGGGATTGACAGTACGGAATCCCGCAACGGACAGGAACCCTCCGCCATGGCTACCGTCACGCACATCGATATCGCTCGCGCCCGCCGCTCCCGTCGGGTTCTCTTCATCGGAAACCCCACCCGGTACAAAGAGGTGTCGCACTGGGCGATGGTCAAGCAGTGGATGGTCGTCCACGGACTCGAGCCTGTCCGGAAGTTGGATGGCCCCGCGCTCTGCGCGATCGTCACCGAGGACGTCCTCGACGGCATCGGCTCACCGCAGGACGCGCAGGCGATCCAGAATGCCCGTGAACAGGGCATACCGTGTATCAGCGTCCACGACAGCACCCAGATCTGGCAGGCCACGGCCCGCGTCCGCGCATCCATTGCGCGATCCGGGGGCGGCGCACACTCGAGCCCGCACCACCAGGGCGCCTGAGGCCGGGCCGTCGTGGTCGACTGGGACGGCGAAGGCTACGCCGACGTCGGCGCACTCCAGCGGGCCGTCGCGGAGAACACGATCGCCGAGCTCACCCTCGCGGGCACTGAAACCGTGCTCGACGTCGGGTGCGGCGACGGGTCCGTCACGCTCCGGATCGCCGATCGACTTCCCCGAGGTTCGGTGGTCGGAGTGGACGCGTCGCCGCGGATGATCGAGAAGGCGCGATCGAGGGCGGTACCGGACGGAGCCCGCGCCGAGTTCCGGATCGCCGACGCGCTCGACCTCCCCTTCGACGACGACTTCGACGTCGCGGTGTCGTTCAACGCCCTGCACTGGGTCCCCGACCTTCAGGGCGCGTTGGCCGGGATCGCCCGCAGCGTGGTGGCGGGCGGACGTGTGATCATCCAGATGGTGTGCGCGAGCCCGCGGACCAGTGTCGAAGACGTCGAGATGGCGGTGTCGGCGCGTCCGCGCTGGGCAGAGTTCTTCACCGGCTTCACGCCGCCGTACATCCACATCGAACCGGAGCAATTCCGCGACCTCGCGCGGGACGCGGGACTCGACACCACCGATCTCGTCGTCCGCGACGTCGAATGGGACTTCGGTTCCCGGGAGGAATTCACCCGGTGGTGCACCGTCGGATCCACCGACTGGACCGCGCACCTCGACAACGCAGATGTCCCCGCATTCATGAACGACGTCGTGCGCGAGTACGAGCAGATCTCCGGACGTCCGGGGCTGTTCCTCTTCACCCAGATGCGGGCGGAACTCATCCGGACGCCGAACCGCCCGTAGGCCATTACGTGCCCCCAGTCGGACTCGAACCGACACTTGGCGGATTTTAAGTCCGCTGCCTCTGCCAATTGGGCTATAGGGGCTGTCGGTCGCCGAGGGTGTTGCTCGGCGACCGTGCGCAGATCACCCTAGCTCAGGCGATCGACAAGGCGATTCCGTCCAGGATGTCGTGTTCGCTGACGACGAGTTGGTCGATGCCGGCATTCTTCTCGAAGGCGTCGGCCAGCACCTCGGTCACGATTGCTCCGCCGCCGATGACGTCGACCCGACCGGGGTGCATCGGTCCGAGCGCGGCGCGTTCGGTGTGGGTCATGGCGATCAGCGAGTTGCAGACCTCCCGCAGTCGCGGCAGTGGGATGCGCGAGAGATGCACCTGTTCGGCGTCGTACTCGGGCAGCTCTTTGGCGACCGCGGCGATCGTGGTCATGGTGCCGGCGACGCCCACCCAGGTGTGTGCCTGTTCGACGGGGACACGGGCGAAGGCCTCGTCGAGACGCTGCTGCGCGAAGGCGCGGGCCTCCTCGACCTGTGCGGGCGTCGGCGGATCGTCGTGGAGGCAGCGCTCGGTGATGCGCACGCATCCGATGTCGGTGGAGAACGCTGCGTGGACGCCGGACTCGTCGCCGAGCACCACTTCGGTGGAACCGCCGCCGAGGTCCACGACCACGAACGGCCCCTGGGAGGGATCGAGTTCCCCGACCGCCCCGTTGAACGACAGCCGTGCTTCCTCGTCGCCGGTGATGACCTCGGCCCCGGAGCCGGGTATGACGGCGCCGAGGACTTCGCGGGTCATCGAGAAGAAGTCCTCGCGATTCGACGCGTCGCGGGTGGCGGACGTGGCCACCATGCGGACTGCGGTGGCGCCTGCGTCGGCGATCATTCCGGCGTACTCGGCCAACGCGACGCGGGTGCGTTCGATGGCCTCGGGCGCCAGCCGCCCGGTGGCGTCGACGCCCTGCCCCAGCCGGACGACGCGCATCTCGCGGCGCACGTCGTGCAGTGCGCCCTGCTCGTCGACGTCGGCGACGAGGAGGCGGATGGAGTTCGTGCCGCAGTCGACGGCGGCGACCCGCGTCACTGCTCGGGACTTTCGATGTCGTCGATGCCGGGCCAGTCCGCGGGAATCGCGGTACCCCTCAGCTTTCCGCCTGCCGCGGACGCGGCGAGAGCCACCGACTCGTCGCCGAGCGGGTTGACGCCCGGCCCCTTCGCGAGCGAGTGGGCCATCAGCACGTGCAGGCACTTGACGCGCTCCGGCATTCCGCCGCCGGTGAAGTCCGTTCCCAGGGGTTCGATGGCGTCGCGCTCGGCGAGATACGACTGGTGGGCGCGCAGGTATGCGGCCGCGAGTTCCGGGTCCTGCCCGAGACGTTCGGTCATCTCCCGCATCACACCCGCGGACTCCTGCCTGCTGGCCTCTGCGGTCAGGCGCGGGTCGGTCAGGTAGTACAGCGTCGGGAACGGCGTTCCATCGGGAAGTTTGGGCGCGGTCTTCACGACGCCGGGTGTGCCGTCGGGACTGCGGTACGCGATCTCGAGCACTCCTCGCGGTTCGCGGCCGAGTTGGGCGGCGACGGCGTCGAGGTCTTCCTGCGGCACGGGGCTGGACGGGTCGGACGAAGTGGTCACCCGGTGGGTTCTCCTGGTTCTGGCGGTACGGGCGGCGGCACCACGGGGGGCGCCGGAGCCGGTGCCGGCTGCACCTCGGGCGCGGCCGGCGGTTCTGAAATGGTCTTCCACAGGTCGGAGTACCAGGGGCCCGCCATCTCGGCGTCCTTCTCCTCCGGCTTCTCCGGCTCCTTGTAGTCGCCGGGCAGCTGCACCTGGAACGGGGTGTCGCCGGGCTTCACCCACCGGAGCCGTCCCCGTGCCTGCGCCTCGATGTAGGCGGGGTCGGAGTAGCGCTCCTCGAGGATCCGCAGTTCCCGCAGATCCTTCTCGAGTTGAACCTGCTCCGCCGCAATACGATCCGCTTCACCACGCTGGGTGAGGTAGTTGCGCAGCGGAACCGCGAGGGTGAGGGCGAGAAGCAGCACGACCATGACGAGGACGAGCGCCTGGCCCGTCGACAGCCCGAGGATCGTGTGCTCGGACCGCGGTATGCGGGCGGCCCCGGTCGCGCCCACCCGCCTCGGGCGGGCGCGACCGGGGAGCACCTTGCCGGTGTCGGTGCTGTCGACGGCGTCAGGTTTGCCGTCGGCCTGCCCCGGCGCCGTCGACTTGGTGGTGCGGGGGCGTCGCGCTCCGGGAGCGCCCTCCGCGCGACTTCCGCGGGCCCGTTCACCACGCCCGGAGCCGCGGCCGCCCGGACTCGCTCCGGACGACCGCGGCCTGCCGCGCTGTGCCACCTACCCCAACACCCCTAACTCGACTGTCTTACGTCAGCCTTCGAATGCGAACCGCGGAAACGCGACCTCGCCGGCGTAGCGGGCGGCGTCGCCCAGGTTCTCCTCGATGCGCAGCAGCTGGTTGTACTTGGCGACGCGCTCGCTGCGCGCGGGAGCGCCGGTCTTGATCTGACCGCTGCCCACGGCAACCGCGAGGTCGGCGATGGTGGTGTCCTCGGTCTCGCCGGACCGGTGGCTCATCATCGTCTTGTAGCCGTTGCGGTGCGCGAGGTCGACGGCGTCGAGGGTCTCGGTCAGCGTGCCGATCTGGTTGACCTTCACCAGCAGCGCGTTCGCGGCGCCCTTGACGATGCCCTCTTCCAGACGCTCCGGGTTGGTGACGAACAGGTCGTCGCCGACGAGCTGGACCTTGTTGCCGATCTGATCGGTCAGGGCGACCCAGCCGTCCCAGTCGTCCTCGTCCAGCGGGTCCTCGATGGACACGATCGGGTAGGCATCGACCAGTTCGGCGTAGAACGCCGCCATCTCGTCCGCGGTCCGGTTGCTGCCCTCGAACTTGTAGCCGGTGCCGTCCGTGTAGAACTCGGTGGCGGCGACATCGAGTGCCAGCGCCACGTCGGTGCCCAGCACCAGGCCGGTCTTGCCGACGGCGAGGCTGATCAGGTCCAGCGCTTCCTTGGTGCCCGCGACGTCGGGAGCGAAGCCGCCCTCGTCACCGAGACCGGTGGCCAGGCCCTTCTCCTTCAGCACCGACTTGAGGGCGTGGTACACCTCGGCGCCCCAGCGCAGCGACTCCTTGAACGTGGCGGCACCGATCGGGGCGACCATGAACTCCTGGACGTCGACACCGGTGTCGGCGTGCGCGCCACCGTTGAGGATGTTCATCATCGGGACGGGCAGGACGTGGGCGTTGGGGCCGCCGACGTAACGGAAGAGGTCGAGACCGGACGACTCGGCGGCCGCGCGGGCCACTGCCAGGGACGCACCGAGGAGCGCGTTGGCGCCCAGACGCGACTTGTCCGGGGTGCCGTCGGCGTCCAGCAGCGCCTGGTCGACGGTCCGCTGCTCGGTGGCATCGATCCCGATGATGGCCGGAGCGATCTCGCTCAGGACGGCCTCGACGGCCTTCTCTACACCCTTGCCGTTGTAGCGGTCGCCGCCGTCACGCAGTTCGACGGCCTCGTGCTCACCGGTCGAGGCACCCGAGGGAACCGCGGCGCGAGCGAAACTTCCGTCGTCGAGCAGCACCTCGACCTCCACCGTGGGGTTACCACGGGAATCGAGGATTTCACGGGCTCCGACCTGCTCAATGATGGACACTTGCTGATTCTCCTTATATGGGCTTCGCACTGTGCACCGACCGGTCCGATCGTGCCAGGACACCAGATCGTGCCAGGACACAGCGTAACGGCACACCGAAAGCGGCGCGGGATGGCGCGCCCCGCCGACGGCGATCCGCGCGCGCGACACCTATCGATGTGACGTCGATCAGGTCACGAAGCGGTGGTGGGAGGATTACGGGCGCACTCCGACCGAGTAGGCGGACGCGCGGTCGCGCACCAGGGTGAGGTACTCCCCCGACAGGTTGTAGGCCATCAGAGCCGACTGCCAACCGTCCGGTGAGGTGAGGTCGCCGCCCCGCTCGCAGAGGTAGCGGGCGGCGGTCAACGCCGAGTCGTCGATGTTGTCGGCGTCGGCCACGCCGTCACCGTTCGCGTCGACACCCCACCTCTTCCACGTCTCGGGAATGAACTGCAGGGGACCCATGGCGCGGTCATGCACCGGGTCGCCGTCCATCGCCCCGCCGTCGGTGTCGGGAATCTCGGCGACGCCGGGTCCGCCGTCGAGGGGAATGCCCCGGATCTCGGGCGCGACTTCTCCGGTGGGCCCGACTGTCGAACCGGCGTGTGTGCCGTGCCTGCTCTCGACGCTGGCGATGCCGGCGAGGGTGGTCCACCCGATCCCGCACCCGGGTTTCGTCTCGGCCATCACCGCCGACGCGTAGCCGTACGCCTCGAGCGCGGTATTTCCGACGCCGATCGAATCGGCCAGTCCGGCGGACCACTCGTGCAGTTGATCCGCGGACCGCCCCGGTGCGTTGATGTCGATCGGCGGGGTCGCCGCGCCGGGCCCGGGTGGGATGCCTTCCGGTATGGCGACCCTCGGTTGCTGCTCCCGCGAGCACGCGCCGTAGGCGAGAACCACGACCACCGTCGCCGCGAGCAGAGCGAACAGCGGTCCGGGCCATCGGGAACGACGTTTCGGCAGTGCGGGATTTCGGGTCACGACTCCATCATCCATATCGACCTCGCCGGCCCCGGCCGGGCGATACGACCCCCACCCCGAAATCGGGTCACGGCACGGCAACACACCTAAGGTAAAGAGTTGTAAAAGTGCTGGTGAGGGGTTCTTCGGACGCGCTCACCCGGTGTATGTTTTGCACAGGGCTAAGGTTCGCCTTGCCTACCGTAAGGTTGCCTACCCAACCTTGCCGATCACTTGTGCTCGACCTCGCCTCGATCAGGAGTGTGTATGTCAGTTCTCGCCGCAGGGACCGCGCCGTCGATCGCCACCCAGCTGTTCGGCAGTGGACTGATCGGTCTGCGCGAGGGCCTCGAGGCGGGCATCGTCGTCATGATCCTCGCCGCGTTCCTCGTGAAAGCCGAACGCAAGGACGCACTCAAGTGGGTCTGGCTCGGAGTCGGCATCGCCGTGGCAATGGTGGCGGCGATCTTCCTCGTCATCCACTACGGAACGTCCACCGTCACCGGACTGACCGCCGAGATCATCGCCGGCGTCGCGTCCCTCGTCGCGGTCGCGATCGTCACGACCATGGTGCTGTGGATGCGGAAGGCCGCACGGACCATCTCCCACGACCTCAAAGCCGGGATGGAGAAGGCTCTGGTCGCCGGTCCGGTCGCGGTACTCACGCTCGCGTTCTTCGCCGTCGGCCGAGAAGGTGTCGAGACCGCGCTCCTCATGGTCGGGTACGCCGAGAACACCGCGGGCAGTGTGTGGCCCCTCGTCGGCCTTCTGCTCGGCATCGTCGCGGCGGCCGTCCTGACCGTTCTGCTGTACATCGGCGCCGTCCGCCTCGACTTCGCGAAATTCTTCAAGTACACCGGCGTCTTCCTGATCATCGTCGCCGCGGGAATCCTCGGGTACGGCATCCACGCACTGCAGGTCGGCGGCGTACTGCCCGGTGGTTCCGCACTCGCGTTCGACATCTCCGGTGGATACGACGCGTCCAGCTGGTACGGCACCGTCCTCGCCGGCATCTTCAACTTCCGGCCCGACCCGACCGTCCTGCAGGCGGTCGCCTGGGTCGTGTACGTCGTCGTGGTCCTGTTCCTGTTCCTCCGGCCCGTGTCCGCACCCAAACGCGCACCCGAGCCCTCCGCATCCCAGACGGCCTCCGCGGCCCCCGAGCGCACTGCCTCCCCCTCACCCGACGAAACAGTTTCGTGAAAGGCAACTTCCGCCCATGAAGACCATGCGCCGATCCACCTTCGCCCTCGCCTCGGTCGCCGTGCTGCCGCTGGCCCTCGCAGGCTGCACCGAGAAGTCGACCGCGAGCACCGACGACATCACCGTCACCGCAAGCGACGAGACCTGCGACGTCAGCGCCGACTCCGGCACCACCGGGAACAGCACGTTCCAGGTCACGAACAACGGCAGCAAGGTCACCGAGTTCTACGTGTACGCCGAGGGCGACCGGGCGATGGGTGAGGTCGAGAACATCGGTCCCGGGCTCACCCGCCAGCTCATCGTGTCACTCCCCGAGGCCGGCACCTACCAGCTCGCCTGCAAGCCCGGCATGGTCGGCAACGGGATCCGTCAGGAGTTCACCGTCACCGGCGATTCGATGAGCGCCTCCGACGAGAGCGGGCAGCTTGCCGAGGCCGCCGACGGCTACCGCCGCTACATCCGCAGTCAGGTCGTCGCCCTGCAGGACACCACGCAGCAGTTCGTCGACGCCGTGAAGTCGGGAAACATCGAGCAGGCCAAGGCCCTGTTCCCCGTCTCCCGCACCTACTACGAGCGCATCGAGCCCGAGGCGGAGAGCTTCGGTGAGCTCGACCCCAAGCTGGATCTGCGGGAGGCCGACCTCGAACCCGGACAGGAGTGGACGGGCTTCCACCGGCTCGAGAAGGATCTGTGGGTGACCGGCCCCCAGCCCGACACCAACGCGATCGCCGACCAACTCGTCGTCGACGTCCAGTACCTCGCCGACCAGGTGAACGCCGAGGACTACACGATCGACCCCACCAAGATCGCCGGCGACGCCCAGGGGCTGCTCGACGAGATCTCGACGTCGAAGATCACCGGCGAGGAAGACATCTTCTCGCACACCGACCTGTGGGACTTCCAGGCCAACGTCGACGGCTCGCAGGCCGCGGTCGCCGCACTGCAGCCGATTATCGAAGAACGCAATCCGGAACTGGCCGCGAACATCACCCAGCGTTTCGCGGACCTCGATGCCGAACTCGCTCAATACCGACAGGGTGACGGGTTCGTCTTCTACGACACTGTCAACGAACAACAGCGCCAGGAACTGTCGCGCAAGATCGACGCCCTTTCGGCCGACGTCAGCCAGGTTCAGGGCGTAGTAGCAGGCGCATAATCATGACTGATCCAACCGGTTCGACCGACACGACCACCACGGTGGACGAGCGCAAGGGCATGTCCCGACGACGTCTGTTCGGCGCCGTCGGGGCGGGAGCCGCCCTCGCAGGGGCAGGCGCACTCGTCGGGCGCGCCACCGCCGCCGAACCGCCGCTGACGCACGGCGACGTCGTCGCCTTCCGGGGCGAACACCAGGCAGGCGTCGTGACGCCGGCGCAGGACCGGATGCATTTCGTGGCGTTCGACGTCACCACGAAGTCGCGGGAGGAACTCGAGGCGCTGCTGAAGAAGTGGACCGTGATGGCCGAGCGGATGACCGCCGGCGAGCAGGCCACCCCGGACGGGGCCATCGGCGACGGCCTCTACGTTCCGCCCAGCGACACCGGGGAGGCGCTCGGCCTGGCGGCGTCCCAGCTGACGCTGACCATCGGGTTCGGGCCCTCCCTGTTCGACGACCGGTTCGGGTTCGCGTCCAAGAAACCCGCGGCGCTCGAAGAACTTCCGCACTTCCGGGCAGACAACCTGGACCCGGCGCGCAGCGGCGGCGACATCGCGATCCAGGCGTGCGCCAACGACCCGCAGGTGGCCGTGCACGCCATCCGCAATCTGGCGCGCGTCGCGTTCGGGACGGCCTCGGTCCGCTGGTCGCAGCTCGGCTTCGGCCGCACGTCGTCCACGTCGACCACGCAGGACACCCCGCGGAACCTGTTCGGGTTCAAGGACGGAACCAACAACATCAAGGCGGAGGAAACCGACGTCGTCGACGAGAACGTCTGGGTGGCCTCCGGCGACGACCAGGCGTGGATGGGCGGCGGCACGTACCTCGTGGCGCGGCGGATCCGCATGCTCATCGAGCAGTGGGACCGCACCGTGCTCGGCGAGCAGGAACGCGTGATCGGACGGTCCAAGGGCAGCGGCGCTCCCCTCAGCGGCAAGGCAGAGTTCGACGAACTCGACCTCGACTCCAAGAAGGGGCACGACCCGGTGATCGACGTCGACGCCCACGTCCGGCTGGCATCCGCACAGGAACTCGGCGGCATCCAGATCCTGCGTCGCGGATACAACTTCACCGACGGATCCGACGGTTTCGGCCACCTCGACGCCGGACTCTTCTTCATCGCGTACTGCCGCAACCCGCAGGAACAGTTCGTGCCGATGCAGCTCAACCTGTCCCGGAGCGACGCGATGAACGAGTACATCCAGCACGTCGGTTCCGCCCTCTTCGCCTGCCCACCCGGACTCGCCGAGGGGCAGCACTGGGGGCAGGGTCTGTTCACGTAGCGGTACGCCCGCCGACCGATCGAAGATCGAGTTGGTCGGCGGGTAGCGGACGGCCGTGGTAGTGCCCCTGGGTGATGTCGCAGCCGTATCGACGCAGGGCCCGCAGAGTGGCCTCGTCTTCGACCCCTTCGGCGACCAGAGACGCACCGAGGCTGTGCGCGAGCTCCACCGTCGAGCGCACGATCGCGACGGAGCGAGGGTCGCTGGCGAGGCGCGCCACGAAGACCCGGTCGAGTTTCAGCTCGTCGACGGCCAGGTCCTGCAGATACGCCAAGGACGACCAGCCGGTCCCGTAGTCGTCGATCGACAGTCCGATCCCCAACGCCTGCAACGCCTCGACCACCCTTCTGGCGCGCATGTAGTCGGTCATCAGAACGCTTTCGGTGATCTCGAGGATGAGCGCGTCGGCGGGTAACCGAAAGTCCTGCAGAAGCCGGTCGATCTCGGCGACGAGGTCGGCGTCGAGCAGATTCGTCACCGACAGGTTCACTGCGACGGTCAGCGATATCCCGCGATCGAGCCAGTTACGCGCTTGACCGAGCGCAAGCTCCAGCACCCTCGTTGTCAGCGGGCGCATGAGTCCCGACTGTTCGGCATGTGGAAGGAACTGATCGGGCAGGAGCAGGCCGTGGCGAGGGTGCTCCCATCGGACGAGAGCCTCGACGCTGTGTACCTGCCCATCGCACGCACTGACCTTGGGCTGGTAATAGCACGTGAGCTCGCCACCGGCGATCGCCGTGCGCAGCTCCGCGACGGACTGCCGCTCGTCGATGCCGTGTTGGTACTCGGTGGCGTCGTACACCGCGATCGGAGGGTGCGCGAACTTGGCGCGATACATCGCTACGCCGGCACGGTGCAGCAGATCTTCGGGATTCGTGCAGTGTTGCGGGCAGAGAGCGAGCCCGATTCTCGCCTCGACGTGAAACGTGAACTCGTCGAAGTGGAACGGCTCACGCAGTACGTCCAGGAGACGACCGGCCAGCGCACGAGCCGCCGTGATGTCTGCCTCGGCAGGCAGCAGGACAGCGAACGCGTCTCCGCCGAGGCGGGCAGGCACATCCCCCGGCCGCACCGACCGGGCGAGCCGGTCCGCTACCTGGCACAGCAATTGGTCGCCCACGTGGTGTCCGTAGGAGTCGTTCACGTCCCGGAAGCGGTCCAGATCCATGAGCAGCAGACCCGGGCCCCGAAGGGGGGCGTATTCGGCCGGCCGTGCCACCCGTTCGAGGTATGCAGCGGTCAGCGCGGCCACGATGGCCCGTCGGTTCGCCAGGCTGGTGAGGTCATCGGTCCTCGCCTCCCGGTGGCTGTCCGCCAGGACGACGACTTCGCGAAACGTCACCGCGAATCGGGCGGCGACCGCGATGAGGCTGAGCGCCGCCAGTACCACCGCGAGCCGCGGCAGCCGCGCATCGTGGTCGAGAACGAGCAGCCCCACCGCAACAGCGGTGCACACCAGGGGGGGAACCCAGATGGCCAGTCCCGGCCGTCGACCGGATCGATGTCGGCCGGACGCCCGCCAGCTGGCCGCGGCCACCAGCACCGCGGCGGCATGCGGAAGCGCATCGATCCACGTCCCCTCCACGTAGCTGTCGGCGCCTCGGAACAGGTAGACGGTGTCGGCCACCGCGAACAGCATGAAACCCGCGACCAGCAGCACCCACCGTTGCTCGGCACGCCACCCCAGCACCGCGAGTGCCCCGACAGCGAGGGCCAGCAGCAGCACGTCTCCCACCGGATAGGCCAACCCCACGATCACCGCTGCGGGTGGTTCGCCGGCCACCGAGTCGATCGGGCTGAATGCGAGCGCCGCGGCCAGCGCCCCCAGAGTCAACCCCGCGGTGATGGCGTCCAACCAGATCTCGGCGGGCAACCGCCGTGCTCGCGCGCGCAGGAGCAGGACCAAACCGGCATACACGAGGGGGTAGAACGCCAATTTCAACACATCGGCCACTGATGGCGACTGGCCGTCGGGCACCCACACCATCGCCACGAGATCGCCGACGCACCAGCTCGTCAGCCCCAGCGCGATCAACCACCACGCCCGGCGCTCCACCGGTACACACCACGCACGAGCAGCGACGAGAAGGGCGGCCGACAGCGCCAGTCCGTCGTAGAGCGCCTCCAGGAGCACGATCCCCTTCGTCTCCTGATCACCCACTCCCACCGAGATCTCGTACAGAACCGCACCGATCAGCAGCATTCCGACCGCCACCACGACACGGCATCGCGACCGATCGGGCGGCGACAACCACTTCGCCCGACCCGGTCGCGGTTGGTTGCGCACCGAGCTCGAGCCGGGCGCGCCGGCACTCCCCCCAGCAACCTGATTCGGGGAGGGCGATGCGTTCGCTTCCCGTCCTCCGGCGACGAGGACGGTGGTTGCCGAGTTGCCGGTGTCGGGATCTCGGCCGATCTCACCGGCGGCCGGATTCGGCACGAATCTGCGCAGGCATCCCCCGCCACAGCGTTTCGCCGCGTACATGGCGAGGTCCGCCTGTTTGAGCAGGCCCTCGGTCGTCACGCCCATGACCTCGGATGTGGCGATGGTCAAGCCGATGCTGGGACGGATGGCGAGGACGACACCGTCGATGATGAAGGGCGGGACGAACGCCTCCAGCACCCGATCCGCAGCCGTCAGGGCATCCTCGACGCTCCCTTCGACCAGCGCCGCGAACTCGTCGCCGCCGAGACGGGCCACCGTGTCGGTGCTGCGCATGCACCCGGTGAGTCGTTCGGCGACGCGGATCAGCAGCTCGTCCCCGGCGGGGTGGCCGAGTCTGTCATTGACCGTCTTGAAGTCGTCGAGGTCCATGCACAACACAACGATCGGTATCAATCCGCGGCGCTGCCGCTGTACGGCTTGGTCCAGCCGGTCGAGAAACAAGGCGCGGTTCGCCAGTCCGGTCAACCTGTCGCGAAACGCCTGCCGGGCCACGGTGAGTAACAGACGCCGGTTCTCGGCCAGAACGATGAACTGCCGTGCCAGCAGGGCGAACACCAGAACCATGATCGCGGCGGGAATCGGGCCGGAGCCCAGACTGGGTAACTCCCGCTGCAGGCCGACCGCAACGGCCAGCAGCAACGGAACGTAGGGCAACCACAGTCGAGCCCGGGACGGGGTCTGCGCCGGAACCGGTTCGAGTGGCGGCTCGCGGGTGCTCGACAGCGCCGCCAATGCGCAGGCGACGAAGGCGGCCACCCAGCCCACGTCCGTCACACCGCCGTTCCGGTACGTCCCCAGCGCGGTCAGGTAGGACACTGCGCTGGCGGACAACGCCATCAGAATGACCCCGACGCACAGCAGTCCCAGGGTCAGCCGTTGCCCGGCCCTCGCCCGGGTCAACACGACGATTGCCATCGTCGCAATCACCAGGTCCGCAACGGGATAGGCGAGAGACAACACGAGGGCGAGGGGGGTGTCACTTCCGGCGCGGTACACGCTTCCCAGCACGGTCACCCACGACACCACGAACAGCGAACCCGCCACGATCAGACCGTCCAGGATCAGAGTGGTACGGGACTGTTCACTGCTGCCTGCGGGAAACAGCAACAACGCCGCGCAGGCGCCGATCGGAAACAACAGGTAAGCCGCAGCCGCCGCGGAGGGGAACGGTATTTGATCACTTCCCTGTCCCACCACGTAGTAGCACCAGATGGCTTGGCCGACCGACCAGGCCGCGAGCCCACCAGTCAGTGCCAGCCAACTGCGGCGCCGACCACCCCGCCCTCTCCAGGCCGCCCACGCGGCACATCCGGTCGCGACGAGAGCGAACACCAGTAGGCCCACGTCGGCAACGACGATGGTGGCGAACGCGCCACCCCACCGCTGCCACAGCGCCAGCGCGAACAGCAGGGCAGGCACCGCGAGCACGGCGGCGATCAGCCACAGAGCGCCGCTCCACAGGACGGCCTTGGCACTGGGTGTCGTCCCCATCCGTTCGGCCGTTCGATGCCCCATCACCACCACCCGAACTGCCGCCGACCGTCACCGCATAGTTGGATTCAAAGTTTCCAGAAGTCCATCTTCGCACGATAAACATGCTGAAATATAGTCCATAAACAGACCTGTGGTATGTTTATGGACTGCTGCAGGACACACGCACACCCGATGCGGCGGCTACCGGCCGAGGAGTTTGCGGATCAACCCGGAGAACGAGCGCCGGAAACGCGGGCAGTCGCAGATGGCGCAGGACGTCCCCGCACGGTAGTGCTCGTGAGCGGCGAAGGGATGGCCGCAGCGGCACTCGGAGTTCGACTCGCCCATGAAGCCGATTCTATTCACACCGGAAATTGCGTTTGTTCCGGGCGCTACTGAGAGAACCGCACCCAGTCCACCAGCATCGTGGCCGGGAAGCGTGTCGACGAAGTGACCGGGCCGGGCCAATTTCCGCCGACGGCCACATCGAGCAGCAGGTAGGCCGGGGCGTCGAACACCCAGCGTTCCTCGGGTCGGAGGTCCGCCGTCGTGACAGTGCCGACGATGTTCCCGTCGATCCCCACCGAGATGCGGCCGGGCGCCTTGATCAGCGCGTAGTCGTGGAACCCTGCGCTGAGGTTCGCGCCGATCGAACCGTCCGTGGAGCGCTCCCAGTGCCCGCCGCCGACGGTCGGACCGTGAACGCCCGCGTGGTACCGCGAACCGTCCCCGATCACTTCGAGGATGTCGATCTCTCCGCAGGCAGGCCACCCGACGCTGTTGATGTTGCTCCCCAGCGTCCAGAACGCCGGATGGATCCCCGGGCCGGACGGCACCTGTATCCGAGCCTCGATCACGCCGTACGTGAAGTCGAACTTTCCGCGGGTCACGAGCCGCGCCGAAGTGAACCCGCTACCGTTTCTGCGCGCCTCGACGACGAGGCGGCCGTTGCCGTCGAGCCGCGAATTCTGCCGGGAATCGGTGTAGACCTGTTTCTCGTTGTTGCCCCACCCGCCGCCTCCGAGGTCGTACCCCCAGAACGTCGGATTGGGCGCGGCATTCGCGGGTCCGTCGAATTCGTCGCTGCCGATCACGGTGTATCCGGAGTAGGCGGCCCGGACACCTCCGCCGACGGGTGCGGCGACGGGCACCGCCGGGGTGAGGGACAGCGCGCACAGCGCCACCGAGCACGTCAACGCCATCTCGAACATGGTCGAGCGCATCCGCTGCATGCGCCGATGCTAGGCGCCCACCGCGGCCGTTCGTGACCGAATACGCCAGTCGGCCGCTACCGTCGCGGCCCCGTGTAACGGAAGATGGCGCTGTCGACGTCCTGCGCATACACGGACCAGTCGGGGCTCGACCGCAACTGGTCCTCGAAGTTGTCGACGGATCCGTCCGGTAGATAGCCGTAGTAGCGGATGGCGGCGGTGCCCTGAGTGTTGAACACGAGATACGTGTCGCCGTCGCGTTCCGCCGCGTCCGCGGTGAGCATCTCGATCTGACCGCCGTGCGGGAAACCCTCCAGCAGGGCCGGGGGCAACGCCAGCAGGGGTTGATCGAAATCCTTGTCGACGACGGCGAACTTGATGTAGTCGGCGCTCACCCGGGTGGGCAGACCTGCGGGATACAGGGACATGATTTTCGCGGGTGGCTGTTCGTTCGCGAGGATGTCCTCCGCGAACGTCACCTGGGACTGATATCCGACGACCAGCGACCACAACCCGTAATAGCCTTGCAGGCCCGCGAACGTCATGTACGCCAGTCCGCTCGCGAGTCCGACGGGAACGGTTCGGCGGAGCAGTGCGGACCGGAACCTGGTCGTGAGCGCGTCCGCGAGGATCGGTGCGATGAGAATCGCGCATCCGGGCACGGCGTAGAGGTAGACCCGGAAGATCGCCTCACCGCCGTAGCTCTGTCCTGCCAGCAGAGCGAACGAACTGAACGCCATGACGGTCGCGACCCAGGCGGGACGTTTGCTGCGCCAGAGGAGGATCGCGCAGACCACGGCAAGCAGGATGATGCCCGCGGACAGGGAACGGCACACGGCGGAGGTGAAGATCTTCCCCACCGTGCCGACCGCGGTCACGTTGCTGGCGGCGTTGTCGACCGGGTTGAAACCGGACAGCAGGCCGTACGGTGCCACGATGTCGAGCCGCGGCACGAGATAGGCGACGAGGATCGCGAAGTAGGGCACGGGAAGCCACCACGGACGGATCTTCCGCGTCACCGCGAGGGCCGCTGTCACGCCGAACAGCCAGTAGGGGGTCAGCTGGTGGGTGGGTACCAGGGCGGCGAAGACGAGGATCGACAGGTATGCCGCGGAACGGTGCTCCGTCGACACCACGAGCAGAGCCACCACACCCAGCGCCATGACGAGGGCGACGGCCTGCGGCGAGAAGTAGTCCTGTCCCACCCAGTTGGCGAGTTCCGCCACCATCGCGGCCGTCAGTGCCACCCGCATGTCGAACCCGAGGAGCCGGGCGATCGCGGCGATCACGACGGCCAGCAACACGTGGATCACCGGCGCGAACCAGTGGGCGACGGCCATCATGTCCGCCGACGTGATGTCACCGAACCACGCGAATGCGGTGAAGAAGGCCGGCCACTCGCCGTAGATGTCGACGCCCTTGGGCGGCAGTGTCTGGAACTGCTGGATGTAGTCGACCACGCCGAGGTGTTTGTACGTCCACCCGTAGATGGGCACGTCGGTGACGAGTGTCGGGGTGAGCCTTTCCACCATGATCACGCCGAGCACCGCCACGACAGCGGTCCCGACGGCCCTCGTGCGGAGAGCCCAGACGAACGCGCCGAGCATCATCAGCGTGCACACCACCAGCCCGGGCCCGCTGCCGGCGAACAGCAGACCGAACTGTGAGTACCCGCCGGACCCGAGCCCGAAGAGCACGGCCACCCACAGCACCAGGGCGACGGCGACGAGGATCAGCGGCCGATTGCGGCGGGCAGCGTGCGCCCACTGCGACAGGCGAAACCGCGCCTGCCGCAGGGTGACCACGCGAACCGGGTCGGCGCCGGTGTCGTGCCAGCGATGCCGCAGGGCGGACGCGACGACGGCCAGGACCATCACCAGCAACAGTCCGGTGGCGGGCCAACGATAGAACCAGGCCAGGACGGTGGTGGCGGCAGTCACCACGGTCAGCCCGAGGACGGGGACGGCCGCGACCGATGCGGCGACCGGCATCCGCAACCACGTCACGATCGCGAGACCCGGGCCGCTCAGCACGAACACCGTCAGCAGCACCGCGCTCACCGGGGACGGGAGCGGTGCGAGCGATGTCAGTCCCGCGACCGCCGAGGCCAATGCGGCGACGTCGTAATACCGGGACAATTCCGGGGTTCTCGTGTCGACGCGCTCCGCCGCGAGGAGATCACTCATCGGTCACCTTCACCCAGTCGACGAGCATCGTGGCCGGAAATGTGGTGTCGGCCCCGGCGTCACCGGGCCACCGTCCCCCGACAGCGACGTTCAGCAACAGGGAGAAAGGCTTGTCGAACACCCACTCCTGTCCCGGGTCCAGATCCGCACGCGAGAACTCGCCCGTCGTGGCGTCGTCGATTCCGAACGTGATCCGGTCCGGTGACCGCTCCACCCAGTAGTCGTGAAAATCGTCCGACACATTCTCGCTGCCTTCGACATTCAGGCTCCAGGGGGTGCCGTCCGCGGACGGGCCGTGCAGCGCGCTGTGGGTGAACGACGCGTCGTTGATCGTCTCGATCACGTCGATCTCCCCCGACTGGGGCCAGCCCACGCGGTCGACGTCCGTACCCAGCAACCAGAACGCGGGGTGCAGGCCCTGCCCCGTCGGCAGCTTGATGCGGGCCTCGGCGCGCCCGTACTGAAATGCGAAGCGGTCGAGGGTGACCAGGCGTGCGGATGTGTAGCCCGATCCGTCCCGGCGGGCTTCGATCACGAGCCTGCCGTCGCCGTCGAGGCGGGAATTGGCGGGATCGTCCGTGTAGACCTGAGCCTCGCCGTTTCCCCAGCCTCCTCCCCCGATTGCGTGTCCCCAGACGCGGGGGTCCGGCAACGTTCCCGCGGTCCCGGCGAAATCGTCGAACAGGAGCACCGACTCGCCCTTCCCGGAGGCCTGCGCGACATCGCTCGACGCGTACCACCCGGTGGCGCCGATGCAGGCGAGCGCGAGGAACACCGTCGCCGACGACAGGGCACGGGCTCGGCGTGGACGGTTCAGCTGTCTATGCACCGGTGGTGTCTCCGACCCGGACGGCAGCCGAACGTCGAACCGACTGCAGCTGCGTCACGAGGTGGACGCACACGACGAACCCGAGAATCGCCGAGTACGCCGCGACCCGTTCGATGCCGCCGACACCCAGACCGAGGTCCCAGGAGTACGTGAAACAGAAGTATCCGACCAGTCCGAGCACCCCCAGCGCGACCGCGGCGTACGTTGCCGGACCCGGCATCTGAGGCCACACGGTGAGTGCCGTCGTCAGCGTGAAGAGACTTCCGAAGATGAGGAACAGTGTCGCGCCGAGCGAATGAATCTCCCAGTGCGTGTTCGACGGCGCGAGGCCGACGACTGCTCCGCCGATTCCGGCCACCACGAGGAACACCACCGGTACGAGTGGAAGCACGCGTTCGATGCGGTACCAGAGAACGGCGGCGACCACATAGGCGACACCGACCACGACGAAGGATGCGTCCATCAGCAGCGATGTCCTGCTGCACGGCGCGGTGCCGTCGGTGCCGCAGTACGGGACACCGAGGTCGCTGACGAAGTTGGCGGAGTAGCTGTAGTGACCGCGCCAGGTTCCGGCGACGAGGAATTCGACGACGAAGAACTGCAGCACGGCAACGGTGAGGTACAGCGGAGTTCGCTTCGATGTCTCCAGGACGTGTGAGGGCATGGCTAGACAATCCTTCGAGACAGGAGAGACAGTGGGTCGCACAGGGCGTCCGCGAGTGCGTCGCGGACGAGTTCGGGGTCGAAGACGTTGTCGTGCAGGGACGCCGACACGTCGAGTTCCGGGCCACGGCGCACCGAGGTGAAGACGATCGACGCCGGATCGGCCGGTTCGCTCAGCGCGGTGACGAGACGCCGGCCGGGCTCGTCGGTCCAGTCGAGGTCGGCCAGCAGCGCGGCCTCCCCCATGTCGGAGTACACGAGCCTCGCCCGGGGTGTCGCCGCGACGTGCGCGGCCGCAGTGTGCGGGATGCCGGCGCGCACGCGCCTGCGGAACTTGGCGATGCTGAGTGCGAGCGAGGCGAGCGGCCTGCCCGACGCCGTGGCCTGTGTGATCACCGCGCTCATCTCGGCGGCGTCACCGGGGTCCGGCACCGCGAACCGCACTCCGGCAGCGAAATTTCCGTTCACCGTCGCACCGTCCGGGAGATAGCGCCGGCAGTCGAAGAGGACGTCGACCTTGTCGTCGATCGTCAGACCACGACTGCGCATCGCCCGCGCGACTGCCGCGAACAGCAACGACGACACCGACGCCCCGGGCAGTTCCCGATCCCGCCAGCGCCGGAGTTCCGCGGCGGTTCCCGGCACCGCGGACTCGACGACCGCAGTGGGCGACCTGCGCCAGGGCACGACCTCGACGGGGCCGGCCGCGGGTGTGACGGAGGGCCGGGATTCGAGGAGCCGAGCGACACGGGACGGTGAGGTCGCGAAGGCCCGGGTCAACGCGCGCGCGAGCGGCAGTGCGCTGTCGCGTGTCCGGGCCCATTCGGGGACCGGTGTCCCGCTGCGTCCACCGGCGACAGCACGGACGAGTGCCAGCGCGAGCCGGCCGTCACCGAGTCCGTGCGAGATGTCGAGCAGAAGAAAGTCACCCGCGACCGCGACGTTCAGTGGATTCGCGGACGCGCCCGCACGCGCCAGCCGGGTCAGTAGCCGAGGGACTTCCTCCCGGGTGCACGGCCCGAGTTGCCGCACGGTCCCGAGGAAGTCGTGCGGTCGGTGCTCCCACCGGCGTGACTCGGTGGTCGGGACGAGCCCGATCGGGGTGTGGCGTCCACCGGCGTGCGCGAGCCCGGTCAGCGTGTCCCGGATCTCGCCGATGCTCGGCAGGCGGACCGGACCGATCGCGGTGATCATCCGGCTGCCGCTGCGCATCAGGTCGCGGGAACTCGCTCTATGCGTCGACATCGGAAGCCTGCCATTTCGGTTTCGGGTTCGCGCTCTTCGCGAGCCACCGCTCCCACTTGGCGCGGTTCTGGAGCCGGCGAAGCCAGGAGATGAGCGGTCCGGCGAGGATCACGGCGGTGAGTGTCTCGGCGGCGAGATACGCCCAGCCCACTCCCGCGACGCCGACAGACGCGCTGAAGACCAGGCTGCCGACGATGATCACCACTGTGGCCAGGCACTGGGTGACGACGGCAAGGGTCAGCCGGCGATACACCCGTGCGAGACCGTCGTAGACGGCGCCGATGACGGCGAGGGGCACGAACACGGCGGCGAGATGGAGCAGGGGCGTTCCTTCCGCACGGTATTCCGGACCGATGAATCCGAGCGCCAACGGCGCGACGAAGGCCAGACCGAATCCGCCCACCACCGCGATCACGGCGATGGTGCGGACGAACCGGCGGGACAGGCTGACGATCTTGTCCGGATGCGCGGCGGCCTCGGCCACGAACGGACCCACCATGAGGTTCACCATGATGTAGAGGGCGCTGACGATCGACCACGTCACTGCGAAGTACGCATTCGCCGCGGTACCGACCCGGGTGACGACGATCAGCGGGACGACGAGCGGAGCAACGGCCCCGAGCGCCGAAATGCCGTACGAGGAAACGAAGTACACCCCGAGTTCCTTGTTCGACGGCAGCGCCGGCACCTGCCGGTATCGAGGATCGGACCGGATGCGCAGCCCCATCGACGTCAACAGGACCACCACTGCGATCGCCGCGGTGACTCCCCAGGACGCGACGATGGCGAGCGCCGACCCCGACCCCGCGAGCACCACGACCGCCAGTAGTTTTGCCACCGCGTGGAAGACGTTCTTCGATGCCGCCCAGCGGGCGACGCCCAGGCCGGAGACGGTCTGGTCCTGGAGGGCGAAGAGCGCGAGGACGACGACGAACACCGGATAGATCGCGATTTCCAGGTTGTTCTCGAACAGCGTGTCCCGCGGGCCGAGGACGATGAGCCCCACAGCCGACACGAAGGCCAGGGTGGCCACGGCGGCGAAGCCCTTGATCAGCAACGGTCCCGCGCGGTGACCGGCCACCGGCAGGAAGCGCTCGAACATCGAGCCGAGACTGAGATTCGACAGCGTCGACAGCATGATCGCGGTCGAGATGAGCGCGGACGCCACCCCCACCTGGTCGGCGGGGAACAACCGCGCCGCCGCGCCCCAGAAGGCGAGGCCGAGCACACCGGTGACGACACTCGACAGCATCAGTGCCATCGAGTTGAGTTGCAGATTCCGCCCCGCGGAGCGCGGGGGCTGCTCGGCGCGGTGTTTGGCGTGTAGGTGCGACTGCGTCGCTGCCGGGGCTCCCATGATTATCCCGCCAACTCCGGCCGGGAATCGTCACGGTCGTCGTCGACCCGGTTCACGGTCAGTTCGCCGAGAGCGGTGGCGAGGACGTCCCGCATGACCCTGTCCCGCAGGGCGGTGCTGTACAGCGAGTGATCGCCGGACGGGTAGGTGACCAGGCGTCCGTTCCAGCCGGCCCGCCGCAATCGGCGAAGGCTGCGCTCGCCGTGGTTCTCGACGAACGCGGCGTAGTCGATCGGTGAGAGGAGGACGGTGGTGTGCACGCCGCGCTCGTTCAGTGGGGCGAGCATGACCTCCGGCACCTGCAGCAGCCCGGCCCGGCCGAGCCACAACCAGCCGCGGTACGGCACCCACAGCCGCAGGTACTTCTTCGCCGTCGCCGCGTGCCGGTGGAGCAGTGCGAGTACGCGACCCTTCAGCGAATGGTGATCGGCACTCATCGTCGACTGCTTCACGAACGCCTTACGGGTGATGGTCCAGTCCGCCATGTTCACCAGGACCACCGCCCGGACGGGGCGCCGGAGGGCGGCGTAGCTCGAATTCCATGCCCCCGAGCACATCCCGGCGAGCACAATCTTGTCGGGCTGCGCACCGCTGACGGAGATGATGTCGACGGCGTCGTCCCGGGATTCGTCCGTGTAGATGGTGGTGCATTCGCCGTGCTGCACCAGGCCGGTGTCGCCGGTGCCGCGCCGATCGAAGCGAACGCTGACGATCCCGTGTGCCGCCAGCTCGCGCGCGGTCTCGGCCCACAGCCGGACCGGGCCCACGCGGTGCTCGTTGGCCGTGCCGTGGAAGATCACCGTGGGTTCCGCAGCACCGGGCGTGGCCGCGACGAACGTGCGGATCGTGAAGAGTTCGGACGCTCCGGCGAACTCCAGCGTCTCGACGACCTGCCTGCCGTCGACGGTCCGATCCACCACGGCGCTGGCACGGAGTTCGAGTGCGACACTGTCGCAGTGGTCGCCGAAGGATGCGGACATCCATCCGGCGATCCGATCGGCGTCGCCGAACGGGAGCCGGACCGCGAAATCTGCCGGTTCGAGGAACGATTCGTAGTCGTGGACGGTGAACGTCTCGGCATTCCAGGCTTCGACGGTCTCACGCGTCCCGACGGAATCGACCTCGCTCTCGCGCAACGCCATCAAGACCTTCGCGCCGGGCGGCGGGGTTGCCGCTCGCAGGCTCATCGCCGACAGCGCCGACGCCGCCGCCGGTGCGAGCACCGCGCCGATCAGGGTGACCCGCGGATCGTCCGTGTCCTCCGCGCCGACCACCATCTGGTGGAGCGCGGTCTGCTTGCGCAGGTAGCCGCGACCACGCACCACCGGATCCCACAGGGTCACGGCCCGCACCGGAGCGCACGTCGCCGCGACCTGCGCGGCGAGCAGCGCGCCGACCCGGAGACCGACCAGCCCGATGTCCATGACGCCGCAGCTGCGGACGTACTCGACTGCCTTCCGGATGCTGTCGAGCCATCCGGCGACCGCGTCGGAATCGTCCTGGGCGCCGGGCGAATCACCGGTGCCGCGGTAGTCGAACCGCAGCACCAGCAACCCGCGGGCGCGTAATTGCTGCGCGAGATACACCAGTGCGCGATACGAGTCGACCTGTTCCTTGCCGATCGGCGGGCAGAGGACGACGGCACCGCGGCACCGGCCGTCGGCGGGAAGGTCGACGACGCCGAAGAGCGGCGCGTCTTCCGGTCCGAACCAGGTGCCGAACCGGGTGCCGTCCGAGCGGCCCGCCGGTGCGCTCGGGTGCCGGGAATCAGACTGCATCGTCACAGTTCACCCCTCGCATCGGCGCCGGATGTCGGCCCTCGACCCGGGCCTTCAGATACGCGAAGGGGCCACGCGCAATGGACCGGAGCTCGGTGACTCCGATCCCCTCGGGGAGTTCGCCGGCGAGACCGTCCGGCGGGGTGGCGACGCGGGACATCTTGCGCGACAGACGAAGGAAGGTCGGTGCCTGCCGGACGGCGATCCGCAGCGCGAGCCAGGCGGTGCGCGGATCGAGAGCGACCTTCGCGAGCCAGGCTCCCAGCCCCAGCCCGTAGCCGCGGGCCTGGACGGCGAGCGCCTCGTTGTCCGCTCGGTGCCGATGCCACACGACCGCCGCCGGCCGGTACGCCAGCTGCCGCCCGGAGTGCAGCACCCGGAAGAACATGTCGAGGTCTTCGCCGCCGTCGGTGGGGGCGCCCGCCCCGAGTGCCTCGTCGAAACCGCCGATCTCGAACACGGCCCGCCGGTCGACGGCGAAGTTCGCGCCGGTGCCGTAGATCCCGACCTGGAACGGGAAGAGCGGCACGTCGGCCGGCGGATTCGCAATGTCGAACAACCTTGGCACGCAGGAACTCGCCCATCCCACCCGCTGATCGAAGTACGCCTGCGCGGGCGTGCGGATCTCCCCGCTGGGGACGATTCCGCACACGCACGCGACCGCGTTCCCGGCCCGGAAGCCGGCCACGAGTTCGGTGAGCCAGTACGGGTCGACCACCACGTCGTCGTCGGTGAAGGCGACGATCTCCGTCCACGCCGCGCGGATTCCCGCGTTCCGCGCCCGGGACAGCCCGGGCCGCGGTTCGGTCACGACCCGCACCCGGGGGTCGCCGAGCTCGGCGACGTACCGCTGGGTGGCGTCCGTACGGGATGCGTTGTCGACCACGATCACCTCGTAGCCGGAATGGTCGAGCGACAGGATCGACTCCAGCGCAACCTTCAGGCTGTCGACCCGGTCGCGGGTGCACACCACCACCGTGACGGAGGGGCCGGGTCCGGTGGCGGTCGCGGCGCTGTCCCGTGCCACCTCCGGAGCGAGTTCAGCCAGTGCGCGGCGCAATTCGCGGGTGTCGAGTCCCCCGTCCTCGACGTCCACCTCGATGAACCCCCGCAGGGCGCGGTCTTCCCGCACGAGCAACCGGGCACGCCGGTAACCCTCGGCCCGGTCGAGCCGGTACTCGGTGTCCGCCCGCACGGGACCGCGCAGTTCGCCGACCCAGACGGCGCCGTCCCACGTCGGCGCGTGATCGCTCACCAGCGCCGGCACCAGGTCGATCCGGCGGTCGAGAGTTCCGGTCATGCCGTCACCCGCTTCGATCGCAGACCGAGGAGACCTCGGACGTATCCGGCTGCGGTCACCGTGAACCCCGCGACCACGGCACCCGCTCGGAACAGTCCGCCGTGCCGGGGGGACACGATCCCCGCGACGACGGCTCGCGGGAGTACACGTGCGGTGTACGCCCGTTCGCTGCTGAGCGCGTCGCCGGCCCCGACGAGATCGGAGACCAGCGCTTTCGACATGCCCTCGTGGTAGCAGCGCGAGAGGAAGTAGCGGAACGTGGTGCGGTCGTCGCCGACGCGGTGCACCACCTTCATCGCGGGGTCGAACAGCAACTGCGCGGTGGGCTGGTGATGTCGGATCCGGATGCAGAGTTCGGTCTCCTCGCACCCGACCGGCGTCTTCCCGACCCTGCCGATTCCGTCGCTGAACCCGTCGACGGTGTCGAAGACCGCGCGCCGCAGAGACATGTTGCAGCCGATGAAGTTCCGCACCGGTTCGATGCGCGTCGGCTGGCCGACGTAGCTGCAGCCGACAACCCAGTCGAACTCGGCGGGCATCCACACGGGGCGGTCGGCCGGCCACGCCGGACTGGCGAAACCGCCGACACCGAGCACGTCGGGATCGGAATAGTGGGCGGCGGACACGCGATACCAGTCGGGCTCGGCGCGGGCGTCGTCGTCGAGGAACGCGATCATGTCCCCCTTCGACGCGCGGACGCCGGTGTTGCGGGCGCCGGACAGACCCTTCGACTCGGAATTGCGCAGCACGCACACGCGGGGTTCCGGCGCGAAATGCAGTTCGGCACGGGAGAACAGCTCCTCCGAATGATCGATCACCAGCAGCACCTCGAGGACCGGCACACTCTGGGCGAGCACCGAGTCGACCGCGGCGCACAGATCGCTCCACCGTTCGGTGGTGTAGGCGCAGATGACGACGGAGCAGGATACGAGCGTGGACACCGTCACGGCCGCTCAGCCCTGCGGGACCGGCGCCGGGGACAGGTGCGCTGCGGTCGTGCGCTGTTCGCTCCTGATGGTGCGCAGCACGCGGAGTCCGTCCCGGACCGCGTTCAGGTTGCTCTCGCCGTGGATGCGATCCTGCTCGAAACTCGGCACCTCGGTGATCTTCAGGCCCGCGTTGGCGACCCGCACGTTGATCAGGGTCTCGATCTCGAACCCGTCGCCCCACTGCGCCTCGGACGCCTCCACCGGGGGCAGTGCCATCACCGGGACGTGGTGACGCCAGAAAGCGTTGTAGCCGTAGCACAAGTCGCTGAACGCGGCCCCGAACTTGAGGTTCACGATGGCGTTCAGTGCCTTGTTTCCGAGCTTCCGGCTGAACGTGATGTCCGAGCTGCCGCCGCCGTCGGCGAAGCGGCTCCCTTTCGCGAAGTCCGCGCCGGCCACGAGGGCACCGACGAACAGCGGAATCTCCGCCGGGTCGGTGGAGCCGTCGGCGTCGATCATCACGATGATGTCGCTGGTCGCGGCGCGGAAGCCGCAGGCCAGGGCGTTGCCCTTGCCTTTCCGGCTCTGCGTCACGAATGTCGCGTCCGGCCAGAGGCTCCGCGCCACCTCCACGGTGTCGTCGACGGAATGGCCGTCCACGAAGACGATTTCGTCGATGCCGGCCGGCATGCGTGCGGCGACGTGGGGAAGGTTCCTGGCTTCGTTCATCGCGGGCACGACGACGGTGACCGTCGGGCGGCCGGGCGCGCGGTCTCCGGCGCCGGCCTCGTCGATGTCGTGCGCGTCTGTCTCGTCGGAAGGTTCCAGGCGGTCAGGCGTGTACAGGCTCATGTGTCCGTCTCTCATCGTCGGGCAATCGACTCGGCCCGGAAGCATCACAGGTTCCCCTGTGGGTACCTGCCCTCGCCCGACCGGGGGCTCGAATACCCACTACGTGCAGTGCGCGAAGCCCACAAACACCCCCGACGAAGTACCTGACAGTGCTCCGAGACGCGTGTTTGCAACCAACTGGTCTTCTATGCGCGCTTTAAACTACCTCAGGTTTGTTTTTCGCGCACTACCAACACGAAGGTGATTCATCCCTCAGTTACATTTTGGCAAACTCGGGCGATGGAGCCGATCGCTTGCATCAGGACGTCCAGTAACCGAGCCAGTCCGCGGCGGCGAGTTCGGTCTTCCCCGCCGCGCGCGCAGCATTCTCGGCCGCGCGGATACGGGCGATGAGGTCGTGCGTCGCCGCCTGCAGCCGCGACTCGGCGGCGACCACCGCCGCGCTGTCGGCCGTGATCTCCGCCGGCACCAGCTCGGACGGCAACCCCGCCTTGCTCGCGCGGGCCACGACCTTCGCCGCCAGCGACGCCGCCGGCTGGCTCATCGCGATGCCGTCGAGGCAGGAGCTGCGGGCCTTCTCCGCCGCCTTCCGGATCTCCCACGCCCGTTCCTGCTCGGCGATGTCGATCGGGCCGACGACGTCCTCGCCGAGATGGGGGCTGCGGTGCACGAGCTTCGCGACCAGGGTCGCGGCGACGTCGTCGACGTCGAAAGTGCCCGCGGCCGAGGCGATGCGTGAGTGGAACAGAACCTGCAGCAACAGATCTCCGAGCTCTTCGCGCAGGTCTCCGGGCACGGCGGACTCGATCGCGTCGAGGACCTCGTACGTCTCCTCGACGAGGTAGTGCGACAGCGTCCGGTGTGTCTGCGTCACCTCCCAGCCGCCGTAGCTCCACAACCGGTCCATCACCTCGGCGGCCTCGACGAGGTTGTCGCCCGGGACCTTCGGTGCCGCGACGACGCGGGAACCCGACGCGACCCAGTCGCGCACGGTGGGATGGTCGGGATCGGTACTGATCAGGACGGCGGCGCCGGGTGCGGCGGACAGCAGCGCCCGCACGGACTCGGGTACCTCGTCGGTGAATTCCACGCCGTCGCCGACCAACCCGATGGCTTCCATCGGGACGGTCGTGGGCCGCAACGGGTCGAGCAGGACCACCGTCATCGGGTCAGGCCTCCATCACCACGGACCCGGCGGCCTTGCCGTCCAGCGCGAGCACCAAATCCGCGATGTACTGCAGCAACTCCACGTCGCGCACCCGCTCCGCGCCGATCCCGCCCGAGCCTGCCCGGGGCAGCGGCAGCTGCACCATGCCGGTGGTGGCACGGTACTGCGCACTCGGGTAGATCCGCTTGAGACGCAACTGCTTCGAGTCGGGCAGTGCCATCGGCGAGATCTTCAGCTGCGTGCCGACGACGGCGATCTCCTCGAGCCCGTACTCGCGGGCCAGCAGCCGCAGTTTGGCCACCGACACCAGCCTGCGGACCTCCTCGGGGAGGGGGCCGTACCTGTCGACGAGTTCGTCCACGACGGCGGTGATGCCGTCGAGTTCGGTGGCGGCCGCGAGCTTGCGATACCCCTCGAGCCGGAGCCGGTCGCTGGTGACGTAATCCGGCGGGATGTGCGCGTCGACGGGCAGGTCGATGCGCACTTCCTTCGGGGCGTCGTCCGTGGTGATCGGCTTTCCGTCCGCGGCCGCGCGGAACGCCTCGACGGCCTCCCCCACCAGTCGCACGTACAGGTCGAAGCCGACACCGGCCACGTGACCGGACTGCTCGGCCCCCAGCACGTTTCCGGCACCACGGATCTCGAGGTCCTTCATCGCGACTGCCATGCCTGCGCCGAGGTCGGAGTTCTGCGAGATGGTCGCGAGCCGGTCGTAGGCCGTCTCGGTCAGCGGCTTCTCCGGCGGGTACAGGAAGTACGCGTAGCCGCGTTCCCGGCTACGGCCGACGCGACCACGCAACTGGTGCAGCTGCGACAGGCCGAGGGAATCGGCGCGTTCGACGATCAGCGTGTTGGCGTTGGAGATGTCGAGACCGGTCTCGATGATGGTGGTGCACACCAGCACGTCGTAGTCGCGTTCCCAGAAACCCTGCACGGTCCGTTCGAGGGTGTCCTCGTTCATCTGTCCGTGTGCGACGACGACGCGCGCCTCGGGCACGAGTTCGCGGATGCGCTGGGCCGCCTTGTCGATCGAGCTGACCCGGTTGTGGACGTAGAACACCTGCCCGTCGCGGAGCAGTTCCCGTCGGATGGCGGCGGCCACCTGCTTGTCGGCGTACGCGCCGACGTAGGTGAGGATGGGGTGCCGCTCCTCCGGCGGCGTGAGGATCGTGGACATCTCCCGGATGCCCGCCATGCTCATCTCCAGCGTTCGCGGGATCGGCGTCGCCGACATGGTGAGCACGTCCACGTGGGTGCGCAGCGCCTTGATGTGCTCCTTGTGCTCCACACCGAAACGCTGCTCCTCGTCGACGATCACGAGGCCCAGGTCTTTCCACCGGACCGCGGTCTGCAGCAGCCGGTGCGTGCCGACCACCACGTCGATCTCGCCGTCGGCCATGCCCGCGACGATCTCCTTGGATTCGCCCGCATCCGTGAAGCGGGAGAGCCCGCGCACCTTGACCGGGAACGCCGCCATGCGCTCGGTGAACGTCTGGAGGTGCTGCTGGGCGAGGAGCGTCGTCGGCACCAGCACCGCCACCTGCTTGCCGTCCTGCACGGCCTTGAACGCCGCCCGCACCGCGATCTCGGTCTTGCCGTAGCCGACGTCGCCGATGACGACGCGGTCCATCGGGACGGCCTTCTCCATGTCGGCCTTGACCTCGCTGATGACGGTCAGCTGGTCATGGGTCTCGGTGAACGCGAACGCGTCCTCCATCTCCTTCTGCCACGGGGTGTCCGGGCCGAACGCGTGACCGGGCGCGGCCTGCCGTGCCGCATACAGCTGGACGAGCTCACCGGCAATCTCCCGAACCGCCTTGCGCGCCTTGCGTTTGGTGTTGGCCCAGTCGGAGCCGCCGAGCTTGCTGAGCGCGGGCAGCTCACCTCCGACGTACCGCGACAGCTGGTCGAGCGACTCCATCGGGACGAACAGCCGGTCGCCCGGGTGGCCGCGCTTGCTGGCGGCGTACTCGATCACGAGGTACTCGCGCCGCGCGCCGCCGATGGTCCGTTCGACCATCTCGACGAACCGCCCGATGCCGTGCTGGTCGTGCACCACCATGTCGCCGGCCGTCAGGGCCAGCGGGTCCACCTGGTTGCGGCGCTTGGCCGGCAGCCGCCTGCCGTCGCCGACCGCGGCCACCCGGTTTCCGGTGAGATCGGACTCCGTGACGACGACGAGTCCGGGGGTGGTGTCGCCGCCGGGGAAGACCAGGCCGTCGTGCAGCGACCCGCGCAGCACCCCGACCTGACCGCGAGCGGGCTCCGAACCGGGCGTGAGTTCCGCCGCGGGCACCTCGGCCTCGCGGAGACGCTCGAGCACGCGGTGCGCGGTACCGGCGCCTGCGACGACGATGACGGCCCGGCCGCCCGTGCTGACGTGGGCGCGCAGGCTCACGAACAGTTCGGACAGCAGCTCGTCGGAACCGCGGACCTGGGGTGCCGGCGTGATCGCCAGCTCCAGTTCCTCACCGCTTCCGGACGCGAGCGGGCTCAGCGTCCACCACGGCAGACCGGCGGTCTCCGCGGATTCGCGGACCTGGCTCAGCGTCCGGTAGGCGGAGGCGCCGAGGTCGATGCCGTCGCCCTTCAGCACCGACGTGTCGAGGGGGGCGGCGCCGCCGATCGAGGCCGCCGTCCACGACGCCTCGAGGAACTCCTGACCGGTGCGCACCAGGTCGGTGGCGCGGGTCCGGATCTTCTCCGGATCACACAGGAGCACGTGCGCGCTCTCGGGCAGCACGTCGGTGAGCAGTTGCAGCTGCCCCGGCCGCAGCACGGGCAGCAGTGCCTCCATGCCTTCCACCGGGATGCCGGCCGACATCTTGTCGAGCATCTCGACGAGCGCGGCGTCGGCCTGGTTGTCGACTGCGAGCTGCGCGGCCCGGTCGCGGACGTCCTCGGTGAGGAGCAGCTCGCGGCACGGCGGCGCGATCACGGCGTCGATGTCGAGTTCGGCGAGCGACCTCTGGTCGGCGACGGAGAACGCGCGCAACTCGGTGACCTCGTCGCCCCAGAACTCGACGCGCACCGGATGATCCGCGGTGGGCGAGAACAGGTCCAGGATGCCGCCGCGGACCGCGAACTCTCCGCGCTTGCCGACCATGTCGACGCGGGTGTACGCCATTTCGACGAGCCGCTGGATCAGCCCGTCGAAGTCGTGCTCCACGCCCACCCGGAGCGTGACGGGTTCGATCTCACCGAGACCGGGCGCCATGGGCTGCACCAGTGAACGGACGGTGGTGACGACGACCTGGAGCGGGGCGCCGTAGGAGCGGTCGTCGGGCCGCGCGAGCCTGCGGAGCACCTCCACCCGGCGACCGACCGTGTCGGCGCTCGGCGACAGCCGCTCGTGCGGCAACGTCTCCCACGACGGGAACTGCGCCACCGCGTCGCCGATCATCTCCTGCAGTTCGGCGGTGAGGT
This sequence comes from Rhodococcus opacus B4, assembly GCF_000010805.1. Classification (NCBI taxonomy): domain Bacteria; kingdom Bacillati; phylum Actinomycetota; class Actinomycetes; order Mycobacteriales; family Nocardiaceae; genus Rhodococcus; species Rhodococcus opacus. The sequence continues at coordinate 6,367,665 of NC_012522.1, read as the reverse complement.
CGTCGGCCTCGCGACCGGTCGCGGTAACCAGAAGCAGATGCGTGCGCTCGGCGAGGGCCGCGGCCACGAACGGCCGGGCGGGTGCGGGCGCGACGATGTCGAGGTGACGCCGCCCGAGGGCCTCGGTCACCTGCGCGACGACGGCGTCGCCCAGCGCGATCTTCGCCAGTCCGGCGAGCGGGGTGTCGGACGAGGGCTCGGCAGCGATGAGCGGGGAAGACAACGACGCACTCCTGAGCAGTGATGACGAACTGCCGGCGAACAGCTCGGGCCGGGACGAGCGGCCAGTTGCGGACTGAGCCAGCCTAGTCGATATCGCATATCGACGGACCGGGGTCCGGATCAGGTGGAGGCCCGCACGACCGCGGCGACGCTCACCGAGTTCAGCGCCCGCACCTGCCCGGTCACCGCCTCCGCCGCCCCGGTCCTGCGCACCGGCACGATCCGGGTGCCGCCGGGCGGCAGATGGAACCAGGAGTCGGCCGGTTCGAATCCGCCGAGTTCGAGGTGGACGTACTGCGCAGCGCCGTCGGTGGCGACGTCGACCACCCAGTTGCCGGGCGCCGTCTCCCGGGCCACCGCCGTCAGGCCGACGGTGCGTTCGAGGGCGCGCGCGGGTCCGCCGAAGAGGTGAACGGACTCGGCGACGACACCGTCGTCGGTGGACAGGGTGACGGTCACGCTCTCGTATCCGCGGGGACCGAAACGATGAACGTGCGTGGCGTCGGTGAACCGCCCGAGCACCGTGTCGAGCGACCACCGGCGGGCCGTGTGCGCGGCGACGGTCACCGGTTCGGTGACCTCGAACGCCGGCGCACCCGTGCGGGTGTGCACCTGCACCCGCAACTCCCCCGCGACCGTGCGGGCGGAGTCGTTGACCGCGTCGATGCGCAGCCCGTCCATCCCGTCCTCGCCGAGGAGGACCGCAACGGGCTGAGCCAGCCGCCGCAACACGAACCACGGCGCCTTCGGCCGGCCGTCGGAGTCGAGCAATCCCCACCCGGCGCCGGGTTCGAGGTCGCGGAGCGCGAGCACCAGCGCGCCGTCGCATCCCGAATCCGGCCGGCGCCAGTATCCGAGAGCCGCCGCGAAGGCCTCGCACACGGCGGCGCGACCGAGGGCCAGGTACCGCTCGGGGTCACTCCAGCGGACCGTCGACGGCTCCTCACCGAACAGCGTCCGCACGTAGTGATCGCGGACATCCTCGAAATCCCAGGACGCCCCGTTGTCGCGGGGCACGGCGGCCTTCCACCGCGGGTGGTGGCCAGCGGCGGCGAGGCTGCCGAACTCGGTCTCGATCGTCACGTCCGACGGGGGAATCGAGAATGCGAGGCATTCGGCGGCGAACCGCACCCCGGCCTGGCGGACGTCGGACGGCGGCTGCCGATACCCGCCGATTCCGAAGTAGTGCGCGACGCCCATTCCGACGTGGGTCGCGAGCGCGTCGCCGCCGGGTGCCGCGGACGGGGACGACGACACCGGCACCACCCCCGGCGCGATCCGCGCGACCACCGCCGGGATCACGTCGTGCACCGCCGCGATGTGCGGCGCGGGGAGTCCGAGCATCGTGGGTTGCTGTTCGGTTTCGCTGCCGCCGCTGAACACGGCGAGCGCGGGGTTTCCCGACAGCGGTCGCAGCACCGCCTCGATCTCCGCGGTCAGCAGGTCCAGGAACGGCTCGTCGTCGGGCGGGTCGAACGTCGACAGCATCGCGTCCTGCCACACCAGGACGCCGAGTTCGGCACAGTCGTCCCAGAACGCGGCGTCCTCGTACAGCATCGTGCCCGGCACCCGGACCATGTTGAGCCCGGCCTCGACCACCCGCTCGAGGGTCTCCCGCGTCTGCGACCGGCCGCCCAGCCCGATCGGATCGACGGGGATCCAGACGGCCCCGCGGCAATACACGTCGACGCCGTTGACCGCCAGCCGGAACCCGCCGTCGCCGCGCGCCGCACTCACGGTGCGGAATCCGACCGCACCCAGGTCGACCACGTGCTCGCCGAACGCGATGCTCAGCGGATACGTCACGGGGGCGCCGTGGGTGTGCGGCCACCACAACCGGACGTCGGGGATGCGCAGGCGAGCGCGCACGTCCTGCGCGCCCGGGCCGGCTTCGACGACCGTCGCCTCCCCGGTGACGTCGCCGAGCCGGACGACGGGAGGCGGGCCTGCCGAGCCGTGCACGCGCACGGTGAGATCCAGCACGCCCGTCCCGTCCTCCACGGAGGTGACCACGTGGCGGTCCGACAGCACCGGCGCCGTGCGGTCGTGGAGTCGCACCGGCCGCCACGGCCCGACCGGGGCGGGCACGCCACCGAAGACCGGCGCGCGACCGAGCAGGCTCGTCCGCACCCAGCGCAGCCCCTGCGCGCTCACCAGCGACGATCGCCAGCGACCGCGGGGCCGACGGCGGCGCAACGCCGCGTCGAGCGACGGGAATCGGATCGCCAGCGTGACCGTGCCGGGCCGAGAGTCCACGTCGGCCGAGGCGGGCACGAACATCGACTCCGAGGACAGGACGAGGTCGTCGCCTGCCCACACTTCCGCGTGCGAGGCGAGTCCGTCGAATTCGAGCCGCCACGGATCCGGGCCGCCGCCGGACACCTCGGTGACGAACCACCAGTCCACCGCATCGGTCTGCACCGCGCGCGACGCCGCGACGCCGTCGGCCGCCCGGATCGCGCCGGCCGCCGTACCCGGAACCTGCGCGGGATACCACGGGCCCGGCACACCCGCCAACCCCGAAGGATCGGTGACCGTACCCGGTTCCGTTGCCACGCAACGCCACCGGGCGCCGGCGAGTAGATCCACTACGCGCGTCCGACCACGCGTGCCACGCCGTCCACCGACCGTTCCCACGTCTCGGCCATGCCGTCGAGTTGCGCCGACGGGTCGACGGTGCGTCCGCGAGCGGCCCGCGCCATCTGGAACTGCACGCTCTTCGCGCCCTGCGCGACCTCCCGGAAGCCGGGCGCGAACGCCGCGGCCCCCGCGAACCCGTTGCGCTCGAGGTACTCGCAGACGTCGGCGGCGAGTTCCGCGGTGGCACCGCACTGCCGCAACACCCCGAACGTCCACAGGTGAAACGTGTCGATGCCCGCGCCGCGGATCCAGGGCACGTCGGCGACCACCCGCTCACCGAGAGCGCGCACCGGATTTCCGTCCGGTCGCGTCGCGAGATGATGCCGCAGCACGGCGTCGAAGCGACCCGGCCGGTACTCCGGGTCCCCGTCGAACCGGACCTGCTCGACGTACGGCGTGAACGTCGCCGATCCGGCGAGATCGAGTCCGAACAGCCCGCGGAAGTCGTCCCCGGTCAGCCGGTGGTACCCACTGTTGTGGAAGTACTCGAGCACACCGGCCTACCGGTCGATGAAGTTCGCGACGATCGTGGTCTTGGTGTGGCTCTCGCGGTAGCCGGTGCCCACCGTGTCCGGGAGCCAGTGCGCATCCACCTCGACGGTCGACAACATCCCCGCCGCGAGATTGTCCTCCACGTGGTCGAGGACACCGCGCCAGACGTTCATCTCCCCCACATCGATCCCGTACAGGGCGAACAGATCCTCGGGCTTGAACTTCAGGAACGTCCACTGCGATCCGTCGAACCGGGCGCCGAATGCGCACGCGGCGGCGGGCACCGGATCGAGCCCGAGCGAGTGGAGTACCTCCACCCACAGGTCGAGGTAGCAGTTGGTCTCGGTCCAGGTCCGTTCGCCGGAGTGGATGGGGTGCGGTTCGTAGCCGTCCGGCGAGATGTCGATCAGCCGGGACGTCACAGCGACATCCGGGATTTCACCGCGCTCGGCCAGCGCGACGGGTCCAGGCCGTGGGTCCGCAGCATCGCGAGCGCGATGCGTTCCATCCCGAACCCGACGCACGCACTGTGCGCGACACCGCCGTCCGCGGTCGCGATGTCGAACGTGACACCGAAATGGTCCTGATGGCAGTTGCACGACACGACCGCGGTTCCGTCGTCGAGGTCGCCGTACAAGCGCACCGTCAGCTCGGTCTTGAGGTTCTCGTCGCGCTGGTTGGCGGCGAGCATGCGTCCGGCCCTGCCGAAGAACGGATCGTTGGCGATCACCGGTGTCGCGTCCAGCCACAGGTCGGACAGCACCTCCAGCCCGCGCTCGATCCACGAATCACGGTGGTTCGCAGCCTGGTCCGCGGTGCCGATCCGCACGAACTCGTGCATCCGGAACGCCTGCATGCGCGCGGGATCGAACGCGGGCTCATGCCGGAAGCAGTAGCCGTACACGTCGAGGAGCGCACCGCCGTCCGGCAGCACTCCCGTGAACATCGGGTACGCCGGATGGCAGGCCGCCGACACCAGCATCGTGTCGGTCGGCTCGAGCCACCGGTCCCAGCTCTCCCCCTCGGCGCGGGCCGCCAGCAGTTGCGCGTGCTCGGCGTTGGTGCCGGTGAACGTGTTGACGGCACCGGTCAGATTGGGGAACGACGCGATGTAGTCGGTCCGCTCGAAACTGGTGCGCGGGAACACCGGCGGAAACCGGAATCGGGCCGCGGACGCGCCCGGGCCTGCTGCCCGCACGACCGCGTCGATGCCGTCGACGATGTCCTCGAACAACCCCGACCGTCCGTACAGGCCGGCGACGGACGTGTCCACCAGGAGTCCGGCCCCCAGCAGTTCCGCCCGGAACGCGCGCCGGGCGCGCTCGAGTTCGCTCGTCTCTTCCTGCTCCACTGCGATATCCGTGCTCATATCGTCCCCCGGTATGCGGTGGCCATCTGCGCCGAGTTGGCCATGATTCGATCGTTGTTGACCATGACGGCCGCACCGTGCGCATCGCGCAGGTGCCGGCCGAGCGAGTATTCCGTGTCTTCCCGGTAGCCGGCGATCCCACAGATCAGCATGGCCCTGCCGACGAGGTCGACGGCCAGGGTCGACGCCGTGACCTTGAGGTTGTTCATCGCCAGCGAATAGCCCACGCCGCCTGCGACTTCGGACTCCGGCGAATCGGCCGGAGCCGCGTCGGCATCGTCGAAGCGGCCGGCTGCCGCGAATACGACGTCCGCGAATTGCTGATGCACAGCCGCGGCCTCGGCGAGGCGCAGGGCTGCGGGCGAGGCCACACCCGGCTGCTTCCGCGCGGCCACCCGCACGTACCGGCGTGCCTTCTCCACCGCGGCGTCGGCGATGCCGAGCCACACCGCCGACCACACCGAGTGCGACACCGGAAGCATGGTCGCCGCCGAGATCTCCGAGTAGGGATCGGCGACGACGAGATCCGGGGTGGTGGTGGCCCGTAGCACGAACCCGGGACTGCAGGTTCCGCGCAGCCCCAGCGTGTTCCAGTCACCGGTGCGCTCGAGCGTCACGTCGGCACGCCGGCAGATGACGAGCGCCTGGTCGCTCGGCGGGCTGTCGGGGGTGCGCCGAGCGGTCACGAGGATCGCGTCGGCGTACTCGCCGTAGGAGATGACGGGGGCGTTCTTGACCAGCGACACCACTCCACCGGACCGCTCCACCGCGCACGTGCTGCGGCGGACGTCGCCACCGATACCCAGTTCCGTGGTCGCCGACGCCAGCAGGTACTGACCGGCGACCGCGTCGCGCAGGAAACCGGCGACGCCGTCGCCGCCCGGATGTCGTACGAGCGAGAGGATCTGGGTCTGGTGCATCGCGAAGATCATCGCCGTCGCGGCGCACTGGCGGCCCAGGACCCGGGCGATCGCGCACAGGTCCCGAAGTGTCGCGCCTTCACCACCCAGCTCCCGCGGGACGGCGCACGAGAGCAGACGCTCGTCCCGGAGCGCGTCCACCGCCTCCTGCGGAAAGCGCGCGTCACGATCGACGTCGACGGCCCACCGCGCGGCCACCTCGGCCACTCTCGCGGCCCGTGCCGACGGTCCGGAAGACCTGGCGGACTCGATCCCCGTGTCGCCCGCGAGGGCGGTGCTCATGCCACGCCGAGTTCGACGAGCGCGCCCCGGATGGAATCGACGCTCGCGAACGTGCTCTTACGCAGCAACTCGTCGGGAAACTCGATGTCGAACGAATCCTCCAGCGCCAGCATCACGTTGACGCTCGCGTGGGACGTCAGACCGAGCTCGTAGAGATCGGCGCCGACGGCGATGCTCGCGGCGTCGACGGACAGCCGGGCGTGGTCACCGAGAACCTTGCGGATGGTGTGCTCGCTCATGGGTGGCGTTCTCCTTCGTGATCGGGGGGCGTGCCCAGCCGGGACGCGGTGACCATCGCGATCGCGACGTCGGACTCGTGCGAGATCGAGACGTCGAACCCGCCGAGCCCCTGACGCTCGGCGAGTGCCGATGCGTTGCCGGACAGCCGCACTCCGCATCCGCCCCAGCTCTCGCGCCGGATCTCGATGGACTGCCACGGCAAGGCGACGTCGCCGGGACGCAGCACCTTGACCACGGCTTCTTTGGCCGCGAATCGGGCGGCCAGCCGTTGGACCCGCGCCGGTCCTGCGCAGGTTTCCAATTCGTGGGGTGTGAAGATTCTGTTCAGATAGCGGTCGCCGAATCGCTCGACGCTGCTTCGCACGTGCTCGACCGTCATCACGTCGCACCCGATGCGGGACCCCAGGATCGACGAGACCGAACCACCAGACATCGATCCCCCTGCTCCAGTCTTCGACGGTCCCGCATTCCGCACGGGAAGCCACTCTCCCAGCGACTCTTCAGCAAACCCTTCGAGAAGTTACCGTACTTTGGCAATTCAAGACAAGAGGTACTGCAGTGTGGGCATAAACATACCCTGAGTCCGTAACGCTGTCGTGCCGAATCGAAGCGACGGAGGTGAGAAGTCGTCAATAGGCGCCGTCGGGCCTCAGCACAGCCCGAATCGTCTTCCACAGGATCAGCAAATCCAGGGTGAAGGTCCAGTTCTCGACGTAGTGCAAGTCGGCGCGGACCGACTCCTCCCAGCTGAGGTTGCTCCGGCCGCTCACCTGCCACAGCCCCGTCAGCCCCGGTTTGACGAAAAGACGCCGCCTCGCGCCGTCGTCGCCGTACCGCGCGACCTCGCATTCCAGCGGTGGACGTGGACCCACGAGGGACATACTTCCCGTGACGACGTTGAACAGTTGCGGCAGCTCGTCGAGGGAGTAGCGGCGGATGAACCTACCCACTCGGGTCACGCGCGGGTCGTCGTGGAGCTTGAACAGCACGCCGGCACCCTCGTCGAATACCGCGAGCTCGCGGAGTCGCCCTTCCGCACCCACCACCATGCTGCGGAACTTGTACATCGTAAATACCTCGCCGTCCCGGCCGACGCGGGTCTGCTTGAACAACGCGGGACCGCGACTGCTTGCGCGGATCGCCCCGCCGATCGCGAGCAGGACGGGTGCGATGGCGACGACGAGCACGAAGGCGAAGACCCGATCGAGGACATTCTTGATCACCCACGCCGGGCCCGAGTACGTCGGCGCACTCAACTGCATCAACGGAACTCCCGCGACGGGGGCGATATGCAGACGCGGTCCGACGACATCCATGAGCACGGGCGCGATCAACAGATCGGTTCCGGTGCCCTCCAACTCCCAGCTCAGCCGCTCGGTGCGAGTCGGGGTCCAACCACTGGAGGGCAGTACTGCGATCGCCTGGAAAGAATGCAGTCTGGTGATACCGACGATGTCCTTTTCCGTGCCGATCACGGGAGTGTCGTCGATGGCGAGCGGAAGCTGTTCACCCGGTCTCACATCGGCAAGGCAGATCGCATCCACGCGCCACCCGGCCTGCGAGATGTCCGGCGTGCGCTTGATCAATTCGAGCACTTCGTCGATGTCTCCGGCCACGAGGACAGACCGCAGGTAGTCCCCCGAGCGCCGGCGCCTGCGCAAACCTTGCCTCAGCGCGTAACGCCCGAGCACCGACAGCGCTGCTGCGAGCGGGAGAGCGCCGAACACCCACGAGTGCCCGTTCGCGGTACCCAGCGCATACCCGGCAACGGCCGTTACCGCGATCACCCATACGTACGCTCGTCCCACTCGGCGGAACTCCTCGGCACCGCTGCCGAGAATGCGTGGATCCCACGCATGTGCCAACGCCAGGCACAGCATCGCCAGGACGGGAACCGCGACTGCGACCGCGAGACTCCCGGCCCACGTCCAGAGCGGGATCTGCCGGTAGACGACGGTGACGAACAGGTCGGCGGCGAGGACGCTGAGTAGATCGGTGCAGATCGCGACATGGGAGTACGACCGCTCCCAGGACGGCCGCGGCGAGGGTGGATCGGGCACGGTACGACCGGGAATGGTCGGCACCCCCGCCGCCCTACGGCCGTGTACGCATTGGGATCTGATGAGCAGTTGAGTCCGCTCGGACACGCTCAGTGCCTCGAAATCGCTTCCACATTCGCACATTGGTCAAACCCATGTTCGGTACCCGCCCGCCACCGCGTCGATCCGATCGCGCCGTGGAGTTGATTACTACCACTCAAAACATACTCTAGGTCTGTTATAGCTGCAATCGAATGTCTTCAATTATCATAATTGGAGCAAACCGAACTTTCGGTACGGTTGAATCGCGGGCAGCCGCTACATTCCGACCTCGATAGCCCCCGCCGCCAGCAACTTGCCGATCTCCTCCGCCGAGACCGGGCGGCTGAACAGAAACCCCTGCGCCCGATAACATCCCATGTCCAGAAGTTGCCGCGCCGACTCCACGTTCTCGACGCCCTCCGCCACCAACTCCAGGCCGAACGACTCGGCGAGGCCGATGATCGACTTCACGATCGCCCGATCCCCTGGGTTGGTGTCCAGGTTCATCACGAACCCCTTGTCGATCTTCAGCGTCCCCACCGGCAGGGCCTTGAGATGACTGAGGGAGCTGTATCCGGTGCCGAAGTCGTCGATCGCCACCTCCACATCCATCGCGTGCAGCCCCTCGAGCGCCTCACGCGTCCAGGTGAGATCACTGAGCACCGCGTTCTCCGTGATCTCCAGGCACAGAGCGCCCTTCCGGAGGTCGAACTCCGCCAATGCATCTCTGACGACGTCGAGAAAATCGAGACCGGCCAACTGCCCCGGCGAGACGTTGACGGCAAGAGCCAGATCCAGCTCGGGAGCCTGCGACCGCCAGTCGGCCCACTGCCGGCAGGCCTTCCTGATCACCCAGCGTCCGAGCTCCCCCGCCACGTTCGTCGCCTCGGCGACGTCGATGAACGAGCCCGGCTGCAGCAACCCGAGCAGCGGATGATTCCACCGCACGAGGGCCTCGACCCCGATGATCCGGCCGGTCCGCAGGTCCACCTCGGGCTGGTATTCGAGAAACAGCGACTCGTCCGCGATGGCCGCACGCAGACTGAGCTCGATCATGTTGCGTTTCTCGCTCTCCTCCTGCATCTCGTCCGTGAACACGCTGATGGCGTTACCGCCCTTGGTCTTCGCAACCATGACGGCCTGGTCGGCCTGGCTGAGGAGCGAACTGGTGGTGGCCTTGCCCGGACACCCCGCCGCGACGCCGATGCTGACACTGCGGCTGACCACCTCGCGGCCCAGACGCACCCGTTCGGTCACGACGTCGCGGATGTGCTGCGCCCGCACCTCCGCCTCCTCGAGACCCACCGATCCCCCGAGCACGAGCACGAATTCGTCGCCGCCCAGCCTCGAGACGAGGTCGTCGGCGTCGCTGGTCGACCTGAGCCGGTCCGCGATCGTCGAGATGAAACCGTCGCCGGCCCCGTGGCCGAAAAAGTCGTTGAGGGGTTTCAGGCGGTCCAGGTCGAGGAACAGGATGGCGACGGGCCCGGGTTCGGACGACGCGAGGCGGGTGTCCAGGTGGTGGTAGAGGGCGCGCCGGTTGCTGAGTCCGGTGAGGGAATCGTGGTCGGCCGAGTAGCGCAACTGCTCCTCGACGACGATGCGGGCCTGGACCTGCGCGAGCAGGGCGGCGATCGCCTTGAGGACGTCGAGTTCCGGCGGGGTCCAGTCGCGGTCGCCGAACTTGATGAAGCCGAGCGTGCCCGTCGTCGTCTCACCGGACAGCAGCGGAACGGCGGCAAGCGACACCTGCGGCACCCCCGACGCCTCGCGGACACGTTCGTTGTAATCCGGACCGGACACCTCCGGCCGGAAGATGGCCACTTCCTTCTGGTGCTCGATCTGGGCGAAGGTCGGATCGGCATCCTTGAAGTACACGACGCCGAGTGGGTCGGGGTCGGGGATGAAGGGTCGAAGGGGGTATTCCGCGACCAGGACCGTCGCCGCGATCTCGTGGTCGGTGAACCGGAGAAAACTGGTATCGACCTCGAAGTGTTCCACGAGATCCTGCAGCACGCGGGTGGCCACGGCCTTGAACGAGACCGCGTCGACAGGCGTGAGCCGGGACGCCACGGTTGTCACCAGGGTCTCGAGCTTTTCGGTTTGCTTCTCGGTGTTCACGGGCCCTCCTGTCGTTACGATATCCGCCTTCGCACCCGGTCGGCGCGGCGCTCGCTCCGAACCGACGGGCCCGGCGCATGGCTGAGCCGTAACACCATGGCGAGCGCCTCACCTGCCTTCGCTCCGACGACGTCGAACAATTCTTCCCGCAGCCTCTCCAATGGTGCCGCATACCGCGGTGAGAGTTGTTCGAGTTCCGCACTTTCCACACCATAGAGAAACACCGGCGAAATCGGCTGGACGGCGAGGCCGAGCGCCTGCGCGTGGATCCACACGCTTTCCGTCGCCTCACCGCCGCGCACGTAGTCCCGAGAGGCTGTGCCCGGAATCGCAATGACCGCGACCGCCGAGCTCGACGCGATCCGGTCCGCGGTGGACTTACCGAGCGCCCGACCGGCGTCCTGTGCGCCGAGTCGTTCCATCACCTCGGGTCTCCGCAACAGCGCGAGCGTCGACAGTTCTGCCGAATCGAGTTCCAGCGCGCGCACGTCGATGCCGGTGTCGACCGAATCCCGGGGTGGCCACCGCAACTCGCCGATCATCTCGCGGTGCAGGGTGGGTGTGAGGAAACGGATGCGGTCCGACTCCGCCAGGATGGCGCCGATCGCCGCGATGTCGTCCCGGTCGGTGACCAGGCAGAGGCGGGCGCCTTCGCGAGCCGCGGCCTCCGCGAGAAGGCCGGCCTGCGAGTCGTCCAACGGCCGGGGAACGCCCAGCCTGCGGTTGGTGGTCCGGTCGAGCATGTGCTCGTAGCGGTCACTGAGTTCCCGGTCGTTCCCGCTGCCGAACGTCATGGTGGCGACGGGAAGCCCCGCATCGCCGGCGTGGACCGTCACGGCGCCGAGAAGCCCGGCGGAGGACGCGGCGATCCGGGCGTTGTGCAGCGCGGCACCGACCGCGACGCAACTGCCCCGGTACCCGACGTCCATGGCCGTCGTGTGCTCCGGAGCCAGGGAGATGGTCAGTCCCGCGTCGTCCGCCGCGATCGTCCACGGCTGGACGTTGCCGCCGGACGGCGCGCGGGCCGCGGCATTCACGACGGTATCGACGGCATCCTGTGGCAGGGCCGCAGCCCGGTTCACGGAACCGTCCGGCAGGTCCTGCGGCAGCGGTGGATCGGCGAGGGCATCGAGATGCTCGTCCAGATCCATCCGGCACCGACCCGACGCGAGCGGCTGCCCGAGCCCGATGCGCCGCACGGCCGCCGCGACCTCCGCCCCACCGAGCACTACCTCACCCCCGAGCTGGGGCCACGTGGAGATGGTTTCGTCCACCTCCACCAACGACGCCGCCATCGTCGCCGACAATTGTCCGGCATCGAGAATCTGCAACACGAGCGGAATCTTGTCCCGCGAGCCGAGACCCGCCAGCGATTCCACGTCGACATCACCGATCACGCCGTGGAACACGGGTCGATCGGGTTCGGCGTCGAATCGTTCGACGTCCAGCAGACCCCGGTCACTGGTCGCCATCAGCACCGGCAATCCCCGGCGCCGGGCCTCCCGCCGCAGGGACACCTTGACGTCGAGGGAGTCGCATTCGTCGATCACCACGTCCGTGCCGTCCAGAAAATCGGCCACCGATTCGACGTCGACACCGTCCTTCCATAACGTCACAGTGACGTAGGGATCGATCTCCGCGATATGGCGGGCGGCGACCACGGCCTTGTTGACGCCGAGGTCCAGAACGGTGCCGGGAACCCGGTTCAGGTTGGACAGCTCGAGGGTGTCGAAGTCCGCGAGCCGCAACCCGCCGCACGCGCCCTCCAGCGTGAGGGCCAGCGCGACCGCGTGCCCGACGCTGAGACCGACGATCCCGACGGTGACGCCCCTGAGACGTTCCTGCTCCTGAGCGGTGATCTTGTTCCGATTCCGGTCCAGCCGCAACAGCCGGAACGACGTGGGACCGAGCAGACGCACCACGGTCCTTCGCCACGAGTAGTACGCCCACACAGGAGCCTCGTCCAGCACACCGGGGTCCGGCACGGGAACCAGGGAACGCAGAGCGTCCCGCTGATGGTCGAGTCGATCGACGAAGACTACCGCGGGGTCGCGGCGGAGGCGGTCGAGTACCGCCGCGTCCCCGGAGTGGCCCTCGTCGAGCAGCAGTGCGGTGTACTCACCGTGGGCTTCGTTCACGAGACGCTCCGCATCGGCCGGACGACGTCTCCTCCCGTCCCCGTCGCGATGGCTGCCGACGGCGTCGGTCGAGACGTCGTGAGTAACAGTTGGGCCAGCTGCATGGTTTCGGCGCGGCCCCGACGCCTACTCCGATCCCACCACATCAGCCGCGTCTCGTAGCGGTCATCCGGATAGGGCACGGGAGCAATATGGTCGGCCACGACCCCACCGGTGGTTCGCCACGTGTCCAGAACGTGGGATGCAGCGGTCGCGAGCATGAACTGAACGTCGAGCAGATCCATGGAGAAGGTGGCGAAACGGCCCAGTGCGGCGACGAGTTCACCCCGCCGAGCAGCGCTGCCCGACACCCACGCACCCTTCGCCTCCACGACTCCGAACGGCAGCCGGTCCTCGATCATTCGCCGAACGGCGGGAGCTCCGGCGTCGGTTCCCCACTCCGTGATCGCATGTGCCTGATCAGCGACAAGATACGGACCCTGGGCGCGGACGCCCGCTGCGACCGAGCCGTCCGGATCGATGGCCACGATGAACAGCGCGGTGGTGTCGCCGGCCTGGATCCGGCGGTACTCGAGCGCCTTCTCGGCGCCGTACTTGCGATAGCCCGCCAAGGCACCCTCGAGATAGGCTTCCCACAGAGTCGGCTCCTCCTCGGGCCGGGCGACGACGAAGCGACACTCCGACCGCGGATCCCACGCACTCAGAGTTCGATCGAGTAAGGTCTCGGTCGACCGTGTGTCGACCTGCGGACGCGACAGCTGTTCAACTGGCATTGGCTTTCCCATCGGAGTCGGTGCGGCAATTCCGGGGACTCACGGGTTACGTAAAGACCCCAAGAACTGGACACACGAACCCGGTCACAGCCCCGCGGCTACTCATTTTCCGCGTTTACGCCGGATTTGTCACCTGTGACGCCAGAAATGGGCTCGAAAACAAACTTCAAGTCGGTAATTGTCGATCTGCAATTAGGCGAGGGAAATAAACAGTTCCACATTGTTCGGGGCGCGGAAGACCTCGAGCTCCTCCGCGTAGGCGCGCTCGATGCGCCCTTCCTTCTCGGCCAGCTCGGCCTGGATCCACACGTCCTCGATCGGGTCGGACGAGCGCCCGTCGGGGGTGAACTTGGCGAAATAGCCGGCCGGGACACGCACCAGCACGTCTCCGATGGCGAGATGAGCGAGGTCGACACAGCGGTATCCGACCACCGCCGTCCACCCCAGGTCCGGTACTGCGACATAGACGGTGGCGAGTTCCTCGACGCCCCGCTGCCGGACGCGCTCGCGCGTGAACTTCATCAGATCGGTCGCGTGCGCCGACGAACTGAGTTCCGTGCGCGGCAGAACCAGTCCCCCGAAGTCGGCGGACTCACGCTTGACGATCTCGAAACTCATTGCGGCCCCTACCTCGTGACGGGTGGCACTATCGCCACATACAAATCAATCCCGAAGGCATGTGGGTAGAACTCGAAGTCGCCAGTGTAGGACCGCTGAATCTGATGCGATTCTTCCGCGTCGCGAATCTGCCCCCAGAGCGCATCGAAGAGGTCGGGAAAGGTCCCGACCGAGGAGAACTTCGCATAGGTTCCCGCAGGAATCCGCGATACCAAGTGCCCGCGTGCGACCTGTTCGATCGAAGTGCACTCGTAGCCCACGATTTGCGTGTAGTACGAGTTGATCTCGGGAGCGTGGTCGACATAGGCCGAAGCCAGCGGCTTGTCCACGTTCTGCGCGAGAAGGGTCGACCAGGTCCTTTCCAGATCCTTGTCACGCGCCTTCCCCAGCGCCCTTTTCGGACTGCGGACGGCCAGTCCGGCGACCAGAGTCTCTTTGCGTTCGACTATGACGAATGGCATCGGGCACCCCCTCCGACGTCGTCGTCACTCAGAGCCTGCAACTGCAATATCGTTCGCCCACCGACAATTCGGCGATGAAGTTCAACCATACCTCGTTACGAATCCGCAGTCCCGACCATTCACCCCGGTGAGTGCCGGAAACTGCAATTGCCTAACCCATTTATCCACCCATCTCGAGTAGATAAATGAAGGATAAGTAGTAGTTTTAAAGCCTTGTAACAGACCTCAAGTTGGTTTTGCTCTTGTTTACCTCACCTCGATGTGGTTAATTGGAGGAATCGAGTACCCCTGGTGTGACGCATCCAACAGTCGGCGTCGCGACCGGGGATCGGGGCGAAGGGAGGCTGCCCATGCTCTGCCGACTGTGCAAATCCGACAGGATGCGCAGCATCCTGGATCTGGGCGCGACCCCGCCCTGCGAACTCTTTCTGACCGAACCGGCCCTGGACGCTCCGGAAGTCACCTACCCGCTGCACCTCCGGCTGTGCGAAGACTGTTTACTCCTGCAGATCCCCGCGCTGATCACTCCGGAGGACACCTTCACCGACTACGCGTACTACTCCTCGTTCTCGGACTCCTGGGTCGAACACGCGCGGCTGTTCGTGGACTCGACAGTCGCCAGGCTAGGACTCGACCACACGTCGTCGGTCGTGGAGGTGGCGAGCAACGACGGCTATCTTCTGCAACACTGCGTCGCCGCCGGGATCCGGTGCCTCGGAATCGAACCGTCGCACAACGTCGGCGCGGCGGCCCGCGAGCGCGGAGTGCCCACCCTCACGGCATTTCTCGACGAGGACCTCGCCGCGCGGGTCCGGACGGAACACGGACCTGCGGACCTCGTGGTCGCGAACAACGTCTTCGCCCACGTTCCCGATCTTCTCGGATTCACCCGGGCCCTTCGCGCGCTCGTCGCAGACGACGGATGGCTGAGCATCGAGGTTCACCACGCACTGAATCTCGTCGGCCTCGCACAGTTCGACACGATCTACCACGAGCACTTCCAGTACTACACGGTGTTGTCCGCCACCCGCGTGCTCGCAACAGCAGGCCTCGCCGTCGTGGACGTCGAACTGCTGGACACCCACGGCGGATCGATTCGGATCTGGGCGCGTCCCGACGGCGCCGGCGGCGTGCCGACCGGCCGCGTCGACGCGGTGTTGCGCCAGGAGGAGGCAGCCGGGCTGCATGGTGCCGACGGCTACCTCGGACTCGAACCGCGGGCGAGGTCCGTGCGTCAGCAATTGCTCAGGTTCCTCCTCGACTGCCGGTCACAGAACAGGAGAGTCGTCGGCTACGGGGCTCCCGGCAAGGGGAACACACTGCTGAACTACTGCGGAGTACGTCCCGACCTCCTCGAGTACACGGTCGATCGGAATCCGTACAAGCACGGTCGGTACACGCCGGGCACCCGGATCCCGATCCTCGATCCGCAGCAGATCGAGAAGGACCGGCCCGACGTCGTCCTCGCGCTGCCCTGGAATCTCGAGACCGAACTGACCGAACAGCTGCGATTCATCGCCGAGTGGGGCGGTGAGCTGGTCTTCCCGCTCCCCTCCCTGCACGCGGCAACATTTCAACCCGACAGCGGGGCAAGGAGGCTCACGTAATGAAAGTTGTCCTGTTCTGTGGCGGTTACGGCATGCGGATGCGCAACGACCGCAACGACGCCATCCCCAAGCCGATGCAGATGGTCGGCCCCCGGCCCCTGCTATGGCACGTGATGCACTACTACGCCCACTTCGGGCACAAGGAGTTCATCCTCTGCCTGGGGTACGGCGCCGAGGCCATCAAAGACTTCTTCCTCGACTACCGCGAAGCGGAATCGAACGACTTCGTGCTCCACGCCAACAAGATCGAGCTTCTCAATTCCGACATCAGCGATTGGTCCATCACGTTCGTCGACACGGGCCTCGAATCGGCAATCGGTGAGCGACTGCGCCGCGTACGACGGTATCTCGACGGCGACGAGTACTTCCTCGCGAACTACGCCGACGTGCTGACCGACGCTCCCCTCGACGACGTGGTCGCGAAGTTCCACGAATCCGGTGCGGCAGCATCGATGCTCGTCGTCCCGCCGCAGTCCTCCTTCCACTGCGTGAACGTGGCCGAGAACGGGGAGGTGAAGGAGATCATTCCGGTCAGTCAGCTGCCGGTCTGGGAAAACGGCGGGTACTTCGTTCTCAGCGATGAAATCTTCGACCTGCTCCCACCGGGCGGTGACCTGGTAGCGGATGTCTGCGAGACCCTGGCGGGCGAGGGGCGCTTGTTCGGATACCGGCACGACGGCTTCTGGAAGCCGGCGGACACCTTCAAGGAGCGTGCCGAACTCGACGCCAACTATTCGAAGGGCATCCATCCGTGGATGGTGTGGGAGCAGGAGGCGGTGTCATAACCCATGTTCGACCTCCACGCCCCGCATGTCGCCGAGATCGCGGTTCTCGGCGCACACTGCGACGACATCGCGATCGGGATGGGCGGGACGCTGCTGACTCTGTCGTCCGCGTCTCCGGGTCTTCGGGTACGCGCGCTCGTGCTGTCGGGCAACGACTCCCGGAGAGAGATCGAGGAACGTCACGCGCTCGCCGCACTGTGCCCCGGCGCGGACATCGAACTCGACGTCCTCGACGTTCCGGACGGGCGCGCGCCCGCGTATTGGGAACCGATCAAGACTGCACTCGAGGGATTCCGGCGACGGTGTGAGCCCGACATCGTGTTCGCGCCGCACCGCGGGGACGCTCACCAGGATCACCGGTTACTGGCCGAACTCGTGCCGACCGTGTTTCGGGACCATCTCGTGCTGGGATACGAGATCCTCAAATGGGAGGCCGACACCCCCCAGCCCACCGTCTTCCACCCGCTGATACGGGCGGTCGCGGAGGAAAAGTGCCGGGTTCTGCTCAAGCACTACCCGTCCCAGGTCGACCGCGACTGGTTCGACGAAGAAGCGTTTCTCGGCGTGACCCGGCTTCGGGGTGTGCAGTGCCGGCGGCTGTACGCCGAAGCGTTCGTCCTCGAAAAGACGACCATCCGATTCGGAAGGACCTGACATGAGAGTGCTCCTCACCGGACACCAGGGTTATCTGGGTTCGGTCATGGTCCCGGCGCTGCGAGCAGCGGGTCACGACGTCGTCGGTCTCGATTCCGGGCTGTTCGCCGACTGTCTCCTCGGTCCCGCCCCTGCCGATCCCCCGTCCGTGGATGTGGATCTGCGGGACGTGACGGAGGCCCACCTGGCCGGGTTCGACGCGGTGATTCACCTTGCCGCCCTGTCGAACGACCCTCTGGGTTCACTTGCCCCCGACGTCACCTACGCCATCAACCACCACGCGTCGGTTCGCCTGGCAAACATCGCGAAAGATGCTGGGGTGAAACGATTCCTGTACGCATCGACATGTTCCGTGTACGGCTCGGCGGGCGAGGACCTGGTGACCGAATCGGCCCCCCTCCGTCCGCTCACCCCGTACGCGGAAAGCAAGGTCCGCGTAGAGGACGACGTGGCCGGCATCGCCGACTCGGGGTTCTCACCGGTCTTTCTGCGAAACGCGACCGCGTTCGGGTTCTCGCCCCGCCTGCGTGCGGACATCGTTCTCAACAACCTCGTCGGGGTCGCCACTCTGACCGGCACGGTGCGAGTGCTGTCGGACGGCACGCCGTGGCGTCCACTCGTCCATGCGCGCGACATCGCCGCCGCGTTCTGCGCCGCACTGGTGGCGCCGACGGGCGCAATCCATTGCCGCGCCTACAACGTGGGCATCGAAGCCAACAACGTCACCGTCGCGCAGATCGCGGACGCGGCCGCCGCCGCGGTGCCGGGGTCGACGGTCGCCCTCACCGGCGAGACCGGACCGGATCCACGGTCCTACCGCGTCGACTTCAGCGCTATCAGAACCGCATTCGAGGGATACGCACCGCAGTGGACCGTCGCCGACGGCGCGGTCGAGCTGTACGAGAACTACGTGCGATGGGGTCTCACCGACGAGCTGTTCACCACCCGGTTCACCCGGTTGGCCCACCTGCAGGGATTGCGGGGGTCGGGCGTGCTCGACGAGTCACTGCGGTTCCTCCGAATCGGGGCCGGTCATGCCTGACATCGTCACGCCGTTGCCGTCAGAGTCGTCGCAGCAAATCCTCCCAGCTCCCCGCCGAGGCATCGCGTGGGCTCGTGGCGGACACGGGGAGCGGCCACTCGATACCGAGGCTGCGATCGTCGTAGGCCACCGCGAGGTCCTCGGTGGGATCGTGACCGCGGTCTATCCGGTAGCACACGTCGCAGTCGGTGAGGGCCTGGAAACCATGGAGGAATCCGGCAGGCACGAACAGATGCGAGAAGGTCTCGTCGTCGAGCCTGAACGCCTGTTTCCGGCCGAACGTCGGAGACGTGCGCCGCACGTCCACGAGCACGTCGTAGATGGCTCCGCGCGCACAACGCACGAGCTTGGCCTCGCCGTCCCCCGATCTGCAATGCATGCCGCGGATCACACCACGTACCGATCGCGACTGCGAGTCCTGAACGAAGTCGGCCGCACGGACCACTCGGCCCGTCGAGGCGCGGCTCGCGACGGCGTCGTCGAAGATCTGCGCATCGAAGGTCCGCGTGAAGAGTCCGCGCCCGTCGCGGAACGGCTCGGGAGTGAAGAGCAGGACGTCGTCGAGTTCCGTGAGTTCCACGCGCACCACCCCATCGTGCCGCATCGCGGTGGGCGGGTCCGGCAATTCCGGAAGTCGGGGAGGTCACGATGATCTGCCGTGGATGCGCCGGATCCGACACTGTCCGGGTACTCGATCTCGGGGCTGTGCCTGCTGCGGACAATTTCCCGCCGAAGCGGTCGGCGATCGACTCGTGCGAGTCGGCTCATCCGCTGGCGATGGAGCTCTGTCTGCGGTGCGGCCTCGCCCAACTCGCGGAGGACGACACGACGCCCGAGGAACCGCACGGCATCGAGCCCCTGGCATTGCGGAACCAGGCCGCCGACGCCGTTCGGACGGTCGCGGTGTCGGGATTCCTGGACGGCGACACCGTCCTCGAGTTCGGCAGCCCGCACGGCGGCAGCTGGCTCGGACTGCTCGCGTCGCGCGGATTCTGCCCACCGCCCCCGGGGAGGCCCGCCTCGGTTGTCCTCGACTGCTTCGGACTCATGCATGAGGCCTGCCAGCGCTCGGCACTGAGAGAACGAGCGAACGCCACGGCGAGTGACGGTGTCCTTCTGCTCCAGTTCCACTCTCTCGCTGCCATAGTCACGCACGGACAGTGGAACGCGCTGCGGCACGGCCACTATGCGTACTACTCGTTGACCGCCCTGCAACGGATGCTCACGGATGTGGGGATGAGCGTGTCGCACGCGTGGGAGTTCGACCTCTACGGCGGCACCGTCCTGGTTGCCGCGCGGCACGGTGCCCGGCCGGCCACGTCGCATACGGTTCGCAGAATCCTCGCGGCCGAGAAGACACTGGGGGTGTGCGACCCCCGAGCACTCCGTCGTCTGCAGCTAGCTGCGGACGGTCATGCCAGCACGCTGCGTACCTGGCTCGCCACGATGGCCGATCGCGGGCAACGAGTCTACGCCTACGGTGCGGCGTCGCGGGCCGTGGCCTTGTTCAGCCGGGCAGGCGTCGACCATCGCGTGTTGTGCGCGGTCGCCGACGCGTCACCTGCGAAACAGGGCCGCCGGATGCCCGGCACCGACGTTCCCATCATCTCCCCCGGACAACTCCTGGACTCGAGTCCCGAATGGGTCTTGCTGACGCTGCCCGACCTTCTCCCGGAAGTTCGCCGCGACTACCCGGCGCTGGAAGGCAAGTGGATCACCGATCTCCCCTGCAACTACGAACACCGGGACGGCGTACGTCGCGGCTGAGGCACGTCGTCACCCCGGCGATCCGTGATCGCGGCATCACGCGTCGACTTCGACCACGACCTCGGCATCACTCTCGCGCCAACGCGCGACAATTCTTCGCTCGTCAAGGGTCACCCGGAGATTCGATATTCGCTCGTCGCGTCCACACAGTGGATTGAGAGCCGAGACGATCACTGCGGGCACCTCCCCCACGCAGTGTGCGCCGACCAGCCAGGACGGTTCTCGCGATTCCAGCCGGCGAGACCACCAGCCGAGCAGGGTGCCGCCGCGCACCTCGTCGCGCTCCAGTTCGCCGGTGCCCGCGTACAGAATCTGGAGGACGGGCGTGCCGCCTCGGCTGACCAGATGCTCGCTGCCCGTAGCGGAGACGTCGAGTTCCGGAGGCAGCGGCCAGGATGTGCACATCTCGTGGCTGCCCAGTCCGGTGATCAGATCGACGACCAGAATCGCGTGCCGGGTGGGCGGTGCGATGAGGCACCGGCGATGTACGACAGGGTCCGGCAGACGCACATAGCCGTCGTGCTCGGCGTCCACGATCCCTTTCGAGAGGTCGATCGACCGCATGCGCACACGGGCGTGCCTGGACCACAGGAAAGGGCCGCCGATGACCGACTGGTCGAGACCGTCGATGCACACGGTGGCGTGTGCTCGACTGCCGCGGTGCGCCGTCCGCCAGTCGGGATGCCCGTAGTAGCTTGCCGTACCGGGGTCCCCGACCAGTTCCTCACCCCCCACGCTCAGGGTCACAGCGAGGGCGTCGGCGTGACCGTGGGCCGCTGGCGAGAGATATCCCAACGGGCCGATGTCCATCGTCAGCCGGCGCTGGTGCGCGCGCAGCACCGCCAGGCCTCCGTCCGGGGCGATGAAGCTTGCCGTGCCGTCGAACCGCGGCCGTGTGGTCGGCCCCACTGGGTTCGCCGTACGCAACCAGGCCGACGACAGCGTCGCACGACCCGCGTTGCGGGCAATCACGTTGCCCGTCACCGCCGCGACGGCGCCGAGGTGGTCGCGTACGGTGCGGACTGGTTCGGCACCGAGCCGCACGGCGAAACCTTCGTCGTCGTCTCCGTAGCGGGGAGCCGGGTCGCCGTCACCCACGAGGGCGGCGAGGAAGAGCGCGCTCCGATCCAGCGCGTCGACGATCGCCGATGGCGGTCGGCCGCCTCGCAGGGCGACCGATGAGACCACGGTGAGCAGCAATTCGGCGGTGAATATCTGATACCCCACGGCCTGCTCGGCGCCGGCCCCGTCGGGCAGGATCTGCCGCGTCGCCTCGAGCGCGAGCGCACGAAGTGCAGTTGCCTCCCAGCGTGCGAGCGGAGCGACGTCGGGAAATGCGATGGCCGAGATCGCCAGCCCGGCCAGCTCACCCACGAGGTGATTGTTGGCGGAACTATACCGAGAGCGGTACTGCCAGCATCGTTTCGCGCTCTGCGCGAGCACCCTGACGATGTCGCGGAACCGCTCCGCCGTCAAGTCCGGCGAGTCCCGCAAACCCTGCAGTGCCACCACGATCGAGACTGCTCGGACACCGGCCTCGAACGCTCCCCTCCAGGCGATTCCGATCCCGGGCGGGTTCTGCGCTATCCACGAGTCGAGCTGGACGAAAGCCGCAGAGCTGTACTTGCGGTCACCGGTGAACAACCAAGCTTCGGCAAGCCAGGGAAGATGCTGCAGGCGGTTCAATTCCCAGATCCATTTCGGATCACCGGCGAACGTGCGGTGGTTGATCCGGCCCGCCGACACAGCGGGCCAGCGAACTCGTGCGATGGGGTCGTAGTGCCAGTCGATCGGCCGGCCGAGGTTCACTTCCGCATAGCTGAAGAAACCGAACCTGGAATCCATTACCTTGTCAGCGGCGGCAACGACATCGGCAACCCCGTGCGGGTGTTCGATCGCGATCCTCGCCGCTCGCTCGCGATCGAGAAGCACTGGACCACCTGTCCCCTCTCGAAACCGGCGCAATGCAGCTTCACCGTGCGGATCGCTCGCACCGAACAGTTCCCGATCAGTAGGCTCGTAGTACGTGACGATCGGCAGCAGGCTCCTGCCCGCCTGACCCGCGCGCCACGCGACCTCTCGGGGTGACATGGAACGCAGCCGGTGCAGATACCATGAAAGCCGTGTCACAGTCACCCCTCTCGGACGGGGACGGCGCGAGGACCACTCACTCTCTCCTCGCGGGAAACGATATGACGCTCGACACGAAAGCAGGATCAGATGGCTCCGCATGGATCTTTGCACAGCCTAGAACATCGCATCCGCCGCGCGCATCCCTTGCGTCCTGCGATGCGCCACTCGCTCGCCGAGTGGGAACGAGCGTCCGCCGCGGAAATTGTTCGGCGGCAGGAACGACGACTGCGGTGGCTGGTCCGGCTCGCGGCGACCGGCTCCCCCTTCTATCGCGAATGGTTCGACAGTTCCGGAGTCGATCCGCGCTCGATCCGTACGCTCGACGATCTGCGCCGTCTACCCCTCCTGCAGCGCAGCGATCTCGTCGAACGGCCCGAAGATTTCCGGGTCTACCCCCGAAAGTTGATGTGGCCGGCACACTCGAGCGGGACATCCGGGATGGCGGTCACCACATACCGGACGCCGGGGTCGTCCGCGTTCGAGCTGTCGATCCTCGAACGCCAGTGGAGCTGGTTCGGATTGCCGGCCGGCTCCAGGCGGGTAATTCTGCGAGGCAGCGATTTTGCCGCGGACCAGGCTGGTACGCCGGTGAAGCTGGTGCCGGGCGGCCGACAGCTCCTCGTGTCGAGTTTCCACCTGACACCGGAGTCCGTTCCGGACATCCTCGACGCGATCCGCGCGTTTCATCCGCACGCGGTGGAGGGATGGCCCTCCAGCATCGCGCTCCTCGCCGCGCTGGTGCGCGAGCGCGGCGAGACCGTGCCCGTGCAGGCCGTCATCACGTCGTCGGAGGTCATGAGCCGTGGCCAGCGGGAACTGATGAGCGACATCTTCGCGGCACCGGTCATCGACCACTACGGGCAGACCGAAAGGGTCATGATGGCGGGGGAATGCGAAGAGGGCAGCTTCCATGTATTCCCCGACTACGCAATCACGGAGTTGCTGCCGGTCGAGGGCACGCAACACACCTGGGAGATCGTGGGCACGCCGCTGCACAATTGGGGATTCCCACTCTTTCGGTACCGCACCGGTGACCGGGTTGGTCCCGCAGTCGACGATGCGTGTCCGTGTGGGCGGGCATTCGACCTGCTCGGCCCGGTGGACGGCCGAATCGAGGACGCATTCACCTCCGCAGATGGGCGTCCGCTCCCACTTCCCGGGACCGTCGTCGACGACCTCGAGGGGGTGCGCGAAGTGCAGATCGCGCAACTGGCAGCTGGGCGATTCGAAATCCGGATCGTCCCGGGAGCACGGTACGACGCCGACGCGACCGAGGCGCGCGCCCGCCGCAACGTGGAACGACTGTTCGGTCCGGGCCAGGAACTGACGATTCGCACCCTCACAGCGATCCCGCGCCCGTCGAGCGGCAAGCTGAAGCCCGCCGTCGTGGAGGGACCACCCCGCCGACGGGCGCTGGGATGACATACTGATTCTGTGCGCAACGCACGCGGTCCTCGGTGTTTCCGGTGGCCCACACGTCTTCACCTCGCACTGGTGACACTGGTCACCGCGAGTGTGCTCAGTGTGTCCTGCGACGCGCCCGCTCCCGCTCCCGCTCCCGAACCTGTCCGCTGCCCGCCCGCCGAGCCGCAGTCGCTGACCTCGCCCCGAACCGCCACGTACTACCTCGACCAGCACGTGCTTCCGCCCATCGAGGAGCTTGCCCGGTACGACGTGGTGATCATCGACCACGAGTGGGCCCACCGGTTGCCCAGATCCTTCTTCGACCAGCTGCGCATCGTCGACCCCCGTGTGCGCCTGCTTGCCTATGTGAACGTGGTGGACCATCCGGATCAGCTCGGCACCTACGATTACTGGGAACAGCGGTATGCGTTGTGGCAGTTCCAATCCTCGACGGAAAGCACTTTTCCCGAGCAATGGCTGGCCGGTACCAGCACGGGGTCACGAGTGAGCCAGTGGCCGAACACGCTGATGGCCAATCTCACCGACACCGCCCCGAGAGTCGACGGCCGGACGTACGCCGAGTACGCGGCGAACTGGGTTGTCGACCAGGTGTGGTCGACCGGACTGTGGGACGGCATATTTCTCGACGTGTGGGGTGACCGGATTTTCGGCGCCGACCACGACCGCTGGGACATCGACGGCGACGGCACCGACGAACCGGACGAGGAGATCTACGGATTCGGCAACCCCTGGGAACGAGGCGTTACTCGCGCCGAACAGCTGATGAGGGCGCGTATGCCCGGCGCGATCCTCGTCGCCAACGGCGACCGCAGTTTGCGCGACCAACAGCTCAACGGCCGCGTCTGGGAGAGCTTCGCCGATCCGTATGCCCGGACCGAACCGCTGGCAGACTTGGATCGCTATGTGGCTCTGAGCTCGGGTCAGGACCATCGCGTGCCGGGAGTCTCGGTCACAATCGACAAACGCCGCGCCGCGCCCGCGTCGCCACGCGAATTCCAGCGGGCGCGATACTTTCTCGCCGCGACGCTGATGCAAAACGGGTACTGGGCCCCGATGGGCGCAGACTACAGCGAGACTGTCTACTACGACGAGATGGACGGCGGTGGCCTCGGCAGGGGCTATCTGGGACAGCCGGTGATGGCGAATCCGTGTCCGGCCGCCCTGGACGGCTCCTACGCCGACGGATACGGCTCGCTGGGTGACGGCGTCTTCCGCCGCGATTTCGAGCACGGGACCGTTCTTCTCAACACCAGCGGAACGGCCCGGGAAGTGTCACTCGATCAGCCACTGAGGCGCCTGCGCGGCACCCAGGACCCCGTCACCAACAACGGAGAGACGGTGGAATCGGTTACCGTACCCGCGTATGACGGACTGTTTCTCGTCAACCCGTGATTTGGCTGCGACCGCGCCGGGGCGCGCGGAGGCGGCTGTTGCCGATTCCGACAGACATCAGCGGCGGGCGATGGCGTACACCGCAGGCGCCGCAAACTCACGCACCGGGCGGGTTCCGATCAGCGAGAGAAGCCGCCGGGGCAGGCGTGACGCGTACTTGAACCGGAGATAGCTGTCGGTGAGAAAGTGGATGTTCCGGAAATGCGGCCGCAGCAGCTCGGTCAGCTCGTGCTCCGAAAAGCCGGCGTGCGCGCCGAGCGCATTCTGGAACCGTCCGCCCAGCCGCGCCCTGTAGTCCGCGAGGTTCCAGCGGACCTTCTCGGCGGTGCTCGCCTCGAAGGAGCCCAGATACCCGACCATCCGATGCCGGTTCGGGGTGCCGACGTAGAGCAGTCCCCCCGGGCGCAGCACTCTGGCGAGCTCCCTCAGGCTTGCCGCCGGATCCGCGACATGCTCGATCACGTGGTGGTAGAAGACCGCATCGAAATTGCTGTCGGGAAAGGGAAGATCGAGGATCGAACCGGCTTGCAGCTCGAAGCCGGGTCTCCCGAAAGCAACGTCGGCGTCCCATGCCGGGTCGAGGTCGACGC
The DNA here is from genome assembly GCF_000010805.1 of Rhodococcus opacus B4. Lineage (NCBI taxonomy): Bacteria > Bacillati > Actinomycetota > Actinomycetes > Mycobacteriales > Nocardiaceae > Rhodococcus > Rhodococcus opacus. The sequence goes on along the minus strand of NC_012522.1, from coordinate 6,341,913 downwards.
CCACCAGCGACCCACCCATCCGCTGGTGAATGTAGTACGCCTCATGACCTTTGCCGCACCCGGCGACGAAGATGCGTGGAGCGGGCCCGAGGTCAACCATGGCCTGCGCGGTTTCGCAGAAGTGCCGGGCACCCGCGTGGGTATCCTCTTTCGGATCCGTGCTCGTCATCGCGGCGACGTCCTTTCCGATCGTTGAACTGCGCCGCCCGGTGATTCGTGGCAGCGCATCGTAGAAGTCGACAAGAGCACGACGCGACGTCTCCCATGAGAGGTCACGTTCAACCCTGGCACGGCCGAGTTCACCCATCCGGCTTCGGCGCTCCGGATCGCGTAGCAGCTCGTCGATTCCGGCAGCAAATGCCGCCTCGTCATTCGCAGGCACGTACAGCGCCGCCTCACCGGCGGACACCCGCGCCTCGGTGAGTTCGAAGGACACCAGCGGCCGGCTCATCGCCATGTACTCGACGACCTTGTTCATCGTCGAGACGTCGTTCAGGGGGTTGAACGGATCCGGGGAGAGGCACACATCCGCCGTCGACAGGCACCGCTGCACGAACTCGTCGGAGACTCTCCCGGTGAACTCGACGATCTCGCCGAGTCCGAGTTCCTCGCGCAGGTCGAGCAGATCTTCGAACGCATCCCCGCCACCCATGAAGACGAAGTGCACGTCCTCGCGTCCGATGTCGTTGCGCAGATGGGCAATCGCGCGAAGCGCATAGTCCACCCCGTCCTGCGGTCCCATCACGCCGAGATATGCCCCGAGGTACCGCCTGCCACGACGAAACGCCGCGTCCGGGGAGCGCCTGACGAACCGACCGAGATCCGGCGCGCTGCGCACGACCGTCACGCGACCCGGTGGCACTTTGCCGCGCTCGATGGCGATGCGCCGGTAGCTTTCGTTGGTCGAGATCACTCCGTCGGCTGCGGCGAAGGTGAGTCGCTCCAGCACTCTGGTCGCCCAGTGCAGTGCACGCGCGCGACCGGGAAACCGGGACAGGAACAACTCGGGTGACAGGTCGTGGTGGTCGAAGACGAACCGGGCGCCCCAAGGTCGTAATGACATCGCAACCAGGAACAGCAGGTCGGGCGGATTGCAGGCCTGTACCACGTCGATCGGATGCTCTCGCCGCACACGGTGGGCAAGTCGCACGGTATGAAACAACGCCGATCCGTATTCTCGGACATAGCCGATCGGGCCACCGCTCGCCGCGCGCAACGGATAGCGCAGGATCCGGACACCCTCGATCGTCACTTCGGACTCGCGATCCTGCTTGTTACCCATCGGGCAGATCACGGTGACCAGATAGCCGGCATCGACCAACGCGCGGCTTTCCTGCCATACCCTCCGGTCGAAGGGCACCGAGAGATTCTCGACGAGGATCATGACGTGGCGGCTCACTGCACACCTACCAGGTCGGCGAGCAGGCGCTCGAATCCCCTCGCCGTCAGTTCTATCCGATACTTCTGCTCCGCCCGCAGTCGCCCCTGCTCACCCAAGCGGGCTCGTAATCCGGGGTCGTCCGCCAGGTCCGAGAGCGCCCGCGCCAGGGCATCCACGTCGCCGACGGGGACCAGGTAGCCTTGCTCACCGTCGGTGATGACATCCCTCAGGGATCCGCAATCGGTGGATACGACAGGAAGTCCTGCGGCCATGGACTCGATCACCGTAACGGGCAATCCCTCGTGAACCGACGACAGGCAGGACACGTCCAAACCGGGCAGCAACTGCTGCACGTCCCGCCGGATACCGGTGAACCGTGTCCGGCCCCCGATTCCGAGACTGGATGCCAGCGAGCGGAGTTCCGCTTCTCGCTCGCCTCCACCGATCACGACCAGGCGCGCGGCCGGATGCGTCCGCGCCAGCACGGCGAAGGCTTCGAAGAGTACCTGGTGCGCCTTCTGCGCGCTGAGCCGAGCGACGATGCCCACTGCAAATTCGCCTCCGCTGAGCCCGAGGGCGAGTCGCGCTCGCTCGCGATCTCGCGCCCCCGGCGCCGGGGACAGCTCGATCCCGTTGGGGATGACGGCTTCGCGTGTGCGGCGCCAGGCGAAACGTCCAACGCCCTCCTCATTCCGCAGGTAGTCGCCCTGTCGCGGGGACAGGAGAACGAGCGCGTCGGACAAGAACAGGGTTTCGACGGCCCAGCGGGGAAGACACCGCTTCCCCACCGACGTCAGGTCCATATCGTGTGCCGCGACGAGGTTCGCCGGAACCCCGCCGAGCCGCGCCGCGATTCGCCCCAGCGCCAATGCCGCGCGGTGATGGTGCGTGACCAGCACCGCATCCGTGTGATCTCGCCGAAGACTGTGAATCAGTCTCGGCAGTGTGTGCAGGTCGTACCGCCCCTGCCGCCCCAGCACCTCGACCTCGAAGCCCGCATCGCGGAACTCGTCGGCAAGTGGACCGGCCTCCCGCAGGCAGATCAGCCGTGGCCGCACCAGCGCCGGATCGAGGTGCCGGAACACGTTGAGCATGAGGATCTCCACCCCGCCGACGAAGGTCAGGTCCAGGATCAGGCTGAGCCGGATCGGGCTTCGGGACGCGCGACGACCGACGACGTCCTCGAGTGCCCCCTCCGCTTCGCGGATACTGGCGGCAATAGCGAACTCGGATTCCACCCGAGCCCGTGCGGCGCGGCCCATCCCGCGACGCATCGACGGCTCGGACAGGACCCGCAGGAGCGCGTCGGCAAGTTGCCGCGGCCTGTTCGGCGGCACGAGGAATCCGGTGACTCCGTCCGCGATCATTTCGGGAACCCCACCGACCGCGGTGCACACGGCGGGCCGCCCGGCCGCCATGGCCTCGAGCAGCGCCATGGGAAAGCACTCGATGGTGGACGAACTGAGAACGAACACATCCATCGAGCGGAGCAGAACTGCGCCGTCGGAGCGAGAACCGGCGAAAACCACGTTGCCGGCGATACCGAGCCTTACTGCCAGCTCCTCCAGGTCGTGCCGTAGCGCACCGTCACCGACGATCAGGAACTTGGCATCCGGCATTCTTTCGATCACCATCTGCGCCGCGGCCAGCAACGTTGCGTGGTCCTTCTCCGGCCGCAGTGCGGCGAGTATGCCGACCACTGGTTCTCCGTGCCCGATTCCGAACTCGGCCAACGGCCCCTTGTCATCCCTCGGATCGAAATGCGCGGGATCGACTCCGTTGTGAATGATCCGCACCCGGTGTGCCGGACAGTGCAATTCGTCGACAAGGTAGGGAATCTGCGCTTCGGCCACACCGAAGTAGGCAGAGGTGACCGGGCGGAGCGCACGGTCGGCGAGCCGCCTGACCAGGCTCCGGGGTTCGATGTCGCCACAGTTGTGAACCCACACAACTACGTGACGGACCCGTGCCAGCGTGGCCGCGATCCGACCCAGCGTCTCGGCATTGTACCCACGCACGATAACGACATCCGTTGCGGTGCGACGCATCTCACGCACGAGGTCGACGATGGTCGATACAGCCTGACGTTTCGATCGATGGAGTGCCCGCGCCGGAATCGCACCGGCGTCGAGCGCCGCGAACAGCTCGCCCTCACGGCCGAGGCAGATCGCCCGGGGTTCGAATCGGTTTCGGTCCATCTGCGGAAGCAGGGTGGCGACGTGGCGCTCCGCACCTCCCACACCGAGGTCTGGCACCACATACAGAAGCCGGAGCGGGCGGTCGGTCATCGTCGGACCTGCCGGTAGATCGCGTCGAATCGACGCGACACCACTTCCACATCGAAATCCGCCTCGACGCGGCGAAGCGCGGCCGACCCGAGCGTCCTGCGCTTGTCGTGGTCGCACAGAACACGACGCAGGGCGGACACCAGCGCATCGACCTCCCCGGCCGGGACGAGCACTCCGCAACTGTCGTCGATCAGGTCCGGTATACCGCCGACATCGCAAGCGACGACGCACAGCCCGCGCGCCATCGCCTCGAGAACAGCCATCGGCTGACCTTCGTTGCGCGATGGCAGTACAAGCACCTGAGCGGTCTCCAGCAGGTCGTCCACCGCATCCGACCCGATCCACCCGAGCACGTTCACACTGTCGTTCAGAGCGAGCTCGGCGACCCTTCCCCGCGCCCGCCGCAGCTCACCGTCGCCGGCGATGGTCAACCGGATTCCGGCGCGGTCCAGTCCGTCCGCGAGAAGTTTCGCCCACGCGTCGAGCAGAAGGAACGTTCCCTTGCGGTCGCCGATCTCCCCGAGGAACACGGCATGGACAGGCTCGGCCTCGGTCGGCTGTGTCACCGCGGTGTGAGGACGGACCGCGTTGGGGACTATGATGATTCGAGCGCCCGGTGCGATTGCCTCGAGGCGATCCGCCCAGCCACTACCCAGAGCGACGACAGCGCTCGCGTGGGTGAGGGTCGTCCGGATGGCCCATTGCACGATGCCCGGTGATCGGCGGAAGAAGCTGTGGAACTCGGCTCCGTGGACGTGGAGAACAACGGGGATCCGAGCCGCCCGCGCGATCCAGGCCAGGATGGCTTTGCGCGCGAAGCTTCCGTATGAGGCGGTGTGGAGGTGCACGACGTCCGGCCTGTGGAACACGAGAGCCACCACGAAGCCAGCGGCGCCAGTGGCGAAGGCCGAGAGCCGCATTGCGATCGACCCGTCTCGGTGGGTGACGATGTGTCGGATCTCCCAGTCGGTCCACAGCCGGGTCTGCCGGATGGTGCGAACGAAGGTCGCCACACCCCCTCGTGTCGTCGTGCTCGTCGACACCCACAGCGCCCGTTGCCCGGTCATGTCCGCACCGATTCTGTCCGACTGCCGGCCGATTCCGGCACCCGACCGTGAGGAAGCCGGTCGGCGAACCCGATCGCAACTCCCGCCAGCAACATCACGATTGCGTTCGGGAAGTCGAAGAATCGCAGATCCACCGTCAGTCCGGTGACGACGAGCACGACGAACGCCATGATCGCCACGAACGCCAATCGACGCCCACACAGCCCCTCGGCAGGCAGCACCCGATAGGCGTGAATCAGTTTCACGCAGACGAGCACCAGTACGACGAGCCACAGAACCAGCCCGATCAGCCCCAGTTCGGCGACGACGCCCAATTCGTTGAGGTGCGAGGCGATGCCGAATCCACGCACCCAGGGAGTGTCGGAGGACCATTGCGTGTGATGGTAGGTGTTGAGTGCCGTGAAGCGCCCCACTCCCCATCCCAGCAGTGGTTCCTCCCGGACTGCCCACACCGAGGTGGCCAGCGTGTTCAGCCGGTCGAGCAGTTCCCCCTCCGATCCCACCCCGCCGGCCTGCCGGTCATCGCTGGTGAAGGTCGACCAGTTCGTGGCGACCGCGAGCACGGAGACGACAATTCCACTCACGAACCCGGATCGAAAACCCCTGGCGTACAGTGCACCACCTACCAGAACGATGGCAAATGCCAGCCAGACCGCTCTGGTGTGCGTGAGATAGACACTGTAGGCGCAGGCCAGCGCGACCGCGGCGGCGACGATCCTGCGCCATCGTGGTTCAGTTCGTTCACCGGCGAGAACCATGGCCACGATGAAGCCCATGACGAGCACCAAGCCGTTGACCACCGGCTGGTTGAAGATCCCGACGGCGCGCCCCTCCCACGCCGGCGCATCGACGATGTAACTCGGCCACACGAGCGCGGCCGGACCGCGCAACTGCATGATACTGACCGCTGCGGAGTACGCGCCCAGCCCCAGGACCATCCACAGCAGTCGGCGGACGGCGGACTCGCGGTCGAAAACGAACCGCCCCACGAAGTACAGGGCGAACGGAATCACTGTCCCGGTCATGATGAACCGCGACACCGCGAGGTCCTCACCGGTCGTCGGAACGATCGCCGGGTACGGGTGCGAAGTGACCATCGAAGCAATGTTCCAGAGCACGTACAGCACCATGGCTGCTTCGAGGGCACCCACTCGAGGTACGCGGCATCGCTGCCGGGCGATCCCGATCGCCACGGAGCCGATCATCCCGGTGAACGCCAGCATGAAAGGGTCTACCGGGAAGATCGGGGGCAGGGCGAGTCGCAGGAACGTCGCGAGCAGTAGGAAGAACACCGCGAGCACCGGATCGCGCAACCCGAGATAGACCATCGCGGCACCGACTCCACCGAGCAGCATGACCATGCCGAATCCGTTCGGGGCGCGCGCCACGAGACCGAGCACGACGAGAGCGCCGGCCACCGATGCGGCCCATGGCAACCACCGGCGCCGCGACCTGCCTGGCACAAGGCCGTCGCCGGAGACGATGCGGTCGAGCACGACACTCATGGTCGATGGTCGCCGTTCGAACTCGGGGGCAGCGCGTCGGACAGGACCGCGGACGAGAGGTGAAGTTCGTCGGCTACACCCACCGGAGCAGGCTCCGTTGGAACAGCTGTGCGGCGTAGAATCTGCTTTTCCTCCATCGGATTGGTGTGGTCCGAGCTGGATTCTGTCCGGGACTTGCCCAGTGTGAGGCGGATGCCGGAGATCTTGTGCTTGAAAAACGCCTTGACGGTGCCGTGGGGGGACGAGCCAGAGGTGTCCGACACGTCCGCGTTCGTGTGGGGATCGATGATGACGGCGCCCAGCAGTGTCACGCCCGCCTGGGTAAGGAGCCGGCAGGCCTCCTTGGCATCGGCCGTGTGAGCGGTTGTCTTGTCGATGACCAGCATTGTGCGATCAACGCCCGCGCACACCACTTGCGACTCGGCCGCGTCGACAATCGGCGGGGTCTCGACGACTGTCAGATCCGCAGCGCGGCGTCCCAGCGCCACGAGGCCGGCGAACCTGCTCCGGGTGAACAGCGAGTACGAATCACCCTCCCGAGCACCGGGGCCCATCACTCGCATATGCCCTGTCGGCCCCGCCTGCAGGAGTTTTTCGACCGAAATGGAATGCGTGTTCCGGAGGACGTCGCCGACACCCGCGGGCTCGCCGTCGGTATCGGAGCCGCGCAGATCGGCCCGCACGAGCAGCGTCCACTCTCCCTGAATCGCCCGATACTCCGCGATGGCCTTCGCGACCTGACCGGTACCGTCGGTTGCCCGGGGGGCGGTGACGGCGATCGTCGCCGGTCTGGGAAGATCTGCCATCCCGACGATGGTCGCGAGTTGTTTGAACCGCTGCTCCCGCAATCGATCGGCGGCTGCGGAACCGCCGGGTGGAATTTCTGTCAGGGTGTCCACGCCGAGGTGATCGCGGATCTCGTCACGGCTTGTCAGCCGGTTCTCCACGCCGGCGAGCGCGAGCGCCGCGACCCCACCGAGGACGAGTCCACCGAACAGCGCGAGCACCAGATTCCGTGCCGTGCTCGGGGCGGTCGCGACCACTCCCGCCGAGGACTGGAGAATCCGCAATTGGCCCGTGGTATCCGCCTGAAGTTGGCTGATTCGGTCCTGAATCCCGTTGGCGGACGCGGTGCGCAGTGCGGTCTCGGGACCCTCCGGGGGAAGTGAGCCGAGGGCCGTAAGGTCCTCGTTCCTCTCGAATTCGAGATCCTCGATCGCGCGATCGCGGCCCGATCGCCAATTCGCGTTGAAATCGTCGCGAAATGCCTCGGCCATTGCTGCCGCGGAGGATTCTGCGGTCGAACTGTCGTCCGAGGTCGCTTCGATGATGACCATCGGACCCGATGCCGCGGTGCCGGCCTCGAAAGTGACGTCGTCGGGAATCCCCGCAGCGACACGAAGCCTGTCCTGATACGGCAGATAGTTGAAAGTATCCGCGTAGCCGCGAGCGAGGGCGACGTCCTGCTCCGGCAACCGGGCTTGGGAGTCGATCGTCAGAACGGATTTGCCGGTGTACGAGGTGCCCGCACCGAGGGACGTGTAGATGGCCCCGAGCACCGCTAGGGCCGCGATGCACGCGACCACCCACTTGCGACGCCAGATGTGTTCGATGTGGACCCGCAGCGCGTCCATCGACTGCCTCCCCGTTTGTTCTCTCACTAAAGCAAACCACAGGTCTGTTTCTCTTGTCTATTAAAGACTTCACGACTAAATTTAGGTCGATGAACCACAGTGAACGGCAGGTATCACTGAGCATCTTCGGGTTGGGTTACGTCGGTTGTATATCGGCGGCCTGCCTGGCCTCACGCGGTCACTCGGTCATCGGCGTCGACTCCAACCCGCTCAAGACCGAATGCTTGCGTCGGGGCGACGCCCCGGTTGTGGAGGAGCGAATCGGCGAACTGATCGCCGAGGGCGTGTCATCCGGACGACTCACGGTGACGGAAGATCCGGCCCAGGCCGTCCACGACACCGACGTCACGATCGTCTGCGTCGGCACCCCCTCAACCCACGGCGGTGGCCTGTCCACTCAGTATCTCGAGCGCGCCACCGAGCAGATCGGCTCGGCTCTGGCGCGCAAGAACGGTCGGCACACTGTGGTCTATCGCAGCACCATGGTTCCCGGCACCTGCGAGAATCTACTCATCCCCTTGCTCGAACGATCCTCGGGCAAACGGGCCGGGCTCGACTTCGGGGTGTGTGTGAACCCGGAGTTCCTCCGCGAAGGCACCAGCGTGCGCGATTTCTTCGAGCCGCCCAAGATAGTCGTCGGCGAGAGCGACGAGGCCAGCGGCGGCCTGGTGATGGATCTCTACGATGGGCTGGACGGTCCGCGGTTCCGCGTGCCCATCGCCGTCGCCGAAATGTGCAAGTACGTAGACAACTGTTTCCACGCACTGAAGGTGACATTCGGCAACGAAATCGGGGCCCTCTGCACATCGTTCGGGCTCGACTCGCACGCGGTGATGGATGTGTTTCTCGCCGACACGAAATTGAACATCAGCCCCGCCTACCTCTATCCGGGGTTCGCGTTCGGCGGTTCATGCCTACCCAAGGACCTGAGAGCCCTGGTTCACGCCGCGCGCCAGGCGGACCTCGACCTCCCCGTGCTGGCAAATGTGCTTGTGTCCAACGAGACCCAGTTACGCCGTGCCGTGGATCTCGTGACCTCGCTCGGCCGCCGCCGAGTCGGGATCTTCGGTCTGTCGTTCAAGGCCGGCACGGACGACCTGCGTGAGAGCCCCATCGTCGAATTGGCCGAGAGGCTCATCGGCAAAGGCTACGACGTCAAGATCTACGACGCGAACGTGGCGCTGTCGCGATTGATGGGCGCCAATCGGTCCTATCTCGACGAGCGTCTTCCCCACATCGGCGGAGTCCTCACCGACGACGTCGACGACGTCCTCGAACATGGCGAGGTGCTGATCGCCGGATCCAGAGACCCGGCGGCGGTCGCTGCCATCGATCGGGCCGCCGAGCATCAGACCGTCGTCGATCTCGTCCGGCTGCCCTCGGCCGCACAGCGGCGCGGCCGGGCGAGCTACCTCGGTATCGGTTGGTAGCCGTGCGGAGCGCCCGGATCGACCCCACGTTCAGTATCTTGACCACTGCGTACATGACGGAACCGTACCTGGCCGAGACGATCGAGTCGGTGCTACGCCAGACGCGCACCGACTGGGAACTGATCGTCGTCGACAACGGGTACTCGGACGAGATGGCGCGGATCGTGTCGTCCTATGCCCGGCACGACACTCGAATCCGCTTGATTCGGCAGGAGAATCGCGGAGTCGGAGGCGGCGTCGTCGCGGCGGCGGCACGCGCTCGGGGCCGGTTCTTCTGCGTGCTCAACAGCGACGACCTCTTGATGCCCGAGTTCTGCGAACGCGTGGGAGCAGTAATCGACGCCGAGCCCGGTGTCGACGCCGTCGGCTGTGACGCCGAATTGTTCGACGACCGCACCGGCGACCTGATCGGTACACACCAGCGTTCGATCGGTTTCAAGAAGCGGCCGGTTGTGCGGCACCGTCTCACCTGGACCGAGGCGCTCGCGGGTCGGATTCCCTACTACACAGGGGCGGTCCGGCGCGAGGCATGGTCAGCCGTCAGGGGGTACGAATCGAGCACGGCCACGCCCGAGGTTGAGGAGGATGTGGTGCTGTGGCTGTGCCTCGTCGATGCTGGATTCGACGTCCGGCTGCTCCCGGATCGGCTCTGCAGGTTCCGTCAACGGGAGAACTCCCTCTCCCACGACCCACTCCAGACAGAGGCGTTCGAGCAGCGCCTCGAACGGTCGTTCACAGTGGTGGCACAGGCGTCCGGCACGCCCGGGAGTCTCGCCGCGGCCGCGCCTGCGGTGCGGCGGCTCAGGTACAACCAATCACTTCGTCGCGCACGCTGGGCTTTCACGGACGGTGACATCTCCGCGGCGCGCACGGCCGCAAGGGACGCATTCGAACACCGTCACACCGCACGGGCGGCGGTGGTCGTCGCTTCACTGGCCCTCGCCCCCCGAACCCTGCGTAGCCTCCATCCGGCCAAGCAACGACTCACCTACACACTGAGGCGAACCACCGGACGTCTCACCGCCGCGGGCCGGCGAGCGTGAAAACGCCCGGCGGGAGCAACGCCTCGATGGCCGAGCACAGCGGCGGATTGGCCCGGACGCTTCGACGAGGTGCCGTCATGTCCGGCGCCGGGCTGATCATCACCCAGGCGGTGGCCATCCTCCAGACTCTCGTGCTCGCACGGCTGCTCACCCCCACGGAGGTCGGGATATTCGCTGCCGGGACAGTTCTGACGGTTCTGCTGATGGATTTCGCGGGCGGCGCGCTCACCCAGGCCCTCATCCAACGTCAGCACGACGTCGAGGACGCCGCTGACACCGTCTTCTGGGTCACACTCGGCACGGGACTGCTTGCGAGCGTGGTCGCTCTGGTGACGGCGCCACTGATGGGGCACCTCTTCGACAATGCCCTTGTCACGCTGGTAGCGGCCGCGACGTCGGGAACGATGCTGATGCACGCAGCCACCAGCGTGCCGGACGCCCTGATGCAACGACGCTTTCAGTTCTCGCGTCGGCTCATCGTCGACCCTGCGGTGGCGATCAGCTTTGCGGCGGTCTCCATCTCCCTCGCAACGCTGGGATTCGGCGTGTGGTCGCTGGTGTTCGGCTACTACGCTTCACTGGCGGTGTGGATCGTGGCAAGCTGGTGGCTTGCCAAATGGCGACCGGGCGGCGGGCGCGTCTCCTACGGACTGTGGCGGGAAATGGCTGTGTTCGCCTTTCCGTTGCTGCTGGAGGTCGTCGTTGCCAGAGTGCGTGACGCGGTCGAGTTGGTACTCATCGGCCATCGGCTGAACGAGTCGGCCCTCGGCAACTATCGCTACGGCCGGAGGATCGCCATGTTCCCCGGCATCGCCGTCGTCCAGATTTGTTCGTATGTTCTCTTCCCTGCGTTCTCGCGCATCTCGGACGACCCGGTCCGGTTCAAATCCGCCTTTCTTCGTGCCCTCGGCTGGATCTGGCTGGCCGCAGTTCCCACAGCCGCCCTCATGGTCGCGTTGGGCGAGCCACTCACTGTGCTGCTGCTCGGCGAACCCTGGCGCGGTGCCGGGGTGGCTTTGGCCGCGATGGCCGGTTTCGGGCTCGGCGAGGCGATGAACTCGGTGAGCTCGGAATCGATGAAGGGGGCCGGCCGCGCAGATCGCATCAACTGGATGATCCTGGCGGGCGTGCTGACCGGCCTTCCGCTGCTCGTGCTGTTGCTTCCCCTGGGGTTGGCCGGTGTGGGGATGGCGATCTCGGCGTCTGCGATCATCGTCGGCATCACGGGTCTGGGCCTGGCCCGCTCGGTGGTCGGGGTGTCGATTTCCGAGATCGCTGCGCGGATGGCGCCTCCGCTTCTCGCCTCGATTGTCGCGTTCGCCGTCATCGCACCGCTGGAGCGCTTCGCGGTGCACGCCGACCGGCTGCCGGTCCTGCAGGGTATCGGAATGATCTGCCTGGAGGGTGCGTTGTTCGCGCTCGTCTACCTCGCGGTCCTGCGGGTTCTGGCCCCGTCGATCTTCGCCGAGGGGGTACGTGCCGCCCGTAGAGTTCTCGACCGCATTCCGGGCGTGCGGACCAGCTCGGGCGCGAACCAGACCCCTAACCCTTGAGTTGGATTCGACACGGCGAGAGCAGGTACCGATGGATGCTCCACGATCCCGGGTCGCGCTGGTCGCGGCCGGCAAGCTCTATCTAGGGTCACTACGGCAAATTCCTCGCGGCCCACGCACCCGTGTACCACGAAGCCTCGGCCCACTCATCGTCGCCGGGCACAGTCTGGCACTGCGCCCGCCCCGACTGTCGGATGCGTCGTCGTGGCGAGAGATCCGGCTGCGCGACAAGCAGATGATCGAATCGTTCTGGGTCACCTCCGAGCTGAACTGGACGGAGCGTCATACCGACGTGTCCTGGGTACGCGAATGTCTACAGATGCGCCGGGCCGCACGCGCCGGGCACGCGCTTCCCCTCGTCATCGAGATCGACGGACAGTTCGCCGGTCAATGCAACCTCGAGCGGATCGACATGTACTCACGAACGGCGGAGGCAGGAATCTGGCTCGACTCACACGCGTCGGGCAAGGGAAATGCCACGGCGGCGGGAGCGCTGCTGCTGGACCACGCCTTCGGCGAACTCGCCCTACAGCGAGTCACAGCCCCGATCCGCATCGACAACGTCGCGACGGCACGAGGCGCGGAACGATTGGGATTCCGACACGAGGGAACGATGTCCGGTTTCCTCGACGTCGGCGGTCGGATCGAAGACCACGAACTCTGGGCCATGACGCCGAAACTCGCTCCGCCGGGTGGATTCGTCCACGCTCTTGCGACACAGCACGTCGTTGACCTTCCTCCGCGCGATCGCCACATGGGTTCGGTGCGGCGCGAGCGAGCATTGCCCACTCCGCCCGGATCGAGAGCGGTTCTCATGACCGTCGGGCGGTACCATCTTCGAGCCTTCCGTCGGATCGATCTCCACCACAACATATTCCGCCGATCGCATTCCTCCTCACGGCTACGTCTCGGCCCGACAGCTGTCGACGGAACACAGGTGGTGCTTCGTCCACCTCGCCTCTCCGATGCCTCGGCCTGGAGCGAGATCCGGCTGCGTGACCGAGGGCTGATCGAACCGTTCTGGGTCACCTCGCCCCAGAGCTGGACACAGCGCCATACCGAAACCATGTGGGTGCGCGAATGCTTGCTGATGAGACGCGCAGCCAGGGCCGGGCACGCGCTTCCCCTCGTCATCGAGATCGACGGGCAGTTCGCCGGTCAATGCAACCTCGAGAGGATCGACCAACCCTCCCGGACCGCGGAGATGGGGATCTGGCTCGACTCTGAAGTGGCGCACAGGGGCGTGGGCGCTGCAGCGACCAGCCTGCTTCTCGAGCACGCGTTCGACGCGCTGCGAATCCACCGCATCACTGCCCCCGTCTGCACGGGCAACGTTCGAGCCGCACATCTGATGCAGCGGGTAGGCATGAAACGGGAAGCGACCATGATCAGCTTCCTCGACGTCGGAGGACAGCGCCGTGACCACGATCTGTGGGCGGTGACATCAGAGCACTACGCGTCACCGCCGAGCACCACCCCCGACCACGGCACGCAGCGGATCTCGACCTCACCCGGCCGCGACCCGGCAGGTGGACGATCGGAGCGATGACATGACGATCCACAGAACCTTCACCCGCTCCAACGAGATGCAGTCGCGACTTCACGAACTGATCCCCGGTGGCGCGCACACGTATGCTCGCGGTCCCGACCAGTACCCGGAATACATGGCGCCGGTCCTCGTGGGCGGATCAGGCGCTCACGTCTGGGACGTGGATGGGAACAGTTTCGTCGAGTATGGCATGGGTCTGAGATCCGTGACCCTGGGCCACGGATACCGACCGGTGGTCGATGCGGTCGTCTCGACGATCGCCGACGGTACGAACTTCAGCCGCCCGACCGCCCTCGAACTCGTGGCAGCGGAGGAGTTCCTCGAACTGGTTTCCGGAGCCGACATGGTCAAGTTCGCCAAGAACGGGTCGGACACGACGACCGCCGCCGTTCGCCTCGCTCGCGCTGCGACCGGGCGCGACGTGCTGGCGGTCTGCCACCAGCCGTTCTTTTCGGTCGACGACTGGTTCATCGCCTGTACTCCCATGAATGCCGGGATCCCAGCCGAACACGCGCAGCGGATTGTCCGGTTCGAGTACAACAACCTCGACTCACTGGAGCGGGTTCTGACCGCTCACAGCGTGGCGGGCGTGGTCCTCGAGGCGGCTACCGCCACCGCCGAGCCCGCGCCCGGATTCCTCGAGGGTGTTCGCCGGCTGTGTGACAAGCACGGCAGTCTGTTGATTTTCGATGAGATGATCACCGGCTTCCGGTGGTCGCAACGCGGCGCACAATCCGTGTACGGCGTGCAGCCGGACCTCTCGTGTTGGGGAAAGGCGATGGGTAACGGCTTCCCCATCGCCGCGCTGGCAGGTCGACGTGAATACATGGAACTCGGCGGAATCCGGACCGGCGAGAAGCGAGTCTTCCTACTGTCGACCACGCATGGACCCGAGACCGGCGCGTTGGCCGCGTTTCGCGCCGTGGTCCGCGCGTACGCCGACGAGGATCCCATCGGCCGGATGGAGGAGGCGGGACGAGCACTCGCAGACGGTGTCAATGCTGCCGCCGAGAACCTCGAACTGAAGGGATATGTTCAGGTGATCGGACGCCCGTCCTGTCTGCTGTTCGTCACGCGCGGCCCCGATCTGCAGCAGTCGCAGGAATACCGAACACTCTTCCTTCAGGAGATCCTCTCCCGCGGCGTGCTGGCCCAGTCATTCGTGACTTCGGCAGCACACACGGAATCCGATATCGACCACACGGTCGATGCGGTGTCGGCGGCGCTCGAGGTCTACCGACACGCCATCGAGTCGGGAAGCACTGCAGGCTATCTCAGTGGACGACCGGTGGCGCCGGCACTCCGGGCACGCGCCGCGCCGCGCCGGATCGATTACACATAAGCGCGTCGAGCACGCTTGCGAGGTCGGCAGTCGGCACCCCTCCCGCTCGCCGGCGTGATCCGACACCCCGGTTGCTGCGAGAAGGTCGGCTCAGCGCAACAAGCGCCGCGAGGCGAACTGCCGGAAGTACACGAGCTTCGACGGCTCGACCAGACCGGGAAGGATGAAGTACCACACCCGCTCCATGCGACGCGGAAGGTCGTCGAAGGCGCCCGTCGCGGTCGCGACGACATGGGCCCCCAGCAGCGACCCCAGCAGGAAGGTGGACAGCGTTTCGGTGGAGACGTCGTCGTCGGCGAGGATGTCGCCCTCCTCGACTGCGCGGGTGACGAGTCGTTCGAAACCCTGCTGCCACGAGGCCACGACGTTGCCGTGCGTCCCCTGGTAGTCGCCGATCTCGTGCTGCAGTCGCAACATCGCCGCGACGATCGGATCGGAACTCGCGGCCTCGATCGCCACGTAGGACAGGGCGATGAGCGCCTCCAGGGCCGGCGTCGGCCCGTCACTGACGGACGTCATCCCGGCGGTGAGACGGATCTGCCCCTCGTCGATGACGCCGCGGGCGAGGTCTTCCTTGGAACTGAAGTGGAAGTACAGCGCACCCTTGGTCACGCCCGACTGCTCGATGATCTCGTTGAGACCCGCGTTCGCATAGCCCAGCCGCAAGAACACGTCGGCCGCCGCCATGAGGACCGAAGCCCGAGTTACCTCTGCTCGAACCTGTCTCGCCATCGACTGCCTCCCGAACAACCCCCCCGACGGGGCGCAAACTCCAGCGAACCCTAGCACTTGACAGGCTCAGCCCTCCGGAAGTTGAACCGCGAGTCGGAAAACGAGAACACGTTCACAGCGGAGTCGAGCGCGGCAGATCGGCACCCAGCTGCGGATCGGCCTCGAGATTGGTCAGCCCGTTCCAGCACAGGTTGACCAGGTGCGCGGCGACGACCTCCTTCGGCGGCGTCCGCTCGTCCAGCCACCACGTCGCGGTGGTGGACACCATCCCGACCAGCGCCTGGGCGTAGAGCGACGCCAGATCCGGGTTGAACCCACGGCGCGAGAAATCGCCGGCGAGGATGTGCCCGACCTGGCCGATGGCCTCGTTCAGCAGGCTCGAATACGTTCCGTCCGGCGCCGCCACCGGCGAGTCACGGACGAGGATGCGGAATCCGTCGGTGTGCTCCTCCACGTAGGTCAGCAGCGCCAGCGCCACCCGTTCGACCCGGATCCGGGAGCGGTTCTGCTTCAGCGACGACGTCACCATCTCCAGCAGCCGCGACATCTCCCGGTCCACGACCACGGCGTAGAGGCCCTCCTTGCCGCCGAAGTGCTCGTAGACGACCGGCTTGGAGACGTGCGCCCGCTGTGCGATCTCCTCGATGGACGTGGCCTCGTAGCCGCGCTCGGCGAACAGGGCACGACCGATCTCGATCAGCTGCTCCCGGCGTTGCGTTCCGGTCATCCGGGTACGCACGGCCCGCTCGGGGGTCGCGTCCACGTCCGTGGGTCGGGGCACCGGGGCACCATCCTTTCCTGACACTCGCGCCGACGAAGCGCCGCGGGCAGCGCGGAAACACTGCAGGTAGCACCCACTCTATCGGGGCGTCCGAGACAAATTTCGGCAGCGGTTCGACGGGCGGCGGGTCGGCATGCGAGGATTCTCTCGCGCAAACGGGCGTGACACCCCGTGTGTGTGGCAATCCGCCGTAGTGTAATGGCAGCACCTCTGATTTTGGTTCAGATAGTTCAGGTTCGAGTCCTGGCGGCGGAGCAGAAGCCTGCAGAGCGAATTCTTGCAGGTGGAGCTGTCGAGAACAGCAAGAGCAGAACGACCCAGAGGGAGCTTCATGCCAGTGCAGACCGCCGTGGTCGTCCTCGCCGCCGGCGCGGGAACTCGGATGCGGTCGAAGACCCCCAAGGTGCTGCACACCCTGGGCGGACGCACGATGCTGGCGCATTCTCTGCACGCAGCCGCCGAGGTCGATCCCGCGCACCTCGTGACTGTCGTCGGTCACGACAAGGAACGGGTCGGCGCCGCCGTCGGCGCCCTCGAGACCGAGCTGGGTCGGCCGATCACGGTCGCCGTGCAGGAAGAACAGAACGGCACCGGGCACGCGGTGGAATGCGGCCTGTCGGCTCTGCCCGCGGATTTCCGCGGCACCGTGCTGGTCACGGCCGCCGACGTCCCGCTGCTCGACGGCCACACCCTGCACGCTCTCGTCGACGAGCATCGCAGCGAACCCACCCCCGCGGCTGTGACGGTGCTGACGTTCACCGCTCCCGAGCCGACCGGCTATGGACGCATCGTCCGGCTACCCCACGACGGCGAGATCGCCGAAATCGTGGAAGAGGCCGATGCCACCGAGGAACAGGCGGCCATCACCGAGGTCAACGCGGGTGTGTACGCGTTCGACGCCGAATTCCTGCGTACCGCGCTCGGGCAGCTCAACGCGAACAACGCGCAAGGCGAGCTGTACCTGACCGACGTCGTCAAGATCGCCCGCGCGTCGGGCGCCCCCGTCTTCGCCGCCCACCTGTCGGACTCGGCGAAGGTCGCGGGAGCCAACGACCGCGTCCAGCTGTCGAGGCTGGCCGCCGAGCTCAACCGCCGCACCGTCGAGAACTGGATGCGGGCCGGCGTCACCGTCGTCGATCCGTCGACCACGTGGATCGACGTCGGTGTGACGCTCGGTCGCGACGTCACGATCCATCCGGGCGTGCAGCTGCTCGGCACCACCACCGTGGGCGAGGACGCCGTGATCGGTCCCGACACCACCCTCACCGACGTGTCGGTGGGAGACGGAGCCAGCGTCGTGCGGACCCACGGCTCGGAATCGACCATCGGCGCAGGCGCCACCGTCGGCCCGTTCTCCTACCTGCGGCCCGGCACCGTCCTCGGTGCGTCCGGCAAGCTCGGCGCTTTCGTCGAGACGAAGAACGCCGACATCGGGGCGCACTCCAAAGTTCCTCACCTGACATACGTGGGCGACGCCACGATCGGCGAATACAGCAACATCGGTGCGTCGAGCGTGTTCGTCAATTACGACGGCGTCGCCAAGAGCCGTACGGTGGTGGGGTCGCACGTCCGGACCGGGTCGGACACCATGTTCGTCGCTCCGGTACAGGTCGGTGACGGTGCTTACACCGGCGCCGGCACGGTGCTGCGTTTCGATGTACCACCGGGGGCACTCGCGGTCTCCGGCGGGAAGCAGCGCAATATTGACGGCTGGGTGCAGCGGAATCGGCCCGGTACGCCCGCCGCCGAGGCGGCGTCCGCCGCGGGACCGCACCACAGTTCAGATCTGCACGAAACCGAGAAGCAAGATTTAAAGGATGGCATAGAGCAGTGACCGCGAATTGGATCGACAACCAGAAGAACCTGATGCTGTTTTCTGGTCGCGCGCATCCGGAGCTGGCCGAGCAGGTGGCGAAGGAACTCGACGTGCGGGTCACCCCGCAGACTGCCCGTGACTTCGCGAACGGCGAGATCTTCGTCCGTTTCGAGGAATCGGTCCGCGGCTCCGACGCCTTCGTGCTGCAGAGCCACCCGGCCCCGCTGAACACGTGGGTTATGGAACAGCTGATCATGATCGACGCACTCAAGCGCGGATCGGCCAAGCGCATCACCGCGATCCTGCCGTTCTACCCGTACGCCCGCCAGGACAAGAAGCACCGTGGTCGTGAGCCCATCTCGGCTCGCCTGATCGCCGACCTCCTGAAGACGGCCGGCGCCGACCGCATCATCACGGTCGACCTGCACACCGATCAGATCCAGGGCTTCTTCGACGGCCCCGTCGATCACATGCACGCCCAGGGGCAGCTCGCCGAGTACATTCGCGGCAATTACGGCACCGAGAACATCGCCGTCGTCTCGCCCGACTCGGGTCGTGTCCGGGTCGCCGAGAAGTGGGCCGACACCCTCGGCGGCGCGCCGCTGGCGTTCATCCACAAGACGCGCGATCCGCTGGTTCCCAACCAGGTGAAGTCGAACCGCGTCGTGGGTGACGTCGAAGGCCGCACCTGCATCCTGATCGACGACATGATCGACACCGGTGGAACCATCGCCGGCGCCGTGAAGATCCTCAAGGAGGCCGGTGCGGGCGACGTGATCATCGCCGCCACCCACGGTGTCCTGTCCGATCCGGCGGCCGAGCGCCTCGCCGCGTGTGGTGCGCGCGAAGTCATCGTCACCAACACGCTCCCGATCGACGAGTCGAAGAAGTTCTCGACTCTCACGGTGCTGTCCATCGCGCCGCTGCTCGCGCGCACCATCAAGGAAGTTTTCGAGAACGGCTCGGTCACGTCGCTGTTCAACGGCAACGCCTAGGCGCTTCGCGCCCGTGCGCCTTTCTGGTCGCTCCAGCTACCAGAAAGGCGCACAAGCGTAGCCTTGCCCGTGTGTTCACCGGGATCCCCACCGCTGCTCTCGACTTCTACGAGGACCTCGAGGCAGACAACAGCAAAAGCTTCTGGACCGCGCACAAGTCCGTCTACGACGACTCGGTGCGCGCGCCCATGACCGCACTGCTCGCGGAGCTCGAACCGGAATTCGGCGCGGGCAAGGTGTTTCGCCCCTACCGCGACGTGCGGTTCTCGAAGGACAAGACACCGTACAAGACCCACCAGGGCGGGTTCGTCGAGACGCGCCCGGGTGTCGGTTACTACGTGCAGATCGACGCGGCCGGGCTGTTCGTCGCGGGCGGCTTCTACTCGCACACCCCGGTCCAGGTCGGCCGCTTCCGGGACGCCGTCGACGACGACCGCAGGGGCCGTGAACTCGTCAAGCTCGTGAAGAAGGTGCGGTCGGCGGATTTCGAGATCGGCGGCGACGTTCTCAAGACCCGGCCGCGCGGCGTCGCCGAGGATCACCCCCGACTCGACCTGATGCGTCACAAATCGCTCACCGCCAGCCGGACGTACCTCTCCCCCGACTGGATCGAAACTCCCCGCGCCGCTGACGAAGTGCGCACCGCGTGGCGTTCGATGCGACCGCTCGTCGAGTGGCTGACCACCGTCATCGGTGCCGGGGAATGAAACTTACCGGTCGGGAAAGTATGTGTGGCACACAGCGTTTGCGGAGCCCTTCGGGGCGCCCCGGCATGATCTTCGTCACGCTCGGCCGCAGAACCGCAGGTCGTACTTACGGCGATGTGACCCGCACGCCCGAATTCCCCTACTGTGGCTCGTCGTGATCGACGCGCAGACTCTCTCCGGCCCTATCGATATCGCTGCAATTCGAAACGTCCGGCGTTGGTCGCCGGGAGCGTGCGTGTGGTGCGGAGACGACAACGCCGTGGAGATGTTCCGTAACGAACCTCGCTGTGGCACTTGCCGCGAGAAGGAATCGGTCATCGACGAGGCCCGCCGCTTCCTCGGCATGTACGGCCTGCGTCCCCTCGGTGGCACGCTGCAGTCCGACGACGACGAAGAGCGTGAGCACCGGGTCAACGCCCGCGATGCCCGCCGCGACCTCAACGAGATGAAGCTTGCGGAACTCCCCGACCCGGCGGCGGTCCGCAAGGCCCTGCGCCCCCGCGCGGCGAGCGTGGTGTCGGAGCCGCGCAGCACCGCGCATTCGGGAACGTCGACCGCGACCGCCTCGAGCCGTCCGAGCGCGTCCCGCACGTCGGCCACGCCGCCGGTCGCGCCGGTGCGGACCGACGCCGTCGACGTCGCGGCGCTGGAAAGCCGGGTCACGGGTCTGCTCGATCAGCTCTCTGCCATCGACGCTCAGATGAACCTCATCGGCGAACCGGCCGGCCTCGCCGCGCGGGCCCGGATCAGTGACCTCGAGAAGCAGCGTGCCACCGTGCTCCGCACTCTCGCGGCCCTCGAGAAGGCCCGGATCGCCGCGGGCCAGTAGGCCGCACTTCTCGGGCTGCGGCCGGGTGATACCCTCGCCCCTCATGCAGCCCGCCTCCTCACCCACCGCGCTCGTCATCGACGCGAAGAAGCCGCCGATGGGCCCGATGCTGGTGACGCCCAATGCCCGCATCAACGGTTATCCCGTGCCGCTTCGGTGGGGCCACAACGTCATTCCGGCGCCTGCCGGTGTGCACCACATCGAGATCGCGGTCCCGTGGATCTGGGAGCAGGGCAAGGCGCAGATCACCGTCGACAACCGGTACCACCCGGCTCCCCCGGTGTATTACGCGTCGCCATTCAGTAGTTTCAGCAGGGGCGCCATCGACCATCGGCCGGTGAAGAATCCCGGGCTGCTCGGGCTGCTGCTCATCCTCACTCCGGTACTCGTCCTGGTCCTCGCCGTCGTGGCGTTCGCCCTGTTCGGTTAGCGCGCCCGAGGTCGCGCCATTGACACTTCTGCCATTGTGTCTCACCATCGATACATGACCGCACATGTGTCGAGCGTCTCATTCGTACCGAGGTCCGGACAATCGTGGCGTGCCCCGTGGCAGATGTACGCCGACCTGCGCGACCACGATCCCGTCCACCACGTCGTTCCTGCCGACGCACCCGACAACGACTACTGGGTGCTGTCCCGGCACGCCGACGTCTACGCGGCGGCCCGGGACGCCGAGACGTTCTCCTCCGCCGCCGGCCTCACCACGACGTACGGCGAGCTGGAGAAGATCGGGCTGCAGGACAATCCGCCACTGGTGATGCTCGACCCGCCCGACCACACCGCGTTCCGGCGTCTCGTGTCGAAGGGGTTCACCCCGCGGCAGGTCACCGCCGTCGAGCCGGACGTCCGGGCGTTCGTGGTGGAGCGCCTCGACCGGCTGCGCGAAGCGGGCGAGGGCGACGTCGTGAAGGAATTGTTCAAACCGCTGCCGAGCATGGTCGTCGCCCACTACCTCGGTGTCCCCGAGGCGGACCGGGCGCAGTTCGACGGCTGGACCGAAGCCATCGTCGCGGCGAACGCGCAGGGCGACACACTGCAGGCGTCGGGGGCCGTCACCGATCTGATGGGCTACTTCACCACCCTGATCGAGCGGCGCCGCACCGATCCGGGAGACGACACCGTCTCGCACCTCGTCGCGAGCGGGATGGGTGCCGACGGCGATGTCGCCGGACTCCTCTCGATCCTCGGGTTCGCGTTCACGATGGTCACCGGCGGCAACGACACCACCACCGGGATGCTCGGTGGCGCAGTCCAGTTGCTCACGCACCACCGGGAGCAGCGGCGGGAGCTGATCGACCAGCCGGAGTTGATCGGCGACGCCGTCGAGGAATTGCTGCGACTCACGTCGCCCGTGCAGGGCCTCGCACGCACCACGACCCGGGATGTCGAGATCGCGGGCACCGTCGTTCCCGCGGGCCGGAAGGTGTTCCTGCTGTACGGTTCCGCGAACCGCGACCCCCGCCGGTTCGGACCCGACGCCGAGGACCTGGATGTGCGTCGCGGGCCGAAGCAGATCCTCACCTTCAGTCACGGCGCTCACCACTGTCTCGGTGCGGCCGCGGCCCGCATGCAGGCCCGCATCGCGCTGGAGGAACTGCTGGCCCGGTGCCCCGACTTCACGGTCGATATCGACGCCGTCGTCTACGCCGAGGGAAATTACGTGCGCCGGCCGACGAGCGTCCCGTTCCGGGCACGTGAGGCATGAACGCCGACTGGATGCGCGACGAACGCCCCCGCGTCGCCGCCGAGCGAATCCTCGACGTCGCCGCACGGCTGTACGTCGAGAACGGCATCGCCGCGGTCGGCATGGCGGACGTCGCCCGGGCGGCCGGCTGTTCGCGCGCCACGCTGTACCGGTATTTCGACAGCAGGCAGGCGTTGCAGCTGGCGTTCGTCCACCGCGAGGCCCGGCGCATCGGCGCGCTGGTCGCGGAAGAGGTGTCCGGAACGGGTGGTCCGAAGGGCGTGATCGTCGACGCGATGCTGACGGCGATCCGGCTGGTGCGCGCCGACCCGACGCTGGCCGCCTGGTTCCAGCTCGGCGACTCCGGGCTGGCGGCACAGATCGCCCATTCGTCGGAGGTCATCGAGTCGCTGGGCGCCGCCTTCCTGGGGCGGGCAGGGTTCACCGGCGAGGAGTCGTCCCGCAGGGCGCGGTGGCTCGTCCGCATCATCGTCTCCCTGCTCACCGTCCCGGGCGTCGACGACGCCGACGAACGCGCGATGCTCGAGCAGTTCGTCGCGCCCGCGCTGGCGGCACGCGATGCCGACGAACGGGACGCTCGTTCGATCTGACGCAACGAGCGTCCCGTTCGTCCGGGCTCGGGGGCGGGACCGTCAGCGCACCGCGCCGCGAGTCCGTACGTTCCGCCGGTGGTGGTGAAGCGCTTGGCCAGCCATCCGATGCCGCCGGCGAATCCGAGGACCAGAACCGAGGTCACCGCCCACGTGATCCAGCTGAGGTTTCCGGCAATCGTGACGACGACGCCGATCGCGAGGGCCAGCGTGGACGCGGGCGCCAGGATGCCGAGCGACACACCGAACACCGCCCAGGTCGGGAGGATTCCGCGCGGCAGTTGACCGTCCTCGGCGCCGGCGATTCCCGCCGAGGACGTCATCGCGTCCTCCGTGGTCGATCCATCGTGCACAGTCTTCATGAACACTCCTCGCGGATGGCAGGACACAGTCTGTCGAATAGTTGGCTGGTGGGCCAGTTATGAATCATCGTGAGGGCGATCACACCCGATGTCAAGGGTGAGCCGGCACCGAGGACCGGGTTGACAGCCACCGTGAGTGCCGCCACAATCTAAATTGACTGATGCGCCAGTTATCTATTTTCCGATCGACGCGAGATCGAGGAGAGTCCCCTATGACCACTGTGGTGGCCGAGTCCGTCGCACAACTGAGCGTGTTCTCCGACCCCGCGGCCGTAGCCGTCGTCGGCGCCTCCGCAGACCCCGCGAAGTGGGGCTACTGGCTGGCGAGCGGCGCCCTCACCGGCACGCATCGCCGCCGGGTCCATCTGGTCAACAGGAGAACCGACACCCTCCTCGGCCACCGATGCCATCCCAGCCTGTCCGCACTCCCCGAGGTCCCGGACCTCGTCGCATTGTGCGTGCCCGCGCCGTTCGTCTCGGACGTGGTGGACGAGGCACTCGCACTCGGCGTTCGCGGATTCCTCGGCATCACATCCGGTATTCCCGCCGAAGCCGATCTCGCGGCCCGGATCCGCAGTGCCGGAGCACGACTCGTCGGCACCAACAGCCTCGGCATCTACGACAGCGCCACCGACCTCTCGCTGGCGTGGGGGCGGTTCACTCCCGGTCCGCTCGCCATCGTGTCGCAGAGCGGGCAACTCGGCTCCGAACTCGCGACACTCGGCGCCCGGCACGGAGTGGGGGTCTCCCGGTTCGTCTCGATCGGCAACCAGTCCGACGTCACCGCCGCCGAACTGCTCGCCGACCTCGGCAACCACGATCCGACCCGGGTGATCGCCCTGTACCTCGAAAGCTTCAGCGACGGTGAATCACTGTTCCGGACCCTGCGCGCCCTCCGGGACACCGGACGGCCGACGCTACTGCTGACAGTGGGCGCCAGCGCGGCGAGCACTCGCCTCGCCCGTTCCCACACCGGGTCGCTCACGTCCGCCACCGATGTCGTGGACGCCGCCTGCCGCGCCGCCGGCGTGCTCCGGGTGCACACCCCGGACGAGTTGATCACCGTGGCCCGCGCCTTCCTCTCCACCACCGTTCCCGCAGGCAACCGTGTCGCCATCGTGGGCGACAGCGGCGGTCAGTGCGCGATCGCCGCGGACGTGACGAGCGCGAGCGCACTCACCGTTCCCGACCTCTCGCCGACCCTCACCGAAACCGTTGCCGCGCAGCTTCCGCCGGGTGCCGCGAGCAGCAACCCCGTCGACCTCGCCGGGGCCGGGGAGCAGGATCTGGGAAGCTATGCAAGCGTCGTCGAAGAACTTCTCCGCGCCGACGAGTCGGACGCGGTGGTGCTGACCGGATACTTCGGATGCTACGCACGGGACGCCCCCTCCCTCGCCGAGCGTGAAGCAGCCGTGGCCGAACGGATCGGACGGATGTCCGCCGAGACCGGCAAACCCGTCGTGGTCCACACCATGGCTCCGGAATCGAGTACCGCACAGGCGTTGTGGCAGCACGGCGTTCCCGTGTACGACACGATCGATTCCGCCGTCCGCGCGCTGTCCGGGCTGTCCCGTCTGCGCCCGCCGCGCCCATCGAACGCCCCTCCCTCCGAACCTGTTCCGCATGGCCGTCTCGGGACCGGATACTGGCCTGCGCGTGAGCTTCTCACCGCACTGGGCGTCACCTTCCCCGAGGGCGGAGTCGTACGCACCGCCGAGGAGGCAAGCGAACTGGCGGGTCGTCTACGGGCACCCTTCGTCCTGAAGGCGAGCTGGCTCGAGCACAAGAGTGAATCGGGCGGGGTCGTGGTCGGCATCGACGGCCCCGAACGGTTGCTGCGCACCTTCCACGACATGCACGCCCGGCTCGGCGACGGCGAATATGTGCTGGAGGAGCAGGACACCCGGCAGGACGTCGTGGAGATCCTCGTCGGCGGACGCCGCGATCCCGACCTCGGTCCCGTGATCGTGGTGGGGGCCGGTGGCACCGAAACCGAGGTACTCCAGGACATCACCCTCGAAGCCGCGCCCGTCGACCCCGGCGCTGCCCTCGCGATGCTCGAACGCCTGCGCTGCATGCCGCTTCTCCGCGGGTGGCGGGGACGCCCCGCCGTGTCCGTCGACGGCCTCGTCGAGGTGATCACCGCCGTGTCCCGGTTGATCTCGGAACGGCCCGACATCGCCGAGGTCGAACTGAACCCCGTCCGTGTCGCCCCGGGCGGAGCGCTCACGGTCGACGCGCTCGTCGTGGCCGCCGATCCGTCCCCCGCCCCGTGAGACCGCACCCCTCGACTGCAAGGAGAAGAATGCGATGACCCAGACCCACTCCCCCGCCCTCGTCCCGGACACGACCGACGAGTTCCAGGACCGCGTCGCCGTCATGACGGGTGGCGGATCCGGTATCGGACGCGCCGTCGCGGTGCGGTGGGCGGCAGCGGGCGGAACCGTCGTCGTCCTCGGTCGCAGACAGAACGCGCTGGAGGACACCGTCCGGTTGGCCGAACGCGCCGGAGGGAAGGCCGAAGCGGTGGTCTGCGACGTCCGGGACGCCGACGCCGTGGACGTCGCGATCGACGGGGTGGCCGATCGCCACGGACGCCTCGACGCGCTCGTCAACAATGCCGCCGGCAACTTCGTGGTGCCCAGCGAGGATCTCTCGCCGGGCGGGTGGAGGGCCGTCGTGGACATCGTTCTCAACGGCACCTTCTACTGCACCCGCGCGGCCGGCCGCCACATGCTCGCCGCCGGCCGCGGCACCGTCCTCAACACCATCGCCAGCTACGCCTGGCACGGTCATCCCGGCACCGTGCACAGCGCCGCGGCCAAGGCGGGGGTCGTCGCGATGACGCGCACCCTGGCCGTGGAATGGGGTGGTCGCGGTGTCCGGATCAACTGCATCGCACCCGGTCCGACCGAGACCGAAGGTGCCGGTGCCGCCCTGTGGCCCACCGAACAGGATCGCGCCCGGGTGCTGTCCAGCGTTCCCGCGGCCCGCTTCACGACGCCGGAAGAGGTCGCGGAATCCGCCGCCTTCCTACTGAGCGACCGGTCCGGATACGTCACCGGGGAGGTCCTCGTCACGGACGGCGGCCAGTGGCTCGGCAAGTCCGTGTACACGGATTCGCGAGCGGCGGCGCGATGACCACCACGATGCACACCGCGTGGGACCGCGATTCGATCCTCGTCGGCGGCGACTGGATTCCCGTCCCGGACGGCACGGACGTGCACGACCCGGCCACCGAAGCCGTGATCGGCAGGTCCGCCTCGGCCGGCCTTACCCACGTCGAGGCGGCGGTCGCGGCGGCACGCTCCGCCGGAACCACCTGGGGTGCAAGTACTCCCGAGCTCCGAGCCGCGACCCTCGAGAACCTCTGCGCCGAGCTGCGGGCCAGGAGGCAACTGCTCGTCGACACCACGGTCGCGGAGGTGGGAGCCCCGGTCACCGTGGCCGAGGACGCACACATCGACCTCGGCATCGAGATCCTCGAGTCGTATGCCCGGCTGGCCCGCGACCTTCCCTTCCGGGAACAGCTGGGTCATTCGCTGCTGCTACGGCGACCCGCGGGGGTCGTCGCCTGCATCACGCCGTGGAACTACCCCTTCTACCAGCTCGCGGCCAAGGTGGGGGCTGCTCTCGCGGCGGGATGCACCACGGTGGTGAAGCCCGCCGAGCTGACGCCGCTGTCCACCTACCTGTTCGCCGATGCCGCCCTCGCCGCAGGACTTCCCCCGGGCGTCCTGAACGTGGTGCCCGGCAGCGGTCGAACGGTCGGGGCGGCACTCGCCGGACATCCCGGCGTCGACGTGGTGTCCTTCACCGGTTCCACCGCAGTGGGCCGGGGCGTCGCCCACGCGGCCGCGGAGTCGCTGAAGCGCGCGTGTCTCGAACTCGGCGGCAAGTCGGCGAGCGTGGTGCTGGACGATGCCCCTCTGGCGGGGGCGGTCACCGCGACCGTCGACGCCGCGATGCTCAATTCCGGTCAGACGTGCAGCGCGTGGACCCGGCTCCTCGTGCCGCGCGACTGGTACGAGGAGTCCGTCGCGCTCGCCGCCGATCACGCCGACACACTGCGAGTGGGCGATCCCCGGGACCGCGCAACGCAACTCGGCCCGGTGATCTCCGCCGCGCAGCGACGATCGATCGCCGAGACCGTCGACGCCGCGATCGCCGGCGGCGCCCGACTGGCAGCGGGCGGCACGGGTCGTCCGGCAGGCCTCGGGCGCGGCCACTACCTGCGACCGACCGTGATCGCCGATGTCGGACCGCACGACCCGATCGTGCGTGAGGAGGTCTTCGGACCGGTGCTGGTCGTCCTCCCGCACGACGGCGACGAGGACGCGGTCCGGCTCGCCAACGACAGCGAGTACGGGCTCGGCGGGGCCGTGTGGTCGGCCGACCCGGAGCGGGCGCTCGGCGTCGCGGCCCGGATGGACACCGGTCAGGTCGACATCAACGGCGCCGCGTTCAACCCCGAGGCACCGTTCGGCGGCTGGAAATCCTCCGGGCTCGGCCGGGAGCTCGGCCGGGCGGGCGTCGAGGAGTTCACCGAGCTGACGTCCGTGCAGCGCTGACCCGCCGCACCCCACTCCACAGTCCCACCGACACAACCGTATTGGAAGCGAAGGAATCTGGATATGACCACCACCAACATCCCTGCCTGGCCCCTGACCGACGAGCAGAAGCAGATCATCGAGCTGTGCCGTGACTTCGCCCAGAAGGAGATCCGGCCCCGCGGACGGGAGGTCGACGAGGCGGATGTCGTCACCCCGGTCGACATCTTCGCCAAGGCAGCCGCGGTGGGCATCACCGACTTCATGATCCCCGAG
Organism: Rhodococcus opacus B4; assembly: GCF_000010805.1. Taxonomy (NCBI): domain Bacteria; kingdom Bacillati; phylum Actinomycetota; class Actinomycetes; order Mycobacteriales; family Nocardiaceae; genus Rhodococcus; species Rhodococcus opacus. The sequence goes on along the minus strand of NC_012522.1, from coordinate 6,313,778 downwards.
GAGTTCGGCGGAGGCGGCATGGGCGACGTGTTCACCCAGTGCCTGGTGCAGGAGGAGCTCTGCTGGGGCGACCCCGGCATCGGAAACCTCGTGTGCTCCAACGGCTTCTTCTCCGACCCGATCATGGTGCTCGGCACGCAGGAACAGAAGAAGCAGTGGCTCGGACCGCTCACCGGACCGAACGCGCCGATGACCTCACTGGCCACCACCGAACCGGGATCCGGCTCGGACGCGGCGTCGATCGTCACGACGGCCGCATGCGTCGACGGCGGCTACCGGATCAACGGGCAGAAGGCGTGGATCTCCAACGCCGGCGCCGCCCAGTTCTACGTCGTGTTCGCGAAGACCGACCGCACGCAGCGGTCCGGTGGCGTGTCGGCGTTCCTGATCGAGAAGGGCGCCGAGGGAATGACGTTCGGTGAGCCGATGAAGAAGATGGGACAGCGCGCCATCGTGTGCCGTGAGATCTTCTTCGACAACGTGTTCGTCCCCGAGGAGAATCGTCTCGGCGCGGAAGGCCAGGGCTTCTACGGGCTGATGGGCACGTTCGACATCTCCCGTGTGGTGCTCGGGGCGGCCGCGGTCGGCGCCGCCCGCGCCGCCTACGAGTACGCCCTCGACTACGCCAAGTCGCGGAAGCAGTTCGGCGTGCCGATCATCGAACATCAGGCGGTCGCATTCCGGCTCGCCGACATGGCGACGAGGATCGAATCGGCCCGGCTGCTCGTCCACCACGCCGCCCGCATCATAGACAGCGGCGGGAACGCTCGCGGCATTGCCGCCATGGCCAAGTTGACCGCGTCCGAGACCGCCATGTTCGTCACCCACGCGGCCGTGCAGACGCTCGGCGGGTGGGGGTATTCCCGCGAGTACCCCGTCGAGCAGTGGATGCGCGACGTCAAACTGGAGGAGATCGAGGAAGGCACGTCCGACATCATGAAGCTCGTCATTTCCCGAAACCTGGACTGACAGGCGCGGGTGTGGGGCAGGGCACTGCTCCGCCCCACACCCGTTCGGCATCCGACCACGAATACCGCACAGCCCACTGGGAGGGCATTGATGACAAGCCAGAACGGCGGCCAGGCACTCGTCGCGGCCCTCGCCGCACACGGAGTCGACACGATCTTCGGAATACCCGGCACCCACAACCTGCCCGTCTACGCCGCCTTGACCGATTCGCCGATCCGCTCCGTCCTCACCCGGCACGAGCAGGGCGCCGGCTACGCCGCGGACGCTTATGCCCGGGTGACAGGCAAACCGGGCGTCTGCCTGACCACCACCGGTCCCGCCATCCTCAACGCGGCCGCCGCGGCGGCGCAGGCGTGGTCGGACTCGGTCCCCGTTCTGTTCCTCTCGCCGGCCCTGCCACTCACCCACCCCGGCCGCGGAAACGGCTACCTGCACGAGGTGAAGAATCAGCAGGCCGCGCTCGAGGCGATCGTCGCGTACAGCCACCGGGTGACGAGCGTCGCCGAGATTCCCCGGGCGATCGCCTACGCCTTCGCCGCCATGAACTCGGGCAGACCGCGACCGGTGCACATCGAGATTCCCGTGGACATCCTCGACGCGGAAGGGGACGCGGTGATCACGGCGCCGATCGAGGCGGCTCCGCTCGCCGCGCCGTTGCAGGCGGTCACCGAGGCCGCCCGGTTCCTCGCCGATTCGACGGCACCCGTGCTGATCGTCGGCGGCGGTGCCCGGTCGGCCGCTTCGCAGGTCCGTGCGCTCGCCGAACGTCTGTCTGCGCCGGTCCTCACGACGACCAACGGCAAGGGCGTTCTCGACGAGGACCATCCGCTGTCGGTCGGGGCCGGGGTCCACCACCCGTCCGTGCGTGCGGCGCTCGAGTCCGCCGACTGCGTCGTCGCGATCGGCACGGAGTTCGCGCCCTCCGATTTCTGGTTCGGCCCGGTCGATCTGGACCGCAAGCTGATTCGCATCGACGTCGACCCGACCTCGATGACCACGAACGCGGATCCCGCGATTCGCCTGCTCGGGGATGCCGCCGCGACCGTGTCGCAGCTACTCGACGTCGCGAAGATGCGCGAGGATCCCGATGCCCACGAGCGGGCCGCCGGACTCCGTCGCGATCTGCGCGCCGACGCCGCGGCCGAAGGAGCTCCGTGGCTGGACATGATGGCCGCGATCGCACCCGTCGTCGACGAATCCACGGTGATCGCCGGTGACAGCACCATGGCCTGCTACTACGGTGCGCTGTCGAACCTCACGGTGCACCGCCCCGGCGGGTTCCTCTACCCGACCGGACAGGGGACGCTGGGATACGGTCTGCCCGCGGCCGTCGGCGCCTCCGTCGCCGACCCGGACGCGCGGGTGCTGGCGATCCTCGGCGACGGCGGGGTGATGTTCACGCTGCCCGAGCTCGCGACCGCCGCGCAGCTCCGATTGCCACTGCCGATCGTCGTCGTCGACAACGGCGGCTACGGGGAGATCCGCAACGAGATGGCGGACCGCGGCGACACCGTCCACTCCGTGACGCTCGGCGGCATCGACTTCCCCGCCGTGGCGCGGGCGATGGGTTGTCACGGGCGAGCCGTGGAGTCGCCGGCAGAGCTGACGGAGGCGATCACCGCGGCGTTCGACGCCGATCGCCCGACCCTCCTGCACATCCGGGAGAACAGCAGGGCAACGCAGCAGATGTGACGGCTACGCTGGTTCGGCCGCACCCTCGACTACGGTTTCTGTAGACGAGCCGTCACATCCAAGGAGTTGAGAGCGCGATGCCACGCCCCAGCGTTGAAGCGGAACGTCGAGAACAGATCCTGCAGGCGACGTGTGAGGCCATCGCCGAACTCGGCTTCCGCGCGGTCCGGATCGCCGACGTCGCGGCACGGGCCGGGGTGAGCAACGGGACGATCCACTACTACTTCGAGTCCAAGGATGCGCTGCTGCATGCAGCGTTCCAGTTCAACTTCGAGCACTCGCTGGAACGGCGCCGATGGATCATGGAGAAGAGCGACGTCCCGCTCGTGCGACTCCACCGGCTGGTGGAGTCCTACCTTCCCGCCGGGCCGGAAACGATCACGGCCTGGCGAGTGTGGGTGGAACTGTGGGCGTCCGCCCTCGGCAACGTCGAATTGCAGGAGCTGAACGACACCGTCTACGGGGAATGGCGCGGGGTGGTCCGGGAAACCGTCGAGGCCGGTGTGGCGCAGGGCGCTCTCCGGGTGAACGATCCCGGGGCCGCCACCGACATGCTCCTCGGTCTTCTCGACGGCCTCGCCATCCAGGTGCTCACCGGCTCCACCCTCATGACACCGACCCGGATGCGGGCGGTGTGCGACGACTTCATCGACGCCATCACCGTCGACCGGCACCGGGTCGCGTCGACCACCGCCAAGCGCTCCGCGAAGTAGCTCGCGGCGGGCGAGCGTCGCGGTTCCGATGCGCAAGGGCGAGAACAGGTGCGGGAAGTGCTGCGACGTCATACCTCTCACCTTCCGCGGTCGGCGGCGGACCGGTTGTCGTAACCGCCGAGGCCGAGCGGCTGCACGAATGTCCTGGTCAGCACGAAGTGGAGCGTGCCCGCGACGAGGAACGCCGGAATCGATGCGGTGGTGTAGGGAAAGACCGCGGAGGGAATGTAGGTGACGGGATTGAGCAGCAGGGCGTACGTCGCCGCGCCGGCCGCCACGGAGACGAAGGCGAAGGCGTTCACACCGCGCCAGTAGCCGTAGCAGGAGCGCGCACTGGGCAGGTAGAGGTCGCGAATCCGCAACACACCCCGGCGCAGCAGGAAGAAGTCGACGATCTGGACGGCGCACAGCGGTGCCACGAGAATCGCGCCCCAGGACAGGAATCGGCCGTAGTTGTCGTAGACGGCCGAGGGGAAGAAGACGAGGATCGCCGCCGGTCCGAGGATGAACGCCACCAGCACCGGCCAAGGAGTGCCGCGCAGAAGCTTCCCGCCACCGCCCTTGAGCGCCACCATCGACGCGTAGCCCTGGGAGAGGATGGCGGTGACGTTGGCGAATCCGATGACGATCAGGGCCAGGACGCCCAGTACCACTCCAGCGAGGGGGATCATCCACTCCGTCGGATCCTCGATGTTCAGGGCCAGCGCGGCGAAGACACCGACCACCGCCGCGGCCACGGACGCGGCGAACAGTCCGAGCCAGTTCGGCCAGAAGGCCGCACGTGGGCTGCGGGTGAGCCGGGCGAGATTTCCGACGTTCGGCCACCACGCGAACCCGCCGGCGATGTTCAGTTCGATCGCGACCATGAAGCTGGTGTGCGGATCGGTTTCCGGGTCGAGCGGTGGCAGGCTCGCCAGTTCGGACCAGGACCGCTTGGTGAACACCATGACGAGGACCCCGACGATGATCACCACGAGGACGGGCGCGATCACCCGGCACACGGACTCCACCGACACCGGCCCCCGGGCCAGGACGAGCCACGACATGGCCACCGCCACCAGCCCCAGCACGCTCACCGCCGCACCGGTCCGGGAGACCTCGACCCCGAAGACGTTGTCGATGACGGTCACCAGGCCGTGCCCGAACATGATGGCCAGCACAGCCGACCAGGCCGCCGCAAAGAGCGTGGACATCACGACCATCACGATGCGGGCGCCGTTGCTGCCGAACACACTTCGCAGTCCGACGAACTGCTCGATCCCATACTTCGCCGACGGCAGGCACGGTGCGAGGGACACGAGGAAGACACTGATCGCGTAGCCGATGACGATGCTCGCGATCGCCTGTACCGCACCGACGTAGTACGCCACGGCGGCGCCCTGCAGAAATGCCCAGGTGGCGACCGCCAACCCGATGTTCACCGCCGAGTAGTCCCAGAAGCCCCAGATCCGTTCCCCCGGCACCAGCGGCAGTTCGTTGAGTGTGGCGTCCGTGCCGCCGGCACTTCCCACGGATGTGCTGCGGTCCTGCCGCTGCCCCTCCAGCATCAGTACCCCCACCAGAGTAGGACGGTGATCGTGAAAACGATCCCGGCGATCGCCACCGCGACGTCGCGCCACGGGAGGTCGGGCAGGATCATCCCGCCTCCGTCGGGGGATTCCAGTAGGAGTAGTCGCCTCTCGAGTTCCTGTTCGAATGCGTCGTCCACGCGATCCTCATTTCTGATTGGCGGGCCAGTTATAATGAGTCTGTGGCACGGCTCACACCGTGTCAACCCTCGAATTCCGGCGCAGCAAACGAGAATTGAGTATTGACTGGCGAGCCAATCAAGAACAGGATGCTGGTCATGAAGCAAACGAAGGAACACCTGCCCACGCTCCCGGCCCGCATAAATACCGCCGTGGTCGGTGCGGGGTACGCCGGACTGTCCGCCGCCCTCGCGCTGCACGACGACGGGATCGACATCGTGGTCCTCGAGGGTTCCACCCGGGTCGGCGGCAGAGTATGTTCCGAGCGGCGGCGCGACGGTGTCGTCGTCGACCACGGCGGGCAATGGGTCGGTCCCACCCAGAAGCATCTGCTCGCTCTCGCCGACCGCTTCGGTTGCCCCACCTTCCCCACGTACAACACGGGCGAGCACATCGAACTGTGGCCCGACGGCACACGACGGCCCTACACCGGCGCGGGTCCCGACGGCGGCCCCGGCATGACGGAATATCTCGCCGCCGCAGATCGCATCGATGAACTCGCGAGAACCATCGACCTCGACGACCCCACGGCCACGCCTCACCTCGAGCTGTGGGACAGCGAAACCGTCCACTCGTACTTCGACCGGACCGTGGCGAACGAAGACGCCCGGCGCCGCCTCGCACTCGCGGTCGAGGGCGTGTGGTCGATCGAACCCCGCGATCTGTCGCTGTTCCACCTGCTGTTCTACGTCGCGTCGGCGGGCGGATTCGACCAGCTGATGGAAACCGAGGGTTGCGCGCAGGAGCGCCGATTCCGGGACGGCGCGCAGTCCACGGCGCTGGCCGTCGCCGGCCATCTCGGCGATCGGGTCCACCTGGACACGGCCGTGCGCCACATCGAGCAGACGCCCGACGGCGTCCGGATCGAGACGACCCGGGGGACGGTGCTCGCCGATTCGGTCGTCATGGCGCTTCCGCCGTCGGCCACCCGAGGTGTCACCTTCGATCCCCCGCTGCCGGTTTCGCGGACACGATGGGTCGAACGCAGCCCGATGGGCGACGTGGCGAAAGTTCATGCGGTCTTCGACACCCCGTTCTGGCGTGCCGACGGACTGTCCGGCCAGGCCACGATCTACGGTGACCGCCACGTCGGAGTCGTGTTCGACAACTCGCCCGAAGACGCCGGGACCGGTGTGCTCGTGTGCTTCGTCTACGGTGACCGCCAGCGGTCCTGGTCGGCGCTCTCCGACAGCGACCGCCAGGCAGCAATCATCGACACCCTGGTCGAACTGTTCGGCGACCGCGCCGCGTCCCCGATCGACTACACCGAGAAGATCTGGCCCCAGGCCCCCTGGGTGCGAGGCGGATACGCGGCCAGCCCCACCCCCGGCACCTGGTTCGCACACGGCCGCAACGGCTGGCGTGCGCCCACAGACCGTATCCATTGGGCCGGTTCGGAGACCGCGAGCGTCTGGAACGGCTACATCGACGGGGCCATCTCCTCCGGAATGCGTGCGGCCGAGGACATCCGGAAGCAGCTCTCCCACTGAACCAAAGGGACGCTCGTTCGATCTGACGCAACGAGCGTCCCGTTCGTCCGAGGCGAGAGCGGCGCGGCGGGCCCTATGATGTAGCGAACCGCGACCGGCCGGCGAAGGAGCTGCGTATGTGCTCGCCCCGCATCATGACTCATGTCTACGGAACCATCGAGAGTCGCGGCGCCCCGATCGGCCGACGGTCGTTGTTCGGCGCCCTCGGCGCGGCGGCCCTGGGGGCGACGGTCGCACCGGCGAAGGCAACCGCTGCCCCGGCGCCGGGGGCAGCGCTCGTCGATCTCACTCACACGCTCACACCGAACTTTCCGGTGTGGCCCGGCGCCCAGCGGTTCGCGATGCGGGCGGTGGCGCGGATCGGTGACGCCCCGGCCCCGTTCGGTTCCGTCGGGATCGGCACTCCCAGCATGTTCTACAAGAACGAACTCCGGTACGACGAGCACACCGGCACTCACGTCGACGCCCCGGCGCACGCGAGCGTGAACGGCCTCACCGTCGAACAGATTCCACCCCACGACCTGGTGGTTCCTCTCGCCGTCGTGGACATCTCGGGCCGGGCGCGCGACGACAGCGACACACTTCTCACCCGGCAGGACATCCTCGACTGGGAATCCGATCACGGGCCGCTCCCCGACCGCTGCCTGGTGGCGATGAACTCCGGCTGGGATGTCCGCGCCGCGCAGCCCGCGACGTTCACCAACCAGGACGTCGCGGGTGTGCAGCACACCCCCGGATTCGATCCGGACGCCGTGGAGTTCCTCGTCCGCGAACGCGACATCGTCGCGCTGGGATCGGACACCCTCAGCATCGACGCGGGACGGAGCACCGTGTACGGAGCGCACCTCGCGGCGCTCGGTGCCGGGAAGTACGCGGTGGAGGCACTCGCGAACCTGTCGCGACTCCCCCCGTCCGGGGCCACCGTGATGGTCGGCGCCCCCACGCACGCGGGAGGGTCCGGCGGACCGTGCCGGACCCTCGCCTGGTTCTGAGGGATGCGGGTCAGCCCTGAGGCGTGACCCGCAGCACCTGGTCGGTGGAACCGTTGTCCGTGGTGACGAGCAGCGAGCCGTCGGCGGTCGGGGTGACGGACCGGAGGCGGCCGTACTGGTTCTGCAGGCCGAACGTCTGAGCCGTCACCGTCTGCCCGTCCGCGGACAGGCGGAGGAAGATCAGTTGCTGCGACTTGAGTCCGCCCATGACGAGGGCGCCGTCCCACGGTCCCCATCCGGCGCCGGTCACGAACGCGCCGCTTCCGGTCGCCAGGGTACTGCTGCCCGAACTCCATGCCGCGGCAACGGCTCCGGGCACCCGCACCGGGTCCGTCATGGGCACTGTTTCGTCGTAGATGCCGGGAATCCGGTCGGGCTTGTATCCGTAGTTGCCGCCGGCGACCAGGAGGTTCACCTCGTCGTCCCGTGACGTTCCCTGATCGACGGCGTAGATGCGGCCCGTTCCCGGCTGCTGTGCGAGACCCTGCGCGTTCCGGTGCCCGAGGGTGTACACGGGGCTCGCCGGGTCCGGATTTCCGGCAGCGGGAGTGCCGTCGGCGTTGATGTGGAGAGTCTTGCCGCCCAGCGAGTTCGGGTCCTGCGACACGGTCGGCTGCGCCGTGTCGCCGGTGCCGACGAACAGGGTGCCGTCGGCGGCCACCAGGATCCGGCAGCCGCCGTGACGTCCTTCGTTGACGGGGATCCCGGTCAGGATTGCGTCGCCGCGGGTCAGCGCCGTCCATCCGGCGTCGACGGTCCACGACTGAATTCGGATGTCGGTGACACCGCCACCCTGGAAGCCCTGGCAGGTGTACAGGGTGCGGGACTGCGCGAAGTCGCTCGCGAGTGCGATTCCCATCAGCCCGGTCTCGGACTGTGCGTAGAGGTCCGCGAGATCGGCGGTGACCGGTCCGGTACTTCCGTCTGCACGCCGGACGAAGAACCCGCCCGAGCGCTGACCGGTGAGAACCGCGCCGTCCGGAGCCTGCACTGCGTCCCACGGATGGTCGAGTCCGTCGAGGACAGGCGTGACCGTCAGCGCCGGAAGGGTGTCTTCCGTGGGCACTCCCGGGCCGTCGCTGCCCGAGCCGAGGCTTCCCGTGTCGAACGGAAAGGACAGCGGCTGAGCGGATGCCTGCGCGGCGGGGAGACCGATCACGGCGGTGGTGGCGAGAGCGAGGACAGCGAGCTTCGGTGGACGCACAAGTTCTCCTCGGGTCGTTGACGCGCTACGCGGCAACTATAAGCGCGCCGACGCCCGAAGTTGATCTTGTCGGTCACCTCCGCGCGGCGCACACCAGCGCGAAGCGCTCGTCGGGGTCGGTCCAGACGCGGTCGACGCCGAATCCGGCCTCCGCCAACTCCCGCCGGACACCGTCGAGGGTGAACTTGGCGGAGATCTCCGTCCTCAGCTGCTCCCCCGCGGCGAACTCGACGTCCAGATCCAGCTCCCCGATGCGAATCGACATCGCACGCTCCGCCTCGAGCCGCATCTCGATCCACTCGTTGCCGGCGTCCCACAGCGCGACGTGCCGGAACTCGTCCACCGGGAAATCCGCATCGAGCTGCGAGTTGAGTACTTGCAGCACATTGCGATTGAACTGGGCCGTCACCCCGGCGGCGTCGTCGTACGCGGGGACGAGAACGGCGGGATCGACGACCAGCCCGACACCGAGGAGGAGATGCTCGCCGGGTTCGAGCACGTCGGAGATCCCGGAGAGGAACTCCGCGCGCTCCGCGGGCACCATGTTCCCGAGCGTGCCCCCGAGGAACGCGATCGTGCGGCGACCACCGCGCGGAAGGTGGTGCAGCGACTCGGTGAAGTCGCTGACGACGCCGCGCACCGTCAGATTCGGGAACTCCGTGCCGATCTGCTCCGCCGCACCCTCGAGCGCGGACACCGACACGTCCTGCGGCACATACGTGTGGAGGGTTCCGCGTCGGGTGCCGGCGTGGAGCAGCAGCCGGGTCTTCTCCGAGGACCCGGATCCGAGTTCCACGAGAATCTCCGGCGCCGCGACCTCGGCGAACTCGCCCGAAAAGCGTCGCAGCAGTTCCCGTTCCGTCCGCGTCGGGAAGTATTCGGGCAACGCGGTGATCTGCTCGAACAGCTCGCTGCCGCGGGCGTCGTAGAAGTATTTGGGCGGCAGCCACTTCGGGTTCGACGTGAGCCCGACGGTGGCGTCCTTGCGGAGTGCGGCCTTCAGCTGTTCGGGCTGCAGGTACACCTCGAGGGTCGGTGTGGTGGTCATCGTGCTCCCATCTCGAGCGGGGTGACGATCAGGTGTCCGGCGCGTGCGCTGACGAAGTGCCGGTCCGGAATCGATTGCCATGCGGGGTCGTCGTCGTAGGGTTCGGACATCACGATGGCCCGTTCGTCGTCGACGAGCACCGACAGCGAGTGATGCCAGGTGGTGGCCCACAGTTCCGTGCCGTTGCCCAGCAGCAGATTCAGGCGCGAGTTCGGGGCCGCCGCGACGACGGACTGGACGAGCGAACTCATCGCCTTCTCGGGGTCCTGCTCGCCGAGCGCCCGGCGCAGGAGCAGCCACAGCGCGGCCGAATCGGTCGGCGCCTCGAGTTGCAGCAGATCGCTCACGGGCAGTTCCGCGGCGAGCCCGGCGAGCGACTCGGGCCAGCCGCGCACCACCCCGTTGTGGCTGAAGGCCCACGTGTCGTCGGCGAACGGTGCGCAGGCCGTGTGCTGCACCGGCATACCGACCGTCGCCGACCGGGTGGCGGCCACCACGGCGTGGGAGCGGATGTTCGGCAACGTCTCTCGTACGACGGGATCCGACCAGAGCGGCGCAGCGCTGCGGTAGCGGGAGAATCCGTCCGCGCCCCACCATCCGACGCCGAACCCGTCGGCGTTGATGGTTCCGCCGCCCCTCATGTCGCGCGGTGCATACGACTGGCGCAGCAGTGAGTTCTCGCCGCAACCGACGAGGTCGCCCACTGATCGTTCCGGTCCCAGATAGCCCAGGTGTCGGCACATCTCAGCGGTCGTCCCCCGGAAGGTCCCGGGCACAGCGGAATCCGGCGAAGATCTGCCTGCGGATCGGGTGGTCCCAGTTGCGGAACGTCCCCCGGCAGGCCACTGGATCGGTGCCGAACGAACCGCCGCGCAGCACGCGGTAGTCGCCGCCGTAGAACACCTCCGAGTACTCGCGGTACGGGAACGCCGAGAAACCGGGATAGGGCTCGAAGGGCGACGACGTCCACTCCCACACGTCGCCGATCAGCTGATGCACGCCGAGCGGGGACGCCCCCGACGGATATGCCCCGACCACCGCGGGTCCGAGGTGACGCTGCCCGAGGTTGGCCAGCGACGCGTCGGGTTCATCGTCGCCCCAGGGGAATCGGCGTGAGGCGCCGGTGAACGGATCCCACCGCGCCGCCTTCTCCCATTCGGCTTCCGTCGGCAGCCTCTTGCCCGCCCAGCGCGCGAACGCCTCGGCTTCGAAGAAGCAGACGTGCACCACCGGTTCCCGGGGATGTATCGGCTCAGTGACCCCGAACCTGCGACGCCACCAGGTTCCGCAGCCGTCGTTCTCCCAGAACTGGGGTGCTTCCAGGCCTGCGTCGAGGCGATGTGCCCATCCCCGCTCGCTCCACAACTCGGGGCGCGCGTAACCACCGTCGTCGACGAACTCGAGGTAGCGGGCGTTGGTGACGGGGACGGCGTCGATCACGAAGGCCGGAACGTACACCGCATGTGCGGACCTCTCGTTGTCGAGCGCCCACGGATCGTCCGACGTTCCCATCGTGAATTCGCCGGAGGGAACGACCACTTCGTCCTCGGCGATCGCCCCGTCGACACGGGGCGCGCTCTCGGCGGTCAACACCGCCGCACCGGAACGCAATTGATGGGTGGCGAGCATCGTCTCGGCGTGCTGCTGCTCGTGTTGCGCGATCATGCCGAACGCGAATCCGTGCGCCTCGAGCGGGCGGCCCCGAAACGTGCTGCGGTCGAGGACGTCCCACGCCTTGTCTCGAACGGTGCGTACGTATTCCCTGGCCTCGTCCGGGTTCAGCAGCGGCAGCGACGGCCGGGAGTTCCTCGAGTGTTTGAACGCGTCGTACAACTCGTCGATGTCGCGGCGAACGGGTTCACGGCCGCCGACGTCCCGCACGAGCCACAATTCTTCCTGATTGCCGATGTGCGCGAGATCCCACACGAGCGGGCTCATCAGAGGCGAATGCTGCGCGACGAGGTCGTCCCCGTCGACACAGTCCGTCAAGCCGGCGGTGCGCTCCCGTGCCCGGGTCAGCACCGTCTCGATCTTCTCGCGGGTACCCATCAGCGTTCCTCGCTCGGGGCCTGGCCCCGGCAACATCGTTCGGCGGCGGCATCGAGCAGTCGGACGAATTCGGGGTCGGGCGAGTACGCCGCCGCCAGCGACAGCAGAGCTGTTGCCGCAGCGCGTAGTTCGAGGTCGGCCAGGCCGAACTCGGCCGCGTCCCGCCAGCGTTCCGCGGTGGGCAGTGCCGCGGCGAGCGCCTCGGCCATGGCTCCCGGCCCCGACAGCAGTGCGTCGATCGCCGCGATCGGGACCCGCCACTGGTCGCCCGGTTGCGCGTCGAGGTAGCGCACCTCGAGATGCCCGGCGGCGCGAACGGGCGGAAACAGGGTGGTGAGGTGATAGTCGAGGTCGGCGGACGTCGGGCGCCCGATCATGTCGTCCAATGCCCCCTCGGCCCAGTCCGCGAAAGTCGCGCCGTCGGGTGCCGTCCAGTCCGGTCCGTCGTTGCGGATGCACAGGAGCGGCACGTCCAGCACCCACGCCGCGTAGTCCGCGCTGTGCGGGGTTCCGGTGGTGCGCGGCGAATCGAGTTCGAGCCACGTCCGCATCCGCTGCGACGCCCACTGCCCGTCGGGTACCCCGTAGAGCCGCGGTGAACACGCGAAGGCCGCGATCAATGCGGGTCCGACCGCATGGAGTAGGTGCCACCGCGTCTCCACCGCAACCGGATCGGCTCCGGCGTCCACGCTGATCTGGGTGGCGGCGGTGTTGCACATCATGAGCTTCCCGAAGGGCCCGATCCCGGTGAAGCGGGATTCCATGGCGCAGTATCGCGGCGACTGGAGGAGTCGCTGGGCGGGCCTGCGTGTGTCTGCGGCTTCGGCAGACATGAGGATCGAGCGGGACGACAACAATTTCGCGAGAACCGCCTGATCGGCGGCGAGATAGTCGCACAATTCGCGTGCGGAGTGATATGGAGCGCTGGACAGTTCGATCTGTCCGCCGGGTTCGACGGTGACGGCGCTGCCGCCGGGAAGGAGCCGAGCGGGGGAAGCGGGATCGATGGTTCGGGGAGTGTGGGGGCCGAGAGCTTCGGCGAGAGCGGCGAGGTCGGGACGCAGGTATTCCGGCAGTTGCGCGGTGAGCCACTCCAATTCCGCGCCGATCAGCTGCGGTGGCCCCAGCTTGAAGCACACACCACCCAGATATGCCTCCGCCGCCGGCCGCGACGTGAGACACGTTGCTTCGACGGACTGAACTGCAGTAGCCATTCGACCCTCCCCTTCGGGCGCCGCCTGAACGTCGTTATCGACATTAGAGCGCCTCGGCCGTCGATGCACGCCCCATCGGCATACTTTTCGAGGAACCTCCCGGGTACGTTCGAGTCCATTCACCGAGAAACGGGAGGTATCGGACATGCTCGATCTCGAGCAGGCGCGACGGGACACCCCGGGGTGCCTCGACAAGGTGTTCCTGGACAGCGCGGGCTCCTCACTTCCCCCGGCCCCGGTCCTGGACGCGGTGTTCGCGCACCTGCGCCGGGAAGCCGACGTCGGCGGCTACGTCGCGGCCGCGGAACGAGCCGACGATCTCGCCGGCGTGAAGTCGTCGCTCGGCCGCCTGATCGGGGCGAGCGCCGACAGCATCGCACTGGTCGACAGCGCCACCACCGCCTGGAACGACTTCTTCCACGCCGTCCCGCTCCACGCCGGCGACCGGGTGCTGATCTCGGAGGTCGAGTACGCCAGCAACGCCATCGCCGTCCTGCAGAGGGCCCGGTCGGTCGGCGCGACGGTCGACGTGATTCCCAGCGACCCCACAGGCCAGATCGACGTCGCCGCCCTCGGGACGCTCCTCGACGACCGGGTCCGTCTCGTGTCCCTCGTGCACGTGCCCACCAACGGCGGCCTGGTCAATCCCGTCCGCGACGTGACGGAACTGGCACACGCGCACGGCGCGCTCGTGCTGCTCGACGCGTGCCAGTCCGTCGGCCAGATCGCGGTCGACGTGGGCGAACTGGGCGTCGACGCTCTGTCCGCCACCGGCCGCAAATGGCTGCGCGCGCCGCGGGGCACCGGCTTCCTGTACGTCCGGCCGGAGCTGGCAGCGACGCTCGAACCGGCCGCCCTGGACCTGCACAGCGCGGAGTGGACCGCAGCGGATGCGTACCGCCTCGCGACCGATGCCAGCCGGTTCGAGTTCTGGGAATGCGACGTCGCCGCCCGGCTCGGACTCGGGGTGGCGGCCGACTATCTCCTCGCCCTCGGAGTGGACGAGGTCGAGGCGGCGGTGGCGGCAGGGGCCGAGCACCTTCGGTCGGGGCTCGCGGCGATCCCCGGCGTCACCGTGCGCGACCTCGGCGCCCGCCGGTGTGGAATCGTCTCGTTCACCGTCGACGGGTTCGACCCCGGCGACGTCCGGAAACAGCTGGCCTCCCGCGACGTCACCGTCACGGCCAGCCTGCGCGGTTCGACGCTGCTGGACATGAGCGCCCGCGGACTGGACGCCGTGGTGCGCGCGTCACCGCACTATTTCTGCTCCCCCGCGGATCTCGACCGGTTCCTCGCCGAGGTCCGGACACTCGCTAACTAGCGCAGTACGCTGGAATGCACCCGAGATTCAGGACTTCGCGATGACTGACCAGGGATCACCGGCGTTGCCGCGCTTCGCCGCGGAGAAGGTCGTGCAACTGCAGACGCGCAAGCGTGACGGCTCGTGGGTGGATACTCCGGTCAACCTCGCCGTGAAGGGTGATCGGGCGTACTTCCGCACCCCGGGCCGGGCGTCCAAGAACAAGCGGCTGCGCAATTTTCCGGAGGTCCGAATCCGCCCGTGCACGTGGTCCGGGAAGCCCACGGGTCCGCCGGCGCAGGCCACGGCGCGACTGCTGTCCGGTGAGGAGGCGCGGGTCGCGGGCGCGCTGATCGACGAGAAGTATCCCGTGGTGCAGCGGATCGGGGTTCATCTCGCGCACCGGCTGTTACGCACGCAGACGCTGCACTACGAACTCACGGGCGTCACGGACCTACGGGAGTAATCGGGCACCCGCGGCCCTCCCGGAACCGACATCCCACTGACCGGGAGATGCTCCGAGCCCTGTTTTGTAACAGGTTACAGTCTGGGAGTTACCCACGTCACACTGCGCCTGTGACCGCCCGAGAGGACATTCCCATGGCCGATGCCACACCGATCCGCCCCCGGTCCGCAGCAGAAGTAGCCGAGTGGGACTACGAGGCCGACGTCGTGGTCGCCGGCTACGGCATCGCCGGTGTGTCCGCCGCCATCGAGGCGGCACGCGCCGGCGCCGACGTTCTCGTTCTCGAGCGCACCAGTGGGTGGGGCGGCGCCGCTGCGCTCGCGGGCGGATTCATCTACCTCGGCGGTGGCACCCCCCTGCAGAAGGCGTGCGGGTTCGAGGACACCCCCGAGAACATGAAGACGTTCATGATGGCGGCGCTCGGCCCGGGCGCCGACGAGGAGAAGATCACCGACTACTGCGAGGGCAGCGTCGAGCACTACAACTGGCTCGTCGACTGCGGCGTTCCGTTCAAGGAGAGCTTCTGGGCCGAACCCGGCTGGGAGCCCCCGTTCGACGACGGTCTCATGTACTCCGGCGGCGAGAATGCGGCACCCTTCAACGAGATCGCCACCCCCGCGCCGCGCGGGCACGTTCCGCAGATGGACGGCAAGCGGACCGGCGAGAAGGGCGGCGGCTACATGCTCATGAAGCCGCTCGTCGAGACCGCCGAAAAGCTCGGAGTCCGAGCCGAATACGACATGCGGGTCCAGACGCTGATCACCGACGACACGGGGCGCGTGGTCGGGATCCTCGCGAAGCAGTACGGCAAGGAGGTCGCCGTCCGGGCACGCCGGGGCGTCGTCCTCGCGACCGGCAGCTTCGCCTACAACGACAAGATGATCGAGGCCCACGCGCCGCGCCTCATCGGAAGGCCCGGCGCCGCCATCGAGGAACACGACGGCCGGTCGATCCTCATGGCGCAGGCGCTCGGCGCCGACCTCGCGCACATGGACGCCACGGAAGTGGCCTTCGTCTGCGACCCTCAGCTGATCGTCCGCGGCATCCTCGTCAACGGGCGGGGACAGCGGTACGTCCCCGAGGACACCTACTCCGGCCGCATCGGCCAGATGACGCTGTTCCACCAGGACAACCAGGCGTTCCTCGTCATCGACGAGGCCGCGTACGAGGAGGGGTCGGCGGCGACCACCGCCACCCCCTTCCTGCGGGTGCAGCCGAAGTGGGTGGCCGAGACCGTCGAGGAACTCGAGTCCGACATGGGCCTGCCCGCAGGCGCACTCCAATCGACCGTCGAGGTGTACAACAAGCACGCAGCCGAAGGGTCGGACCCGCTGCTGCACAAGAAGTCCGAGTGGGTGAAGCCGATCGGCACGCCCGTCGCCGCCCTCGACCTGCGCGGGTTCACGCTGGGCTTCACGCTCGGCGGACTGCGCACCAGCATCGATTCCGAAGTGCTGCACGTTTCCGGCGAACCCATTCCCGGCCTCTTCGCCGCCGGACGGTGCACGTCCGGGGTGTGCGCCGGCGGCTACGCGAGCGGCACGTCCCTCGGCGACGGCAGCTTCTACGGCCGCCGCGCCGGCATCAGTGCAGCGAAGCAGCCCTGACCGGACCTAACCCACGCGCCGGACGGTCACACCGGCCGCGAACCGGTACGGCTGGGTACTCAGGACCGCGCCGAGACTCTTGCGCAGACGCGAGACCTCGGCGCGGACCGCCACCACGTGGTCGCGGTCGCCGAACAACGCTTCGCTGAGCATGGCGGCATCGACACCCGCCGGTCCCGCCGCCGACAGCACCCGCAGGATCTGTGCGTGCCGCGGCGAGAGCGCCCGCGTCCAGTTGACGTCACCCCGCACCGTCACCTGCGGCGCATCGCCGAGGTCGAGTTCCAGTTCGATGGCCGCCCCCTCGACGCGTCGGCGCACCAGCCAGCCGTCGCCGAGCGGTTCGGGCACACACAACCCGAGCCCCGGGACGAGCAGCGGCTTGTCGAGGCTCGGCACCGCGACCCGCTCCGGCGCCGCGATGCCGCTGGCCTCCGCGACCCACCCGTGCTTGTCGACGACCAGCGCCGGACCTCCCGCCGACGCGAGCAGCGGTGCCGCCCGGCCGCGCAGCCTGTCCAGTTGCGCCGTGTGCTCGCGCCACAACGTCGCCTCGGCCAGGCGCACCGCGGTGCGGACGAGCGCGACGGTGGTGGGGTGGACGGACATCGCCGACCCGCTGATGTCGACCACGCCGAGGATCTCGCCGGTGCGCGGATCGTGCACCGGCGACCCGGTGCAGGACCAACCGTGGTGCGTGGGCGCGTAGTGCTCGGCCGAGAACAGCTGCACCGCAGCATCTTCGATCAGCGCCGTGCCGATCGCATTGGTGCCGACGGCCTGTTCGGCCCAGCGTGCACCCTCCGTGAACCCGAGCGCGTCGGCCGCTTTCCGGACCCCGCGGGATCCCTCCCGCCACAACAGGACACCGTCGGCGTCGGCGACGACGACGATGAAATTCGCGTCTTCCGCGACCTGCGTCAGCGTGCTGCGCAACTCCGGGAGCACGGTGCGCAGTGCCGTGCGGGTGCGCCGCGCCTCGATCTCGGAGAAGTCGGCCGGCTCCACGTCGGCGCAGTGGTCCGGGCTCACACCGCCCGCCTGCAGACGGGACCACGACCGCGCCACCACGTCCCGCGGCAGCGCCGGCGGGACGTGTCCGGACAGCACGGCGTCGTGCACCCGGCTGAGGAGCCGCGCATGACGCGGCAGGTCCACTCCGGTGGCCACTGCGGTCAGCCGGTCGGCGGTCGGACGTTCAGCGCTCACACGGGCGAGGCTACCTCGGCGTTGTGAGCCACACCACTGTCCGCCGCCGCGGCGGCGCTCCGATGCCCGAGCGGCCGTCCGAGGACACCCGATTAGCAGGTCAGCGGGCCATCCGGTAGAGTTCCATAAGTTGTCTCGGCGAGGGTGAACCAGAAGTTCCGATTGGCTGGCTCACCGTGATCGACGCGGCTACGGCTCTGCTCGAGCGTTTCGCTCCTGGCCGTCGCGCGTTCGTCCCTCGCCGACTCGAACCGCCCGCCAGTTACCACCGTGAGTTGTAGGAGCCGTTTCACCATGTCTGACGAAAATCGCCTCGTAGCCGCCGTGCGCACCGAGTTCGGCAAGGGCGCCGCCCGCCGCGCGCGCCGCGACGGCCAGGTCCCCGCGGTCCTGTACGGCCACGGTGAGGACCCCCGCCACCTGAACGTGCCCTCCCGCGAATTCGCCGCCATCCTGCGCGCGCACGGCACCAACGCCGTCCTGACCCTCGACATCGACGGCAAGGAGCAGGTCGCGCTCACCAAGTCGGTCGTGGTTCACCCGATCCGCAACTACATCGAGCACGCCGACCTCCTCGTCATCAAGAAGGGCGAGAAGGTCACCGTCGACGTTCCCGTCGTCGTCACCGGTGAAGCCGCTTCCGGCACCCTGGTCGCGCAGGATGCCGCCACCGTCTCCCTCGAGGCCGACGCGCTGCACATCCCCGAGCAGATCGAGGTTTCCGTCGAGGGCCTCGAGGTCGGCACCCAGATCCTGGCCAACCAGCTCGAGCTGCCCAAGGGCGCGACCCTGCAGGCCGACGAAGAGCTGCTCATCGTCAACGTCGTCGCAGCCCCGACCGCTGCCGACCTCGAAGAGGAGACCGGCGAAGCCGAGGGCGAGACCGCCGCGGCTCCGGCCGAAGAGGGCGCCGAGAGCTGATCCTCTCGCAACCGCACTGATGTCGGCGGCGCGTCGTCCCGGATTGTCCCGGGGTGACGCGCCGCTGTCGTCTGACACGACCCCCTCACGCACGGAAGGACCCTGTCGGTGAGTGAAGACACCGCCCTGGTGGTGGGTCTGGGCAACCCCGGACCGCAGTACGAGAAGACCCGGCACAACGTCGGCTTCATGGTGGCCGGCGTGCTGTCCGCGCGCATGGGTGGCAAGTTCAGCGCGCACAAGAAGAGCGGCGCCGAGATCGTCCAGGGCCGGCTCGAAGGTCGTCCGACGATCCTCGCCAAGCCGCGGTCGTTCATGAATCTGTCCGGGTCCGCCGTCGCCGGGCTGGCCCGGTTCTTCTCCGTCGACCCGGGCAACATCGTCGTCATCCACGACGAACTCGACCTCGACTTCGGGACCATCCGCCTCAAGCAGGGCGGCGGCGAGGGCGGGCACAACGGTCTGCGGTCCATCTCGCAGTCGCTCGGCACGAAGGACTATCTGCGCACCCGCGTCGGGATCGGCCGTCCCCCCGGACGGATGGATCCGGCGTCGTACGTGCTCAAGCCGTTCTCGTCGGTGGAACGCAAGGAACTCGACCTCGTCTGCGAGGAATCCGCCGACGCCGTCGAACTGGTCCTGCGCCTGGGCCTCGAGGCCGCGCAGAACCGCCTGCACTAGGCGCTTCGCGCCCGTGCGCCTTTCTGGTTGTCCCAGCTACCAAAAAGGCGCACGGGCGCTACGCGCCTACGATGTTCGCCGACGTGGCGCGGCGGAGTTTGCCCGACGACGTCTTGGGGATGCTGCCGGGGCCGAGGACGGCGACGGTGCGGGGTCGCACACCGACCTCGGAGAACACGGCGTGCACGACCTCGTGCTCGATGCGCTTGACCGTTTCGGGGTCCTGGTAGTCGTTGGTCTCGACCGCGACGGCGAAGCTTTCCCGTTTCTGCCCGGCGTCGAGGCGGACGGCCACGGCATTGCCGGGACGCACTCCGGCGACGGTGCCCGCGGCCCGCTCGATGTCGGTCGGGTAGATGTTGCGGCCGCCCATGATGATGACGTCCTTGACGCGACCGCACACGACGACGAGGCCCTCCTCGGTGAAGTAGCCGACGTCGCCGGTGTTGAGCCAGCCGTTCGCGTCCTGCGCGGGCTTGTGCCCGTCGAGGGTGATGTATCCGGGTGTGACGGCCTTGCCTCGGACCTCGATGATGCCGACGCCGCGGGTCGGGAGCAGCTCCCCGTCGGTGTCGACGACGCGTCCCTCCAGGTTCGGCACCATCTTCCCGAGCGTCGCGAGGGCCCGCGCGTTCGGCTTGTTCGACGGGACGGCACGCTGCATCGCCTCGAGCAGGTCCGGGTCGACGCGGTCGAGGACCTGACCCTGGTCCGGATCCGGGATGGAGACGGCGAGGGTGGTCTCCGCCATCCCGTAGACGGGGGCGAGCGCGGACGGGTTCAGCCCGAACCGGGCGCCTGCCTCGGCGAGCGCGTTCATCGTGTCGGGGTCCACAGGCTCGGCGCCGTTCCACATGTACCGGACGGTGCTGAGGTCGACGGCGCCGTCCTCCGCCTGCTTGAGACGGCGGGCCAGCAGGGAGTACGCGAAGTTGGGGGCGGCCGTCACGGTGCCCTGGTACTTGCCCATCAGTTCCGCCCACAGCAGCGGCGTGCGGAGGAAGTCCATGGGGGTGATGCTCACGACCTCCGCGCCGACCTGCATCGGCACGCTGAGGAATCCGACCATCCCCATGTCGTGGAACAGCGGCAGCCAGCTGATCATCACGTCGTCCTCGATGGAGAACTTGATGCGGTCGATCATGGCGTACGCGTTGGTGTAGAAGTTCTCGTGCGTGATCTGCACGGCCTTGGGCGAACCGGTGGAACCGGACGTGAGCTGCTGCAGCGCGATGTCGCTCTCGAACGTCTCGACCGGGTCGATGGCCGTGCCCTCGTTCAGCTCGGTCACCGTCAGCACGGTGATGCCACGTTCCTCGAGCAGCGGCTTGGCGGCGTCGAACGGCGCACCGAGGATGACGGCCTTCGCATCGATCATCGTGATGACGGTTTCGGTGTCCTTGGCCCACACCGCCAGATCGGTGCGCGGCGTCGGCTGGTGCAGCATCGTGACGGATGCGCCGCGCATCCAGGTGGCCTGGCAGGAGGGTGCGATGTCGACGGGCTGACCGGCGAGGATGCCGATGGCGTCGCCGTGAGCGATTCCCGCGTCGGCCAGCGCCCCCGCCATGTGCCGCGCGGCCTTGTGGATCTCGCCCCACGGCTGTCGCAGAGGCGCGTCGGGCTCACCCGTGTTGAGACCGCGGGTGCTGCTCGCCGCGGTCGCGTACATCTCGTCGGTGAACTTGCTCACTGTATTCCTCCTGCACATACGGGTGTCCGAAAGAAGAAACGGTGAACTCCGGAGCGCCCCGACGACTCACTGGTTAATACGTGACCGGCCGCCGATCGTTACTCGTCCCTGGATGCGCGCCCGCGGATGTGACTGCTGCGTGTTCGCCTCCGGCACCCGAGTAACCTGGTATGCGGCCACACGGCCTTCCCGCACGCATCCCGTCCCCCGAGAGGTTCTTCGTTGACTACCCCGTCCGACTCGGCCGACACCATTCCAGCCGAGGCGGCGCCTGCCGCCGCGACCGCCGCACCGGAGGGGAAATCCGAGAAGGGTGTCCGGGCCGAGGCGTCGCGTCGCCGCACTTTCGCCGTGATCTCACACCCCGACGCCGGTAAGTCGACGCTGACGGAGGCGCTCGCGCTGCACGCGAAGGTCATCTCCGAGGCGGGTGCCGTGCACGGCAAGGCGGGCCGCAAGTCGACGGTGTCGGACTGGATGGAGATGGAGAAGGCCCGCGGCATCTCCGTCAGCTCCACCGCGCTGCAGTTCAACTACCGCTCCACCGAGGCGTCGGCGGACGAGCCCGTCGACAACGTGATCAACCTGGTGGACACGCCCGGCCACTCCGACTTCTCGGAGGACACGTACCGCGTCCTGACCGCGGTCGACGCCGCCGTCATGCTGATCGACGCCGCGAAGGGTCTCGAACCGCAGACGCTGAAGCTGTTCCAGGTGTGCCGTCACCGCGGAATCCCGGTGATCACCGTCATCAACAAGTGGGACCGGCCCGGCCAGACGCCACTGGAACTTCTCGACGAGATCCAGGAACGCATCGGGCTGACCCCCACTCCCCTGTACTGGCCCGTCGGGATCGCCGGTGATTTCCGGGGACTGCTGCGGCGCGGCGAGGACGGTGCCCCGCGGGAGTACATCCGCTTCACGCGCACCGCCGGTGGCGCGAAGATCGCCCCCGAAGAGGTCATGGACGCCGACGCCGCCCTCGCGAAGGAGGGCTCCGAGTGGGAGACCGCCGCGGAGGAGAGCGAACTGCTGTCGGCCACCGGTCAGGACCACGACCAGGAACTGTTCCTCGGCGGTCAGACGTCGCCGGTCATCTTCGCTTCGGCGATGCTCAACTTCGGCGTCCGCCAGATCCTCGACACGCTCGTCGAGCTGGCACCGCCGCCGCGCGCCCGGGAGGACGTCGACGGCACCCCCCGCGATGTCGCCGACCCGTTCAGCGCGGTCGTCTTCAAGGTCCAGGCAGGCATGGACACCGCGCACCGCGACCGGCTGGCGTTCATGCGCATCGTGTCGGGTGTCTTCGAGCGCGGCATGGTGGTCACCCACGCCCAGACCGGTAAACCGTTCACGACGAAGTACGCGCAGACCGTCTTCGGCCGAGAGCGTTCGACCGTCGAATCGGCGTACCCCGGCGACGTGGTGGGACTCGTCAACGCCACCGCGCTCGCCCCCGGCCACACCCTGTTCTTCGAGAAGAAGGTGGAGTTCCCGCCGATCCCGTCGTTCGCGCCGGAGCACTTCTCCATCCTGCGGGCCGAGAGCGCAGGCAAGTACAAGCAGTTCCGGCGGGCAGTCGATCAGCTCGACTCCGAGGGTGTCGTGCAGATCCTCCGCAACGACCTGCGCGGCGACGCCTCGCCCGTCATGGCCGCCGTCGGCCCCATGCAGTTCGAGGTGGTCGCGGCGCGGATGAAGGCCGAGTTCAACGTCGAGGCCCGCATGGAACCGCTGGGGTACGCGCTGGCGCGGCGCACCGACGCCGAGTCGGCCGACGAGCTGAACCGTCAGCGCGGTGTCGAGGTGTTCACCCGCTCGGACGGGGTCATGCTGGCCCTCGTCAGCGACAAGTGGCGGTTGCAGTACATCCAGAAGGAGCTGCCCGACCTCACGCTCGAGCCACTCGTCGCCGCCGCCGACTAGCGGACCGGGTGATCGAGGGCGCTACTGCGCCAGCACCTTCCGTCCCGCCGCCACGATCTGCTCCAACGCGTACCGGTGCTCGGCGCTGGCGTCGACCAGCGGCGCCCGCACCGAACCGGCGTCGAGGCCGGTGAACGTCACGCCCGCCTTCACGAGCGCGACCGCGTATCCGGGGGTGGTGTCGCGGAGCCGCACCAGGGGATGGAAGAACTCGCGGTTGAGCGAGTCGACCAGTTCGGTGTCGCCGTCCTCGAGCGCGCGGTAGTAGGCGAGCGACACGTCCGGGGCGAAGGCGAACGTCGCCGACGAGTACAGGGTGACGCCGATGCTCCGGTAGGCCTGCTGCGAGACCTCGGCCGTCGGGAGGCCGTTGAAGAACTGAAACTCTTTGTCGCCGAGAGAATCACGCAGCGTACGCACGATTCGCGACGTCAGGTCGAGGTCGCCGACACCGTCCTTGAACCCGATGACCTTCGGCAGTCGCGCGACCGCGAGAGCGCTCTGCTCGGTGAATTGGCCGTTCGCGCGGTGGTACACGATGACCGGGAGATCACTCGACTCCGACACCTGCCTCACGTACTCCACGAGGCCGTCGGCGGGGGCTCCGACGAGGTAGGGCGGCAGCAGCAGGATGCCGTCCGCTCCCGCGTCCGCCGCGGCGGCCACGAACTGTTTCGCGACGGGCAGCGCGCCTCCGGCGCCGGCGAAGACCGGGACCCGCCCGTCGGTGGCCGTGACCGCCGTTTCCACGACGGTCCGGAACTCGGCCGTGGACAGTGCGTGGAATTCGCCGGTGCCGCACGCGGCGAACACTCCACCCGGCCCGGCCGCGACACCGGATTCGATGTGCCGTGCCAGCGCGGGCAGATCGACGTCGCCGTTGCGGTCGAACGGGGTGACAGGGAAGAACAGAACTCCGTCGAGCATGGTGTGCTCCTTGATCGATGTGGTGGGGTGCTTGGGGAGAATCGGGGCGCCGCTAGTCGACGAGCCGTTCACCGGTGACGGTGGAGAACAGGTGTGTGCGCTCGGCCGCGTACGACAGCGTGATCACCTCTCCACGCTTCGGTGGGATGCGACCGTCGGCGCGGACGACGACGGTCTGCTTGCGCCCGTGAATGTCCGCCTGGCCGTAGACGTATGCGTCGGCGCCGAGTTCCTCGACGACGTCGATGGTGACATCGAGCCCGCTGCCCGTGGTGATCGCGAGATCCTCGGGACGCACACCGAGCGTGACCGAGTGTTCCCCGATCCCGGCTATCGACGCACGTGGAACGGGGACCACGGAGCCGCCGAAGCTGACGCCGCCGTCGACGAGGGGAAGTTCGAGCAGGTTCATCGCGGGCGAGCCGATGAACCCGGCGACGAACACGTTGTCCGGGTGCTCGTACATGCGGCGGGGAGTGTCGCACTGCTGAAGCACTCCGTCTTTGAGTACGGCGACGCGGTCCCCCATCGTCATGGCCTCGACCTGATCGTGCGTCACGTAGACGGTGGTGGTGGCGAGCCGGCGCTGCAGCGCCGAGATCTGCGCGCGGGTCTGCACCCGCAGCTTGGCGTCGAGGTTGGACAGCGGCTCGTCCATCAGGAACACCTGCGGTTTGCGAACGATGGCGCGCCCCATTGCCACCCGCTGCCGCTGACCGCCGGAGAGGGCCTTGGGCTTGCGGTCGAGGAACTTGGTGAGGTCGAGGATCCTGGCGGCGTCCTGGACGCGCCGCTTGATCTCCGCCTTGTCCTCGCCGGCGATCCGGAGGCCGAAGCCCATGTTCTCCCCCACCGTCATGTGCGGGTAGAGGGCGTAGTTCTGGAAGACCATGGCGATGTCCCGGTCCTTCGGCTGGAACTCGGTGACGTCGTTGCCGCCGATGGCGATCGTGCCCTTGTCCACGTCCTCGAGTCCCGCGAGCATGCGCAGGGACGTCGACTTCCCGCAGCCGGACGGTCCGACGAGGACGAGGAACTCGCCGTCGTCGATGTGGAGGTCGAGGTGGTCGACCGCGGCCTTGTCGCCGCCGGGGAACAACTTGGTGACGCCGTGGAATGCGACTGTTGCCATGATGGTGGGAGGTCCCTTCACCGGCAGGAACGTGCCGGACGATCCGAATGGGGAGTGTGAAGCCGCACCGACTTGTTCACGTATGTGAATCTTTGCCACACTGGTGACTTCAGTTCGAAGTATGTACTACCGTGATGTGCATTACAAGACTTACCCCCAGAGAGGTACGAGAAGACATGACCGACACCGCCTCGCGTCTACTGATCACCGGCGCCGCAGGAAACATGGGCAAGATGCTGCGGCCCTTGCTCCGCAAGCCCGGCCGCACCCTCCGCCTGTTCGACATCGCCGACATCACGGACATCGATCCCGAACACGAGGAGTACGTACAGGGTTCGGTCACCGACCGCGCCGCCGTGGCTGCCGCGGTCGACGGCGTCGACGCCGTGCTCCACCTGGGCGGACTCAGCACCGAGGACTCGTGGGAAAACATTCTCTCCGTCAACGTCGACGGCACCCAGGCAGTGTTCGAGGCCGCCGTCGCACACGGCGTGACACGGGTGATCGCGGCGTCGAGCAACCACGCCGTGGGCTTCTGGACACACGCGGAGGCCGGCGGCAACCCACTGCCCGGCGATGTTCCGCCGCGCCCGGACGGGTTCTACGGCTGGAGCAAGGCAGCGGTGGAGGCGCTCGGCCGGCTGTACCACGACCGCTTCGGCATCGACGTCGTCAACCTGCGCATCGGCTCGAGCTTCGACCGGCCGCCCAATTACCGCGGACTCGCGTCCTGGATGTCGCCCGCCGACACCGCCCGGCTGATCGAGGCCGCCCTGTCCGACTCCGCCAAGGGATTTCACACCGTGTGGGGCATCTCGCGGAACACCCGCAGCTGGTGGTCGGCCGCAGAGGGCGCCGCCATCGGATACGAACCCCGCGACGACGCGGAGATGTTCGCCGACGAGTTCCTCGCCGACCACGAGTGGACGTTCGACGACCCGATCCTCCAGCGCGTCGGCGGCGCGTTCTGCGACCACCCGCTCGGGCAGCGGATGCGGTGACGGCTCGGGGTGGGCGCCGTGCGCGCCCACCCCGACCGCGTCAGACCGAGAAGTCGCCGACGATGCGGCCCAGCGCGTCGAGCTGTACCGAGTTGACCAACCCGAGGTGATACAGGTGCAGCTCGTTGGCTCCGGCCGCGACCGTGGCCGCGACGTGACCGCTCACGTCGTCGAGGTTCTTCGGTGGCAACACCGACACGTAGGCCCCGACGTCGACGCCGTCACCGACCATCGCCCTGGTTGCCTTCGTGACGGCGACGGTCTCCGCAGTTCCCGGCCAGGCCGAGACGAGCACGGCATCGACGTCTTCCGCAGCGGCGGACGTCAGCGCCGGCGAAGGCCCGGTCTTCCAGGGGTTCGGGTGGCCGTGCAGCGTGACGCGGGCCGACGGAATCTCGGCCCGCACGGCGCCGAGCACCGCAACCCGGAGCGCATCGGCCTCCGCATGGCGCACGGACAACACCGCCTCGGCCTCCGCCTCGTCGAGGACGTCGGTGATCGCGGCATCCGGAGCGAGCGTGCCCATGGTCAGCGCATCCACGCCGGCACGCAGTTTGGCAGCCAGTTTGTCCGGATCGACGCCCCGATCCGCCCACAGTGCCCGTTCCCGTTCGGTGCAGCTGATCGACATCAACGTGTCGCCGATTCCCGGATAGGCGCCGTCGGTCTTCTCGTGCGGGCCGACGTGCGCGATACCCAGTTGCCCGCAGGCTTCGATCGACACACCGTGCAGGTCGAGGCCGCGCACCGCCTCCGCCGCGAGGGTGCGGGCGTACCGGACGATGTCCGGGTGCCCGGGCGCGAGGGCGTAGGGGTAGCGGTCCCCGAAGCAGTTGACGACGGTGGCGCCGGGATGTGCATGCCCGAGAACAGTGCTGTGGGACAGCACGATCCACGCGTTCACCCCGATGCCCGCGTCGATCAGGATTCGAGCCGCATCGGCGAACGCGTCCTCGGATCCGGCCCAGGTCGCCGCCCTGGCCGTGACGGCATGGCCGTCCCACGCAGCGGGTCGGATGGGCCGGTACAGCGCGGCGTGGTGGGCGTCGACCACCTTGTGGGCCGGATGCAGCGGCGTTGCGGCGCGGGTCGAGTGGTAGCTGGCGGCGAGCGAGATCTCGGCGACCCCGAGGGCGCGCGCGCGGTCGACGAAGTGCGGATCACCGAGCACGTCCCACGGATAGGCGTGCGCGACGATGCGGTCGACGGTTCTTTCGGACATGTGAAAACCCCTCGGCAGTTCGACAACAGAATTCGGTAGACAAGACGGAGTTCACACATGGGAACACACCCTTCGCCCCACTGTCCACGATCGACCGCCGCCGAGCGGCGTCGCGACGCCGTTCGCGACGTCCTCGGCGTGACCGGCGAACAGGCGGCGATCACACCCGACGTGCGGTACGGCAGGTCGTGGACCCGAGACGGCGTCGCCGGTCGCGAACTCACCTGGGCAGCCGGCGACGGCGGTCCCGACACCGCGGCCTGGCTCCTGCGCCCCGACCGGCCCGCCGGGACCGCGACACGTCCCGCAGTCCTGCTGATGCACGCCCACGACGGCGTGAAGTTCTACGGCAAGAAGAAGGTGGCCGACGGCCCCGACGGAATCCCGCCGGGCGTCGCCGAACTCCGGGCACGGGGGTACGACGGCCTGGCCGTCGCAACCGGGTTGGTGCAGGCGGGTTTCGTCGTACTCGTGCACGACGTCTTTCCCTGGGGAAGCCGGCGCGTGCCCTGGCCGGAACTGCCGGACCGCGCCAGGTCGGCGGGTTTCACCGCATGCCCGCCCGGGTCCGACACCCCCGAGGTTCGCCGGCGCCGATACGAGGCGGCGGCCCGCGAGCACGAGAACGGCCTCGCGAAGGCGGCGACCCTGACCGGCACGTCGCTCGCCGCCAAGGTCGTCGCCGAGGATCTTCGGGCGCTGAACGTTCTGCTCGCGACCGAGGGGGTCGATCCGAACCGGGTGGCCGCGGCGGGATTCTCGGGCGGCGGGGCTCGCGTCGCCCACCTCCTTGCGTGTTCGACCCGCCCGCGAGCAGGGGTGATCACCGCGATGATGAGCACGTTCGCGGACGTCGCGGACGGGAAGGCGGACGATACGACGTGGCTGATGATCACGCCGGGCCTGCCTGCGGTGTGCGACTGGCCGGACGTCGCCGCATGCGCTGCGCCGCGGCCGCTACTGGTCCAGTTCGCGCGGGACGATTCCCACTTCGGCCTGCGGGGGATGCAGGACTCCGAGAGCCTGCTGCGGCGCGCGTACGACGGGTCCGGGGAGCTGACCACGCAGTGGTTCGCGGGCGGGCACCGATTTTCGGCCGACATGCAGGCCGAGGCCGCCGACTGGATCCGGCGCAACGTCCAGCCGATCACGCTTGACAGGACCTTGTGACTGCCGTCATAGTGAGTTCGACAATTCACATAGAGAACGTGAGTTCACATACATGAACGGACGAACACACCGCCACCGGGCCCCGCACACATCGGGCACTCCGAGTAGGCCGGAGACCGTCGTCGTTCCCGTCACCTTCCCCGCTGACGCGCCACCGTCGGCGATCTCGCGTCAACAGCAGTAGCCACAATCCCCCCGACCCGCCGGCACGACCGGCACCGAACCTCGGAGCGTGCACCATGGTCACCACCACCACCTCCCCCAGGCCAGGAGGGCGGTCCGCGGCGGCGGAGCCGGCCTCTCCCGGCCGCATTCGCCGCAGACCGGCCTGGCGCCGGGCCGCCGCCCCGTACATCCTGATCGCGCCGGTGGTCATCCTGCTGGCAGTCTTCATCTTCTACCCGGTCGGCAGCGTCTTCTACTACAGCTTGCAGTACTACAACCCGACGACGCCGTGGGACAACGGTTTCGCGGGCCTCGACAACTTCCGGCTGATGTTCGCCGACTCCCTCTTCTGGACCAGCCTGGTCACCACCGCGAAATGGGTGGGATTTCAGGTCGTGTTCCAGCTGATCCTCGGCCTCGGGCTTGCCCTGCTGGTCAACGAGGTGTTCCGGGGTCGCGGCCTGGCACGCGCCCTGGTGTTCTCCCCCTGGGCGGTTTCCGGAGTCCTCACCACCGGCATCTGGCTGCTGATCTACAACCCGTCCACGGGCCTGTTCAAACTCCTCGGCAACATGGGCATCGGAGACGGCACCGCCGCACCCATCGCCGATCCGGACACCGCGTTCTGGGCGACAGGCGTCGCGGAACTGTGGCGCGGCGTTCCGTTCTTCGCCATTCTCATCCTGGCCGAGCTGCAGAGCGCCCCCAAGGACCTGTACGAGGCTGCCAACGTGGACGGCGCCAACCGCTGGCAGCGGTTCCGCTTCGTCACGCTCCCGCATCTGAAGGCCGTCATCATCTTGTCGACGCTGCTGCGCGGTGTGTGGGAGTTCAACAACGTCGATCTGCTCTACACCCTCACGGCGGGCGGCCCGGCCGACGTCACCACGACGCTCCCGCTGTACGTCTCGCAGCTCGCGACCACCGCCCAGGACTTCGGATACGGCTCGGCACTCACCACGGTCGCATTCGTGATCCTGCTGTTCTGCTCGATCCTCTACTTGCGCCTGAGCAAGTTCAACAGTGAGAAGGTTTGACCGCCGTGACCACCATCACCGATCGTCCCACCACCGCGCTGCCCGAGCCGGACACCACCGGGAAGCTGCGGGTGCGCCCGAAGAAGCCGCGCCTGTTCAGCGTCGGACTGCCGCTCGCCCTGTACCTGTTGTTCACCCTCGTGCCGTTCTACTGGATGATCGTGTTCGCGTTCCGGCCCGCCGGATCGAACTCGATGCTCCCCTGGCCCCTCACGTTCGAGCACTTCGACACCGTGTGGAACACCCTCGGTTTCAGCTTCTTCTTCAAGAACAGCCTCATTGTCGCCGCGTTGTCGCTCGTCCTGACGACCTTCGTCGCGCTGGCCACCGGATACGCGTTGGCCCGCTTCAAGTTCCGCGCCAAGGTCCCGTTGGTGATGGCCCTGCTCTGCAGCCAGTTCGTGCCCGGCGCCATGCTGCTCATCCCGCTGTTCCAGGTGTTCCGCGAGATGAATCTCGTCAACAACCTGACGGGACTCATCGTCGCCGACACCGTGTTCCAGCTTCCGCTCGCCGCCATGCTCATGGCAGGTTTCATCGCGCAGATCCCGGTGGAACTCGAAGAAGCGGCGATGGTCGACGGCTGCTCGCGCCTGCGCGCGTTCCGCATCATCATGCTGCCGCTGCTGCGGCCCGGCCTGATCGCCGTCGGATCGTTCGCCTTCATCGGCAGCTGGAACAACTTCCTGTTCGGCCTGATGTTCATCAGCAGCCAGGAGAAGTTCACGCTGCCGGTCGGCCTCAGCTACACCATCGGCTCCTACAACGTCGACTTCGGGGTTCTCGCCGCGGGCGGTCTCATCGCCGCGGTTCCGGTGGTCGCCGTCTTCGCCGTCATCCAGAAGTACCTCGTCCAGGGCCTGAGCGCCGGCGCCGTCAAGGGCTGATCATGACTTTCGAAAAGAGGATCCACATGAACCGGCGCACGCTCCTGCGCTCCACCCTGGTCGGGGCGGCGGCCACGCTCGTGCTCGCCTCCTGCAGTTCCGAGACCTCGCTGCCCGACGGCGCCCTCGGCGATCCGAACAACGCCCAGCTCACGTTCTGGGACAATAACGCCGGACCGGACCGCACTCCGCTGTACGAGGAGCTCATCCGCCGGTTCGAGGCCGCGAATCCCGGCATCGACATCCAATACGTGGGCCTTCCGTCGGACAGCGCCCAGCAGAAGTACCAGACCGCACTCGCCGGCGGCTCGGCACCGGATCTCGGCATCGTCTCCACCGCCTACCTCGCCCCGCTCGTCGCCCAGGACGCGGTCATCTCACTCGACGACTTCATGGCGGCGTCACCGCAGCGCGACGAGTACGACGCCGGGATTCTCGAGTCGGCACGTGAATCCGGTGGCGGCGAGCATCTGTTCGGTCTCCCCTACACCAGCAACAACGCCACCCTCTGGTACCGCGCCGACTGGTTCGCCGAGGCGGGGATCGAACCGCCGGACACCTACGACGAATTCTTCGAGGCCGCGAAGGATCTGACCGACAAGGACGACGGCCGTTACGGATTCACCATTCGCGGCGGCGCCGGATCGATCTACCCGCTGCTGCAGTACATGTTCGCCAGCACCGGAATCGAGAGCTTCTTCGAGAACGGCGAGTCGACGCTGAACCGTCCCGAGATGGTCGACGCCATCGAGCGCTTCGCCGCGCTCTACGACGTCGCCACCCCGACCGCCGACGTCAACAATGGCTTCCCGCAGATGGTCGCGAGCTTCGGCGGCGGATCGGTGGCGATGATGCAGCACAACCTCGGCTCGCTGAGCAACCACGAGAAGGCACTCGGCGACAAGGCCGGCGCCGTGGCCCTGCCGCGTAACGAAGACGGAAAACGCACCGTCATGACCGACCCGTTCCCGTCCTACACCGTGTTCAAGAGCAGCAAGCACCAGGCCGCGGCGTGGAAGTTCCTCGAGTTCATGACGTCCCAGGAATCGCAGGCGTACTGGAACGAGCGGGTCGGGCAGATCCCGGTCAACAAGGCCGCCCGCTCCGCCCCGGAATTCGCGAGCATGCCGTCGGTGCAGGCCGCGCTCGCGGCGCTGGACGACCCGAAAACCGTGCTGGTCACGCCGCCGGACTACCTGCCCGACTTCGGCAAGATCGTTCAGGTGCAGATGCTCGGCCAATGGCAGAAGGTGCTCATCGGGCAGCTCAGCGCGCAGGACTTCGCCGACGACTTCGCCGAGAAGCTCGATCGCTCCATGGCCAAGTACGTTGCCCGCCAGGGCAAATAAGACATTTCGAAGAGGAAGCGAATCATCATGTCCAGCGTGATCACAGAAGTCGCCGTGCAGGTTTTCAAGACGGAGGCACGCACCTCGGTCGACTCGTACGGTCATCGCCATCCCGGTCCGTCCGTGCCCACGACCGGGGCGCTCCTGCGGATCACCGACTCCGACGGCGTCAGCGGGTACGTCCTGGGCAAGCCGAACTACCTTCGGCAGGACCAGGTGGAGCAGCATTTCCGGCCCGTCCTGATCGGCTCCGACCCGCTGGCGCGGGAAGCGGCGGACAAGAAGTGGGCGATCCGGCAGCGCACCCGGGCGGTCGAGCTTCCCGAACACACGTGCAGCTACCTGGACCAGGCGCTCTGGGACCTCGCGGGCAACAAGTTCGACACCCCCGTATGGAAACTGCTCGGCGGCGCGCGCACCGAGGTCAAGGCGTATGCCAGCACCATGTGCGGTGACGACATCGACGGCGGCCTCGCCACCCCGGAGGATTACGCGAACTTCGCCGTCGAGCTGAAAAAGCGTGGCTACCAGGGCATCAAACTGCACACCTGGATGCCTCCGCTTCCGGGCTCGCCCAGCCTGAGCCGGGACATCGACGCGTGCGCCGCGGTTCGCGACGCCGTCGGCGAAGACTTTTCGCTGATGCTCGACGGGTACCACTGGTACTCACGCACCGATGCCCTGAGACTCGGGCGTGAACTGGACCGGCTGAAGTTCGACTGGTTCGAGGAGCCGATGGACGAGTTCTCGCTGCGCTCGTACAAGTGGCTCGCCGACCAGATCGACACCCCGGTGATCGGACCCGAAACGACGCCGGGCAGGCACCGGTCCCGTGCCGACTGGATCGCGAACGACGCGTGCGACATCCTGCGCGTCGGCGCCATGAACGGCGGTGGCATCACGCCTGCTCTGAAGACGATGCACATGGCCGAGGGCTTCGGCCTCGAGTGCGAGATCCACGGCAACGGCGCCCCCAACCTCGCGCTCGTCGGCGCCGCCAACAACGTCCAGTGGTACGAGCGCGGCCTTCTGCACCCGCACGTCGACTACGACTGGGTGCCGCCGCACCTGAAGTCCATCGTCGACCCCGTCGACGAGAACGGCATGGTGGCGATGCCGCAGCGACCGGGCCTCGGCGAGGACATCGATCTCGACTACATCGCGGCCAACCTCGTCGCGGAGTACTGAGTGCGCCCCCTCGCCGGCGCCGGACCCGGGTCAGTAGGTGATATCGCGTTCAGAATGAGAGATAGTGTCTTCATGGTGACAGAAGACGCGCGTGGGGCGGCCCCGGAATCCCAACCGGTCAAATCCGCCGAACGCACCATCCACATCCTCGAGACGCTCGCCGCGTCGCCGACCCGCATGAGCCTCGGCGAGCTGCAGGAGGCGTGCAAATATCCGCGCTCGAGTCTGCACGCGCTGCTGCGCACGCTCAAGGATCTGCGGTGGATCGAAGCGGACGAGTCGGGTTCCCGTTACGGCATCGGCACCCATGCGCTGCTCACCGGCACGTCGTATCTCGACAAGGATTCGGTCGTGTCGCGGGCCGCGGCGGTGCTCGAGGCGCTCCGGTCGGAAGTCAGCCACACCGTCCACTTCGCGCGACGCGACGAGGACAGCGTCATCTATCTCGCCAGCCGCGGATCGAAGGTCGAGGTTCGGCGGATGCATCGCGTCGGCCGAAAGCTGCCGTGCCACGTCACCGCACTCGGGCAGGCCCTGCTCGCCGAGCTCACCACCGGCGAGGTCCGGGAAATGCTTCCCGCGAAACTCGAGCGCTTCACCGACAACACCATCGTCGACCTCGACGACCTCGTCACCGAACTCGGCGAGGTCCGCAACCGCGGGTGGGCGCTCGAACGGGAACAGGGCACGGTCGGCGTGGTGTGCATCGCCACCGTGGTGCCCTACCGAATCCCCGCCACCGACGCCCTCAGCGTGTCCATGCCCGCCGAGGTCGCGTCGTACCCGGGTGAGCTGGAGCGGATCGCCGGCGTGCTGACGAGGCACGCCTCCGCGTGGGCCCGGGAATTGAGGGCGGAAGGCGTTCGCTGACGCGACGGTTCCGCGCTGCTGGTAACTTTCACTGCGAATCGAGCACACTGACGGGCTTTGCGCGGTACCCGTTTGGCCACGAGCAGGAAGCGACACGATGGAAAACGGCATTTCCACGAACGGATCGGGCAGCAACGGGTCGGCGGCGGAGTCCCCGTTCGCCGAACCGGGCATGGGCGGACTGACCGGCAGCAGCAACGGCAACGGCAAGTCCTCGACCAGCTCCGCCGAGACGTTCACCTTTCCCCTGCCGACGCGCAGCTCGGGTTCGCACAGCACCGAGGAACCGTCCGAGGCCTCCGACACGACGGCGTCGCTGGAATCTCGTGGACGCACCGTCATGCGACGCAACGCGATGGGAGTGGCAGCCGTGCGAGTCGCGGGCCGTCTTGCACACACCGAACTGCTCGAGGAGCACCTCGCGTCGGCGAGCAGTCACTCCGCCGATCCCACCGTGGACGCCGACGAACTGCTGGCGCTGCTCGGCGAGTACCTCGTCGCGGCCGGATTCGAACGCCCCGAGATCCACGCGAAGCTGAACGGCCAGTCGATCGTCGTCGACCTGCGTTCGCCCTCGACCGCGCGCTGACTCCTGCCGCGGGGCGCAGTCAGGGCCACAGCACCTCACGGACCCACCGGTCCGACTCGCGGCGGTAGAGCCGGCGCACGTGTCTGCGCCCGGCGTCCGCCTGCCAGAACTCGACACGGTCCGGGACGATGCACCATGCCCGCCAGGTCTCCGACACGTAGCCGGGGTCGGCCTCGATGCGGGTCACCGCCGCCGCGACTGCGCGTTCGTACTCGGCGGGATCGCCGAGCACCTCGCTCTGCCTGCTGGCGGCCGCCACGGCCCGTGCGGTGACCGACCGTTCGCGGAAGTCCCGCGCCGACAGTGCCGGATCCCCCTCGACCACGGTTCCGCGCACCCGCACCTGCCTGCCCTGCTCGCGCCAGTAGAACGACAGTGCCGCAACGGGATTCACGGCCAGGTCACGACCCTTCGGCGAACGGGTGTCGCCCGAGAACCAGAAGCCCTGCTCCGTGACGTCCTTGAGGAGCAGGAAACGCGCGTCCGGATTGCCGTCCGCGTCGACGGTCGACAGCGCAGCGGCGTGCGGTTCCGGAACCCCGGCTTGCGCGGCTTCCTCGATCCAGTCGAGGAACAGCGCCGACGGGGTGTCCGGCACTGTGTCGACGGGCGCAGGTGTCCGGCCGCCGAGTGCCGGCAGGGCGCGGATCCACGCGCGGGTGTCCGGAAACGACGAACGTTCGGGTGCAGGCGGCATGTTCGGCATGTGCCGACAGTAGCCGCGGCCCCAATCGTTCAGTCGGGGACGGCCGGATCGGCGGGCCCCACCAGCATCCAGCGGTGACCGAACGGATCGATGAGGGTGGCGTTGCGGTGTCCGTGGCCCTCCGAGATCCACCGCTCCACGGTGCCGCCGGCGTCGCGGGCACCCACCAGCACGGCGTCCGGGTCGTCGACGGACAACATCAGGCTCACGGACGTCGAACCGGACTCCGGCGCCGTCAGACCCATCTCGGGAAATTCCTCGGCGAGATAGATCATGCCGGTCGGCAACCGCAGTTCCGCATGACCGACCCGGCCGTCGTCCATGACGATCGGCTCACCCACCACCCGGGCTCCGAACACCTTGGAATACCATTCGATCGCCTCGACACCGCGCCGCACCGTCAGGTACGGCAGCGCGCCGGGAACGGGAACTTCCGGCGACATCGTCACCTCCCAGTGTCCGTGGTGCGTCGAGTCCCAGTGTGCCCCCTCAGGCGGACGCCGGAGGTTGCAACATCGCCCACTTGTTGGAAGTGAGCCGGAAACTCGGGAAATCGGACAGCGCCGCAACCGATTCCCAGGTGCGTTCGTATCCGGTGTGTGTGATCCGCCAGTTGCCGTCGGCGCACCGGAGGTAACGATCGTGATAGTAGGCGGACCCGCGCAGCAGCATCCCGTCCTCGGGAATCAGCGTGGTGTCCGCGAGGAACCACACGCCGACCGCGGTGTCCCCGGTGACGGTGATTTCGGGTTGGCCGCACTGATGCTCGGTGATGACGTGGGTCCCGAGGGTGTTCTCGAGGAAGGACACGAACGAATCACGGGAGTCGAACGTGAGGTATTCGCTGTACGTCGCGGTGACGTCGGGGACCATCGTGTCGGCGAACTCCACCCACGACTTCGTGTCGAGTGCACGTGAGTAACGGTGCTTGAGCTGCTCGATCTGTTTGATCGCTTCGAGATCCATGACCCCCGCCTCCTGTGCAGCGACATGCAAACCCTGGACTGCAGATTAGTCCGAGAATCTGCAGGTTCGCGTTGGATTCCCCCGTTTTGCCCGGATCATGCATATTCAGGCCGTGATCCGGGACACGAAAAGGTTACGAAATGACTGCATGACCTGCGCTCCGGCACGCATTCCATCATACCTTAGGCTAGCCTCACCTGACAGCAGCGCGAACATGTCAGTACTTCGGCGGATTAATCTGACGAATTCTGTTGCCGCACAGCACTTCACGGGACGACTTCCGCAGATTACTGTAACCCGGAGACCACAAATACCTCGGCCCGCGCTACCCTGACGCCGACTGGTTGACTCTGCAGTCGGGCACCGATCCGGGGTCGCTGGGCCGGGAGTCGGCGCCGGGCCGCCCGCCCGCCTTCGACCGTGGGGCGATCCGGAGCCGGCGGAACTCACGTCGGCGGCGCCGGAGCTAGTCCAGCTCGGCGGCCAGCTCCATCCACTGCTCCTCGGTGGCTTCCTTCTCCGCGACGACCTCTTTGAGCTCGGCGTCGAGCTTCTGCAGCTTGTCGGGGTCGGTGGCCGCCTCGGCCAGCTTCTCGTGCAGCTTCCGTTCCCGATCGTCCAGCTTCGCCACGGCACGTTCGAGACGCGACAGTTCCTTGCGCGCGGCACGGTCGGCGGCCCCGTCCCGCACCTGCTTGGGCGCGGAAGCACCGGTCGCCGTCGACGCCACCGACGGCGCGCCGACGTCGACCATCTTCGCCCGTCGGCGCAGGTAGTCCTCGATGCCGCCGGGCAGGTTGGTCAGCTTGCCGTCGCCGAACAACGCCCACGTCGAGTCACAGATGCGTTCGATGAGGTACCGGTCGTGACTGATGACCACCATCGTGCCCGCCCAGCCGTCGAGGATGTCCTCGAGTTGCTGCAGGGTGTCGATGTCGAGGTCGTTGGTCGGCTCGTCGAGCAGCAGGACGTTCGGCTCCGACATCAGCACCCGCGTCAGTTGCAGGCGGCGACGCTCACCACCGGACAGGTCACCGACCGGTGTCCGCTGCCGGGCGGGGGTGAAGCCCAGACGTTCGGCGAGCTGCCCGGCCGAAATTTCCTTGTCGCCCAACGTGATCCGCTCGGCGACCTCCTTGACGGCCTCGAGCACCCGCATGTTCGTCGGCAGGTCGTCGAGTTCCTGGCGCAGCCAGCCGATGTGCACGGTCTGACCCTGGACCCGCTTGCCCGACGCCGGGGCGATCTCCCCGGCGAGCGTGCGCAGGAGCGTCGTCTTGCCGGAGCCGTTGACACCGACGAGGCCGACGCGCTCGCCCGGGGCCAACCGCCACGTGAGGTCGTCGACGAGCACCCGCCCGTCGGGCGTCTCCAGGCGCGCATCCTCGAGTTCGATGACGACCTTGCCGAGCCGGCGCTGCGCGAACGACGCCAGCGCCACGTTGTCGCGGGGCGGCGGCACATCCGCGATCAACGCCTCGGCGGCCTCGATCCGGTACTTCGGCTTGGACGTGCGGGCGGGCGCGCCGCGACGCAACCAGGCCAGTTCCTTGCGGGCGAGGTTGCGGCGGCGTTCCTCGGCCGCGTCGGCCTGCCGGGAGCGCTCCGCCCGGGCGAACACCCAGTCGTTGTACCCACCCTCGTAGCTTTCGACCCTGCCGCCCACCACTTCCCACGTGCGGTTGGCGACGGTGTCGAGGAACCACCGGTCGTGGGTCACGACGACCAGCGCGCTGCGACGGGTGACGAGATGCTCCGCCAGCCACTGCACACCCTCGACGTCGAGGTGGTTGGTCGGCTCGTCGAGCACCAGCAGATCGAGGTCCTGGACGAGCGCGGCCGCCAGTGCGACGCGTCGCCGCTCACCACCCGACAGTCCGTCGACGGTCGCCTCGAGACCGAGGTTGTCGATGCCGATGCCGGCCAGGATCGACCGGATGCGGGCGTCGCCCGCCCACTCGTGGTCGGCCACCCCGAGCGGTCCGAGCACCACGTCGCCGACGCTCGAGCCGGGTGGCAGGACGCCGCGCTGGGTCACGACCGCCATCCGCAGTCCGCCGACCCGGCTGACCCGGCCGGAATCGGGCGACTCCACCCCGGCGAGCACCTCGAGCATGGTGGTCTTGCCGCCGCCGTTGAGGCCGACGACGCCGATGCGTTCGCCTTCCTGCACTCCGAGAGATACCGAATCGAGCAGCGGCTTGATGCCGAAGGACTTCGATACCTGCTCGAGATTGATCAGATTCGCCATCAGTGCGATCCCTCCGCCGCGTCGTTGATTATTCGGGCGCCGGGTACGGGTCCGCTGGCAACCCGCACCGTGCGACACACCCCCGCACCAGCGAGTTCTGCACTGACTCGGACCGCGGCATCCGCGTCAGCACATAGAAAGGCACAGGTCGGGCCGGATCCGGAGACGATTCCGGCCAGCGCGCCCGCCGCGACCCCGGCGCGTAGCGTCCGCCGCAGACCCGGGTTCAGCGACAGCGCGGCCGACTGCAGGTCGTTGCCCAGCAACGGGGCCAGCGTCGCGGCGTCGCCCGTTGTCAGGGCGTGCATCAGGTCCTCGGGGCCGCCGAGTCGCGGCGGATTCCCGTCGGCACGCAGCCGGTCCAGCTCCCGGAACACCGTCGGTGTGCTCAAGCCGCCCTTCGCGAGCGCGAGCACCCAGTGGAACGTGCTGCGGGAGAGCACCGGCAGAAGTCGCTCGCCGCGTCCCGTCCCGACCGCGGTGCCGCCGTGGAGGGAGAACGGCACGTCGCTGCCGAGTTTCGCGGCGAACCCGTCGAGTTCCTCCCGCGACAGGTCGAGCTGCCACAGGGCGTTCAGACCGACCAGCGTCGCTGCGGCGTCGGCGCTGCCGCCGGCCATCCCGCCGGCCACCGGGATGCCCTTGTCGATCGCGATCTCGACGTCCGGTCGCCGCCCCGATTCGGCGGCGAGCATCTCCGCCGCCTGCCACACGAGGTTTCTGCTGTCGGTGGGCACGACGCGGGCGTCCTCACCGCGGACCTTCACCGACAGCGTCTCCGCCGGGACCACCGACACCGTGTCGCCGAGCGAGAGCGCCTGGAACACCGTCTTCAGCTCGTGATAGCCGTCGTCGCGCAGGTCCCCGACGGCCAGATGCAGATTGACCTTGGACGGCGCCCTGACGACGACGGGGCGAGGAACGACGGAAAGCACAAGGGTAGAGCTTAGGCGCTCCCGGTACGGGTGCGGAAATGCGCACCTTGACGTCCTCTCAGCCGTGAACGACCGAGATTCCCCCCCGGGACTCGCGTCTCGAGGTTCCTGTTTCACCGACAGTTGCCTCCCCACACCTTAGGTGCGGGGCGGTCTCACACCATCTCCGCAGGCTGCCACCGCCAGTCCGACGGCCAAAATATTCCTCGCCGCATTCACATCGCGGTCATGGACGACGCCGCACCTGCACGTCCACTCCCGCACATCCAACGGCATCGCCGAGACGACCTCCCCGCACACCGAGCAGGTCTTCGACGACGGATGAAACCGGTCGATCGCCACCACCCGCCGCCCGTACCAGTCGGCCTTGTACTCGAGCATCGGCCGGAACTCGGACCACCCCGCATCCGAGATCGCCCGCGACAACGACCGATTCTTCACCATGTTCCGCACACTCAGATCCTCGATGGCGATCACTTGATTTTCGCGCACCAGCCGAGTGGAAAGTGTGTGCAGATAATCGCGGCGCCGATCCGCGATGCGGCCATGAATCCTCGCGACCGTCAGCCGGGCCTTGGCCCGGTTACGGGATTCCTTCTGCTTCCTGGCGAGCACCCGCTGCGCCTTCGCCAACCGCGCACGGTCCCTGCGCTCGTGACGCGGGTTGGGAATCTTCTCCCCCGTCGACAGGGTGTAGAGGCTCGTGATCCCGGCGTCGAGCCCGACCACCCGATCAGTCCGATCGAGTTCGGGAATCGTGTCCTCGACGAGGATCGAGATGTGATACTGGCCGCGAGCGTTACGGGACACCGTCACCCGCGACGGTGTCGCCCCCTCCGGGAGCGGCCTCGACCCTCGAATGTCCAGCGGTTCGGACTGCTTCGCCAACCGGATCTGCCCGCCGCGGAAGGTGAAGCAGTTCGAGAAGTAGGTCGCCGACTCCTTCGACCGCCCTTTCCTCTTGAATTGCGGGAAGCGGGCCTGTTTGCGCCAGAACTTGTCGAACGCGCCCTGCAACTGTCGCAGCGACTCCTGCAACGGTCCCTTCGACGGCTCCGACAACCACGCGG
This sequence comes from Rhodococcus opacus B4, assembly GCF_000010805.1. Lineage (NCBI taxonomy): Bacteria > Bacillati > Actinomycetota > Actinomycetes > Mycobacteriales > Nocardiaceae > Rhodococcus > Rhodococcus opacus. The sequence goes on along the minus strand of NC_012522.1, from coordinate 6,273,391 downwards.
TCTCCGCCTCCCGCTTCCATCCGGTGAGCATCGTCGAGGTATCCGCGTAGCTCACCCGCCGCCCCTCCTGCGACCAGGCCTGCGACCGCTCGGCCAGCGCCCGATTGTAGACATATCGAGTGCAGCCGAAAGTTCGAGCTAGCTGATCCGCCTGCACCGCAGTCGGATAGAAACGGTACTTGAACGCCCGCTTCACCACCTTCCCCGCCATGACCGAAGACACTAACCCCACGGTCCGACACAACCAGATCGGCGATCCCGGACCACAAGGACCGGGTGTGCGCCGAAAGGCTCACGGATCACGCACTTTGCCGCTCACCTGCGTCACAAGTGCGGGCCGAGCCGGGTGGTGAGACTGCCGCCGCGCGCCAGGGGCAGACGGCTCCGCGCCGACCGGATGTCGCCCGTGACGTCCGCGGGCCGATCGTCCGGGTACCGCAGTTCACTCGTGACGGCCGCCGGGCCGTCCAGGACGTCGTGCGAGACGGTGCCGACGCCGAGTTCCAGCTGGTGCCGGAGCAGCGGAAGGGCGCCGAGATCGGCGTTCGTGACCCCGACCCAGCGTCCCGTCGTCTCCCCGGCCCGCCCGATCTGCACCCGCTCACGCAACAACAGGGTGGAAGACTCCGCGAGTGAGACGGTCGTCTCCACGCGATGCTCCGCGCCGCCCGCGATCACCGTGGGTTCGAGCGCGCAGTCGAGCACGGCGTCGTCCTCGACCTCCACCGACCACTGCGCCGTGGACAGCACACGACCCCGGCCGGGCAGGGCAAGGGACGCCGCGACGCTGCGCAGCGTCAGCCGGGCACCCGGCAGCACCCGGACGGTGACGTCCCAGTGGTCGCCGCCGAGCGGGGTCGCGGCGGTGCCGATCACGTGGACCGTGTCGCGGCCGGTGATCCGCGCCGCCAATCCCCCGACCGCGGAGATCCGCGGACTGCGGTCGGGGGACGCGAGGATCGTCAGTTCGGTGCGCACTACTAGTGCACGTCGGCGAGGATGCGCACCTGCTCACGCACCCATGCCAGCGCCGGTCCGGACGACGGGTCCTCCGTCAACGAGATCAGCGCGGTGGGCCTCCCCTCGCGGACCTGCTCGGCGTCGCGGCGCATCACCGCGAGGTCGGCGCCGACCATCGGGGCGAGGTCGGTCTTGTTGATCACGAGCAGATCCGAGAACGTCACACCGGGGCCACCCTTGCGGGGAACCTTGTCACCGCCGGCGACGTCGACGACGAAGATCTGCACGTCGATCAGTCCGGAGGAGAACGTCGCGGTGAGATTGTCGCCGCCCGACTCGACCAGGATCAGGTCGAGCGGCGGGTTGGCCGCGATCAGGTCGTCGATGGCGTCCAGGTTGGCGGTGATGTCGTCGCGGATCGCCGTGTGCGGGCAGCCGCCGGTCTGCACGGCCGCGATGCGTTCGTCCGGCAGCACGGCGTGGCGGCGCAGGAAGTCCGCGTCCTCGGTGGTGTAGATGTCGTTGGTGAGCACGGCCAGCGACAACTCTTCGCGCAGTTGCCTGCAGAGCGCGGCGACGAGCGCCGTCTTGCCCGACCCGACCGGACCCCCGATCCCGATGCGGACCGGTTCCCCCGCCACCCGGACCCGCCGAGGACGGTCGTGGTGGTGGTCGTGCGGTTCACCGTCGATGAAATGTGGTGGCATGGTTGATTTCTCCTTACTGGGTACGGCGGGGTGTCACGACACGAACAGGGGGCGATCCCGCAGAACGTGCCGTTCGGCGACGACGTCGAGGAACGGGTCGGACACGCTCGACAGCCCGGTCACGCACTGGTCGGCGATGTCGTCGCACAGGTCGGCCAGCGCGAACGTGCACGCGGCGACCTGCGCGGGGTCGAGAGCGAGCAGACGCTGCGCGGCGATCGCGGACCCGGTCATGGTGGTGTACACGAAGACCAGCGCGGCCTCGCGGGGCCCGACCGCCGTGACGGATCCGACCACCCCGGAAATCACAGGCAGGTGCGGACGCATCCCGACCGGCGACCAGTCGTGCCCGGTCCAGGTGGTGCGGGCCAGCCGCAGCAGACCTCTCCCCTGCGCCCGCGACGACGACCGCGCCGCCGGGGACGGGGTTCGCGCATCCATCTCGGCGTCGGCGCGTTCGGCGGTGAGACGGCCGGCGCACACCGCCGCGGTGACCGATCCCCCGACGAGCCCGGCGGTCCGGATCCGTCGCCGCAGGAACGCCTCCATCGTGGCGACGTCGCGGACGACACCGCCGGCGACGGCCTCCTCGATGCCGCCCGAATGCACGTGACCGCCCGTGGGCAGCCTCGAGTCGGCGAGGGACATCAGGTGAGCGAGGCGCATCAGAACAGGAAGTATCGCTGGGCCATCGGCAGTTCCGCCGCCGGCTGCTCTTCCCACACGTCGCCGTCGATGCGGACCGTGAACGTGTCCGGGTCCACCTCGATCCGCGGCTGCGCGTCGTTGCGGGGCATGTCGGCCTTGCCCCGCGACCGCACGTTCGCGACCGGCACCAGCCGACGGCTCAGGTCCAGCCGATCCGCCAGTCCGTCCTCGAGCGCGTGCGGTGCGACGAAGTGCACGGACGTGGCGGCCGCCGCCTTGGGCGCCGCCCCGAACATCGGGCGCGGAAGCACCGGTTGCGGAGTCGGTATGGACGCGTTGGCATCTCCCATGGCGGCCCACGCGATCATCCCGCCCTTGATCACCGCGTGCGGCCGGACACCGAAGAACGCCGGATCCCACAGCACCAGGTCGGCGAGCTTGCCGACCTCGACCGATCCGATCTCGTCCTCCAGCCCGTGCGCGACGGCGGGGCAGATCGTGTACTTCGCCACGTAGCGTTGGACGCGCTGGTTGTCGGCGCCGTTGTCGCCTGCCAGGAAACCCCGTCGGCGCTTCATCACGTGCGCCGTCTGCCACGTGCGCAACACGACCTCGCCGATGCGTCCCATCGCCTGCGAGTCGCTGCCGATCATGGAGATGGCGCCGAGGTCGTGGAGCAGATCCTCCGCCGCGATGGTGGACGGCCGGATGCGGCTTTCCGCGAACGCCAGGTCCTCCGGGATCTTCGGGCTCAGGTGATGGCACACCATGAGCATGTCGAGGTGCTCGTCGAGCGTGTTGACCGTGTGCGGCCGGGTCGGGTTGGTCGAACTCGGCAGGACGTTCGCGTGCGCGGCCACCGTGATGATGTCCGGCGCGTGGCCGCCGCCCGCCCCCTCCGTGTGATAGGCGTGGATCGCCCGGCCGGCGATGGCCGCGAGAGTGTCCTCGACGAAGCCGGCCTCGTTCAACGTGTCCGAGTGGAGGGCCACCTGCACTCCCGCAGCGTCCGCGACGGTGAGGCACGCGTCGATGGCCGCCGGAGTCGAACCCCAGTCCTCGTGCAGCTTGAACCCGGAGACGCCGCCGCGCAACTGCTCCCACATCGACTCGGAGCTGACCGTGTTGCCCTTGCCGAGCAGGGCGATGTTCATCGGCCAGCCGTCGAGCGCCTCCAGCATCCGGGCGGTGTGCCAGGAACCGGGGGTGACGGTGGTGGCCTTGCTGCCCTCGGCGGGGCCGGTGCCGCCGCCGATCATCGTCGTGATGCCGCCGCCCAGCGCCTCGTCCATGATCTGCGGGCAGATGAAGTGCACGTGGCAGTCGATACCGCCTGCGGTGAGGATCTTGCCGTTGCCGGCGATGATCTCGGTGGACGGCCCCACCACGAGATCGGGGTGGACGCCCGACATCGTGTCGGGGTTGCCCGCCTTGCCGAGCGCGACGATGCGTCCACCCCGAATACCGACGTCCGCCTTGATGATTCCCCAGTGATCGACCACCACGACCCCGGTGATCACCGTGTCGGGCGCACCCTCGGCGCGGGTCGCCCGGCCCTGGCCCATGGACTCGCGCAACACTTTTCCGCCACCGAACACCGCCTCGTCACCGGCCAGTCCGGGCCCGCCGCCGCGGTCCTCGGTGATCTCGATCAGGAGGTCGGTGTCGGCGAGCCGGATCCGGTCGCCCGTGGTCGGGCCGAACAACTCGGCGTACCGGGCGCGGCTGAGATCGGTCATGACGCGTCCAGCTTCCCCGGAGGAGTGAGGCTCAACCCGTGCACTTCCCGGGTTCCGCGCAGCGGCACGAGGACAACCGTCTGCGCGATACCGGGTTCGAAACGCACCGCGGTACCCGCCGGAATGTCCAGCCGCAGCCCGTGGGCGGCGGACCGGTCGAACTGCAGGGCGTGGTTGGCCTGCGGGAAATGAACGTGGCTCCCGACCTGAACCGGCCGGTCACCGGTGTTGACCACGTCGAGTTCCGTGCGGGGAGCACCCTCGTTGAGCTCGATCACACCCTCGGCGCAGAAGACTTCACCGGGAATCACGGCCACCCCTACGCGATCGGATCGTGCACGGTGACGAGCTTCGTGCCGTCCGGAAACGTGGCCTCCACCTGCACGTCGTGCAGCATCTCGGGCACGCCCTCCATCACGTCGGCGCGGGTGAGCACCTCCCGGCCGGAGACCATCAGCTCCGCCACCGACCGGCCGTCGCGGGCCCCCTCGAGGAGGTGATCCGTGATGAGGGCCACGGCCTCAGGGTGGTTCAACACGAGGCCGCGTTGCCGGCGCCTGCGCGCGAGTTCCGCGGCGTAGCTCAGGAGCAGACGCTCCTGCTCGTGGGGCGACAAGCGCATGTGTCCTCCTGCGGTCGGTGCGTCGCAATACTGCCACGAACTGCGCACTTCCACCGCCCGGACCGGCCGGCGTTCCCACCGCCGAAACACTCGTGACACGTACCCGTCACAGCAAGCCGTGGCGGGTACGAGTCACGTCAATAGCTGGCGGGGATGCCGAACACCCTGATCGCGTCGCGATACATGCCGAGTTGCTGGTCCTTGGTCAGGGGCATGAATTCGGCGATCAGCTGGCCCGCGCTGGTGACCGCGCTCATCGCCCCGACCACCGGCAGTCCGGCGACGTTGAAATCGACCGTTGCCCTGCGGATGTGGTTGGCCGACGTCACGAGGATCGCGCCGCCGGCACCGAGCGAGCGGGCGAGCGGAACCGAGTTGAGCGCGTTGCCCACCGTCGATCCGGCGCGATGCTCGGGGTGGATGCGGTCTGCCGGAACACCGTGCGACCGCAACCACCCCTCCATCGCGGCGGCCTCGGTGATGCCGTTCTGCGGGTTGCCACCGGTGACGATGATCGGCGACATCGGCGAGACCCACGACTGGACCATCGCGGCCTGCAGCCGGTTGACCAATTCCGGCCGCATCGTGCCGTCGGGGAGCAGACCGAATCCGAGGACGATGATCGCGGTGGACGGCCCCTGGATCGCCGGGAGCGGGTTCGGCGGTGTGAACGAGGCGATTCTGATCGCGTTCAGCATTCCGTCGACGCCGGCGCGCATACCGCCGTCCGCCGCGCCGAGCCGGGCGAGCGCGGCCTCACGGGTGATCAGATCGCCCGCGGCGTCGGCGTAGATGGCCTGCAACGCCAGCGCATTCGTGTCGCCGGGCTCTCCGGCGACCGCGCCGCCGATGTCCGCGAGGGCACCACGGGTGTCCCCCGCGGCGAATCTGCCCTGCGCGCTGTTGAAGAGGTCGGCCGCCGAGGCGGACGCCGTCGCGGTGGTCGAGACCGCCAGCGCCAGGCAGAAGGCGCTGGTCATGACTGCGGCGAGCAGCGCCCTGACCGCCGAAGTGATGGGTCGAGCACGGAAGTGCGTCACACTGAGACCTTTCCGTCGGATTTCACGATTACTCATGCGATGGTCCGTGGAGCGTCGGCGCCAGTGTAGTGACACTCGTGGGGCTGGTGGGAAAATCGTTACTTACCGTTATCTCGCGTAGATAGAGGACAGAAGATGTCCTCTATCAATGGCATCCTGGGGCGCATGCGGGAAACTTCGGCACGACTCCTCCGGCTGCTCTCCCTGCTCCAGACCCGAAAGGACTGGTCCGGGGCAGAACTCGCCGACCGGCTCGGCATCACCCCGCGCACGGTCCGGCGCGATGTGGAGAAACTCCGCGACCTCGGCTATCCGGTCGACGCGACGGTGGGGGTCGGCGGTGGGTACCAACTCGGCGCCGGCGCGGAGATGCCGCCACTGCTGCTCGACGACGAAGAAGTACTGGCCGTCGCGCTCGGCCTCCAATCCGGCGCCACCGGCTCCGTGGTCGGCATCGGCGAGGCGTCGATGCGGGCACTCACCAAACTCCGGCAGGTGATGCCGTCCCGGCTGCGGCACCGCCTCGAGGCGCTACAGGTCGATGTTGTCCACCGCGAACCCGCGAAGAGCGCCGTCGACGCGCAGGTCCTGTCGGCCGTGGCGTCGGTGTGCCACAACCACGAACGCCTCCGCTTCGACTACCGCACCCACGACGGCGCCGAAAGCCGACGCGAAGTGGAACCGTACCGGCTCGTGCGGTCCGGACTGCGCTGGTACCTCGTCGCCTGGGACCTCACGCGCGAGGACTGGCGGTCGTTCCGGGTGGACCGCCTGACACCCAAGATCCCGACCGGACCGCGGTTCACGCCCCGCGAACTGCCGCCCGGCGGCGCCGCCGAGTTCGTCGCACGCGGGATCAACCGGGCCGTGACCCGGATCCGCGCCCGAGTGCTGCTGCACGCGTCGATCGACGAGATGGCGGTCCTGGTGCACGAAGACTGGGGAACACTCGAAGAAATGCCCGACGGCCGGTGTGCGGTGGCGCTCGGCGGCGACTCCGTGCCGTCGATAGCCAACTGGCTCAGCGCATTCGGCGTCGACTTCACCGTCCTCGACCCCCCTGAGCTGCGCGAAGAGTGCCGACGGGTGGGTGAGCGTCACCGCCTCTTCGCCGACCGCTACGGTAACGCCTGACCGAGACGCCGTTCAGCCGTCACCGCGGACCGAAACTCCCGTGGAACCGAACGGTCCAGCGCGGCGTCCAACCAGGTGACGACAACGAAAGGCCGGGGTAGTCGGGGATGCAGCACACGATTGTCGAGGAGGGGCGCGCGCGGGCGCCTGCGGGGGCGGGAACAGTCGGGAAAGTGCTCGTCGGGGGCCATCTGGCGCTCGGGGGCGCGACGGTGGTGATCATGGCGTTCTCGTTGGCGTTCGTGTGCACTCTCGACAACGGAACCCAGCCGTGGACGTGGCCGAGCAGGTATTCGACGGCCTGGTTCGTCGCCGCGGCCATCGCGGCCACCACGCTGTGGGCTCTCTTCGTGACGGGCATGGTCGTCTTCTCGTCGCGACCCCGGCGGGCACTCGGCACGGCCACCCTGTTCGTCGCCGCGGCCCTCGGAGCCGCCGCTGTGGTCGGGTTGTTCGGGTCGTCGGAAAATTCCGCGCTCGCACTCTGGCTGGTCTGCGCGATGAATCTCGGGTACCAGGCCGCGCACCTCAGATCGGCGTAGCGGCCGACAGCGTCTGAAGACGAGACAAGGCCCCACTCCCTGAGGAGTGGGGCCTTGCTCGAACGTCATGTCCCGGCGAACCGGGAAGTCATGGCCGTTCTCAGATCACGGAAACGCCGGTGGCCTGCGGGCCCTTGTTGCCCTGGCCGATCTCGAACGAAACGCGCTGGTTCTCCTCGAGCGTGCGGAAGCCGCCGCTCTGGATCTCCGAGTAGTGGACGAACACGTCAGCGCTGCCGTCCTCGGGGGCGATGAAGCCGAACCCCTTCTCGGAGTTGAACCACTTCACGATGCCCTCTGCCATGTAAATCTCCTCTAACACAGTAACTTCTTCAGGTAACCGGCTCGGTTACCAGGGTCATTGACACGACCGCTTACGACAATTCCTGTGGAGGACGTCCAAACGCTCGCAACCATCGATTTGCGAGCGTGGGAAACACAAACACAAAACTTACGACCTCCAATAGTGAACCACACATTCGGTCGGTTGTCTCCCCCAGGTGCGCTTCGCGCCCGTGAGTACTTGTTAACCGCCCGCGGTTAACAAGCACTCACGGGTGGGTGGCGGCGAGACGCACGAAGGCGGCGGCGTCGAGGGTCTCGCCGCGGGAGGACGGTGGGATGCCCGCCTCGAGCAGCCGTCGCTCGGCCTCGGCGGGCGATCCCGCCCATCCACCGAGAGCGGCGCGTAAAGTCTTGCGGCGCTGAGCGAAAGCCGCATCGATGACGGCGAACACGCGGCGGCGGTTCTCGTCGTCGACCGGCCACGGCGGTTCGGCGTACCGGTCGATGCGGACGAGACCCGACTCGACCTTCGGCACGGGCCAGAACACGGCGCGACCGACAGCCCCCGCGCGGCGGACGGCGCCGAAGAAGTTGGCCTTCACGCTCGGCACACCGTAGATCTTGCTGCCCGGCGAGGCCGCCAGGCGGTCGGCGACCTCGGCCTGCACCATCACCAGAGCGGTTCGCAGACTGGGCAATTCGGAGAACAGGTGCAGCAGCACGGGCACCGCCACGTTGTACGGCAGATTCGCGACGAGCGCAGTCGGTTCGCCCGGAATCTCGGAAGGCTTGACCCTCATCGCGTCCGCGCCGACGACGGTCAGCCGGTCCGCGAGGTCCGGGGCACGATCCGCGACCGTGACCGGGAGGCGGGCGGCGAGGTTGGGGTCGATCTCGACGGCGATCACCCTGTCGACGACGTCGAGCAGCGCCAGCGTCAGCGAACCGAGCCCGGGGCCGACCTCGAGGACCGTATCCTCACGTCCCACCCCGGCGGTCGCGACGATGCGCCGGACCGTGTTGGCGTCGTGCACGAAGTTCTGCCCCAGCTGCTTGGTGGGGCGCACTCCGAACTCCTCGGCGAGCGCGCGCACCTCTGCGGGGCCGAGCAGTGCGGCTTGACCTCGGGCGGCGGGGGGTACTTCGGCGTCGGACACCAGCCGAACTTTAACGCACGCCGAGCCTGCCCGAGCACGTCGGCCACGCTCCCCAGCCCTGCGTCTTCTGTGTTTTGGAGGCGACGGCGATCTGCTCCTCGCGGGTGGCGAGGTCGGCGCGCGGCGCGTATTTGAGGCCGCCCTGGCGTTCCCAGGTGTTCTGGTCGAACTGGACGCCGCCGAAGAATCCGTTGCCCGTGTTGATGGCCCAGTTGCCGGTGGCCTCGCACTGCGCGAGCGCGTCCCAGACCGATCCGTTCTCGACCGGCGGAACCTCGGTGCCCGGCTTCGCGCCGACCCGGATCACCTTCGGCTGAGCCGGCGTCGTGACCGTCGCCGACACCTGGTTGCGTCCGACTTCCTTGCCGTTGACGGTATTGACCGCGAACGTCACGTCCTGGACGCCCGGCACTCCGGGATTCTCGACCACAGTGCGGCTCATGTTCATCGTCGGGTCCTCGATGCGCTGCTCCTCGGGAGGCAGCGGCAGCGTCTCGACCTTCGCCTCGGTGCGGTCGCGGGTGACCGTGACGTCCATGCCCTCGGCCAGCGGGGTGTCCGCCGCCGGGACGACGGTGTCGGCCTGCTCGAGCGGCGCGCCGTGCGCGGCCAGGAACTCCCCGACCGTCGGCGCCGCCATGCGCACGTCGGTGACCGGAAGCGCACCGTCGGCGAGCTTGACGACGAGCGGGTTGAGCACGTCGAGCGCCGCACCGTCGAGCGGAAGCCGCTGCGAACGGGACGCGGACACGTGCACGTCCTCGCCGAGATCGAACTGCTTCAGCGCGTCCTCGACGGTGAGGGCGGTGGTCCACACCGTCTTCGGCTGCCCGTCCACGGACAGCGACACCTCGCGCGCGCGGCGCAGGACCACGGTGTCCCCGTCGGACAGCGTCGCGTCGCGTTCCGGAGCCACCACGTCGCGGTCGCTGATCGAGTACCCGGCGTCGGCCAGGGCGGCGTCGACGCTCGTGGTCATGGTGCTCAGCGAGGTCGTCTCGCCGTCCACGTCGAGGGTGACGTTCTTGTGCCGGACCACGGCCATCACTCCGCCGGCGATCAGCGTGGCGAGAAGCAGGGCCACCACTGTGTACAGCAGCGGCGAGCGGGCCGAGTTGATCTTCGCGAACGGCGACATCGTGTTCCTTTACTTCAGATCGTCAGCGGAGTCCGAGCTTGCTGGTACAGGCGGGCCAGGCACCCCAGCCCTGCGCCGCCTGGACCTTTTCGGCGACGGAGATCTGCTGTTCGCGGGAGGCGAGGTCGGCGCGGGATGCGTACTGGGTGCCGCCGAACGCCTCCCAGGTGCTCTGGGTGAACTGCAGTCCGCCGAAGAATCCGTTTCCGGTGTTGATGGCCCAGTTGCCGGTGGCCTCGCAGTGCGCAATCGAATCCCAGGTGGAGGCGTTGGAGATGGCGAGCTCCTTCACACCGACCTTGACGAGCGCAGGCGCGGGCTCGCGGAGCACCGTCGAGCTGAGCTCCTGGCGGCCGGCCTCGACGCCGTTGACCGTCTTCACGGATGCGGTGACGGTGCGCTCGCCGGGAACACCGGGGTTCTCGACGACGGTCTTGCCCTTGTCGAGCGCGGGATCGTCGACGCGGTTCTCGGGCGGCGCGATGGGCAGCGTCTCGGTGCGGGTCTCGGTGCGGTCGCGGGTCACGTGGATCTCGGCGCCTTCGACGACGGGGGCGTCGGCCGGGGGCACGACGGTGTCGGCCTGTTCGAGCGGGGCGCCGTTGGCGGCGAGGAGTTCGCCGACGGTGGGAGCGGCCAGGCGGACGTCGGTGAGCGGGGCGCCGCCGTCGGCGACCTTGACGAGCTTGGCGTTGACGACCTCGAGCGAGGTGCCCTCGAGCGGCAGGCGCTCGGAGCGGGATGCGGAGACGTGGACGTCGTCGGCGAGTTCGAACTGCTTCAGCGCGTCGTCGACGGTGAGCGCGGTGGTCCAGACGGTCTTGGGCTGGCCGTCGACGGTGAGGTCGATCTCGCGGGCGCGCCGCAACACCACCGTGTCGCCGTCGGAAATCGAGGCATCGGCGGCGGGAGCCACGGCGTCGCGCTCGCTGACGGTGTATCCGGCGTCGTCGAGCGCGCCGCTCACATCGGATGCCATCGTGCCGAGCGAGACGGTCTCGCCGTCGACGTCGAGCGTGACGGTCTTGTGCCGTGCCACCGCCAGCGCACCGCCCACGACGAGCGTCGCGAGCAGGGCCGCGACGACTACGTAGAGAAGGGGCGATTTGGCGTTGTTGATTCTGGCTACAGGCGACACGTGAGTTCCCAAGGCTGGCGGACGTTTGATCACGGTACGGTAACGAATCGGCGATGGTCTGGCAACTTTGCCGCTACGACCTGCGTCCCAGATCACGAAAAGGTTGAGATCGGGGACGGTTTTCGATTTGCCGACAATCAGACGCTTCTGGTCCGGACCACCCACGAAACGCAGTATCTTGCGACATGCACCAAGAAGCCCGGAAGCGACCGGGCGTTACTGACAAGAAAGCTGGGGTTCCGTGCGCAGCAGATCCGATCGACTTCTGAGACTCGTCAGACGTCCGAGAGTGCCCGCGGTGATCGCCGCGCTGACGCTGCTCGTCACACTCGTCGCGCCCGGTATCGCCGGCGCGCAGCAGCCCGCTCCGGGCAACGACTACACCATCGCCACCGACATCACGTTCGCCCCGTTCGAGTTCCAGGACGAGAGCGGCAAACTCGTCGGCATCGACATGGACCTCCTCGCCGCCATCGCCGAGGACCAGGGGTTCACCTACCGGGTCAACGCCGTCGGATTCGACGCCGCGCTACAGGCAGTCACCGGCGGCCAGGCCAACGGCATGATCGCCGGCATGTCGATCACCGACGCTCGCAAGGCGACGTTCGACTTCTCCGACCCCTACTTCGAGTCGGGCGTGCAGATGGGCGTGCTCGAGTCGAACGACTCGATCACCTCCTACGAGGACCTGCGCGGCAAATCCGTCGCCGTCAAGAACGGCACCGAGGGCGCCACGTACGCGGAATCCATCAAGGACCAGTACGGGTTCACCACCAAGTACTTCGCCGACTCGTCGAGCATGTTCGACGAGGTCCGCACAGGTAACTCGGCGGCCGTGTTCGAGGACTACCCCGTCCTCGCCTACGGCATCAAGCAGGGCAACGGGTTCAAGACCGTCACCGACAAGGTTCCCGGCGCCAGCTACGGATTCGCCGTCGCGAAGGGCCAGAACGCCCAACTCCTCCAGGAGTTCAACGCCGGTCTCGCCAACCTGAAGGCGAGCGGCCAGTACGACGAGATCCTCGACACCTACCTCAACGCCGACGCCTCCGACGACGACAACTCGATCCTGGGCCTGATCAAGAGCACCTACCCGCTGCTGCTCGAGGGCCTGTGGCTCACGATCGTCCTCACCGTGGTCTCGATCGCCATCGCACTCGTGCTCGGCGCCATCTTCGGCCTGTTCCGGGTGTCGACCAACATCGTCCTGCGCGGAATCGGCACCACGTACGTGGACGTGTTCCGCGGCACCCCGCTACTGGTGCAGGCGTTCTTCATCTACTTCGGCATCCCGGCGGCGCTGGACTTCCAGATGTCGGCGTTCACGGCAGGCATCATCACGCTGAGCCTCAACGCCGGCGCCTACATGGCCGAGATCGTGCGCGGCGGCATCCTGTCCGTCGACAAGGGGCAGATGGAGGCGTCGCGGAGCCTCGGCATCAGCTACCTGAAGTCGATGCAGAAGGTCGTGATGCCGCAGGCGGTGCGGACGATGATCCCGTCGTACATCAACCAATTCGTGATCACGTTGAAGGACACGTCGATCCTGTCCGTGATCGGGCTCGCCGAACTCACTCAGACCGGGCGGATCATCATCGCCCGCAACTTCCAGTCCTTCAACATGTGGCTGATCATCGGCGTGATGTATTTCATCATCATCATGGCGTTGACGAAGCTGTCGAACCGGCTCGAGAAGAGGATCAACCAGTGACCGAGACACCGGTGACAGAGAACACGGCCGAGACCGCCGACCCGAAGATCCGGGTGAAGGGTCTGAAGAAGTCGTTCGGCGACAACGAGGTCCTCAAGGGCATCGACGTCGACATCGCCAGCGGCGAAGTGGTCTGCGTGATCGGACCGTCGGGTTCGGGCAAGAGCACGTTCCTGCGCTGCCTCAACCGGCTCGAGGACATCACCGGCGGCAACGTCGTGGTCGACGGTTTCGACGTGAGCGACAAGAAGATCGACATCGACCGCGTGCGCCAGCACATCGGGATGGTCTTCCAGCACTTCAACCTGTTCCCGCACATGACGGCGATCGAGAACGTGATGCTCGCGCCGGTGCAGACCAAGCGGGCCTCCAAGGAGGAGGCCCGGGCGACTGCGGTCCGGCTGCTCGAGCAGGTCGGGCTGGCCGAGAAGGCGGACGCGAAGCCGGCGAACCTGTCCGGTGGGCAGAAGCAGCGCGTCGCGATCGCCCGGGCCCTGGCGATGAACCCGGACATCATGCTGTTCGACGAGGCCACCAGCGCGCTGGACCCCGAGATGGTGGGCGAGGTGCTGCAGGTGCTGCGCGACCTCGCGAAGGGCGGCATGACGATGGTCGTGGTCACCCACGAGATGGGCTTCGCCCGCGAGGTGTCCGATCGGGTGATCTTCATGGCCGACGGCTATGTGGTGGAGGAGGGAACTCCGGAGCAGATCTTCGGCGACCCGCAGCAGTCCCGCACGCAGGACTTCCTGAACAAGGTCCTCTGACACGTGAGCGGCGAAGCGTGCCGGGGCACACTTCGCCGCTCACCTGGGGGTCAGACGGTGGCCGGTTCCTTCGCGGCCCACGGCAGCTTGTCGCCGAGCAGTCCGTCGACACCGAAGCGGCCCGATCCGACGACGGCGAGCAGCAGCGACGCGGCGCCCAGGGCGAGCACCAGTTCGTAGCCGCCCTCGCTCGCGAAGATTCCCTTGTCGACGTGCACGAGGAAGAAGGCGCCGAGCATGTCGAGGAAGAGCAGGATTCCGACAATCGGGACCGCGGCGCCGACGATCAGCGCGATGCCGCCGATCAGCTCGATCCACGTCGCCAGGAACGCCGAGACGCCGGGAAGCGGCACTCCCATGGCCTCGAATCCGGCGGTCTGCGCGTCGAGTCCGTTGGTGAAGGCCTTCTGCCATCCGTGCGCGAGGAAGATGACGCCGATGCCCACGCGGGCCACGAGAATTCCCAGGTTTCGAACTGCGGGGTTGTTCATGGATGTGCCTTTCATCGAGGTGTCCCCGCGCGACCGGGACGACCATTAGTTGAACAGGCAACGATCCTAAATCGCCTAAGTTGAATCTTCAACTTAGGGCTCTCGGCCCTGTGCGCGCTTGACGAGTCCAGGGACTCGCTAACCACTCACGGGCCGGAGGCCATACACACGCTCGGCGGTCGCGGTGGACGCCTTCGCCAGGTCGTCCGGGTTCTCGCCGCGGATCTCGGCGAGCGCCCGGACCGTGTACGGCAGGCAGTACGGCTCGTTGGGAGCGCCCCGGAACGGGTGCGGGGTGAGGAACGGCGCATCCGTCTCGACGATCAGCTGGTCCGACGGCACCAGCGGCGCGGCCTCCCGGAGGGCCTTCGCGTTCTTGAAGCTGACGGTGCCGGAGAAGCTGAGGACGTAGCCGGCATCGATACACTCGCGCGCCATGTCGGCGTCCGAGGAGAAGCAGTGGAAGATCACCGTCTCCGGCGCCCCCTCCTCCCGCAGCACCTGCAGCAGCGCCTGGTCGGCCTCCCGGTTGTGGATCATCAGCGTCTTGCCGAGCCGCTTCGCGAGGTCGATGTGCCAGCGGAAGCCCTCGGTCTGCTCGGGGACGGTGGCGCAGCCGTCGAGCTTGCCGGGCCAGTAGAAGTCGAGTCCCGTCTCCCCCACCGCAACCACCCGCGGATCCCTGGCGAGCCGCTCGATCTCCACCCTGGTCGCGTCGTCGAGCACGTTCGCCCGGGTCGGGTGAATGGCGACGGCCGCGTAGACGCGGGGATCCCAGTGCGCCGCGTCGACGGCGAACTGGGCGGCCGCCAGGTCGTCGGCGACCGTGACCACCCGCTCGACCCCGACCGCGGCAGCCCGGTCGACGATCGCCGTGACACTCGCGGCGTCCGAGGCTCCACACGCGTCGAGGTGGGTGTGCGAGTCGACGAGCGGGAACAGCGGCGCGGGGGCTTCCGGGGCGGGACGGTCTTTGCTCATGCGGACATTGTCGACGCCCGCCGCCGCGCATGTCACATGCGGTACCTTCGCCCCGACGGGGAGGGAGCCGTGTCCATGACTTCGAGCTCGATGAACGGCCGCGTGATCGCGGTGACCGGCGGTGCGAGGGGAATCGGGAGGGAAATCGCCCGACAGCTGGCACTGGCCGGTGCACGGGTCGCGATCGGTGACGTCGACGGCGCCGCGGCCCGCCGGACCGCGGACGAACTCGGCCGGGCGGGCGGGACGGTGGAGGGCCTCGAACTGGACGTCACCGACACCGGGTCGTTCGCCTCGTTCCTCGCCGCCGTCGAGGATCACTGGGGACCGATCGACGTGCTCGTCAACAACGCGGGCGTCATGTGGGTCGGAAGGTTCGACGAGGAACCCGAATCCGCGACGGACCGGCAGCTCGCCGTGAACCTGCACGGGGTCATCCGGGGAGTGCGTCTGGCGGCCCCGGCGATGCGTGAGCGCGGCCGCGGTCAGATCGTCACGGTGGCGTCGGCGGCGTCGAAGGTCGCGCCGCCCGGCGAGTCGACGTACGCCGCCACGAAGCACGGCGTCCTCGGCTATCTGACCGGTGTCCGCGAGGAACTGCGCGGGTCGGGGGTACACATCTCGGTGATCATGCCCGGGGTCGTCGACACCGAACTCGCGGCCGGGACGGCGACGGGCGCGGCGCGGCTGCTGTCGCCGGCCGACGTCGCGAAGGCGGTGGTCGCGGTGATCCGGCGTCCCCGGTTCGAACTGACCATCCCCCGGTACGTCGGCCCGCTGGTCCGGCTGGTCACCGTCTTTCCGCAGTTCGCCCGCGACTTCGCGGTCCGGCGGATGGTTCCCGACCAGGTGCGGTCCACGGACAAGTCGGCCCGCGCAGCGTACGAGTCGCGCGCCGTCGCCGACGAGGACGGCGCCGGCCGGGACTAGATCCCGAATCTGCGCGTCACGAAACGGCGGCGCGCAGATAGAGTGGTCGCACCATGAATGCTGCTGATTCCACCGCCTCGCGGCCACCTTTCTATCTGACGACGGCGATCGCGTACCCGAACGGCGTCCCGCACATCGGCCACGCCTACGAGTACATCTCCTCCGACGCCCTCGCACGGTTCAAGCGCCTGGACGGGTTCGACGTCTACTTCATGACGGGAACCGACGAGCACGGTCTGAAAATGCAGCAGACCGCGGCCAAGGAAGGCATCGACGTCCGCGAACTCGCCGCGCGGAACTCGGATGTGTTCGAGGCCATGGACAAGACGCTGAACATCTCCTTCGACCGGTTCATCCGCACCACGGATGCCGACCACGAGGAGGCCAGCAAGGCGATCTGGCAGAGGATGCTCGAAGCCGGCGACATCTACCTCGACACGTACTCGGGCTGGTACTCGGTCCGCGACGAGGCGTTCTACACCGAGGCCGAGACCACGCTGCAGGAGGACGGTTCGCGCCTGTCCACCGAGACGGGCACCCCGGTCGAGTGGACGGAGGAGTCCACGTACTTCTTCAAGCTGTCCGAGTACCAGGACAAGCTGCTCGCCCTCTACGACGAGAACCCCGACTTCATCGCGCCCGCGACGCGGCGCAACGAGATCGTCAGCTTCGTCAAGGGTGGCCTCAAGGACCTGTCGATCTCCCGCACGACGTTCGACTGGGGCGTTCCGGTGCCCGGACACCCCGAGCACGTCATGTACGTGTGGGTCGATGCGCTCACCAATTACCTGACGGGCGCCGGATACCCGGACACGGATTCCGAGCAGTTCGGCAAGTTCTGGCCGGCGAACCTGCACATCATCGGCAAGGACATCACCCGGTTCCACACCGTGTACTGGCCTGCGTTCCTGATGTCGGCGGGAATCGAGTTGCCGAAGCGCGTCTTCGTGCACGGATTCCTCTACAACAAGGGCGAGAAGATGTCGAAGTCGGTCGGCAACGTCGTCGACCCGGTCGCCATGGTGGAGCAGTACGGCCTCGACGCGGTCCGCTTCTTCCTGCTCCGCGAGATCTCCTACGGCCAGGACGGCAGCTACAGCCACGAGGCCATCGTCACCCGGATCAACGCCGACCTGGCGAACGAACTCGGCAACCTCGCCCAGCGTTCGCTGTCAATGGTCGCGAAGAACTGCGACGCCCAGGTTCCGACGCCCGGTGCGCTGACCGACGACGACACCGCGATGCTCGCGCAGGCGGATGCTCTGCTGGAGCGGGTGCGCGCCGAGTACGACGTCCAGGCTCTGCACCTCGCTCTGGAGGCGATCTGGTCGGTCCTCGGCGAGACCAACCGGTACTTCTCCAAGCAGGAGCCCTGGGTTCTGCGCAAGACGGACCCCGAGCGCATGGCGACGGTGTTGTACGTGACGCTCGAGGTGGTCCGGATCGTCGGCATCCTCGTGCAGCCGGTCATGCCGGACGCCGCGGAAAAGATCCTGGACCTGCTGGGCCAGAAGAGCGACGCGCGGCAATTCAGCGACCTTCCGGCGCGCATCGTGGCGGGCACACCGCTGCCTGCGCCTTCGGGTGTGTTCCCGCGTTACGTGGAGGACTGATCCGCGCGGGGTCCGATCTTGTCGGACCCTGCATGCACACTCTCCCCATGACGCCGAATAGAACATACATTCGATCTCTTCCCGGTGCATTCAGGAACGGAGCGCGCGTGTTCGACGACGAAGTGAGCCCCCAGGCCGCGGCGGCGGTCCACACCCTGATGGGCGAGTTGTCGGCCGCGTACGAGCGCGGGTGGCAGCCCGCCGACGTCCTCCATCTGGCGCGTAGATCGAAGGAGCCGTCCGACGCGGCGCTCGCGGCGGCTGTGGTGCTGCACGAGTCGGAGCGCACGCGCGCCGCGCACCGGGCGCCGCGGGACTGGGTGGAGCAACTCCGCACCATCGGCGAGCAGTACCCGGGCGCGTCCCACCTGGCGGCACGGGTTCCGGTCGACGGTCCCGACGTTCGCGCGCTGGCCGCCGGGTTGCTGTTCGAGGACCCGTATCACTCGGTCTACCAGCTCACCGACCTGTCGCTGTCGTGGACGAATCTGCCCGGCTGGACGGTGCTCACTCCCCCGCCGTCGACGTGGCCGGTCGTGCGGGTCGCCGACCCGGTGGCGGCGATGCCCGGCGAGACCGAGGCCGACGCGAAGGTGCTCAACAGGATTCGCGGGCTCCTGGCCAAGGCCGAGGCCACCGATTTCGCGGAGGAGGCGGAGATCTTCACCGCGAAGGCGCAGGAGTTGATGACGCGCTACGCGATCAGCGCCGCCCTCCTCCACACCCAGAACGGCGCCGGCAACACGGCGGTGCACAGTCGCCGTATCCACCTGGAGAATCCGTACGTCAAGGAGAAGGTGCACCTTCTCACCGAGATCGGCGACTCCAACCGGGTGCGCACCGTCTGGTTCAGCTCCCTCGCCATCGCGACCGTGGTCGGCACCCCCCTCGACCTCCAGCAGGTCGACATGCTCTTCACCTCGTTGCTGGTGCAGGCCACGCGCGCAATGCAATTCGCGGACGCCGACAGTCGCGGCGGTTCGCGCACCACGTCATTCCGGAAGGGGTTCCTCGCCGGTTTCGCCAGTCGCATCGGGCAGCGGTTGCGCGACGCCGACAGCCGGGCCACGGCCGACGCCGCCGACGAGGCGTCGATCCCCGTCGCCGATCTGCTGCCGATCCTGGCCACCAAGTCCGAGGCCGTCGACGCCGAGTTCGACCGGCTGTTTCCGCGGACCAAGAAGGCCCGCGGCAGGGCCGTCGACGCCAACGGCTGGTACGCCGGGCAGGCGGCCGCCGACGACGCCTCGCTGGCGCCCGGGGAGCGCGCCCTCCGGCGGTAGCGGCCCGCCGGACGCCTAGTCCTTCCGGGACGCCAGCACCGTTTCGTAGAGTTCCCGCTTCGACACGCCGGTGGTGGCGACGAGCGCGCACGCGTCCTTGAGCCGGGTGCCGTCGGCGACCAGTCGCTCCACCTCGTCGACGAGGTCGGCGGGGTCGGATGCGACGAGGGTGGCGCCCTCCACCACCACGGTGATCTCGCCGCGGACACCCTCGGCGGCCCACTCGGCGAGTTCGGCGAGGGTGCCGCGGCGCACCTCCTCGTACGTTTTGGTCAGTTCCCGGCAGACGGCGGCGCGGCGGGTGCCGCCGAGCACGGCGGCGGCGTCCGCGAGGCAGTCGGCGAGCCGGTGCGGCGCCTCGAAGAACACGCAGGCGCGTTGCTCGGTGACCAGGGCCTGCAGCCACGTCTTGCGCTGGCCCGGCTTGCGGGGCGGGAAGCCGTCGAAACAGAACCGTTCGACCGGCAGCCCGGACAACGCGAGCGCCGTCGTCACCGCCGACGGTCCGGGCAGGCACGTCACCGCCAGATCCTCGGCCACGCACGCCGACACCAGCCGGTATCCGGGGTCGCTGACCGACGGCATGCCGGCGTCGGTGACGAGGAGAACGGTCTTGCCGGACGCGACGTCGGCGACGAGCGCGGGCAGCCGGGCCGTCTCGACCTGGTCGTAGAAGCTGACGACCTTGCCGGTGATCGTCACGTCGAGCGCGGAGGCGAGGGCCTTGGTGCGGCGGGTGTCCTCGGCGGCGACGACGTCGGCCGTCCCGAGCGCCGCACGCAGCCTCGGCGACGCGTCACCCACATCCCCCATCGGTGTTGCGGCGAGCACTAGGCGACCAGTCATGACCCACAGCCTACGATTGCGGCGTGACGATGCTGACGGACGAGCGACCGACGCCCTCCGCACGACAGCCGTCCATGGTCGGACCGGCGCCGCTCGTGCCGCCTCCCGACTTCGGTCCCGTCGACCGCGCCCGCGGCTGGGTGGTGACCCTGTTCGTCACGGCGATCGCGGCGATCACCCGGTTCACGATGCTCGGCTACCCGACCGACGCGGGCACTCCCGTGTTCGACGAGAAGCACTACGCGCCGCAGGGCTGGCAGGTGCTCACCGGCGGCTGGCTCGAGGACAACCCCGGCTACGGGCTGGTAGTGCATCCGCCGATCGGCAAACAGCTGATCGCGATGGGCGAGGCGGTCTTCGGCTACAACGGCTGGGGCTGGCGGTTCGCCTCGGCCGTGGCGGGCACGATCATGGTTCTGCTGGTGATCCGGATCGTCCGCCGGCTCACGCGGTCCACTCTGATCGGCGGGCTCGCCGGGGTCCTGCTGGTCGCGGACGGGGTGACGTTCGTCTCGTCCCGGCTCGGCATGCTCGACATTTTCCTGGCGCTGTTCGCGGTGGCCGCGCTCGGCTGCCTGATCGTGGACCGCGACCAGGTCCGCGAGCGGATGGCCCGGGTGTACGCCGAGGGCCGGATCGGCGACAGCGAGTGGGGTCCGCGGCTCGGTGTGCGATGGTGGCGGTTCGGTGCCGGGATCATGCTGGGTCTGGCGTGCGGGACCAAATGGTCGGGCGTCTACTTCATCGTGTTCTTCGGGCTGCTCAGCGTCGCCTTCGATGTGTCGGCCCGGCGCGCCTACGGGGTGCGCCGCCCGTGGTTCGGCGCCGGCGTCCGCGATATCGGCCCCGCGCTGTACGCGCTGGTCGCCGTCCCGCTGTTCGTGTACCTCGCCAGCTACTGGGCGTGGTTCGCCAGCGAGACCGGTGTCGACCGCCATGCCGTGGGCAACGAGATCGGGACGGGCGGCACCTGGTCGTTCGTGCCGGCAGCGCTGCGGTCGCTGTGGTACTACAGCGGCAACGTCCTCGATTTCCATTCGGGTCTCACCAATTCGGCGGGCAACCATCACCCGTGGGAGTCGAAGCCGTGGACGTGGCCGATGGGTCTGCGCCCGATGCTGTACTACTTCGCCGAGGGTGATCACGTCACCGGCTGCGGTGCGTCGAGTTGCGTCAAGGCCGTCATGCTCATCGGGACGCCCGCCATGTGGTGGCTGGCGCTGCCGATGCTCGCGTGGGCCCTGTGGCAGTCCGTGGTGCGGAAGGACTGGCGGTACGCCACCGTCCTCACCGGCTACGGCGCCGCGTTCCTGCCGTGGCTGACCACCCTGGACCGCCAGATGTACTACTTCTACGCGGTGGCGCTGGCGCCGTTCATGGTGATGGGTCTCGCACTGGTACTGGGCGACGTCCTGGGCAGCGCGAAGGCGTCGTTCGAGCGCCGCACCACCGGCCTGCTCGCCGTCTGTCTCTATGTGGGGCTGGTGGTCGCCAACTTCATCTGGTTGTGGCCGATCCTCACGGCCGTTCCGATCACCCCGGAGACGTGGCAGCACCAACTGTGGCTGCCGAGCTGGCGTTGACACCGCAGCGAGTCGAGCCGTCCGGGTCCCGCGGGACCCGGACGGCTCGCAGACTGTTCCTCTAGCGGGACGAGATCCGGTCGCGACGACGCTTCGCCGCCACTCTCCGCATCTCCCTCCGCATTTCCCGGCCGTCGACAATCATCTGATCTCGGGACAGATCCTTGTAGAGCGAGAAGCACAACCCGATCATCACGAGGACGAACGGTGCCGCAGCGATGATCGTCATCGTCTGCAGTCCGTCGAGTGCAGTGTCGCCGCCGGTCCACAGGATCAGCGCGGCGACGCCACCGGTGAGCACACCCCAGAACACGACCACCCAGCGCTGCGGTTCCAGTGAACCGCGCTGCGACAGGGTTCCCATCACCATCGATGCGGCGTCGGCGCCGGAGACGAAGAAAATCCCCACGAGGACCATCACCAGGACGGTCGTGATGCCGGTGAGCGGCAGGTGGTTGAGCATCCCGAACAGCTGACCCTCCTGGGTGTCCTGGCCGGCGAGGTCGATTCCGTCACGCTGCTCGCTGATGCCCGCACCGCCGAAGATCGCGAACCACACGAGGCTCACGGCGCTCGGCACCACGATCACGCCGACCACGAACTGCCGGATGGTCCGGCCACGGCTGATGCGGGCCAGGAACATGCCGACGAAGGGGGTCCAGGAGATCCACCACGCCCAGTAGAAGATGGTCCACGAGGACAACCATTCGCCGGTCGCCGGATCGGACGACGCGCCGGTGCGGGCCGACATCTGCGCGAGCTGCGCGGCGTAGGCGCCGATCGTCGTGGGCAGCAGGTTGAGGATCAGGACCGTAGGTCCGACGACGAACACGAACAGCGCCAGGACGACGGCGAGCACCATGTTGGTGTTGGAGAGCCACTGGATTCCCTTGGCGACGCCCGACACGGCCGAGGCCACGAACGCGAGGGTCAGCAGGGCGACGATCGCGACCAGCAGGAACGTGCTGACCTCCGACATCCACCCGACGACCTGGAATCCGGAACCGATCTGCAGTGCGCCGAGACCCAGCGAGGCGGCGGTCCCGAACAGCGTCGCGAAGATCGCGAGGACGTCGATGAACTTGCCGATCGGTCCCTCGGCGCGGCGGCCGAGGAGCGGAATGAACGCGGAGCTGAACAGCTGCTTGCGACCCTTGCGGTACGAGCCGTACGCGATCGACAGTCCGACCACCGCGTACATCGCCCACGGGTGCAGGCTCCAGTGGAACATGGTGGTGGCCATCGCAGTTCCGATGCCACCGCTGGAACCCGGAGGGGGTGTCACGTAGTGCGCGAGCGGTTCGGCGACACCGAAGAACATCAGTCCGATGCCCATTCCGGCGCTGAACATCATCGCGATCCAGCTGACGGTCCGGAACTCGGGCTTCTCGCCGTCCTTGCCGAGCGGAATGTGGCCGAACTTGCTGAACGCGAGCCACAGTGAGAAGAGGACGAACCCGGACGCCGACAGGACGAACAACCAGCCCATGTCGGTGACCAGCCAGTCGAGCGCCTTACCAGTCGTGGTGTCGAGATTGTCGGGGGCCACGAGCCCCCAGACGACGATTGCCGAGACCGCGGCGGCGGCGGCGGAGAACACGACGTGGTCGGTGCGAACACCGACCCGTTTGAGCCCTCCGCCGACGGCCGCGCCAGCGGTCTCGGAACCTTGATCAGGCAGATCAGTATTCATTGCCATGAACAACTACGTTGGTCATTTTCGGTGGCAAAAGCAAGCTAGCCCACCGCTTCACACCGAATCGAGACCCACTGAGCGGTATCGTTACGCTGCGGTTTTGCCCCATCCCGAGCCTCTTCCGAGGAGCCCGTCGATGCTGAGGCCTCCGGCGCCGATCACAGCGAGAAGCAGCGACCCGACGCCGAGTGCGACGACGAGTTCGTACCCGCCGTCCGCGACGAACACTCCCTTGTCCGCGTGCACCAGAATCAGCGCCCCGAGCATGTCGAGGAACAGCAGGACTCCGGCGATCGGTGTGGCGACGCCCACCATGAGAGCAAACCCACCCGCGAGCTCGATGGTGGCGGCCGCAACAGCCGAGATGTCGGGCCGCGGGACGCCCATGTCGGCGAACGACGCCTGGGTGGCCTTCACTCCGTAATCGAAGAACTTCTGCCAGCCGTGCGCGACGAAGATCACGCCGAGCCCGATCCGGGCGATCAGTAGTGCGAAGTCACGGAAGAGTGCAGAAGCCATACCGAGCGTCTACCTTTCTGAGGTCTCACCTTCTGGATGGCACCGTACTCAATCGGCGCCGCGGAGAGCGGACTGCACGAAGCCGAGGATCTCCTCGTCGGACACCCCCAGCTTCCGCAGTTCCTGCACATAACCGGTTGCGGCCTTCTCAGCCCCGGCGCGGATGGGGTCACCGCCGCTCGCGATGAATGTGCCCTGCTTGCCCCGGGTTTCGATGACACCCTGCTCGCCGAGCTCCCGGTACGCCTTGGCGACGGTGTTCGGTGCGAGGCCGACCTCGACGGCCAGCGCGCGCACCGTGGGGATCTTCGTCCCCGCGATCAGTTGCCCGCTGCGCACCTGCTCGATGATCTGCAAGCGCAACTGGTCGAACGGGGCGGTCGAAGAATCGGGGTCGATGTCGATGTCCACGGCCGGCGCCACCTCCGTTGTTCCACGCGTTGTATCAGACCGTAGTTGCGCGGTTGCGGCGCCGCAACGGTTGCACCGCGGCGACGGCCTCGGTCACACCCCGGCGACGGCCTCAGTCACACCCCGGCGACGGCCTCGGTCACACCGCGGCGACGGCCTCAGTGATCGGCGTGGGACCGGACGTCAGCATGAGCGTCTTCTTCGCCGTGTCCGGGTGGTCCAGGAGCGCCGCGACCACCGCTGCGACGTCGGCACGCGTGACGGTGCCGCGTTCGAGGGGCGGCGCGGTCAGCGTGACGTGACCGGTCGCGTCGTCGTCGAGGAGACCGCCCGGACGGAGAATCGTCCAATCGAGGTGGGTGCGGGCGCGCAGATCTTCCTCGGCGGCCGTCTTCGCGACCAGGTAGGCGGCGAACACGTCGTCGGTGCCCTCGGGGATCGGCTCACCCGCCCCGAACGAGCCGACCTGAACGAATCGCCGTGTCCCCGCCTTCTCGGCGGCGTCGGCGAGCAGGACCGCGGCACCGCGGTCGACGGTGTCCTTGCGGGCGATTCCGCTGCCCGGACCGGCACCCGCCGCGAACACCGCGGCGTCCGCACCGGCGAGGGTCTTCGCGACGTCGTCCACGGTCGCCGCCTCCAGATCGATCACCACCGGTTCGGCGCCGAGTGCCGCGACCTCGTGCTCGTGGTCGGGGTTGCGGATCAACGCGACCGCACGGTCGCCGCGGGCGGTGAGAATCTTGATGAGGTGGCGGGCGATCTTCCCGTGTCCACCCGCGATGACGATGCGCTGCGGAGCCGCGTCCCGGTGCTCGACCATGATCGATCTCCCTCTTGTGTTCGACTGTTCACGATGTACTACCCGGGTTCAGCGCTCGGTGCGGGCGCATTTGTTCCCCGGGTGCAGAATGTCGGATATGGCGAACACCGCGACCATCTACCACAACCAGCGCTGCAGCACGTCCCGCACCGTCCTCGGACTGATCCGGGACGCGGGCATCGAGCCGACCGTCGTGAAGTACCTCGAGACCCCGCCCTCGCGGGACGGATTGCGCAAACTTCTCGACGACGCCGGCCTGAAGCCGAGCGAGGCGATCCGCAAGAAGGAGGCCGTGTTCAAGGAACTCGGGCTCGCCGAGGCGTCCGAGGACGAACTGCTCGAAGCGATGGTGGACAACCCCATCCTCATCGAGCGACCGATCGTCGTGACGAACAAGGGCACCGTCCTCGCCCGCCCGGCCGCGAAGGTCGGCGACATCCTCTAGGCCCTCCGGGCTCGTGCGCCTTTCTGGTTGCTCCCACGACCAGAAAGGCGCACGGGCGGCGGAGCCGCCTACAGCGGGTCGCGGGCCACCGGACAGGACATGCAGCGGGGCCCGCCGCGACCCGACCCGAGTTCGGAACCGGCGATCCGCAGTACCTCGATGCCCGAAGCCTCGAGCCGGGCGTTGGTCTCGACGTTCCGTTCGTAAGCGACGACGACGCCGGGTGCGAGTGCGAGCGTGTTGTTTCCGTCGTCCCACTGTTCGCGCTCGGCGGTGACGTTGTCGAGTCCGGTGTCGATGACGCGCAGCTTCCCGATGCCCATGGCCTCGGCGGCGGCGCTCAGGAACGGGTCGGCGCCGCGGATCGACACGCCGTTGTCCTCGCGGTGAATGGTGAACGCCGACAGCGTGTCCTGGATGATCGGGTACATCACTACGGCGTCGTGGTCGACCATCGTGCACACGGTGTCGAGGTGCATGGACGCCCGGGCCTGTGCGATGGGCACCACCAGTACGGTGTGCGCCAGTTCGTCCTCGAAGACGCTGCGCGCCAACGCCTCGGCCCCGGCCGGTGTGGTGCGCTCCCCCACTCCG
The DNA here is from genome assembly GCF_000010805.1 of Rhodococcus opacus B4. NCBI lineage: Bacteria > Bacillati > Actinomycetota > Actinomycetes > Mycobacteriales > Nocardiaceae > Rhodococcus > Rhodococcus opacus. The sequence goes on along the minus strand of NC_012522.1, from coordinate 6,247,588 downwards.
ACGGCGACGACGCCGGGCGCCAGGAGCAGGACGTCGCCGCCTTCGACGGGGGCCGTGTGGGATTCGTACGCGCGCCGGGCGCCGCGGAATCGCGGGTGGTGGGCGTAGATGATGTCGGTGAGGGACGTTTCGCGGACACGGGCGGGCAGTGCCAGCGACGTGATCGCGACACGCGGTCCGATCCAGAACGACGAGTCCCGGGTGAAGAGCAGGTTCGGCAGCGGGTCGATGACGAAGTCGCCGCCGTGGTGCATGCGGCGAACCAGCGAGGCCGTGTTGGCGGCGACGGGAAGTTCGTCGAAGGTCATGCCCGCGGTGAGGATGGTGGAGAGTTCGGGGGCCGGGACGCCGCGGAGGTGCGCGGCGAGTTCCTGCGCCAACGTGTGGCCCAGCTTCCGGGGGTCGACGGCGGCGCCGATGCCCTGGATGCGGGCGGCTCCGCTGGCGCCGAGTGTCTCGGCGAGCAGGTCGGACAGCAGCAGGACCTCGACGCCGCGGCTGCGCAGCAGGTCCGCGAACGCGTCGTGTTCCTCCTGGGCGCGGTCGACCCAGGGCAGTCCGTCGAACAGCAGTTGGTCGTTGTTGCGGGGTGTGAGCCGCTTCAGTTCGTCCCCGGGGCGGTGCAGGAGGACGGCACGCAGCTGCCCGACTTCGGAGTTGGCCCCCAGCGGTGCAGAACCGGACGCGTTCATGTCTAGACGGTAATGCCGGTGGACCCGGCAGGCACGCTCAAACGCGCCGCCGCCGACCGTGTCCCTCGGCCCCGCAGGCGAGTACCGTGAAGCGGCGGAGGTATCTCATGGACGAGAACTCGACTCTCTCGCCGGCGCACCCGGATGCGACGGCGAGTTCGTCTGCGACCGCACCACCGGCCCCGTCCGTGCCGTCCGCCCTGGCGCCGTTCGCCGGCCTGTGGCGCGGCGAGGGCGAAGGCGCGTACCCGACGATCGACGACTTCGCGTACACCGAGGAGATCGAATTCTCCCCCAGCGGTAAACCGTTCCTGGCGTACCGGTCTCGGACACGGGAGGCGGGCACCGGCCGGCCGCTGCACTCGGAGTCCGGGTATCTGCGGCTCGTCGCCGAGGACGAGGCCGAGTTGCTCGTCGCCCAGCCGACCGGGTTCACCGAGATCCACCGCGGTCAGATCCGGGAGGGCATCATCGAGTTGTCGATGGTGGCGCTGAGCGCGTCCCCGGACGCCAAGCCGGTGCACAGCATCCGGCGGCAGTTGTCGGTGCGCGGCGGCGACCTCACGTACGACGTGTGGATGGCGCACGACCTGACTCCGCTCACCCATCACCTCCACGGTCATCTCCGCCGCGACTGACCTCGAGTATTGTTCAGGTAACCCCGTGAAAGGTTGCCTGTCGTGGAGATGCCCGAGTGGAGAGCGAAGGAACTGACGCCGGGACAGCTGTCGGAACGAAGTGGCGTCGCGGTGTCGGCGTTGCATTTCTACGAACGCGAGGGGCTGATCACCAGCAGGCGGACGTCCGGCAACCAGCGTCGCTATCGCCGGGACACGCTGCGGCGGGTCGCGTTCATCCGCATCGCCCAGCGGGTCGGGATTCCGCTCGCCGAGATCCGGGACGCCCTCGCGACCCTCCCCGAGGGCCGCACCCCGAACCGCAAGGACTGGGAGAAGCTGTCGACGCGATGGCACGCCGATCTGGATCAGCGGATCGAGCAGTTGATCCGGCTCCGCGACAACCTGACCGGGTGCATCGGCTGCGGATGCCTGTCGCTGGGTAGTTGCGCGATCGTCAACTCCCACGACCGGCTGGGCACGGCCGGACCGGGCGCCCGCACGCTGGACGTCGAACTGGACGACCCCGCGCCGGGGGCGTGAGCGTCAGCTGTCGCCGAGCCACTTCTCGATCGCGTCGCGGTCCTGCCCGACCATGTCGCCGACGAGCTTCCTGATCAGGGATTCGATCTGCCCTCCGACCAGCGGAATCTTGACCTGCACCGTTCCGGTGAGGCCGAGGACGGTGACGTCGCCCGACGCGCGGAGCACCGACGCGCCCTCGATCTGCACCGGGATGCCGGTGGAGCTGCCGGTGATCCGGCCGTCGGCGTGGTCGCCGTCGAGGGCGCCCCACTGGTCGGCGCGCTCGACCTTCAGTTCGCCCGTGACGACCTTGCGCACCAGCCCGGGGAGGGAGGACGCGCCGATCGTGTCGCGCATCGTCGCGGTGAGCGTGCCGGGGCCGCGGCTGTCGTCGAGGGTGAGTTTGTCCGGCGCCTCCTCGAACCGGTGTCGCCAGAACGCCGGGTCCGTCAGTGCCGCGTGCACCCGGTCGATCGGGTACGCGACCTCTTCGGAGTAGTCGAAGCTTTTCGCCATGACGGCAGCCTACGACAACTCCGTGAGCGGCGAAGGAGTCCAGCGACTCGTCAGCCACGCGCGGGCGCGGAGCGCGAATCCGCCGGAACCAGGGACGCGATCTGCGAGGCGGGTCCACACTGGAAAAGCAGCAGCTGAGGGCAACTCGAGCAACGAATGAGGGTGGGCATGGCCGACGGCGAACCTCTGATACCACCGAGTGCCGTCGACGTGGATTTCTCCGACGTCGCCTGGGGAGCGGACCGCACGATGTCCGACTTCGAGACCGGAATGTGGCGGATGGAGGAGGTGCAGCCGAAGCTGCGCTCCCCGATCGTCGCGGTCGACGTCCTGGACAAACCGCCGGACTGGGAGCGGCTCGTGCGCGCCCACGAATGGGCGTCGCACATGGTGCCGCGCATCCGGATGCGGGTGGTGGAGCCGACGTTGCGGCTGGGCAATCCGATGTGGTCGGTCGACCCCGAATTCGACCTCGACTACCACCTGTCGCGGGTGCGGCTGCCGGAGCCGGCGACGTTCGACCATGCGCTGCGGATGTGCAGGCACCTGGCGACCGAACCGTTCGACCGCGCCCGGCCGCCGTGGAGTGCCATGCTCATCGAGGGACTCGACGACGGCCGCGCCGTCTACGTGGTGAAGACGCACCACAGCATCACGGACGGGCTCGGCGGAATCCAGTTGATGACGCTGCTGCACAGCAGGCGTCCCGAACCGTCGCCGGACAAACCGGATCGGCCGGCACCGTTGCCGGAGCAGATGTCGGGCGGCGGCGCTCTGCTCGAACAGGCGCTCGACAACGTGCGCAGCGCCCCGGGCCGCCTCGGCGGCCTGATCCGTGGCGCGGTGCGGACGGCGATGACGGTCGTCGGCGACCCCGTGGGCAGTGTCACCGAGGTCGCCGGTTACGCGAACTCGATCCGCAGGGTGGTGACGCCTCCCCCGTCGACGGGCTCGGACCTGCTGCGCGACCGCGGGCTCGGGCGCTGGTTCGGGGTTCTGGAGGTGAGCGTCGACGAACTGCGTTCCGCTGCTCACGTCGCCGGCGGATCGTTGAACGACGCGTACGTGGCGGCGCTGCTGGGCGGATTCCGCCGCTATCACGAGTCGTTCGGCTACGACCTCGCGACGATTCCGGTGGGGATGCCGGTGAGTATGCGTTCGGCGTCGGATCCGACCGGGGGCAACCGGTTCGCCGCCGCCCGGTTCGCCGGTCCGGTCGGTGAACGCGACCCGATCGAACGGATTCGGAAGGTCCGCGCGATCATTCTCGGCCTGCGCCAGGAACCGGCGCTCGGGCTGCTCGATTCCGCCGCCCCCATCCTGGTCCGGATCCCGACGGTGGTGCTGGCCAACTGGTACCTCTCGCAGTCGACGGGCCTCGATCTGCAGGCCAGCAACGTCGCGGGCGTGCCCGTGCCCGTGTATCTGGCGGGTGCCCGGATCGAGCGGATGTTCCCGTTCGGCCCGGCTCCCGGCTGCGCGGTCATGGCCACCCTCGTCTCCCACGTCGGCACGTGTTGCATCGGTGTCAATCTCGACACCGCCGCCGTGACCGAACCGGCGCGGTTCATGTCGTGCCTGCAGGAGAGTCTCGACGAGATCGTCGAACTCGGCCGCGGGTGAAGGGAAAGGCTGGCGCGATGGACGAGCAGACGGCACGGCCACGGGTCTATCTCATCGAGACGATGAGCGAGATGGAGGACGACGTTCTCCGCACGTGGCTGGAGCGGCAGGCGAACGACTCGGGTCAGCCACCGCCGACCGTCCGCGTCACCGACCAGGCACTCGCCGATCTCGCTCGGCGGAAGGACGATCCGCTGCTCACCCCGCTCCGGGTGGTGTGGCTACCGAAGGAGACCCACCCGGACGGCGCACAGCGGTTGCGGGAGACGCTCTCGCTGCGCGATCCGCTGCATCCCGGCCAGAACATGCAACGGCGGGTGATGCGCGACGACCCCGCCCGGTGCCAGGTTCTGGAGGGCGACCCGGCCCCGCTCAGCGACCTCGAACGCCGGCTCGCCGAGAACGGCGGTGGGTCCCTTCCGGATTTCATCCGCCGCCAGGCAGCGCTGACCCTCGAGCGGGCCGAGCGCACGGTGCTGGGCACGCAGTACAAGGTGTCGAGGTTCGTCGTCGACGAGATCACCGACGCCAGCCGGTACCACGACGGCACCCACGACCTGTCGGCCCAGTTGAATCTTCCCGTCGCCGAGGTGGATCGCCGCGCCCGCGGCGCACTGGACGAGATGGTGGCCGCCCAGAGCCGGCGGGCCATCGCACTGTGGGACCAGTTGGGCCGCTACTTCTCCCGCGCGTACCGCCTCGACGTCGACACCACCCGGCTCGACCAACTGCGGGAGCTGAACAAGGAACATTCCCTGGTGTTCCTGCCCAGCCACCGCTCGTACCTCGACCCCCTGGTGCTGCGGCCCGCGCTGCTCGCGAACGACCTTCCGCTCAACCACGTGATGGGCGGGCTGAACATCAATTTCTGGCCGATCGGACCGATCGGCAAGCGCAGCGGCACCGTGTTCATCCGCCGCAAGATCGAGGGCGACGAGATCTACAAGTGGACGCTCCGCGAGTACATGCGCTACCTGCTCACGAAGCGGTTCAACCTCGAGTGGTACATCGAGGGCGGGCGCAGCCGCACCGGCAAACTGCGGCCGCCGCGGTTCGGCCTGCTCAACTATCTCGCGAAAGCGTTCCAGGACAGCGGGATGTCCGACGTCTACCTCGTCCCGGTGTCGCTGACCTACGACCAGCTGTACGAGGTCGGGGCGATGGCGGCGGAGGCGCACGGCCAGGCGAAGAGCAAGGAGAGTCTGCGCTGGCTCTTCGGATACGTTCGGGCGCAAGGTCAACGGCACGGTGTCGCGCACGTCAATGTCGGCAGGCCGATGTCTCTGGCGGACTACCTCGGTCAGGAGGACGACCTGCGACTGGCGGTGCAGAAGACGGCGTTCGAGGTGTGCCACCGCATCAACGAGGTCACCCCCGTCACGGCGTCGTCATTGGTCATGCTCGCGTTTCTCGGCATCGAGGACCGCGCGCTCACCGTCGCCGAGGTCGGCGCCATCCTCGGGCCGCTCGTCGACTACATCACGGCGCGCTCGCTGCCGACCGCGGGCGACGTGGATCTGACGGACCCGCAGGTGATCCGCAAGGCGGTGCGCACCCACCTCGACTCCGGGGTCCTGAAAAGCTTCGACCAGGGCAGCGAGCGGGTGTTCTACCTCGGACGCGATCAGCATCTCGTGGCAGCGTTCTACCGCAACAACACCATTCACTTCCTGGTGATGCGGGCGATCGCGGAGATGGTGCTGCGCGCCGCCGTCGATCAGCAGTTCACCGACCCTCTCGAGGACGGATGGAATGCGGCACTCCGCATCCGCGACCTCCTCAAGTTCGAATTCTTCTTCAGCGAGAAGGACAGCTTCCGGAAGGAACTGCGGGCCGAACTCGACCTGATCGACCCGGCGTGGCAGTCGAATCTGGGTGACCCCCAGCATGCGGCGAACCTGTTGTCCGGGATGCGCATTCACCTGGCCCACCGGGTCCTGCAGCCGTTCCTGGAGGCGTACGCGGTGGTCGCGGCACAGCTGCTTCGCACTCCCGTGGACCGGAAGTTCGACGAGAAGGCATTTATGACGGCATGCCTCGCGCTCGCCGAGCAGCGAAGGCTCCGGCAGCAGATCGGGAGCAGCGAGTCGATCTCGGCCGAACTGTTCACGACCGCGCTCAAGCTGGCACGTAACCGGGGACTGGTCGAACCGAACGCCGAGAACATGGCGGCCCGGCGGGTCGAGTTCGAGGCCGAACTCCAGACCTTGATCGACCAGGTGCTCCGCATCCGGGCCATCGCGCACGAGAATCTCGACCAGATGGGTGGTAGGTGAGTCGATGAGCGATCTCCGCAGTCTCCACGACGACATCGCGGCTGCCGTTCCGGGTCCGGCCACCCTCGCGGCGTTCGACCTGGACGGCACCTTGATCAGCGGGTACTCCGCGAGTGTCGTCTACCGGGATCGTTTGCGGCGCTTCGACATCAGCGTGGCCGAGCTTCTCCGCACCACGAACGCGGCGGTGGAGACTCGCTTCCGGGGCGCCGACGTCGGCAACCTGATGCGCATCGGCGTGGAGAGCCTGGCCGGGCGCATGGAGGACGAGATGCAGGAGTGGGGGCAGCGCCTGTTTCGCCAGGAGATCGCGAGGATGATCTTCTCGGAGGTCCGTGGCCTGCTCGCCGCACACCGGCACGCCGGTCACCGCGTGGTGATGGCCACGTCCGCCACCCCGTATCAGGCGTTGTCGGTGGCCGCGGACCTCGACATCGACGCCGAGGACGTGCTGTGCACGCGGCCCGCGATCCTGGACGGGATGCTCACCGGCAAGCTCGAATCGCCGCCCCTGTGGGGACAGGCCAAGGCCGACGCACTGCGCGAGTACGCCGACAAGCACGGCGCCGATCTGGGCGACAGCTTCGCGTACTCCAACGGCGCCGAGGATGTTCCGATGCTGAAGTCGGTCGGACATCCCGTGGCGCTGAACCCCGACCGCAAGCTTGCGGCCACCGCACGGCAGAACGGGTGGCCGTCGGTGAATCTACGACCCCCCGAGAGCGGCGCCGACCCGATGTCGATCGCCCGCACCACCACCGCGATCGGCGTCCTGATGGGTGCCGCGGCGTTCGGCGTCTCCGCGGGCCTGCTCACCCAGAACCGGCAGACCGGCGCCAACCTCGTCGGTAGCTTCGGACCGGACCTCGCGCTCGCGATCTGCGGAATCAACGTGCGCATCAAAGGCAAGGAGAACGCGTGGTCGGCCAGGCCCGCGGTCTTCATGTTCAATCACCAGAGTTCGCTCGACCTGCTGGTGATCGGCAGCGTCATCCGGCGCGACGTCACCGGCGTCGCGAAGAAGGAGGCCGCGCGCGACCCCCGGTTCATTCCCGTGGGCGCCCTCCTCGACGTCGCCTACATCGACCGGGCCGACAGCACGAAGGCGCGGGCGGCCCTCCTCCCGGCCGTGGACAAACTGCAGTCCGGCATCTCCATTGCGATCGCCCCCGAGGGCACCCGTTCACCCACCCCGCGCCTCGGCAGGTTCAAGAAGGGCGGATTCCACCTGGCGATGCAGGCGGGAGTGCCGATCGTGCCGATCGTCATCCACAACGCCGGCGAACGGATGTGGCGGAACTCGCTCGTCGCGCACCCGGGCACCGTCGACGTCGACGTCCTCGAGCCCGTACCGACCGACGACTGGGACCTCGCGGATCTCGACCGGCACGTCGACGAGGTGCGCACGCTGTTCGAGGACTGCCTGCACGCCGGGCATCGCTGAGAATCCTTCGAAGAAACTCTATGTTCCGGCCTTCACACTGCCGGTGAAGAAGAACGGTGCCGTGGTGCCGAAGCAGAACACGGTCACGTTCGATCCTGCCGCGAATCCATCCAGCCTTCCGACGCCTGCCCGGAGACCGAAATTCGAATCCAGCGCGAAGCAGTTCCAGCTTTCTCCCCGCGGCACCGTGACGCTGATCGCGCCTGTGCCGCCTGCGCTGAGGACGGGTGCCGCCGTCGCTGTGCCCCCTCCCGCGCCGACGAGCATCACCGGAGCGATGACGGCCGAAGCAATTGCCGCGCGGAGTGCGATCTTGGTCATTGTGCTCACCTTCGATTTCCCGAGGATCCCCGACCTATTACGCATATCGCACCGACCCCCTCGAGAAGTTTCACAACCCGCGTAGTCGACTACGCGCGACGGTTCGCCGGCCGCACGGGAGAGTGAGCGTACGCCGTGGAGGGTCGATTGGAGCGGGACGATGAGCGAGACCGAGAACACCGAATCTCTCGAACGCAAAACTGTGCGGGGCCGAGATTTTCGGCTCAGCATGCTCATGGCCTCGATGGCCGTCGTCGGCACTCTGATCGGTTCCGTGTCCGGCGGGGCGTTCACTCTGCTGAACACGTCGAACCAAGTAAAGGCGACGATGAGCCAATCCGAGAACGAGTTCCTGCGGACGCAGCGGCAGAAGATCTATTCGGAACTCCTGACCGCCGCCAACGAGGTGCGCAACACCTCGGGTTCCGTCTCGATGGCGTTCGACCGCTTCGACGGGCCGATCCTGCTGGCCACCGTGCAGGCCGTCATCACACCGCTGCACGACCAGCAGGTCGTGTTCACCTCGAAATTCGCGGCGGTGGAGTTGATCGGATCCGCACCGGCGGTGGAACCCGCGCGACGGATGATGGTGGAGTATTCGGCCGCAACCGAGGCTGCCGGCTGGCTGACCCTCGACCTCGCAGAAGACGACATCGTGACCGCGGACGCGCTGTCCACCCGCCAGCAGGACTTCGTCGACCATTTCCAGGCCGGGATCAGCGCGCAGGAAGACTTCCTCACCGCAGTGCGAGGCGAACTCGGCATCCCCGAGCACGGTGACCGGCCGTAACCGGACTTAATCGGCTCGCCAGGACTCTGCTCGGTGGGCACGATGGGGAGATGTCCGCGACCGGTCCCATATCCATGCAGCGGGCGCCCGAGCCTTCGCTGCTCCCCCGCATCTGGGCGCTCCTCCGCCCCTACCGCGGGTGGCTGGTGCTCGTCGCGGCCGCGATCGTCGTGTCCGCACTGCTCGGCATCGTGAATCCTTTCCTCACGAAGGCGGTGTTCGACCGTGCTCTGTTCCCTACCGACGACAGCGGTGTGCATCTGACGCTGCTGCTATGGCTGGTGGTGGCCATGATCGTGGTGACGCTGGCGGGTTCGGTGATCGGCGTCGGCCAGAGTTACCTCACCACCAGGGTCGGCAACCTGTCGATGGCGGATCTGCGGGAGCGGCTGTTCGCCCATCTCGAAAAGATGGAACTGGCCTTCTTCACCTCCACCAAGACCGGGTCCATCCAATCGCGTCTGGCCAACGACGTCGGTGGGGTGCGCTCCGTCCTCACGTCCACGGCGTCGAGCATCCTGTCCAACGTCGTCACGGTCGCGGCTTCTCTCATCGCGATGCTGCTGCTGTCGTGGCAGCTGACGCTGCTCGCGGTCGCATTGCTGCCCGGTTTCGTCTATCTGCAGCGGCGGGTCGGCGCCCGGCGGCGGGTTCTCGCGCGCAAGACGCAGGAGTCGTTGTCGGACATGACCGCGATCACCGAGGAAGCACTGAGCGTGTCCGGTGTGCTGCTGACGAAGGTGTTCAACCAGGCCGACACCGAACTCGACCGGTATCGGACCGAGAACGCCCGGCAGACGGAACTTCAGGTGCGCCAGGCCATGACGGGCCAGGGCTTCTTCGCCGTCGTGAGCTCGTTCATGGCGATCACCCCCGCTCTCGTCTACCTGCTGGCCGGGTACCTCGTCAGCGGCGGTTCCGCGGCCCTCTCGGCGGGCACACTCGTCGCGTTTTCGACCCTGCAGGCCAGATTGCTGCAACCGCTGGTCTCGCTGATGCGGGTCACTCTCGACGTCCAGACGTCGATGGCGTTGTTCCGCCGCATCTTCGAATACCTCGATTTGCAACCCGCGATCGTCGACCGGCCGGGCGCCGTCGAGTTGCCCGCGGACTCACCCGGGCGAGTGGAATTGGACGACGTGTACTTCGCGTATCCCGCGCCCGTCCGGCTGGCCACCGCGGATCCCGACCCGGTGGCGCTGCGCAGCCTGGGCCGAGGCGGGGGCGGCGGCATGCGCGGCGTCGCGACCGTCGCATCTCGGCTCCCGGCCGTGGCGGCGCCCGAAACCGCACCGGCGGAACGTCGCAGCCGGCGCTGGGCGGTCGCGGGCACGTCGCTGGACATCGAACCCGGTCAGCTCGCCGCGTTCGTCGGACCATCCGGCGCAGGCAAGACCACGCTCTGCTACCTCGTGCCACGCCTGTACGAGGTGGACAGTGGCGCCGTCCGGGTCGACGGCCACGACGTGCGCGATCTGACCATGAGTTCGCTCGCCGAGGCGGTCGGAATGGTGACCCAGGACCCGTATCTGTTCCACGCGTCCATCGCGGACAACCTTCGGTACGCCAAGCCGGACGCGACGGATACCGAATTGCACGCCGCCGCCGCGGCCGCCAACATTCACGACCGCATCCTCGGGTTCGACGACGGCTACGACACCCTGGTCGGGGAAAGAGGATTCCGCCTGTCCGGCGGCGAGAAGCAGCGCCTGGCCATCGCCCGGGTGCTGCTGAAGAATCCTCGGGTTCTGATCCTCGACGAGGCGACGTCCGCGCTCGACACGGTCTCCGAACGACTCGTCCAGCGTGCCCTCGGCGAGGTGATGCGCGGACGCACCACCCTCGCGATCGCGCACCGACTGTCCACGATTCAGCACGCCGACGTGATCTTCGTGATCGACGAGGGAACGCTGATCGAACGCGGCACGCACACCGAACTCCTTGCGCGACACGGGTTGTACGCGCGTCTTCACGCCGAACAGTTCGGCGCCGGGCAGGTCGAGTGCCGGTGCACCGACGGCGTCCGATTCACCGACGGCACCGTGCTCCGCGCCGGCGAGGCATAGCCGCTACAGGAACTTGCTGAACTGGTCGTTCGCCCGCTGCATCACGAAGTCGTACGGCGGCGAGAACTTGCGGGCCCACCAGTAGCCGAATCGGATGTCCGGCGACGTGTACACCAGGTACCGGTCCTTCTTGATGCCGGCGAGGATACAGGATGCCACCTTTTCGGGCGTCACAGCGCGCTTCTCGAAGCGGTGGATCGCCTTCTGAATACGCGGATCCTCGCGGTCGACGCCTGCGATCTCGACGGTGCCCACCAGCGGCGTCTTGACCGCGCCGGGCACCACGAGGCTCACGCCGATGCCGTGCCGTTTGAGGTCGAACCGCAGCACCTCGGAGGCTCCGCGAAGCCCGAATTTGCTTGCACTGTATGCCGCATGCCACGGAAGCGCCAGGAGTCCGGCGGCGGACGAGACGTTGACCAGGTGGCCGCCGCGGCCCGCCCGCACCATCGGGGGGACGAAACTCTCGATGATGTGAATCGGACCCATCAGATTGACGTCCACCATGGACTTCCAGTGCCGGTGTTCGAGATTCTCGACCGTCCCCCACGCGGAGATGCCGGCGACGTTCATCACGACATCGAGGCTGCCGAACTGCTCGTGGACATCGGCGGCGAACGCGGCAACCGCGTCGTAATCGGACACGTCGAGCGCACGCGAGAAACTGACGGTGCCCCCACCGCTGCCGACTTGCTCGACTGTCTGAGCCAGGCCGACTTCGTTGATGTCGGTGAGGAACAGTTCGGCGCCCTCGGCCGCGGCCGCGAGGGCGGTTGCCTGCCCGATTCCGCTACCTGCACCCGTGATCAGGCACTTCTTGCCGTCCAGCGTTTTGATCGCCATAGCCGTGTGCGCCCCCGTCGTCACCGATCCGTGTCGGCTGGAAGTCTACGCACGCAATCTGATTGCGCGCACGCAACTGCGGGGCGCATTTGCCCGGGAGAGACGCGAACCGGCCCTCGGCGGGCCGGTTCGTGACGGTTCACAACCGCTGAGTCATTTCTTCCTGATAGGTACGAATCGTCCTCTCGATCCCGTTGGCGTCGTCGTCGTTTCCTCGGTGCCGGGCGTCGTCGGCGCGCTCGCGCAGAACTCGAATCGCCTTCCGAAGCTCGGCGTCACTCATTCTGTGTTCCATATCACAATCATCCCCGACGGCTTCGATTTTGACCAGACTCGGAGGTCCGCCACCGCTACCGAACCCCACCTGAGCTGGACAATCGTCCAGCTCGCCGAGGCGCGTCCACATTCGACACGCAGCGGCCGAGGGGCGGGATGGCGGCGCGCGGCCCGCCGCCCGTGCAGAAGCCTCTACTTCACAGTAGTGTTCACCAAGCCCCGCGGGCCGCGAGCGACCTCCGGACGTTGCGATGCGCAACGCAACACATCAGCCCTGAACAGGGACGATAGGCACGTCGACCCCACGAAGCACACCCCTGCAACATTGCCAGCAAACTCTCAGTGATTGAAATGGCAACCATGCAGTCGCGGCCCCGAACGCGCGCGCCGACGCGGGTTCAGCTTCGCCCACATCGGCGCCCCCCTTGAACTTTCAACGGTAGACCGCGTGTGACGAGCGCAGAAAGCGCTCAAAAAGCCGACGATCCTCGACTGGGCGACGCGCGGTGATTGAAACATATATGAGATAAGCCACGCTCGATCGAACGGCGTTTTGGCCCTATGTTCGTGAGTTATCAATCGGTTATCATCATGGTACGGTGTCGTTCACACGACTGACGCGCGCACGAGAGAGGACCCGGCGGCTCACAATGGCAGATTTTGCTGCGCGGTTGAACAAGCTTTTCGACACGGTCCACCCTCCGGGACGTAAACCGCATACCAACGCTGAGGTCGCTGCGGCGCTGATCGCAGACGGACATCAGATCTCGAAGCCCTACATCTCCCAGCTCCGATCGGGACAGCGCACCAACCCCTCCGACGAGACGGTCGCGGCATTCGCCCGCTTCTTCAAGGTGAAGCCCGACTACTTCTTCAACGACATCTACGCCGCGAAGATCGACCACGATCTCGAGCTTCTCTCGCAACTCCAGGGATACGGACTCCGCAAGCTCTCCAGCCGCGCGTTCGACCTCTCCGAAGAGTCACAGAATCTGCTCACCACGATGGCCGAGAAACTCCGCGCCAGCGAGGGGTTGCCGGAGGTTCCGCCGGACGCGTCCCGCTGATCGCGAGAACCGTTGGGCGGCAACGCGTTCGCCAGGAGTGACACCCGGTGTCCGCCCGGGCCCGAGACGCCGTACCCGACGACACCGCCGGATTGCCCTGCCCGGCGTGCCTCCGTGGCGCATGATGGAGCAATGGTTGACAGACCGCAGCTCGGTCCCACGATCTTCGTCCTCTTCGGTGCCACCGGAGACCTGTCCAAACGCATGGTCCTCCCCTCGTTCTTCCAACTCGCCCTCTCGGGGCTCCTGAACTCCGAGTGGATGCTGATCGGCACCGGGCGGGGAAACGTCTCCGACGATCAGTTCCGCGACCACGTGCGCGACGTCGTGAACCAGTTCGGAGTGCCGCACGACGACGCCGACTGGGATACCTTCGCCCGGCGGCTGAGATTCGCCGGCGGCGGATTCACCCCGGACGACCCGGGAACGCTCCCCGCGGCCGTGCAGCAGGCACGGCAGGACCTCGGCGCGGCAGATGCGCAGTTGGTCCACTACCTGGCGCTGCCACCGAGTACGTTCGCCGACACCACCCGTGCGCTCGGCGTTCACGATCTGGCCCGGGGCGCACGGGTCGTGTACGAGAAGCCGTTCGGGACGTCCCAGGAGGCGTTCGTCGAACTCGACGAGGCCGTGCACCAGGTCCTCGACGAGAAGCAGATCTATCGGATCGACCACTTCCTCGGCAAGGAGAGCACCCAGAATCTGCACATCCTGCGCTTCGCCAACGGGATGATCGAGGGCGTCTGGAACCGCGAACACGTCGAGCAGATACAGATCGACGTGCCCGAGATCCTCGACATCGACGACCGCGCCCGGTTCTACGACGCCACCGGCGCCGTCCTGGACATGCTGGTGACGCACCTGTTCCAGGTCGCCGCCGAGATCGCGATGGAACCGCCGGAGACATTGGGCCCCGACGATCTCCAGTCCGCACGGGAATCCGTCATCGGGGCGTTCCGGCCCCTCGATACGGCAGACGTGGTGCTCGGCCAGTACGAGGGGTACCGCGACGTCGACGGTGTCGCGGACGATTCGACGACCGAGACGTTCGTCGCCGCCCGGCTGTGGGTCGACACGGCCCGCTGGCACGGCGTGCCGTTCCTCCTGCGCACCGGAAAGATGCTGGGCGTCAGCAAGCAACGGGTGAGCCTGGTCTTCCGCGGTCCCCGGGGCCCGCTCACGGACATTCCGCCGGACGGCGCAGTTCTGACCTTCGACCTGTCCGGAGACGGCGAGATCGACATCTCGATGGTGGTCAAGGAACCCGGACCCGACGACAGCCTGTCGGTGGGCCACCTGGGGCTGCCCCTCGACACGGTGCCACTCGGCCACGCACTTGCACCCTATTCGCGGCTCATCCTCGACGTACTGCACGGCGACCGGTCGCTGTTCACGCGCCCCGACGGCCTGGCCCACGTCTGGACCGTCGCCGACGCGCTCCTGCGGGACCCTCCCCCGGCCAAACCGTACCCCGCCGGATCCATGGGGCCGCCCGAGGCCGAGGACCTCGCCGCGCCCTGCGGTTGGCTCGTCACCGGATCGCCGGACTGACCGGCTTCGGGGGCCGCTCCGGCTAGTCTGCAGCCGAGTCGGCGGTCTCCGCCGTCGCCGGAGCCGGGGCCGACGTGCCGAACTCGGCGTACGCGCCCGCGAGTTCGAGCACCCATCGGCGCGGCGACATGCCCGGGGGCGGCGCGATCCATTCGGTGTCGAGGACGTCCGAGGCGATCGGGTCGTCGATCCAGCGCGCGAGAATCCGGGCGCGCTCGGCCGTCGATTCCGGAAGTTCCTGTTCGTCCGTGTCGAGCATGCCTGCACCGGCCTGCAGGTACAGCGCGTCCATGACATCGGCGACGGCGTCGGACGCGCGGAGAACGGTGGTGCTGCCCTTGCCGTCGCCCTCGACCACTTCGGGGAACCGGGTGACGAGCACCGAATGCAGAGTGTCCATGCGGCGCAGGTCCTGCCGTGCGCGCAGCCAGGTTTCGACGAGCACCCACACGGTGCCGACCGACACGATCACGGCAGCGACGGTGTACGCCGGCGACGAGCCGACGACCCACGTCTGCCCCGACAGCTCACGCACCAGTCCCACGACGGCTGCCGTCAGCACCGTCGCAGATCCGACGACGATCAGCGAGATTCCCCGCCCGAGCGGCGTCCACGCGACGTGCCGGACCCCGGTCACGACCACCGCGGTCAGCGCGATCACGATGAACACCAGCGCGGGAGCGGGAATTCCACCGGCAAGCCCGATTCCGAGCACGACGGCGAGGGTGTAGACGATCACGGCAACCGCACGCAGCGCCGGACGCGGAAGTACCGGCCACACGGAGACCGCGCCGACCGCACTCGCGGCGGCGAACAACGTCCACGCCAGTTCGAGGACGATTTCCGACAGCCCGGCCGCCGGGGCGACCGTGTCTACGCGACCGGCGACGTCCGGGACCGCCAGCGTCGAGGCGATCGCGGCGCTGAACACCGCCACCACCATCGCCACGCGCAGCGGCGTCGGCTGACGCGCGGCGACCCGGCCGATCCTGGCACCCGCCGCCGTCCAGACGACGAGTGCAACCAGCCAGCCCATCAGCCGATCGCCTCGTCGTACCGGAGCACGGACACGGGAGTACCGCGCCCCCGCATCGTCTTCAAGCGAATGAGCAGCATCGACGCGAACGTCTCGGCCTCCCACTCGGCCACCTCGTCGGCCGGCGGTTCGTCTCCCCGCCGCCGCGACCGCTGGCTGAGCATGTAGGCGATCAGGTCGTCCCCGGCTTCGAGGGTCGCGGCCACGATTTCCGCTCCCTCGTGCCGAAACACGATGTGACCCAACTCGTGCGCGAGCGTGCGGTCGAGGTCCGGCAGGCCGGGCGCCAGCACGATCACGTCCCGGTCCGGGTATGCGCGCCGCTGACCGCAGACCCCCGGTGCCATCGGCTTCGTGAAATCGAGTTCGATTGAACGCTGCCGTTCGCGGGCAACCGCGTCCACCACGTGCCGGAGTGTCACTGCCTCGGCCCTGGCCGCCGCGTCACACACCGCGTCCACGGCCGCCGCCACCCGGCGATGAGATCTGTTCGCCCCCACGACTACACCCCTCCATTCGAAGCGGGCGGGAAGAATTCCGCCCGCACGGCCGCGATGCGCGCCTGTTGTGCGCGAGCACCCTTGAAGGTCAGCGCACCCGCTCCGCCGGCGCAGCACAGCAGCACGCCGACCCCACCGAGAACGGTGATGGCAGGCAGCGGCTCACTGTGGACCACCGGAACCATGCCCGGCGGCGCTGCGGCCGGATCGCCCTGGGCGGGCGCCTGCGCGGCGGGCGACTGTGCGTCGCTGCCCGGGGCCTCCCCCGCGGGCCGGTCCCGGGGCGCGGAATCCGTAGCACCGCGCGCACCCGGTCCTGCCGGACCGGACCCTTCCGCCGGTGCTCCCCCCGAAGCCGGGGGCGCGGCAGCGTTCTCGGAGCCCGGGCCGGCAGTGTCCTCGGAGCCGGGGGCGGCGGTGTCCTCGGAGCCGGGGCCGGCAGCGTTGCCGGAATCCGGATCCCCCGAATCGTCGCCTCCGGACGTATCCGGGCGCAGGACCTTCGGTTCGGCCGGGGGCGGCAACGTGATCGGACGAGGCGGGGCGACCACGACCCGTGACGTCGAGGGTGTCGACGTCTCCGTGGGCTCGGCGGTCCCGGACGGCTCCGTCGTCTCGGATGGCTCCCAGGTCTCGGACGGCTCGGCCGTCTCGGTGGGCTCGGCCGTCTTGGTGGGCTCGGCCGTCTTGGTGGGCTCGGCCGTCTTGGTGGGCTCGGCCGTCTCGCTGGGTTCCTGTGTCTCGCTGGGCTCTCCGCCACCGCATCCGCGCCGGCTCTCGCACGGTGGATGCGGATGATGGGGCTTGCCGCCGCCGGGGGACCCTGTGGAACCGTCTTCGCAGCGACCACCGTCGCATTCGTGGTATTGGGGGCCGGCTACGGCGTCGGACGGGAACGCCGAAACGGTGATCCAGGCGAGCCCGGACAAGAAGGCCAGAGCCAGCCCGACCACGGTCAGCCTTCGAAAGACACGACGCGCGCTCACCATGCACCCCCCTCGTATTCACGACACGACTCCACGTTCACGGCGACGTCGCCGCAGTCATGGTAACGAGCGAATCGAGCGGAGGTGCTGGTGGTGCCGGTGTCGGGGAACCGGCACCACCAGCGATGCCCGAGCCAGGTGGGACTCGGGCAGCTTCGGAGAACCCCTACGGGCTCGGCGTTGCGGCCTGGAGGTGCGGATCGGTCGGCGCCGGCATGCTGTCGATCAGCCGGTCGGAATTCACAGAACGTTCACCAGCAACATCGTCGCGGTGATGGTCGCGACCACCGTCGCCGGCTCCAGGAACTTCGAGATCTTGCGTATTGCCTGCATGTATTCCGCCCCGTGCGATCGACCCCTTGATGACCTACCGACAGTAGACAGCATACAGTTACCTTTTGGCAAATTTCGGACCCAGTGTCGGGTCCCGAACCTGCGACGACGGCGCACCGGGCCGGAACACAGAAGAGGCACTCCCTCCGGATGGAGTGAGTGCCTCTTCTGGGGTGGAGCTGAGGGGAATCGAACCCCTGACCTCTTCGATGCGAACGAAGCGCGCTACCAACTGCGCCACAGCCCCGCGCGGATCCTGCGATCCGCTCGGCAAACTCTAGCAGGCAACCCGCGGAGGGAACGAATCGCCTGCACCGACGCGGCTTTCGGCCCGGATCGGAGGACTACTCACCAGCGGCCCGGCGCATCGTCGCCTGCTGCATCGGCTCGTCGTCGAAGTGCTCGAGATGATCGAATTCAGGGTCCCCGTCATCCACCTCGAGGACGACGGCACCCGGACGACGCAGCCGGGCGGGAATGAGCCGGAGTTCCTCGTCGCTGCGGGACTCGACGCCCAGTCGCGAGCGGTTGAGACGTGCCGTCCGCCGACGACGGATCTCCTGCTCGATCTGGACCTGCCGGCGCAGGTACGCCATGTAGGCGACGAGACCGGCCACACCGGCCGCGAACGCCCACCACATCAGGGGCGAGATGATCAGCCCGAGCGCCGCCGACATGATGGTCGCGAACACCAGCCCGAGAAGCGATCGCTGCCGAAATCCGTAGCGAGCCTCGCGCGCGATCGCGTCGGCCTCGGGATCGAAGCCGCCACGTCCCCGGCGCACGGGCACGTACTCGCCGACCGGGGCCCGTTCACCGTCGAAATCGTCTTCTTCTGCGTGAGTGTCCACAAGGTCCTCCGCGTCGTAGCCGTAGTGGTCCGGTTCCGGTTGCCAGTACGGGTCGCTGCGGTGCCCTGCTGCGGGTCCACGCTGCACGGGACGTTCGTCGCCGCGGTGCAACACGCGCGTCGCGAGTGCTGCGTCACTGGTTTGCCGAATTCGGGGGCGGTTGTTCACCAGCATCGGGACCAGGACGAAGAGCCACACGAGGACGAGCCCGATCCAGAGAAACGAGTTCGGCATTCGGCGACCTCCTCCCAATCGTCTACCAGCATGGATACCGCTGTTGACCCATCCAGGCTAACCGCATGAACACGCACATCTTCGCAGACGCGCCGATCTCACCATACTCAGGTGTCACATGCGTAACGCGAAAATGTGGTGCCCGACATGCCCCGAGCGGGCGGAGGAAACGATCGGGCAAAGACTCGCCGAAAGTGGAGTCCCGGTAAGGGAGCTTTGATACCGTCAGATAACTGCCGCGTAGCTGGACGTTTGTCCATGTCCGATTCGGCGGGCGAATCCGGGGGTTCTGCCGGTCACGCTCCGGCGGCGCCGGCGATCACGCCCAGGTGGCTTTGCCACTCCGCACGAGCGAATCCGCCACCGTGCCGGGCACGTCCTCGACGGTCATGCCGACCAGAATGTGGTCACGCCACTGCCCGTCGACGTCGAGATAGCGCGCGAGCAGACCTTCCTCACGGAAGCCGACGTTGCGGAGCACCGCCTGGCTCGCCAGGTTCTCCGGTCGCACGGTGGCCTCCACGCGGTGCAATCCCACGGGGCCGAAGGCATGATCCAGTCCCAGCGCGAGCGCGCCCGTGGCCACGCCGAGCCCGTTGACGTCGCTGGCCACCCAGTAACCGATCCACGCGGAGCGCAGGGCACCCCGCACCACGTTTCCGATCGTGATCTGGCCGCAGAAATTGCCGTCGAGTTCGATGGCCATCGGCAGCATCCGGCCCTTCCGCGCCTCCGAACGCAGACTGCTGCACAGTCCCGGCCATCCCGAAATATGGTGGCGCGCTTCCCAGGGCGCCTCCCCCGTTGGCTCCCACGGTTCGAGGTGCGCGCGGTCGCGGGTGCGCAGACGGCTCCACGCCGCCGCGTCACGCAACCTGATGGCGCGGACAGTGACGACCCCACCCTTCACCCGCAGGGGCCCGAGATGCGGCGGCCAACCGGGATGCTGTGTCATGTCGTCTCACGCCGAGTCATCAGCCACGCTGCGCCAGGAACGCCACGTCCACCTGGTCACCCGTCCGCACCTCGGTGATCTCGGGTTCGATGAGAACGAGGCAGTTGGCCTCGGCCAGCGTGGCGAGCAGGTGCGAGGACGCGCCCGGCGCCCCGCCGAGAGCCTGGACGAGGTACTCCCCCGTGGCCTCGTCGCGCATGAGCTGACCGCGGAGAAAACCCTTGCGGTTCTCGATGGACGTGATGGGTGCGACGGTGCGGGCCGTGACGACGCGGCGCATCGGCTGCCTGCGACCCAGTGCGATGCGGATGAGCGGGCGCACCATCACCTCGAACACCACCAGGGCGCTCACCGGATTGGACGGGAGCAGGAACGTCGGAACCTCGTCCCGTCCGAGCTGGCCGAAACCCTGGACCGATCCCGGATGCATCGCGACGCGGTCGACCTCGAGGTTTCCGAGATCGGCGAGCGCGTCCCGCACGTCCTCGGAGGCGCCGCCGCCGACCGCACCCGCGATGACGACGATCTCGGACCGGATCAGCTGACCCTCCACCACCTCGCGCAGACGACGCGCGTCGGCGTTGGCGATCCCGACCCGGTTGACGTCGGCGCCGGCGTCGCGGGCGGCGGCGGCCAGCGCGTAGGAGTTGACGTCGTAGACCTGCCCGGGTCCGGGGGTCCGGTCGACGTCGACGAGTTCGCCACCGACCGAGATGACCGAAAGCCGGGGCCGGGGATGCACGAGCACCTTGTCGCGCCCCACCGCGGCCAGCAGCCCCACCTGGGCGGCGCCGATGATGGTGCCCGCCCGGACGGCGACGTCGCCGGGCTGCACGTCGTCGCCGGCGCGGCGCACGTAGTCGCCGGAGCGGACCGGTTTGTAGATCTTGACGCGGGCGCGGCCGCCGTCGGTGCGGTCGAGCGGGAGGACGGCGTCGGCGAGCGTCGGGAGCGGAGCTCCCGTGTCGACCTTGACCGCCTGGCGGGGCTGCAACCGGATCGGCTGCCGCGAACCGGCCGTCACCTCGCCGACCACGGGAAGGGACAGTTCCACGGGTGCACCCTCGTCGTCCCGGATGTCTGTTCCGGCGGCCTGCACGTCGACGCTACGGACGGCGTAACCGTCGATGGCAGCCTGGTCGAACCCGGGCAGCGGCCGCTCGGTGACCACTTCCTCGGCACACAGCAGCCCCTGGGCTTCGGAGATCGCCACACGGACCGGCCGCGGCGCCACCGCGGCGGCGGTCACGATCGTCTGTTGCTCCTCGACCGACCGCAAGTTCTTGCCTCCCGAGCTTCTAGGATTCCGTCCGCTTCAATCGGTCGATCAGCCATTCTCGCAACGACGGGCCGTACTCTTCCATGTCCAACGCAAAGTCAACCGCAGCACGGAGGTAGCCGCCGGGATTTCCGAGATCGTGTCTCGTGCCCCGGTGCACGACGACGTGAACGGGGTGGCCTTCCTTGATGAGGAGGGCAATGGCGTCGGTGAGCTGGAGCTCGCCGCCGGCGCCGGGTTCGATCCGCCGCAGCGCGTCGAAGATGGCACGGTCGAGGAGGTAGCGACCGGCGGCCGCGAACGTCGACGGGGCGTCCTCGATGGCGGGCTTCTCGACCATTCCGGTGACCTTGAGGACGTCCGGGTTGACGGCGTCGGGCACCGTTTCGACCTCGAAGACGCCGTACGCGCTCACCTGGTCCTTGGGGACGTCGATGGCGCAGAGCACGGTCCCGCCGCGCTTGCGGCGGACCCGGGACATCGTCTCGAGCACGCCGCGCGGCATCACCAGGTCGTCCGGGAGGAGCACGGCGATGGCGTCCTCGTCTTCGTCGAGGACCGACTCCGCGCAGCCGACCGCGTGGCCGAGGCCGAGGGGCTGGTCCTGGACGACGGACTCCACCTCGAGCAGGCCGGGAGCCTTGCGCACCTTTTCGAGCAGGTGGTACTTGCCGCTGGCCTCGAGCTTGCTCTCGAGCACGAGGTCCTCGACGAAGTGGGCGACCACTCCGTCCTTACCGGGCGACGTGACGATCACGAGCCGGCCGGCACCCGAATCGGCAGCTTCTCCGGCCACGAGTTCGATACCGGGGGTATCCACGACCGGGAGCAGCTCTTTCGGCACGGTCTTGGTCGCGGGAAGGAATCGCGTCCCCATTCCCGCTGCGGGCACGACAGCCGTGCGAAAGGCGCTGGCGGTGTGCGGGGCGGCGTCTGTCATGCCCACACCTTAACTGTGCGGACCTACCAGTCAGTCACCAAGATCCTGTCAGCTACCTCCCGATACCTGCCGGAGGCGCTCTCCGGCCGGCTCTAAGGTTGGGACATGCGCGCACGGACGAAAGACGAGTGGCGGCAGCTGGTGCTCACCGGGCGGCGGACGCGGACCCCCGAGCTCCGCACCGCCGAGGACCAGGCGATTGTCGCGCTCGTCACACAGGAAGTCACCGCTGGATCGACCGTCTGCGCCTACGTCCCCACCGCGCTCGAGCCCGGGTCGGTGGACTTCCTCGACGCCCTCCGACGGGTCGCCGGACGCGTCCTCGTGCCCGTCACCCGCGGTCCCGGCCCGCTCTACTGGTCCGAGTTCACGGGCGCGGACAGTCTCGCCGCCGCGAGTTACGGCCTGCGCGAGCCCACCGGACCGGTGCAGGAACCCGGCGAGATCCGTTCGGCCGACACTATTTTCGTCCCCGCCCTGGCCGTCGATCGACGGGGCGTGCGACTGGGCCGCGGCGCGGGCTTCTACGACCGGACGCTCGGACTCGCCGCGACCGGCGCGCGGTTGATCACCGTGGTCCGCGACGAGGAACTGGTGTCCGAGCTACCCGAGGACCCCCATGACGTCCGTATGGGGTGGGCGCTCACACCCGGCTCGGGACTGGTTCGCCTCGGCGACGAGTGACGGCGGCGGCACCCCGAGGAATACTTCTCTGATTAGCGTTGTTGGCACTGTCGGCTGTAGAGTGCTAAAACCTGCGGTTTGACTACACAGTGCGGAGGAACCCAGTGCCCACCTATTCATACGCGTGTACGGAATGCGACAACCGTTTCGACATCGTCCAGTCGTTCAGTGATAACTCCCTGACCGTCTGCCCCGCGTGCTCGGGCAAGCTTCGCAAGCTGTTCAACTCCGTCGGCATCGTCTTCAAGGGCAGCGGCTTCTACCGCACCGACAGCCGCGGCACGTCCGGCGCGGCCAGCGAGCCGGCCAAGACCGATTCCGCTCCCGCCGCCAAGTCGGAAAGTTCGTCGACGGCCTCGTCCAGCTCGACGAGCACCGCGACCGCCGCACCGGCCAAGGCTGCTGCCAGCTAGTTCTCGCACTTCCGCGGGGTTATCCACAACTTCTCGTCCATCCACAGGCGGGTCCGTTCGGCGTACCGACGGGCCTGCCTGTCTTCTAGCGTCGGACCATGTCGTTCGACCGCGCACACCGAAGCCTGAGCCCGTCCTGGGCCGACCGGCTGTCGGATCTCACCCATCCCGGCTGGGCTCGCACAGTCGTCGCCAGACGCATCCTGGCCGCCGCACTCGTCTGCCTCGCGCTGGCCCTCCTCGCCCGCGGGGACCCCGGCTCCGCCCGCTCCGCGGCCGTGGTGGCCGCGCGCGATCTGCAACCCGGAGTCGTCCTCACGAAGGCCGACGTGGAACTGGTCGAACTCGAGGCCGGGAGCCTGCCGGACGGGGCCGTCACCGCCGTGGCGGACGTCGACGGACGCACCCTCGCCGGACCGACCCGCGCCGGCGAAACCCTCACCGACGTCCGCGTACTGGGCCCGCGACTGGCCGCTGCCGCAGCAGGCATGGACGACGCACGCATCGTCCCCGTCCGGCTCGCCGACCCCGCTGTCACGGAACTCCTGCGTGAGGGCGATCGCGTCGACGTGCTCACGGTCGACCCCGACACACCATCGAATCCGGACCGGCGGCCCGGAGCCACCGTTCTCGCGTCCCGTGCCGTGGTCGTGCTCGTGACTCCGTCCGAGAACGGACGTGACCAGCGCGAACGGGTGGTGATGCTGGCGCTTCCGGCCTCCGACGCCACGACGGTGGCCGCAGCGTCCCTGACGAGCGCGATCACCGTGACCTTTCAGTGACCCGTCATGCCGAGCCGCGCTGATCTAGGCTTTTCCGGGAGACAGTGCTGGATGACTTGCCACCCACTCGAGGAGACGTCGACATGCTCAAGGGATTCAAGGACTTCCTGCTCCGGGGGAACGTCCTCGACCTCGCCGTCGCGGTCGTAGTCGGAGCTGCGTTCACCGCCATCGTCACATCGTTCACCAACAACGTGATCAATCCGTTGATCGCCGTTGCGGGCGGCGCCAACGACCTGGGCTGGGGTTATCAGATCCTCGCCGACAACCCGGCCACCTTCATCAACATCGGTGCCGTCATCACTGCCGTGATCAACTTCGTGATCATCGCCGCGGTCGTGTACTTCATTCTCATCGTCCCGGCCAACGCCGCGAAGAAACGGTTCATCACCGAACCCGCAGACAAGAAGGCCAGCGAGGCCGACCTGCTGATCCAGATCCGCGACATCCTCGAGGCGAGCCTCCAAACCGACGGGGCGGCAGCGAGTTCCGATGGAGCGCACGCCATGCCCGCGGAGAAGGCGGCGAAGCTCGAGCAGACCCGCGAATAGCGGTCGACGACTCCGGGCCCGTGCAGCAGCTGCGTGCACGGGCCCGGAGTTGTTGGTGGAACGATTATCAGCCGAGGCTGAAGGGCTGTCCCCACAGGGTGACGGTGCCGTCGACCGACTCGGTCGAGACCGCAACCTTGACGTAGGAGCGAGCCTGCGCGTAGCCGGCGCAACCCGAGACACCGAACGTCTCGTCCGAGTAGGTGAAGCCACCGCTCTTGCCGGTGAACTTGAAGCTGCTCTTGTACGCCTCGGCGCCGTAGCTGTCCTCGTACTCGATGTCGAGGATCGGCACGTTCTTCGCCTCTCCGGGTCCGATGCTGATGCCGCCGGAGGTGCTCGACGAGGTCGACTGGTCGATGCCGGCCGGTGTGACCACGCCGGTATCGGGGTCGGTCGCCTCGGCGCGGGGCGCGAAGCCAACGCCCGCCTCGCCGCCCGCTTCGCCACCGAAGTTCAGCTGGCACGCCACGATGTAGCCGGCATCGATGGTGCCGCCCTTGGCGGTGCCACCGTCGAGGGTGACGTCGATCGTGCCCGACGCCCACACGTTGCGATGCAGTGGCGTCGAACCCATCGACGGGCTGATGTTCGCGGAGTTGCCGGTCGTGCGCACGGTCACCACGGTGCCGTCGAGCAGCGTCTGGGTGATGGTGCCGTCCTGCAACGGAACGAAGGTGTCGGCGTTGGCAGCACCGGTCGAGAAGAGGCCGATCGCAATAGTGGCCGCGGCGACCACGCCGGCAGCCTTGGCGCCGTGGCGCAGGGTCTTGCTGTTCATTGTTCCCCTCTAGGGTTTCTTACAGGTGGGCACACCCGCGGCAGCCCACAGGATTCGAAAAGATTGGTTGTTCCTGCGCGGCGATCAGCCGATGCTGAACGGCTGCCCGTAGAGGGTCGACTTGACGTAGTGGTTGCCCGGGATCTCGAGGACGGTGTACGCACGGGCCTGGGCGTAACCGCCGCAGCCCTGAACCTCGATCTGCGTGTCGCGGTACTGAATCGCGGACACACCCGGCTTCAGGTCCGTCTTCGACTTGACCTTCGCGAACTTGACCTCACCCGGGGCGATCGGCACGCTCAGCGAACCCGACAGATCCAGGCCACCCGACGACAGGCTGCCACCGAGGCCACCCTCGAGACCGGTGATGTCGGCCTGGCAACCCACGATGTAACCGGTGGTCAGCGTTGCGCCTTCCTCCGGGATCTCGCCACCGAGCTCGGCGAACACGTCACCCGAAACCCAGGCAACGCGGCCGGCACCGTTGGCGGCCAGCGACGGCGAAACCAGAGCACTCTCGGCGTTGCGGGCGATCTTGGCCGTGACGCTTCCCGCGTTGACGACCTTTTCGCCACCCGGCAGCGGCACGAACGTGTCGGCGTTGGCGGCGCCGGTGGACATCAGGCCGAGGACAACAGCCGCGGCAGCACCGAGGCCGGCAACGCGGGCTCCACGGCGCAGGCCTGACTTACGGATCTCGCTCATTCTTTCCCCTCATCAGGTACCACCTACCCGAGAGTTCGGTTAGGCAGTCTTTACCTCTTGACGGGATAAAGTTAGCTGAAACAACGTACAAATGTTATAGCTACGTGTCCGAATCTGCCTCCGCCCCAGCCCCCGTGTCCGAACTGTGACATGCGTAACAGCGCATAGAGCGAGGTTGGGGGCGTACGGAAGTCCCGTACGCCCCCAACCTCGAGGTATTACATTGTTCAATTTTTTTTCGGCGTCGTGGGTCAGCCGAGGCTGAAGGGCTGTCCCCACAGGGTGACGGTCCCGTCGACCGACTCGGTCGAGACCGAGACCTTGGCGTAGGAGCGGGCCTGCGCGTAGCCGGCGCAACCGGACACACCGAACGTCTCGTCCGAGTAGGTGAAGCCACCGCTCTTGCCGGTGAACTTGAAGCTGCTCTTGTGAGCCTCGGCGCCGTAGTCGTCGGTGTACTCGATGTCGAGGATCGGCACGTTCTTCGCCTCGCCGGGTCCGATGCTGATGCCGGCGGAGGTGCTCGACGAGGTCGACTGGTCGATGCCGGCCGGTGTGACCACGCCGGTATCGGGGTCGGTCGCCTCGGCGCGGGGCGCGAAGCCAACACCCGCCTCGCCGCCCGCCTCGCCACCGAAGTTCAGCTGGCACGCCACGATGTAGCCGGCATCGATGGTGCCGCCCTTGGCGGTGCCACCCTCGATGGAGACGTCGATCGTGCCCGACGCCCACACGTTGCGGTGCAGCGGCGTCGAACCCATCGACGGGCTGATGTTCGCGGTGTTGCCGGTCTGGCGCACGGTCACCACGGAGCCGTCGAGCAGCGTCTGGGTGATGGTTCCGTCCTGCAACGGAACGAAGGTGTCGGCATTGGCCGCACCCGTGGAGAAGAGGCCGATCGCGACGGTGGCCGCGCCGACCACGCCGACGGCCTTGGCGCCGTGGCGCAGGGTCTTGCTGTTCATTGTTCCCCTCTAGGGTGAATGTCGCTTACGCGAGAAGTCGTGAATTGGGGTCTGCTTACGAGCGATCAGCCGATGCTGAACGGCTGCCCGTAGAGGGTCGACTTGACGTAGTGGTTGCCCGGGATCTCGAGGACGGTGTATGCGCGGGCCTGGGCGTAACCGCCGCAGCCCTGAACCTCGATCTGCTGGTCGCGGTACTGAATCGCGGACACACCCGGCTTCAGGTCCGTCTTCGACTTGACCTTCGCGAACTTGACCTCACCCGGGGCGATCGGCACGCTCAGCGAACCCGACAGATCCAGGCCACCCGACGACAGGCTGCCACCGAGGCCACCCTCGAGACCGGTGATGTCGATCTGGCAACCCACGATGTAACCGGTGGTCAGCGTTGCGCCTTCCTCCGGGATCTCGCCACCGAGCTCGGCGAACACGTCACCCGAAACCCAGGCAACGCGGCCGGCACCGTTGGCGGCCAGCGACGGCGAAACCAGAGCGCTCTCCGCGTTGCGGGCGATCTTGGCCGTGACGCTTCCCGCGTTGACGACCTTTTCGCCACCCGGCAGCGGCACGAAGGTGTCGGCGTTGGCCGCACCCGTGGACATCAGGCCGAGGACTACAGCCGCAGCGGCACCAAGGCCGGCAACGCGGGCTCCACGGCGCAGGCCGGTCTTTCGGTTCTCGCTCATTCGTTCCCCTCATCAGGATTCTGCTGGTTCCCAGTCACGACCTTCGAGACTGAGGAGTGGTCCATGTCGGGCCCAGCGCAGTATCCAGAGCTGTGATGTCCGCAGAGTGAACTACGGATGATCACAGCTCGATAACCGCGCTGAAGACGAAATCACTGACGAAGCGTCAGAGTTCCGACTGGGCAACGGCACATCGACCCTGCCCTCCATCTCCAGTACTGACTCGCCGAGGACAGTAACCGGCAGGTGGTTGCCTAAGCAATTAATTCCTGCCGAAACAGAATCGTGATGTATGCCACACCCCGAAACGTGTCCAACGTGTGGGATTTGCGAGAGAATTCCGACCATTCGTCGACTCTGTGACCAGCAGGTTCACTGGCCGTTCACGTTAAGTTCGGTAACGTTTACATTCGGTTCACGAGCTCGAAGGATGTCTGTTCTGACCGAAATGCGAAGCCTGAAAGAACGCCGGGTACGGCACTTCCCCCAGGGGAATTACACCCCGGTCCATAGCACAAAAACTCACGTTGATCGCTACCCACGACCGCAGATCACGATTTGCTTAAGGTGAGGGTTTCGAAGGTAACTACCCGTGATGTGGGGGGCGTTGACGGCGCAGCCATTCGTCGCTGGTGGACTCGGAGGAGGACCCTTCCCCGGGTTCGCGTTCGTCCGCGGTGGTGCCGGGGAGAACCTCCCCGAAGATGCGCTCGAGCCGGGCCCTGTCGATCGGGGCCCGGCTCGGAACTGCCTGCTCGTCGGGCTCGCTGTGCGAACCCGGCTCGTCGGAACGAGAAATCGTCTCAGCCTTCCAGACCGGACAATTCGGAGATCACATGGGACGCAAGCGGCGTCAGGGTGGCCATGCCGTCCCGGACCGCGGCGCGCGAGGAGGCGAGGTTTACCACGAGTGTGCTGCCGGACACGCCGGCGAGCCCGCGGGAAAGACCGGCATCCAGCGAACCGGCGGCGAGACCCGAAGACCGGAGGGCCTCCGAGATTCCCGAGATCTCGCGGTCGAGGACCTCGGCGGTGACGTCGGGAGTGACGTCGCGGGGCGACACCCCGGTGCCGCCGACGGAGACGACGAGGTCGACGCCGCCGATGACGGCGGTGTTGAGCGCGTTGCGGATCTCCACCTCGTCGGCCGCCACCGCGACGATGGCGTCGACGATGAAGCCGGCCTCGTTCAGCAGTTCCGTCACCAGAGGCCCGATGGAGTCCTTGCCGTCACCGTGAGCGGTGCGGTCGTCGACGATTACCACCAGCGCGCGGCCGGCCAGCGAGGCTTCGATGTCCATGGTCCCTACCGTAGTGGCCCCGTTCAGAACGGACTCGACCTGCCCGAGAATCCCCGTGTTCATCAGCGGCCGCCCTGTTCGGCGGTTCCGAGCGTGACGTCGACGGTCTTGGAATTCGATCCGTTCCCGTCGGTGTAGGTGATGGACACGTTGTCTCCCGGTGCGTGTGAACGGATGGCGGCGATGAGTGCGTCGCCGCTGGTGATGACCCGGTCGTCGACCTTGGTGATCACCGAGCCCTTCGGAATTCCCGCCTTCTCCGCCGGACTGCCCGACGTGACCTCGACGACGGTGGCACCGTTGGCGGCGTCCTGCGACGGGACCTGGATCCCGATGACGGCCTGGGTTGCCTTGCCCGTCTTGACCAACTCGTCCGCGATGCGCCGAGCCTGGTCGACCGGGATCGCGAAGCCGAGACCGATGGAGCCGCTCTGCTCGCCCGCGCCGGAACCGCCGATGCTCGCGATGGCGGTATTGATGCCGATCAACTGACCGTCCATGTTGACGAGGGCGCCGCCGGAGTTGCCCGGGTTGATCGCCGCATCCGTCTGCAGGGCGTCGATGACGGTGTTCTGGTTGCCGGACTCCCCGCTGGTGGACACCGGGCGGTTGAGCGCCGAGATGATGCCCTCGGTGACGGTCCCGGCGAGCCCGAGGGGCGAACCGATCGCGACGACCTGCTGTCCGACCTGCACGTTGCCCGAAGTGCCCAGCTCGATCGGAGTGAGGTCGGTCTTGCCGTCCACCTTGATGACCGCCAGGTCGGATACCGGGTCGGCGCCGACCAGCTTGGCGTCGGCCGTGCTGCCGTCCGAGAAGGCGACCGTCAGCTTGCCGCCCTTGGCGGCCGCGCCCGCGACGTGATTGTTGGTGAGGATCATGCCGTCGGACGAGATGACGATGCCGGACCCCTCGCCGCCGGAACCGCCTGCCGTGGCCACCTCGATCTGGACGACGCTGGGGACCACCTTGTTCGCGACCGCCTGCACCGATCCTGCCGGTGCATTCGCGGCCGGGGTCGCGGTGTTGTTCTTGGGGGCGTCGAGGGAGTTGGTCACCGCGGCGCCGCTGCCGTTCCGGTCCGTTGCCAGGGAACCCACGACGCCACCGATGCCACCGCTGACGAGGGCCAGCGCCACAGCGCCGACCACGATCGCCGTGCGCGCGGGACGCTTGGTCGCGGTCGCCGTCGATCCCCCGCCGGGCTGTCCGGGCCCCTGCAGGCCGGGGAACGGGCCCTGAGGCGTCCCGGGCTGCCCGGCCGCATGCTGGGCGCCGGGATGCCCCGGAGCGCTGTGCTGTGGGTGCCCGAACTGCTGGGTGGGCTGCGGCGCACCGTACGGGTTGCCCTGGGGATACCCGGCGCCATAGGCCTGCTGACCCGCCGGACCGCCCGCCGGGTTGTGCGGAGTGGTCGGGAACTGCTCGGTCGGGTGGTACCCCTGCGCCGGCGGCTGCGGGTGGGCCGGCTGGTCGGGGCGCCCGCCCCGGTCGCCACCGGCGTTGTCGCGGCTGTCGCCGTCGTGACTGTGTCGATCCTCGGTCATCGCATCACTTCCATCTCCCGCGACCACCCGCAGGGGCAGTCGCACCGTCTCTGTCCACGAGAGTGCCCGGTGGGACTGAGAAGGTCCTGAGACCGGCCTTTGAGTTAGCCGAGACCTCGAGCTTCGAGACTATTCCGCTTCGGGTTCACCCGGAAGAACGATGCGGATGAGCGCACCGCCCCGCTCCGAGACGTCCACCGCGATCGTGCCGCCGTGCTTGACCACCACCTGCCGGACGATCGCCAGCCCGAGCCCGGATCCGGGCATCGAGCGCGACGCCGTGGACCGGTAGAAGCGGTCGAACACCAGCTCCCGGTCCTCCTCGGGAATACCCGGGCCCGCGTCGTCGACCGTCAGCTCGAGCAGCCCGTCGCCCGCCGGTTTCATCGCCACCCGCACCTGCTCACCGGTCGGACTCCACTTGGCCGCGTTGTCGAGGACGTTGAGCACCGCCCGCGACAATCCCGCGTGGTCGCCGTAGACGAACCAGGGCACGGTGACGGCAGTGAAGTCGATCTCGTTGCGCCGGCGTCGCGCGCGCTCGAGGCTGCGGTCCACCACTTCGCTGAGATCGACTCTCTCGAAGACGGTTTCCGGCGCGTCCTCGCGGGCGAGGTCGACGAGGTCGCCCACCAGCTGCGAGAGTTCCTCGATCTGCGCCACCACGTCGGTGCGCAGTTCGGCCATGTCCTCATCCGGGATGTGCGGCGCGCCAGGACGACTCGACGCGATCAGCAACTCCATGTTGGTGCGCAGCGACGTGAGCGGCGTCCGCAGTTCGTGTCCCGCGTCGGCGACGAGCCTGCTCTGCCGCTCCCGCGATTCCGCGAGCGCCCTCAGCATGGTGTTGAAACTTTCGGTGAGCCGGGCGAGTTCGTCGTTGCCCGTCACCGGCATCGGCGTCAGGTCGTCGGTCCGGGCCACCCGTTCCGTGGCGGCGGTGAGCCGGGCGATCGGACGCAGACCGGTGCGCCCCACCGTCGTTCCGGCGGCGGCCGCGAGGACCACCCCGCACCCGCCGACGATGAACAGAACCCACGCCAGCCGGTCGAGCACCGCGCCCGTCGGCGCCAGCCGCTGGGCGATCACCAGCGTGCTGCCGTCCTGCGTGCGCTCGGCCAGTACCCGCTGGTTGTCGGCCGTGCGCAGGGACGTTTCCTGCTCGCCGCGCGCCACCGACAGCTCCGGCTCGCCGATCGGCACGTTGGAACCCGGAGGCGTGTACGTGTCGAGGTCCGGAAAGATCAGCGCCACACTGATGTCCGTCGTGTACAGCGTCGCGCCCGCGATATAGCGCGGATCGAACGTCACGAGGTTGCTGTCGATCAGCGCCGACGCGCGGTTCCGCAACTGGTTGTCGACATCGGCGTACAGGGCCCGCGACACCACGGCGTACGCGGCGATCGCCATCACCGCCACCGCGATGGCCACCACGGACGCGGCGAGCAGCGTCACCCGCCACCGCAGCGACACCGACCGCGTCAACGGCATCGGAGGCCGCATCTCGGGCGGTAACGGGATCGGTCCTGTGGTGTGCCGGGACATGTGGTGCGTGTCGTGCTTCGCCGCCCCAGACTTCGCGGCGGTTCGGTGGAACGGAACTGCCATCACGGAGGAGTCTCCCGCAGCACGTAGCCGACCCCGCGCACGGTGTGCAGCAGGCGGGTCTCTCCGTCCGCCTCCGTCTTGCGACGCAGATACCCGACGTAGACCTCGAGCGCGTTGCCGGACGTCGGGAAGTCGTAACCCCACACCTCCTCGAGAATGCGCCCGCGGGTGAGCACCCGGCGAGGATTGGCCATCAGCATCTCGAGGAGCGAGAACTCGGTGCGGGTGAGGCTGATGGACCGCTCGCCGCGCGTCACCTCACGGGTGACCGGGTCGAGCGTGAGGTCCTCGAACGTCATCTTCTCCGAATCGATGCCCGGCTCCGGAGCCGCGCGGCGCAGCAGCGCACGTAACCTGGCCAGCAACTCCTCGAGGGCGAACGGCTTCGGCAGGTAGTCGTCGGCTCCGGCGTCCAGGCCCGACACCCGCTCCGACACGGAGTCGCGCGCCGTCAGGACGAGAATCGGCAGGTCGTCGCCGGTGCTCCGCAACCGGCGGCACACCTCGAGACCGTCCAGGCGCGGCATCATCACATCGAGCACGAGCGCGTCGGGGCGCGCGTTCGCGACCTTCTCGAGAGCATCGATACCGTCGACGGCCAGTTCCACCGAGTACCCGTTGAAGCTGAGAGACCGCCGTAGGGACTCCCTCACGGCGCGATCGTCGTCGACCACCAAAATGCGCATACCCGACAGTTTGGCCCGATCAACTGAGATATGTCTGAGAAGGGACCTCGACACGGGTTGTCGCCGGTCACTCGAGGACGCGCGGACCCGGCAGCCCCCAGTTCCGCCACAACGCCACCAGCCGCAGCGCGGACGCGAACACCGTCCCCACCACCAGCGCCACATCGGTACCCGAACCCCACTCGCTCACCGCGACGACCAGCGCCGAGCCGAGCAACGCCGGCACCGCGTAGAAGTCCCGCTGCAACAGCAACGGGACCTCGTTCACCAGCACGTCACGCAGGATGCCGCCGCCGATCGCCGCCGTACCGCCGATGAGGCACGACGCCAGCGGACTCGCCCCGTGGTCGAGCGCGATCACCGCGCCCGTGCTCGCGAACAGGCCCATCCCCAGGGCGTCCAGCACCAAAATCTCCCGGCGGAGCCGCCCGACAGTCGAATGCAGGAAGAACACCAGCAACGACATGCCGAACGACGTGCCGAGGTTCGGCCAGCTACCCAAGGACGTCGGCGGATGGATGCCCAGCAGGACGTCGCGAACGATGCCGCCACCGAGAGCGGTGAACACACCGACCACGCACACACCGAAGATGTCCAGGCGCTTCGTCACCCCCACCAGGGCGCCCGACGCCGCGAACACCGCGATGCCCACCAGTTCCAGGATGTACAGCAGCACCCGCCAAGGTTCGCACGCGATGCCTCCGGCCTGTGAGTACTTGTTAACCGCCGGCGGTTAACAAGTACTCACGGGCGCTTGCGCACTCCATAGCGGCGTTCGAACTTCTCGACGCGGCCCGCGGTGTCCATCACGCGCTGCGCGCCGGTCCAGAACGGGTGCGACTCGCTGGTCACGTCCACGACCACCAGCGGATAGGTGTTGCCGTCCTCCCACACGGCAGTGCGGTCGCTGGTGAGCGTCGACCGTGTGAGGAACGTGGTTCCGGTGCTCGCGTCCTGGAACACCACGGGGTGGTAGTCGGGATGGATTCCTGGTTTCATTCGTGTCCCTCTCTCGATTCGGGTTCTGCGTAGGGTGATTCGCTGCTCTCGCAGGGGTCTTCGTGGAACTGTCCGAACGGGTCGGGCCACGACTGCCATGCGGCTTCGTCCGCAAGTTCGTCGTCGGTGACGAGCGCCCACTGCAGCGTGCGGTCGATCTCGGTGGGGTCCGCGGCGTGCACCAGCACCACCATCGAGGTGTGCCGGTCGCCGAAGCGTTCGTCCCAGCACAGCGCTGCCATCGCGCGACGCGCGACCCCGGCCTGTTCCTGTTCCTCCGGGGTCATGGCGGCCAGCCAGCGGTCGGCGCTTGCCACCCGCAGTCCCCCACCGGCCGACTCGAGCCACAGCGCCTCGTCCGGCTGCGTCGCGACCCACACCCGTCCGCGCGAGGTGACGACGCCGTCGAGGAGCACGTCGACGGCCTCGTGCAGTCGTTCCGGATGGAACGGCCGGGTGGCGGTGAACTCGACGAGCATGACGCCGCAGTCGTGGGACAGCGGCGGCTGTCCACGCAGCAGCGGTGAGTGGGCATGGGACGGCTCACCACGCCGTGCGCCGGCCGGGATGTCGAGGAGCAGTCGCTCGACGTCGGGGGTGCCCCCACCCCAGCTGATCGGTGCGCCCGGTGCGAGCCGGGCCAGGACGGCGTGGAGCCGGGCCTGCTGCCACCCGTCGCCGGCGCTGCCCGACACGACGAGGGCGTCGGCGAAGTCCACCTGCCCGACCGCCACCTGCGCCACGGTCCGGTCGTCGTCCAGCGCGTCGTCGCCGGTGGCGTCGGCGAGCCACGACCCCGCGTCGAGGCAGGTGACGACGCCGTCGACACGCACGTCCCGCGACGCCGGACCGTCGATCTGCCCCACCACACCGGACACCGACACGTGCTCGACCGCCCAGCACACGGCCTCGGGTTCGAGCCCGCGGTCGAGGTGCAGCACGATGCGCTGCACCGAACTGCGGGTGTGCAGGCGGCGGATCAGCGGGAGGAGGTCCTCGCGCAGCGTGCAGGAGATGCAGCCGTGTGCCAGTTCGAGGATGCGGAGGCGCTCACGCGGCGCCCCCGACTCCAGCGTGGTGACGGTGCGGCGCACGACGCCTTCGTGCACGAGGTCGAGGTCGTGATGCACGACGACGGTGCCTTCGCGGAGGAGCGAGCGCGCCGCTTCCTCGGCGGGGCCGCTCCAGCCGGAAACCAGGATCAGCGGCGTCCGGCCGTCGAGTATCTCGTTCACGAGCACCCTTTCGATAACGATTGTCATTACGTGGACAGAACGCTACATTGGAATCTCGCCGTTGTCGAAAATGATTGTCATCACCCTCTCGCGCAGTAGTCGCGGAGGGCAGAGAGGAACGCCCATGTCGGCGCACTGCCAGGTGACCGGACGCAAGCCAGGATTCGGCAAGTCCGTGTCGCACTCCCACAAGCGCACCAACCGGCGCTGGGACCCGAACATCCAGAAGAAGACGTATCTCCTGCCCAGCGAAGGCAGGCGGATCACCCTCACGCTCTCCGCGAAGGGCATCAAGACCGTCGACCGGGACGGCATCGAAGCCGTCGTCGCCCGGATCCGCGCCCGCGGGGAGAAGGTCTGATGGCCGGCCGCAACGAAATCCGCCCGATCGTGAAACTGAAGTCGACGGCGGGCACCGGATACACGTATGTGACCCGCAAGAACCGCCGCAACGACCCCGACCGCCTGGTGATGAAGAAGTACGACCCGGTCGCGCGGAAGCACGTCGATTTCCGAGAAGAGAAGTAGAAGACACCGCAGATGGCAAAGAAGTCGAAGATCGCGAAGAACGAGCAGCGCAAGATCGTCGTGGCGCGCTGGGCCGAGCGCCGCGCGGAGCTGAAGGAGACCATCCGCCGACCGTCGAGCAGCGAAGACGAGCGCGCGGAGGCCCGCGCGGCACTGCAGCGTCTGCCCCGCGACGCGAGTCCGGTACGATTGCGCAATCGAGACGCTGCGGATGGACGTCCGCGCGGCCACCTGAGGAAGTTCGGGCTCTCTCGCGTGCGTGTTCGCGAGATGGCGCACCGCGGGGAGCTGCCAGGCGTCCACAAGTCGAGCTGGTAAAGGAAGAAGATGGCAGTCAAGAGAGCACCGTCGAAGAAGCCGCGTCCCGTCGAGGGCCGCAAGCCCAAGAAGAACCCGTTGTTCGCGGCCAAGATCGAGTACGTCGATTACAAGGACATCAACCTCCTCCGCACGTTCATCTCGGACCGCGGCAAGATCCGCAGCCGCCGCGTCACGGGCCTGACTCCGCAGCAGCAGCGTCAGGTTGCCGTCGCCGTCAAGAACGCTCGCGAGATGGCCCTGCTGCCCTTCACGAGCCGGTAACGCGAACAGGCACCGAAAAGGCCGCGTAATCCTCGGGTTACGCGGCCTTTTGCTGTGCCGGTCAGCCGAGCAGGGCCTGCATGTCGGCGATCTCCCGCTGCTGGGCGGTCACGCTGCCGGTGGCCATCTGCTTGGCGTCCGGGTTCTGGCCGTCGGCGAGTTCGGTGTTCGCCATCTCGATCGCGCCCTCGTGGTGCTCGATCATCATGGTCAGCCATTGCCGGTCGAATTCGGCGCCCGACAGTGCCGTCAGGGCACCCACCCGATCGGCCGACATCATGCCGTCGCCGTGGTCCGTGCTGCCGTGGTCCATGTCGGCCCTCTCCAGTGCCTGCGCGTGATGCGGGTACATCCCGTTCAGGAACGCGATATCGGCGTCGTCGAACCGCACCGGATATACCCAGCGGGGGTACCCAGGTGAGTGGCAAAGCGTGCCCGCGGACACTTTGTCACTCACCTGGGGGACGCCGGGCAGGTGAGTGGCAAAGCGTCCCGGGGGACGCGAAAACACTCACATGGGGGTGTGCGCGAGGATCTCCAGGCCCTGCTGCTCGAGTCCGCCGATGGTGTCGGTGAGGATGACGAGCCCGCGGTCGTTCGCGCGGTCGAGGACGACGGTGCACTGGAAACCGCCCGTCGCGCCGCCGTGCAGCGTGTAGTCCCGGCCCTCGAACGGGACGATCGACCACGTCAGCGCCCGGTAGTTGTCGCCGACCCACCGCGGGTCCATGGCCGTGCCGCCCGGGACCGTGCCGCCCAGCAGAGCCCGGACGTACGTCGACATGTCGTTCGCCGTGGACCGCAGCCCACCGGCCGGCGCGTAGGCGTCCAGCGGCCACGGGTCCTGCGACCGGTGCAGGACGTCGAATCCGCGGGTGACGTCCGCGGGCAGGTCGGCGCCGGTGAGCGGCATCCACGACTGCGACAGTCCGAGCGGGACGAGCATGCGCTCGCGGAGCAGCGACGGGTAGTCGGTGTGCGCGGCCGCGGCCAGCGCCTGGCCGAGCAACGCGAAGCCGACGGTCGAGTACGAGTAGCTGCCGCGAGTCGTGAGCGGCGCCGACCGCAGTTGCTGCAGCAGGGTGTCCCGGTCGTAGGTGAACGGGTTGGACGCGACCACCCAGTGCCCGACGGCGACCAGGGTGTCGGTGCTCATCGGGAACTGCGCCAGCCCGGACGTGTGGGACGCCAGCTCGAGCAGCGTCACGTCGCCGACGGGCGCGCCCTGCAGCGGCAGCAGCTCTCCGACCTTCGTGTCCTCCCGCACCTCACCCCGCGCGACGGCATCGACGAACAGTTCGGCGGTGAACGTCTTGGTGACGGAACCGATCTCGAAGTCGGTGTCCTCGGTGGCCCCGAAGTTCGCGAACCGGGTGCCGGACGCGTCGATGTACGCGACGCTCGCGTTCTCGCGGTAGCTGCGCCCGAGGACCTGCCCGGCGAGCGCGATCAGCGCCGGGTCGCCACTCGACGGTGGGGCCAGCGCCGACACGACGGGCGCGGCACCCCAGGCGAGGGTCCAGGCGCAGATCAGCGCGCAGAAGGCGGTCGTTCGACGCAGCATTGCGACTCCTCGAGCGCGACGGAACGCGCATACAGACGATCTCCCCGACCGGAGGCAATTGTGACCCACCAGCATGCCGAGCACTAGACTTCGGAAGGTTTGCCGACAGGAGGCATCCCTGTCGAGGAGGTGCCCCGCAGCGTGTCGGGAGTGGTTGCGGGATTCACCGTCATATTCGTGATCATCGCGATCGGCTACATTCTCGGCCGGCGCGGGACACTGGGAGCGGAGGGCGAGTCCGTCCTGGGCAGGCTGGTGTTCTTCGTCGCCACACCGGCGCTGCTGTTCGATTCGCTCGCATCGTCCGACCTCTCCGTGATCTTCTCGCCCACACTGGCCGTCGCGGCTGTCACGGCATTGACGGTCGGCGCACTGTACATGGTCGTCGCGAGGGTGTGGCTACGCAGGCCCCTTCCGGAACTGACTATCGGCGCGCTGTCGTCCTCGTATGTGAACTCCGCGAATCTCGGCATTCCCATCGCGGTCTTCGTCCTGGGGGACGCCTCGTTCGTGGCGCCGCTGCTGCTGTTCCAGATCATCGCGTACTCCCCCATCGCCCTCACCATCCTCGACGTCACCACCCTCCGGCGCGGCGCGTCGCGACTCGACACGATCACCGCCCCGTTCAAGAACCCGATCGTCGTGGCGGGCGCGGCCGGACTACTGATCGCACTACTCGGCTGGACGCCACCCGAGGCCCTGATGCAACCGTTCCGGCTCATCGGCGGCGCGTCGGTGCCGGGTGCGCTGCTCGCGTTCGGCATCTCGCTGTACGGGGTTCGGGTGCTGGAGAAGGGGACCAGTCCGCGGCGGGACGTGGCGCTGGCGTCGGTGCTCAAGATCGTCGTGCAACCGGTGCTGGCCTACCTGATGGCGCGGTACCTGCTCGGGCTGGACGGCCACGAACTGTTCGCCATCGTGGTGGTGGCGACGCTGCCGACGGCACAGAACGTCTTCGTCTACGCCAGCCGGTACGGGGTGGGAACGGTCATGGCGCGGGACACCGCATTCGTCACGACTCTGGCCGCGATTCCGGGGATTGCGCTGGTCTCCGGCCTGCTCGCCGGATGAGGTTACCGTGGCTTATGCGCGTACTCGCCCTCGCTGTGCTGGCCTGCCTCGCCGTCGCCGGATGCGGGTCCGGTTCGAGCACCGACGAACCGACGATCCCTCCGGAGATCGCGTCCGCAGTGGATCCCAGCCCGACCAATCCGTCGTCGGGGATGCCCATCCCCTCCGAGGTGCCCGGCGAGGACTTCGGCACCGTCTTCGAACCGCGCCCCGACATCGTCCGGGCGAATCCGACGCCGTTCGAGTCGTGGTCCCGCGCGGACGGCAACAAGGTGGCGATCCACTTCGTCACCGGGACCCCGGAATGTTATGGCGCCGACGCGGCCGTCACCGAGACCGACACCACCGTCACGATCTCGCTGCGCACCGGCACCCTCCCGGAGGCGGCCGACAAGATGTGCATCCTCGTCGCCGTGTTCGGCACCCTCGAGGTCCAATTGCAGGCGCCGCTCGGCAATCGTCAGGTGATCAACGGTTGACCTGGTGAAACACTGGTTTCTCAACGTCTGCGTCGCCACCGCTCTCCTCCAGGCCGTCTACCACGCCGTCCGCGTTCTCGTCTCCTACCGCGTCCTCGCTCTCGGCGGCGACGCCGTCAGGATCGGCGTCGTCACCGCCCTATTCTCGCCGGCGCCGCTGCTCGTGGCCGTCCGGATCGGTTTCGCGTTCTCCTGGTGACGTTGCTGCTGATCCCCGCCGCCCGTGAGTACTTCGTAACCGCCCGCGGTTAACGAGTACTCACGGGTGCCGAAACGTCGCGTCCACCGACGCACGACGCTCCACTTCGTCGGATGTGGCGTGCGTCTCTCCTCGACACACTGGTTTCCAGTCACGCGTTTGTCAGATCAGGGGTCAGGAGCCACACGATGAGCTATACCGGTGTCATTCCGAGCACGACCGACACACCCGGTCCACGCCGGGACGAGGCCGCCGTGTCGAGCGCGGTCCTGGCGTCCGGAGGAACCACCCCGCGGCTGCGTTTCGTCGAGTTCGCGGATGCGCGGCCCGAGCCGGCGGCCGTGATGGTGTGGCCGCAGGGCACCCCGCTGCTCGCGGAACTGGTGGCACTGTTCGCCGACCTCGGGTTGCGGGTGGCGTCCCATGAACAGCTGCCCGAAGGCGAACCCGGCGGCCCGCTGGTCCACCGGTTCGACTTCAGCGCCGGCGACTTCGCCTGGGATGCCGAGACTCCCGGACTGCTCTCCGACGCGTTCGAGGCCGCGGCCGCCGGACATCTGGAGGTCGACGGGTTCACCCGCCTCGTTGCCGCGGCGAACCTGACGTGGACGGACGCCGTCCTGGTCCGGGCGGCGTGCCGTTACCTCCGGCAGGTGGGGCTGGGGCTGTCGGAACCGAACATCGTCGCGATCCTGTTGCGGCACAACGATTTCGTGCGCGGGTTCCGCGACCTGTTCACCGCCCGATTCGATCCGGCCGTCGCCGGCTCCGATCGCGACAGCGCCGCAGCGAACGCCGAGCGCGCGCTGCGGGAGGCGATCGACCGCACCGCGACGATGGACGAGGACCGGCTGCTCCGCGGACTGCTGTCGTTCACCTCGGCAGTGTTGCGCACCAACTGGTTCCGTCACGACCGCACGATCAGCGCCGCTCCCGCGGCGTTCAAGATCGACCCGTCGCTGTTGTCGCTGTCCGCGGCCGTGACGCCGTACCGGGAGATCTTCGTGCACTCGCCGATCGTCGAGGGCAGCCACGTCCGCAGCGGCCCGGTGTCGCGCGGCGGCCTGCGCTGGTCGGACCGCAAGGACGATTTCCGCACCGAGGTTCTGGGTCTGATGAAGACGCAGCACGTGAAGAACTCGCTGATCGTTCCGATGGGCGCGAAGGGCGCGTTCGTGGTGCGCACCGAGACGACCCCGGACGCCGTGCGGGCGGCGTACACGAGCTTCATCGACGGACTGCTCGACGTCACCGACGACATCGTCGACGGCGAGGTCGTGCATCCCCGCGACACCGTGATCTACGACGAGTCCGACCCGTATCTGGTGGTGGCGGCAGACAAGGGCACAGCCCGGTTCTCGGATCTGGCCAACAGCATCGCGACGCGACGCGGGTTCTGGCTCGGTGACGCGTTCGCGTCCGGCGGGTCCGCCGGCTACGACCACAAGGCGATGGGCATCACGGCGCGCGGCGGATGGGTTTCCGTCCGCAGGCATTTCGCGGAGATGGGCAAGAACGTCGACACGGACGCGTTCACCGTGGTCGGCATCGGCGACATGTCCGGGGACGTGTTCGGCAACGGCATGCTGCTCAGCCGCGCCATCCGGTTGGTCGGCGCGTTCGACCACCGGCACATCTTTCTCGATCCCGAACCGGATTCCGAGGCGTCCTACCGCGAGCGCGAACGCCTCGCATCGGTGCCCGGCAGCAGCTGGGACGATTACGACCGCAGCCTCGTCTCGGCGGGTGGCGGTGTGTGGCCGCGGACGGCGAAGAAGGTCCCGCTGTCGCCGCAGGTGCGTGAGCGTCTCGGCGTGACCGCGACCGAACTCCCCCCGCACGAGGTGGTGAAGGCGCTGCTGACCGCGGACGTGGACCTGCTGTGGAACGGCGGAATCGGCACGTACGTCAAGGCATCCACCGAGGGGAACGCGGACGCCGCCGACCCGGCCAACGACGCCGTCCGGGTGGAGGCGGCCGACGTGCGCGCCGCGGTGATCGGCGAGGGCGGCAACCTCGGTCTCACCCAGCGCGCCCGGATCGAGTACGCGCTGAACGGCGGCCGGATCAACGCCGACTTCATCGACAACGCCACCGGCGTCGCCACGTCGGATCGGGAGGTGAACCTGAAGGTCGCGCTGGACGCGGCCGTCGCGGTGGGCGAACTCCCCGCGGCGGAACGGAACACGCTGCTCGCCCGGGTCCAGGACGAGATCGGCGAATCGGTGCTCGCCGACGCCGCCTCGCAGACTCTCGCGATCAGCCTCGCCGAGGTCCACGCCCCGTTCCTGCTCGGACGCCACGAGCGGCTGATCGAGAACCTCGAGCGGGACGCCGGGATCAGCCGGGCCGCGGAGGTCCTGCCGTCGGCGGCGGAACTGTCGGCGCGGCACCGCGCGGGCCAGGGTCTGGTACGGCCGGAGATCGCGGTTCTGCTCGCGCAGTCGAAGAACCTCGTCGTCACCGAACTGCTCGCCTCGCCCGTGCTCGACTTCGCGGTGTTCGACGGTGTGCTCGCCGACTACTTCCCGGCCCCCATCCGCGAACGCGTCCCCCGGCAGATCAGTGGGCACCGGCTCGCCCGGGAGATCGTGGCCGTCATCGTGGCCGGCGACATGATCGACCGTGTCGGACCGGGCCTGATCCACCGGTTGGAGGAGCGGCTCGGCGTCGGCACCCCCGAGATCACCGTCGCGTACGCGGTGGTGCGGCAGGTGTTCGACATCGACCGCCTGTGGAACGAGGTCCTCACGCTGCCCGGCGCGTCGCACCGGACCCGGCTGAACCTGCACTTCGGCATCCAGGACCTGATCGAGCGCACGACGTCGTGGCTGCTGCGGCACCGCACCGCGGGCACGGACGCGCAGGAGCTGATCGAGCGTTTCGCGAAGCCGGTCCAGGAACTCGCGGCCGCGCTGCCCCGGCTCACCGGTGCGCCCGCCCAGGACCTGGGCACGTTGCGGATCCTGGCACAGGCCTTCGCCCTGGAGACCACCGCGCAGTCGCTGGATCTGCCGATCACCCAGGTGGCCGAGACGTACCGCGAATTCGGCCGTGTGGTGGGCCTCGACTGGCTGTCGGAACGGTTCTCCGTCGGCGAGACCGGGACCGCCTACTGGGAGGCGATGGCCGGAGCCGTCCTCGTCGACAACCTTCAGGAGCACTGGCACGGCCTGATCGGCCTCGTCCTGCGCGGCGCCTCGCCCGCCACGACCGCCGCCGACGCCGTCGCCCACTGGCTCACCGAACACACCACCGCCGCGGACCGCCTGGCCCGGATGCTCGGCGAACTGCGCAGCCTCGACCGCGTGGACAACTCGGGCATCTGCGTCATCGACGCCGAACTGTCACTCGCGCTGACCCGCTGCTGAACCAGAACCACCTTTCACGAACCGATCAGCACTTCAACCAAAGGAGCTCGAAAGTGCCTACTCTCCAACGTGATGTCGCCATCGTCGGCGCAGGACCGTCCGGCCTGGCCGCAGCGACGGCGCTGCGTAAGGCGGGGTTGTCCGTCGCCGTGCTGGAGGCGCGCGACCGCGTCGGAGGCCGCACGTGGACCGACACCATCGACGGCGCGATGCTGGAGATCGGCGGTCAGTGGGTCTCCCCCGACCAGACGGCGCTGATCTCGCTGCTCGACGAACTCGGCCTCGAGACGTTCGACCGGTACCGGGAGGGCGAATCCGTCTACATCTCGGCCGCGGGCGACCGCACCCGCTACACCGGTGAGTCGTTCCCCGTCGACGAGACGACCCGCAAGGAGATGGACCGGCTGGTCCAGATCCTCGACGATCTCGCCGCGCAGATCGGGGCCGAGGAGCCCTGGGCGCACCCGCTGGCCCGCGAACTGGACACGATCTCGTTCAAGCACTGGCTGATCGAGCAGTCCGACGACGCCGAGGCCCGCGACAACATCGGCCTGTTCATCGCCGGCGGCATGCTGACCAAGCCCGCGCACTCGTTCTCGGCGCTGCAGGCCGTCCTCATGGCCGCGTCCGCCGGATCGTTCTCGCACCTGGTGGACGAGGACTTCATCCTCGACAAGCGGGTCATCGGCGGCATGCAGCAGGTGTCGATCCGGATGGCGGCCGCCCTCGGCGACGACGTGTTCCTGAACGCCCCCGTCCGCACCGTCCGGTGGAGCGAGGACGGCGCGGTCGTGCTGGCGGACGGCGACATCCGGGTGGAGGCCTCCCGCGTGATCCTCGCCGTCCCGCCGAACCTGTACTCCCGCATCTCGTACGACCCGCCGCTGCCGCGCCGCCAGCACCAGATGCACCAGCACCAGTCGCTGGGACTGGTCATCAAGGTGCACGCCGTGTACGAGACCCCGTTCTGGCGTGCAGACGGCCTGTCCGGCACCGGATTCGGCGCCTCCGAGGTCGTGCAGGAGGTGTACGACAACACCAACCACGAGGACACCCGCGGCACCCTCGTCGCGTTCGTGTCGGACGAGAAGGCCGACGCGATGTTCGCACTGAGCGAGG
This sequence comes from Rhodococcus opacus B4, assembly GCF_000010805.1. NCBI lineage: Bacteria > Bacillati > Actinomycetota > Actinomycetes > Mycobacteriales > Nocardiaceae > Rhodococcus > Rhodococcus opacus. The sequence continues at coordinate 6,204,011 of NC_012522.1, read as the reverse complement.
AGGAGCGCCGCGCCACCATCCTCGGCTCGCTCGCCCGCTACCTCGGGCCGAAGGCGGCCGAGCCGGTGGTGTACTACGAATCCGACTGGGGCTCCGAGGAATGGACCCGGGGCGCGTACGCCGCGAGCTTCGACCTCGGTGGCCTGCACCGCTACGGCGCGGACACCCGCACGCCGGTCGGACCGTTCCACTTCTCCTGCTCGGACATCGCCGCCGAGGGTTACCAGCACGTGGACGGCGCCGTCCGGATGGGTCAGCGCACCGCCGCGGACATCGTCGCCCGCCTCGGAAAGTAGTCCCGTCCGGTCATCGCCCGGCAGTCACGACTGCCGGGCGATGATCGCGAGCAGCAGTTCGGCGCGTACGCGCGCCACGTCCAGCCTGCAGTCGATCAGCGATTCGATCCGCGCCATGCGACTGCGCAGGGTGTGCCGGTGCACGCCCATCGCCGCCGCCGCCGACTCCCAGTGCCCGTTCGCCTCGAGGAACGCCCGCAGCGACCCCAGCAGTTCGGTGCCGTTGGTGCGGTCGTAGTCGTCGATCGGCGAGATCATCGTGTCCGCCAGCGAGTTCAGCACTTCCCGCGTCGAACTGAACGCGAGCAGCGCGCTGCCGGTCAGCGCGGCGAACTCCAACGGATCCGCCCCCGCCTCGGCGGCCGACGCGGCCAGTTGGGACTGTTCGATGGCCGCGACGAGTGCGGCGACCTCCCGCCGTCCGCTCAGCCCGGCCCGGATCGCCTTCCGCTCCGGCCCGGACAGGGTGCGCAGCATCGCCCGCGCGAAGTCGGCGTCGTCGGTTCCGCGCAGCAGAACGGTGACCCGCGCATCGTGCCGGCGCGAGAACAGTTGCCGTCCGGCCTTGTTCATGGCCACCGCGACCGCCGACTCCGCCCGTTCCGCGAGCGCGGACGTCTCGGCCACGACCGTGAGTCCGCGGACCATGCCCTCGGCGTCCGCGGCGTGCCGGATCTGCGACCACGCGGGCGCGAGGTCGCGGTCCTCGGTGAGCAGCAGGCCGAGGGCGTGCGAATTGAGCCGGTTCTGCGCCGTCCGGAGCCGCACCGGCTTCTCGAAGTCCAACGCGAGCAACGAGTTCGCGTGACCGAGCAGGATCTGGTCCACGTGACTGAGCGCGGTGGGACTGATCACGGCGAGATGGCCGTGCGGGGTGCTGCCGACGCTGATCTGCTGCACCGTGATCGACGCGCCCGAGCGCGCGAGCGACACGCTGCTCGACGCCCCACCGGTGCCCGCCTCCAGCACGTCCCGCAGTTCCCCCAGCACATCCTCCGCGGGCTGCGCCGGATGTGCCTCCAGCACCCGGCCGGACAGGTCGAGGAGCAGGACCGTGGACGACGTGGCGACGGCGAGTTCGCGCACGGTGGCGCCGGTGCCGCCCTGGATGACGGCGCGGGTCATCCGCGGTTGCGCCCGGGACGCGCGCAGCACCGCCTCGTACTCCTGCTCCGCGAGACGGTTCATCACTCTCTTGACGACAGCCGCGAACGGGGTGGGCAGCGGGATCTCGAGCAGCGGCAGTCCGATCTCGTCGGCGACGACCACCAGGTCCTCGGGCACCTCCGGATGGGAGAGTCCGGTGCCGAACCCGACCGCCGCCACCCCGGCCTCGCCGAGTCCACGCAGGTACCGCGCCCGGTCGGCAGCCGTCAGCGGAAGCCGGATACCGGTGGTGAGGAGCAGTTCGCCGCCGGAGAGCCAGCGGAAAGGGTCCTGCAGTTCGGTGGTGTGGGCGAACGTGATCTCGTTGCCGAGACCGGCGGCGCCACCCTTCAGTTCGAGAGCCAGGTCCGGCTGGGACAACATCCAGCGAACGGGAACGGTCATGTCGGCTCCTGCGCAGTGTGCGGTCGGGTCCGTGCCACCCTGACCGGTCGGAATCGGGACAGCGCTGGACAAGTTGGCCAGCTGAGCACGGACGACTACTCCATTGTGTCAGACGCCGACCTCGAACAACGCCGGAACGCAACATTAACGAATGAAGTTCGTTTGCCCCCTTGCGCCCGGGACGCGCCCTCCGCATACTTAACGAATCACATTCGCTAAGTGACCCACGTCTCACGCGGGCCGCCACCCGAGACCCGGAGTTGTCGTTGTCCCACCCCAGGAATCCCACGTGACCGCCGCCGTCCGCGTCCCCCTGACCCTCGGCCGCGGTATCGCCACCTTCAGCGTCTTCGTCGTCGGCTACATCACGGCCAACCTCATCCCGCTCATGATCATCGCGATGGTCGACGACCTCGGCATCACCCAGACCGTCGCCGGCGCCGTCCTCACCGGCTCGCTGCTGGCCACCGCGCTCGTCTGCCTCGCGACCACTCGGTGGGCGGCCGGCCGCTCACGCCACCTGCTCGGCCGCGTCAGCCTCGTCGTGATGGCCGCCGGTTTCGGCGTCGCCGCCGTCATCCACTCCCCGCCGATCGCGTGCGCCGCCATCATCGTCGGCGGGATCGGCGCCGGCGGCGCGGTCGCGGTCGGCGGGGCCGCCCTGGCCGCGCTGAACAACCCGAACCGGGTGTCCGGGATCAACGGGCTCGTCAACCGCACCGCGGTCACCGGAGTCCTCGCACTGATCCCGATCCTCGGCCTGCACATGACCAATGCGTTCGGGATCGTCGCGGTGCTCGCACTGGCGACCGTGTTCACGATCACCTGGCTGCCGTCCGCTCCCGCCGTCGACGACGACGAGCCGAGCGCGGCGCACACCCGAACCCCGTTGCCCGAGGGCGTCACCGAGAAGAAGCTGGCCGTCGCCGGCTTCTCGCTCCTCGTGATGTTCGCGGTCTGGGCGATCGGCGAGGACTCGCTGTGGGCGGTGTCCGGCATCATGGGCGCCGAACACGCGTCCCTGACCGAGCAGCAGATGGGTCTGGCCCTCAGCCTGTCCACCGCGGGCGGAATCGGCGCCGCCCTCGTCCTCACGGCGCTCGGTTCGCGCCTCGGCCGCACCGTCCCCACCGCCGTCCTCCTCGGACTCGGCGCGGTCCTGAAACTGGGCTCGTGCCTGGCCACCGATTCGACGACGTATCTGGTGCTCATCATCGCCTGGAACACGGTGTATGCCGCAGCCTTCATCTACGTGGTGGCCATCGCCGCGGCGCTGGACTCGTCCGGCCGCTGGTCCGCCCCACTCCTCGGCACGTATCTGGTGGGATCGGCGTTCGCCCCGCTCTTCGGCACCCTCGTGACCGGCGCCGTCGGATACGTCGCGTTCGGCTTCGTCCTGGCGGGCATCAGCCTCGTCCTGCTCGTGCCGATCGTCTGGATCGCCCGCCTGTCGACGCGCACCGAGCAGGCCTCCTCGTCACCCGGACAGGATCCCTCTGCCCGGTACACCACCTCGGTCGTCGTCTGACGGAAAGCGAGAACACCATGAACACGGACACGACCCACTACCGCGGCGGCCGGATCTTCACCGCCGCCGAACCGGCCTGGGCCGAGTCGATGATCGTCCGGGGCGAGCGCCTCACGTACGTCGGCGACACCGCGACCGCCGACACGCTGTCGGGCGACGCCCGCGTCGTCGACCTCGGCGGGGCGTTCGTCCTGCCCGGCTTCATCGACGCCCATACCCACCTGCTGATGATGGGGCAGGCCCTGCAGAAGGTGGACCTGCAGAGCGCCGCCGACCTGAGCGACATCCAGGACCGCATCCGCCGGTTCGCCGCCGAGAACCCGGACGCTCCCCGGATTCTCGGCCGCAGCTGGCTGTTCTCCGCACTCGACGGGCACCCGCCGACGCGGCAGATGATCGACGCGGCCGAATCCGACCGCCCCGTGTACCTCGATTCCAACGATGTGCACTCGGCGTGGGTGAACACCGCCGCGCTGCGCGAACTCGGCATCGACGCGAACACCCCGGACCCGATCGGCGGGCGCATCGAGCGCGATCCCGTCACCGGCGAGGCCACCGGCATGCTGTTCGAGACGGCGGTGACCCAGATCGTGTGGCCCGCCCTCGCGAAGGCGATCAGCGACGACGAACGGGACGCCGCCCTCGCGGCCGCCTTCGAGCAGTATCTCGCCGACGGCGTGACCGGGGCGGTCGACATGGCGCTCGGCGCGGACGAGGTCGCGGCGCTCGAACGCGCACTGGCCGCAGGCGGCGGGACGCTACCGCTCCGGGTGGCCGGGCACTGGCTCATCGAACGAACCGATTCGGACGAGGACAACGTCCGCCAGGTGCACGAGGCGGCGGCGCACCAGCAGCGCCTGCAGGGCCCCTGGCTGCGGATGGCCGGGATCAAGGTCATCATCGACGGCGTCATCGACAGTTGCACCGCCGCGATGAAGGAGCCGTATTCGGACGGCACGAACGCCGAACCGATCTGGGACCTCGCCTCGCTGGCACCGGTGGTCGCCGCGGCCGACGCCGCGGGACTCCAGGTGGCGATGCACGCCATCGGTGACGAGGCGTCGGAGATCGCGCTCGCCGCGCTCGAACATGCCATCGCCGCCAACGGAGTTCGCCCGCGCCGGCACCGGATGGAGCACCTGGAGACGATCACGGAGGACAACGTGCAGCGGCTCGCGCGGCTCGGCGTCGTCGCCTCGATGCAGCCGGTCCACGCCGATCCCGCGATCCAGGAGAACTGGCGGGCGATGCTGGGCGACCACCGGGTCGAGCGGGCGTTCCCGTGGCCCGAGATGACGGCGGCCGGCGCCGTCCTCGCGCTGGGGTCCGACGCCCCCACCGCACCGCATCCCCCGCTGCCCAACATGTACATCGCGACTACCCGCAAGTCCGCGATCGATCCGGCGCTCGCACCCAACCTGCCGGAGTACGCGCTGCCGATGGCGGACGCGCTCGCGCACGCCACCCGCGACGCCGCCTACTCGTGCCGCTGGGACGACCTCACCGGTCAGCTCGTCGAGGGCAAGGCCGCCGATTTCGTGGTCCTCGACGGGGATCCGTTCACCGCGGGCGCCGATTCCCTGCTCACCGCGCGGGTGCAGCTGACCGTGGTGGCCGGTTCCGTGCGCCACGAAGTGGAGGTGGCAGGCAGCCACCACGGATAGCCGTCCCGTTCAGCCCCTCTCGGCTGCGGCGTCTTCCGTGACGCCGCAGCCGATCTGTTCGCAGAATCCCAGCATGGCCGTGCGCGCGACGTCGACGGTGATGAGGCTGTTGCCCCCGACGATGTGCAGCCCGTACGCGTCCTCGAGCGCCACCAGGTTCATGGCCGCCTGGTCGATGTCGCCGCGCACGGCGAACTCCCCCGCACCGTGCCCGTCGCCGAGGATGGCCCGATACGTCGCCAGCTGTCGCAGATACATCTTCTGGACCAATTCGTCGTGCAGCGCCGAAGTGCCCGTCATGAAGTCGAATTCGTAGAGCAGCCGCATCAGGGTGTCGTCGGGTCCGCTCGGCAGTCCGGCGTCGATCGCCGTGCGCAGCTTGGCCGCGTACGACGACTGCGCGGCCACCGCCTCGTCCCGGAGGTCGCAGTAGCGCTCGGTGCCCGCCCGATGCGCCTCGGCGAGAAGCGAATCCAGATCGTCGAAATAGTAGAGCAGCGCACCCCGTGTCAGGCCCGCCCGTTTCGCGACGTCGGTCAGCGACAGCGACCTGAGCCCGTGCGCGGATCCCGCCTGCAGCGTGGCCTCGATGAGTTCGGAACGCCGCTGCTTCTGAGTGTTCGGTCGCGCCATGCCGTTGACACTAGCGGACGTGATCTGTGACACTCGGCCCAGTTGTTTGACGGATCCGTCAAAAAACTATTCGCTCCTCGTCCCCTCCCCGAACGGACAACCCCATGGACCAGACCGCCCGGCCTCCGACCGTCACTTCCACCACCCCGTCCGGCACGTACGAGGCCTCGCTCTCCCGCAGCATCGGCGTCGGCGGAAACATCCTCATCACCCTGTCGTCGATCTCACCGGCGTCGAGTGTCTTCATCCTCGGCGGCTCGGCCCTCGCCCTGTTCGGCACCGGCGTCTTCTGGGCGTTTCTCGTCGCCGGCGTCGTCAGCATCCTGATCGCGTTCTGCTACGCCGAACTCGCCTCCGCGTATCCCGTTGCCGGCGGCGACTACTCGCTGGTGTCGCGGGCACTCGGCCCGGCCTTCGGCGTCGCGACGTTCTTCATCAGCCTCATCTCGCTGCCGCTGATCATCGCGGTCTTCGCCCTCGGGGTCGCCGACTACCTGGGAGTCGCGATCCACGGACTGTCGCCGCAGCAGACCGCGCTGGTCGTGGTCGTGATCACCACCGTGACCGCGTGTTTCGACATCCGGACGAACGCCTGGCTCACCGGGGTCTTCCTCGGCGTCGAGATGGCGGCGCTGGGCCTGCTCACCGTCCTCGGCTTCGTCCACATGGAGCGGCCGCTGACGAGCCTGCTCAGCCCGGAGGTCCTCGACCCGGCCACCGGCACCCTCGCACCGCTCGCGATCTCCGGACTGATGCTGGCCGTCACCCAGGGCATCTTCGCGTACAACGGGTACGGCGGCGCCGTCTACTTCGCCGAGGAGACCAAGAACGCGGCCCGCTCGATCGCGAAGGCCGTCATCTGGAGCGCCGTCATCACCGTCGCCACCGAACTCGTTCCGCTGATCGCGATCATGGTCGGCGCCCGCTCCCAGACCGAACTCTTCGGCTCCAGCCTTCCCGTGGAGGCCTTCCTCACCGAACGCGCCGGTCACGCCGTCGCGATGGTGGTTCTGCTCTCGATCGCCCTCGCCGTGATCAACGCCATCATCGCGATCACGCTGCAGGCGGGCCGGCTGCTCTACGCCGCCGCTCGCGATCGCGCCCTGCCGCAGACGGTCGCGGCGCCGCTGCAGGCCGTCAGCACCAAGGGCCGTGTCCCCGTGCTCGCCACCGTCGTGATGGGCGCCATCGCGTTCGCCGCGTGCTTCGTCCCCCTGGACGTGCTGCTCACCGCCACCGGGTCGACCCTCATGTTCACGTACCTGTTCATCGCGCTGGCCGCGATCAGACACCGCCGCGGCGGAGAAGCCCGCGCCGGCTACCGCATGCCGCTCTGGCCCCTCGCCCCGGGAATCTGCATCGCCGCGCTCGGCCTCGTCTTCGTCGTCACCCTGCTCGACCCGGAGCAGTGGCTCAGCCTCGGCATCTCGCTCGGACTCGTCGCCGCCGGCTTCGTCTACTACGCCCTGTACCTGCGACCGCGCAAGAACACCCACCTGCTGCTGCTCGACGCCGCCCCCGAGGAGATCTGCTGATGCTCGACCTACTGCTGAACAACGGCGTCGTGCGCACGTTCGACGCGCCCGGCCGGGCCGAGGCCGTCGGCATCGCGGACGGCCGGATCCGGTACGTCGGGACCACCGAGGACGCCCCGCCCGCCCGGCGGACCATCGACCTGCGAGGCCGGCTGGTCACCCCCGGCATCATCGACAGCCACAACCACCTGCTCCTCGGATTCGACCCCGACGCGGTGAGTCTCGAAGGCGCACAGGACCTCCCGGAGGTCCGGCGGCGGATCGGCGCGCACGCGGCCGCCCGCCCCGACCTCGACTGGATCTGCGCCGAGAACGCCGTCTACTCCGTGGTTGCCGGGCGCCGGCCGAACGCCGACGACCTCCGCGGCGTCACGGACCGCCCGGTGTTCATCACCACCTACGACCAGCACTCGGTGTGGCTGAACGACGCCGCACTGCGGAGGCTCGGCATCGACCGCGGCACCCAGATTCCCTGGGGAAGACCGGAATTCGACGACAACGGCCTGCCCACCGGCTGGGTCACGGACTTCTACACCAGCGCGATGACGCGGGCCGGCCTGGCCGGTCTGCAGCGCGACATCCCGATGTACTCCCCCGACCGCCGCTATCGTCGGATCACGTCCAGCCTGGAGATGGCGACGGCGAGCGGAATCACCACCGTCGTCGAACCGCAGGTCCCGCTGGCCGAACTCGACCTGATGTACCGGGCACGCGCCGAGGGACGGATGCAGTCGCGGGTGATCACCGCCCTGTTCCACCCGGTCGGCGCCGACGCCGCGTTCCGCCGGGACCTGCGGGAGGCCGTCGACGGCGCACCGGTCGACGACATGCTCCGGCTCGGGCCGGTCAAGCTGTACGCCGACGACGTGATCGAGCCGCACACCGCCGCGATGCTGTCCGACTACGCGAACCGGCCGGGTCATCGCGGAGCGCCGAGCCTGCCGCCGCAGGAGTTCACCGCGATGCTCACCGAACTCGACCGTCTCGGCTTCCAGACGCACACGCACGCGACCGGCGACTGGGGCATCCGGCTCGCGCTGGACTCGATCGAGCACGCCGCCCGCGTGAACGGCACGACCGACCGGCGGCACGGCATCGTCCACGTCGAGTGCCTCCACCCCGAGGACCTTCCCCGGTTCCGGGACCTCGGTGTGGTCGCGGCGATGCAGCCGCGGCACTGCTCGCCCGACCTCGTCGCGGGGACGTGGATGGAGAACGTCGGCGAGGACCGGTGGGACCGGGCGTGGCGCTTCCGTTCGCTCGCCGAGTCGGGGGCGGCGCTGGCATTCTCCAGCGACTGGCAGGTCGGGGAGATGGATCCGCTCGTCGGCCTCTACTCCGCCCTCACCCGCTCGGGTCTGGACGGCTTGACCGACTGGACCCCACGCGAACGGATGGACCTGGATTCGGCGTTGCGGGCATACACCCGCGGCGGCGCCTGGGCCTGGCACGCCGAGGACGAACTCGGCGTGATCCGACCCGGCGCCCACGCCGACCTGGTCGTCTGGTCGGCGGACCTGTACGCGCTCGAGCCCGGACAACTCCTCGGCGAGCGGGCCGACCTCACCCTGGTCGGCGGCGAGGTCGTGTACGACGCCGCCGTCGCGAGCGTCCCCGCGGACGTGCCGTTCGCCGGTTCCGGCGCGGCCGGCCACACCTGCTCGCACGGGTGACGTCCGGGTTGGACAACTCGGCGCGGCGGGGGGCGCGTCTTTCACCATTTTGTCAGCTGCCTCCGGCTTGTGAGACAGCGCACACTTGTTTTCAGATGTTTCGAACCACGAGAGGAACCGGTACCGATGTCGATCGACGTACTCGAGAACTACATCAACGGTGAGTTCGTCGCCTCATCCGCGACGGAGACGCTGGACTTGATCAATCCTGTGGACGAGAGCGTCGTCGGGCGGGCGCCCGTCTCCACCAAAGCCGATGTGGACGCGGCCGTCGAGGCCGCCGAGCGGGCCTTCGTCTCGTGGGGCAAGACCACACCGAGCGTGCGTCAGACCGCGTTGCTGAAGCTCGCCGACGCGATCGAGGCGCACAGCGACGAACTCGTCGAGGCCGAGTGCCGCAACACCGGGCAGCCCAAGCAGGTCATCGCCGACGAAGAGATCAAGGTCGGCGCCGACCAGCTCCGCTTCTTCGCCGGCGCGGCCCGCATGCTCGAGGGCAAGGCCGCCGGCGAGTACATGGACGGCTTCACCTCCTACGTGCGCCGCGAGCCGATCGGCGTCGTCGGCCAGGTCACCCCGTGGAACTACCCGTTCATGATGGCCCTGTGGAAGATCGGCCCCGCGCTCGCGGCCGGCAACACGATCGTCCTCAAGCCCAGCGACACCACCCCCAACAGCACCCTCGTCCTGGCCCGGCTGACCAAGGGGATCCTCCCGGACGGCGTCTTCAACGTCGTCCTCGGCAACGGCGAGACCGGCGCCACCCTCGTGGAGAACCCCGCCCTCGGACTGGTGTCGATCACCGGATCCGTGCGGGCCGGCATCGCCGTCGCCGTCTCCGCCGCCCGCCAGCTCAAGCGCGCCCACCTCGAGCTGGGCGGCAAGGCACCCGCGATCGTCTTCGGCGACGTCGACATCGAGAAGACCGCGAGCGGCATCGCCGAGGCTGCCTTCTTCAACGGCGGCCAGGACTGCACCGCCGCCACCCGCGTCCTCGTCCACGAGTCCATCCACGACCAGCTCGTCGACGCCCTCGTCCGCAAGGCCGAGACCCTCAAGCCCGGCCTACCCGACGACCCGGACACGTTCTACGGCCCGCTCAACAACGTCAACCACTTCAACGCGGTCAGTTCCAAGATCGCCGACCTCCCCGCGTCCGCGAAGATCGTCACCGGCGGAAAGCGTTCCGGGGAGCAGGGATTCTTCTTCGAACCCACCGTGATCACCGGCGTCGACCAGCGCGACGACATCGTGCAGGAGGAGACGTTCGGTCCGATCCTCACCGTGCAGAGCTTCTCCGACGAGAAGGAGGCCGTGACCCTGGCCAACGACGTCCGGTACGGTCTCGCGTCGAGCGTGTGGACCAACGATCACGGCGTCACGCAACGACTTTCCGCCGCACTCGATTTCGGTGCCGTCTGGATCAACTGCCACATCCCGCTGGTCGCGGAGATGCCGCACGGCGGATTCAAGTACTCCGGATACGGCAAGGACCTCTCCGGCTACGGCGTCGAGGACTACACCCGCATCAAGCACGTCATGAGCTCGAACGACTGACGTCGCACCCACCGATTCCCATCCACGTCACGACCCTGAGGACTGCACCATCATGAACGACATCCAGTACCGGCTGCCGCAGAAGCGCGCCCTGGTCACCGAGCTCCCCGGCCCGAAGTCGGCGGCCCTCACCGCTCGCCGCCGCGCCACCGTGGCCGCGGGCGTCGGCTCCAGCGTCCCCGTGTACGCGGCGGATGCCGACGGTGGTGTGGTCGTCGACGTCGACGGCAACTCCCTGATCGACCTCGGCTCGGGCATCGCGGTCACCAGCGTGGGCGCGTCCGATCCGGCCGTCGCCGAGGCGGTGCGAGAGCAGGTCGGGCACTTCACCCACACCTGTTTCATGGTCACCCCGTACGAGGGCTACGTCCGCGTGGCGGAGGAACTCGCCGCCCTCACCCCCGGCGACCACGAGAAGCGCACCGTCCTGTTCAACTCGGGCGCCGAGGCGGTGGAGAACGCGATCAAGGTTGCTCGCCTCGCCACCGGCCGCGACGCCGTCGTCGCGTTCGACCACGCCTACCACGGTCGTACGAACCTGACGATGGCCCTCACCGCCAAGTCGATGCCCTACAAGGCCCACTTCGGTCCGTTCGCGCCCGAGGTGTACCGGCTCCCCATGTCCTACCCCTACCGGGACCAGGACGGACTGACCGGCGAGCAGGCCGCCCAGCGCGCCATCAGCCAGATGGAGAAGCAGATCGGCGCCGATTCACTCGCGGCGATCATCATCGAGCCGATCCAGGGCGAGGGCGGATTCATCGTTCCCGCCGAGGGATTCCTCCCCACCCTGGTGAACTGGGCCCGCGCCAACGGCGTCGTGTTCATCGCCGACGAGGTGCAGACCGGTTTCTCCCGCACCGGCGCGTGGTTCGCGTGCGAGCACGAGGAGATCGTCCCGGACATCATCACGATGGCCAAGGGCATGGCGGGCGGCATGCCGCTGTCCGCGATCACGGGCCGCGCCGAACTGCTCGACAAGGTGCACCCCGGTGGACTGGGCGGCACGTACGGCGGCAACCCCGTCGCGTGTGCCGCTGCGCTCGCCGCGCTCGACAGCATGCGGAAGTTCGACCTGCCCGCTCGCGCACAGCACATCGGCGACACCGTCCTGCCGCGGCTGCGGGCCCTCGCCGCCGAGGTCGAGGTCATCGGTGACGTGCGCGGACGCGGCGCGATGCTCGCGATGGAGTTCGTCAAGCCCGGCACGAACGAGCCGGACGCCGAACTGACGAAGGCCATTGCCGCCCACGCGCTCGCACAAGGTGTCATTCTGCTGACATGCGGTACGTACGGCAACGTCATCCGACTGCTTCCGCCGCTGGTCATCGGCGACGACCTGCTCGACGACGCCCTCACCGTCATCGAGCAGATCGTGCGCTCGCTCGTCTGACCCGTGCGCCTTTTCGGTAGCCACCACAACCGAAAAGGCGCACGAGCACGAACTGCCCACCCCACGACCAGAGGAGACATCATGACCCGGACGACCACCGGCACGTTCCATCCTCTGGACCCGTTGGGGGCGGACGAATTCGCGCAGGCCGCGGCCGTCCTCGCCCGGGAACACGGGGTCGGGGACGGCTGGCGGTTCGCGTCGATCGAACTCGCCGAACCGGGCAAGGCCGCGGTGTCGGCGTTCGACACGTCGGGCACCGTCCCGGACCGCCGGGCGCTCGTCGTGTGCTTCGACCGCGCAAGCGGAGACACCTACAAGGCACTCGTCTCGCTGACGGGAGACAACGTGGTCTCCTGGCAGCACATCCCGGACGTCCAGGCGAATTTCACGGTCGACGAATGGGAGGAGGCGGACGCCTTCCTCCGCGCGCACCCGGACGTGATCGCAGCGCTCGCGAAGCGCGGGGTCACGGACATGAGCCTGGTGTTCATGGACGTCTGGACGTACGGCGACGCGGTGACCCCGGAGAAGTACAAGGGCCGCAGGCTCGGCTGGTCGGACACCTGGGTGCGGGCGTCCGAGGGCGCCAACCCGTATGCGGGCCCGGTCAACGGTTTCCACTGCGTCATCGACGTCAACAAGATGGAACTGCTCGAGATCGAGGACACGTTCAGCGTCGAACGTCCCGAGGTCATGGGCGAGTACGTGCCCCGGCACATTCCGGAACGGATCCGCGCCGCGAGCACCCGGCCGCCGTTGAAGCCGTTGGACATCGTCCAGCCGGAGGGACCGTCGTTCACACTCGAGGGCAACAAACTCGAATGGCAGAACTGGTCGCTGCGGGTGGGGTTCAACTACCGCGAGGGCATGACCCTGCACGCGGTGACGTACAACGACAACGGCCGGGTGCGTTCGATCGCGAACCGGATGTCGTTCGCGGAGATGGCGGTGCCGTACCGCGACACCAGTCCCGACCACTACCGTCGCACCGCCTTCGACATCGGCGAGTGGGGCATCGGGTTCATGACCACCTCCCTCACCCTGGGCTGCGACTGCCTCGGCGAGATCCGGTACCTCGACGCCGTCCTCCACGACAGCAAGGGTGTGCCGTTCACGATCGAGAACGCGATCTGCATCCACGAGGAGGACAACGCCGTCCTCTGGAAGCACGTCGACCACGACGGCGCCGAGGTGCGCCGCATGCGGCGGCTGACGGTGTCGACGCACGTGACGGTCGCCAACTACGAGTATCTCGTCTACTGGCGGTTCTACCAGGACGGCAACATCGAGTGCGAGGTCCGTGCCACCGGGATCATGGTGGTCAGCCACTTCCCCGAAGGTGGTGAGCACCCGAGCGGGACGCTCGTCGACAACCGCACGTACGCGCCGTTCCACCAGCATTTCCTGGTCGCCCGGCTCGATCTCGACGTCGACGGCACCGAGAACACGGTGTACGCGACCGAGACCGAGATCGTGCCGATGAGCCCGGACAATCCCCTGGGTCTCGCGCTGCGGCAGAAGAACACCCCGCTGCGGACCGAACTCGAGGGCCGCCAGGACTTCGACTGGCAGAGCCAGCGGGCGTGGAAGGTCGTCAACGACAACACGACCACCGGGCTCGGCACCGCCCCCGCCTACAAACTCGTTCCCGGCAGCGCGATCCCGTCGATGTTCGACCCGGCGTCACCGATCTTCCAGCGCACCGGCGCGATCGGCCACACCGTCTGGGTGACCCCCAACTCCCCCGACGAACGCTGGCCCGCCGGGGAATTCGTGAACCAGAGCAAGGTCGATCACGGACTTCCCGCCTGGACCGCGGCCGACCGCCCGATCGAGAACACCGACGTGGTGCTCTGGTACACGTTCGGGATCCACCACATTCCCCGGCCGGAGGACTGGCCGATCATGCCCGCCGACACCGTGTCGTTCTGGCTGAAACCGGCTGGATTCTTCGACCGCAACCCCGCCCTCGACGTCGCCCCCACCCCGGAGGCGTGCGATCACCACCATCCCCACCACGAGGACTCCGATGACTGATTTCGAACGGCTCCGCGCCACCCTGCCCACCGGTCTGTGGATCGACGGCGCCCAGACCGACCCGATCGACGGCGGCACCTTCCCGGTGTACGACCCGGCCACGGGAACCCTCATCGCCGACGTCGCCGACGCCGGCGGCAAGGACGCGATGCGCGCACTGGACTCCGCCGCGGCGGTCCAGGAGGAATGGGCAGCGACCGCACCCCGGCAGCGGTCGATCATCCTGCGCTCGGCGTGGGAGAAGGTCATCGAGCGCACCGACGACCTCGCACTGCTCATGACGATGGAGATGGGCAAGGCGCTGCCGGAAAGCCGCGGCGAGGTGAACTACGGCGCCGAGTTCCTGCGCTGGTTCAGCGAGGAAGCCGTCCGCATCCAGGGCCGCTACACCACGTCGCCGTCGGGCAGCGGACGGATCATGGTCACCAAGGTCCCCGTCGGACCCACCCTGGCCGTCACCCCGTGGAACTTCCCCCTCGCGATGGGCACCCGCAAGATCGGCCCCGCGCTCGCCGCCGGCTGCACGATCATCGTCAAGCCCGCCGAGGACACCCCGCTCACCATGCTGCTGCTCGCCGAGATCTTCGCCGAGGCAGGCCTGCCCGCCGGGGTTCTGTCGGTGCTGCCCGCGTCGAACGCCGCCGCCGTCACCGAACCGCTGCTCGCCGACCCGCGACTGCGGAAGGTGACGTTCACCGGATCCACCCGCGTCGGCAAGATCCTCATCGAGCAGTCCGCCCAGCAGGTTCTGCGCACGTCGATGGAACTCGGCGGCAACGCACCGTTCGTCGTGTTCGACGACGCCGACATCGACGCCGCCGTCGAGGGCGCGATGGCCGCGAAGATGCGCAACGGCGGCGAGGCCTGCACCGCCGCCAACCGCCTGATCGTCGCCAACTCGGTGCGCGAGGAATTCACCACCAAGCTCACCGACCGGATCGCCGCGCTCCGCGTCGGACCCGGCAGCGAGGACGGCACCAACGTCGGTCCCCTCGTCAACGAGAAGCAGCGCCGCAACGTGGCCTCCCTCGTCGACGACGCCGTCGCCGCGGGCGCCCGGGTCCGCACCGGCGGCAAATCCGTCGACGGTCCCGGCTACTTCTTCCAGCCCACCGTCCTCGACGAGGTGCCCGCGAACGCGCGCATCGTCCGCGAGGAGATCTTCGGACCCGTCGCCGCGATCACCGGATTCGACACCGAGGCCGAGGGCGTCGCCGCCGCCAACGACACCGAATACGGTCTCGCCGCGTACATCTACACGCAGAACGTCGAACGCGCGTTCCGCGTCGCCGACAAGCTCGAAAGCGGCATGGTCGGCGTCAACCGCGGAGTGATCTCCGACGTCGCCGCACCGTTCGGCGGAGTCAAGCAGTCCGGACTCGGCAGCGAAGGCGGCACCGAAGGCATCGAGGAGTACCTCGAGACCAAGTACGTCGGCTTCGCGTAAACCACCCGCCCCGAGACAGATCGGAACCCTCACCATGCGATTGGTCGTTGGATATCTCGCCACTCCCAGCGGGGAGGACGGTCTGGCCCTCGGGGCGCAGCTCGCCCGTAGTCTCGGCGCACAGCTCGACATCTGCATGGTTCTCCCGCCGGACCGGACGGTCCCGGCGAGAGTTCCGGCAGAGACCGGCTACGACGACATCCTCGCCTCCCGTGCCCAGCGCTGGCTGGACGAGGCGAAGTCGTCGGTGCCGAGCGACATCGACGTGGACGTCCACCTGAGCTTCCACGATTCGTTCGCCCAGGGTCTCATCGACGAGGTGTCCCGGCTGGGGGCGCAGGCAATCGTCCTCGGCGCCGCCGGGGACGGCCTGCTGGGGCGGCACTCCGTCGGCTCCGTGTCGACGGAACTGCTGCACTCGGCGCACGTTCCGCTGGCCCTCGCGCCCCGCGGCTATCGGCATTCCTCCGCGAAGAAAATCCGCGAGGTGACGTGCGCGCTCGGGACCCGGACCGGGGCGGATGTGCTGCTGCGGACGGCGGTGCGGACGTGCGAGCGGATGCAGACCCCGCTCCGCCTCGTCTCGCTCGTCGCACTCGACCCGCAGAACGATCTACGCGATCACCGGGACACCCCCGGCGACGTCCGCGACCGAGCCGTCGCCCACGCGCAGAGCACCCTCGAAGAGGCGAAATCCGCCCTTCCCGAAGACTTTCCCGTATCCGTCACGATCGCCGACGACTCCTCCGTGGAATCGGCGGTCCGCAAACTCGAGTGGCAGGACGGCGACCTCGTCATGGTCGGCTCCAGCCGGCTCGCCCAACCTCATCGACTGTTCCTGGGATCCACCGCGGCCAAGATGCTCCGCGTCCTGCCGGTGCCCATGGTGGTCGTCCCCAAGCAGGAGTTTTCAGGCAGTGAGTAAGCAGTGAGTAAACCGTCCGCGACACCCGCCCCGGATCCACGATCGTTCCCGACCGGAGGTTCAGACATGACGAACAGCGAAGGCGCACCGGCCTCGGCCGGCGTCGCCGTGAGCACCAAGGGCCTGGCCACCGGTGCGGTCGGGACGTTCTCCGGGGCGATCCTCGGAATCTCCTCCGTGGCACCGGGTTACACGCTGACGGCCAGCATCGGGCTGATCGTCGCCGCCGTCGGGCTGAAGATGCCCGCCATCTTCATCGCCGGGTTCATCCCCATGTTCCTCACGGCGTACGCCTACCGGGAACTCAACTCCGAATCCCCCGACTGCGGTGCGTCCTTCACCTGGTCGACGAAGGCGTTCGGACCGTACGTCGGGTGGATGTGCGGCTGGGGCATGGTGATCGCCACGATCATCGTGCTCTCGAACCTGGCGGCGATCGCGGTCCAATTCTTCTATCTGTTCATCGCGAAACTGTTCGACGCCCCGAGCATCGCCGATCTCCCCGGCAACAAATTCGTGAACGTCGGTACGACGCTCGTGTTCATCGCCCTCGCCACCTGGATCGCCAGCCGCGGCATCACCACCAGTGAGCGCCTGCAGGTCGCGCTCGTCGGCTTCCAGATGGTCCTGCTCATCGCGTTCGCGGTGGTGGCACTGGTTCACGTCGGCAACGGCGACGCCCCCGCCGGACTCTCGTTCGACCTGAGCTGGTTCAACCCGTTCACGGGGCTGGCCCTCGGCGCGTTCGTGATCGGCCTGACCGGTTCCATCTTCGCGTTCTGGGGCTGGGACACCTGCCTGACGCTGGGCGAGGAGTCGAAGAACCCGAAGAAGACCCCCGGTCGCGCCGGACTGCTGTGCGTCGCGACGATCCTGCTGACCTACCTGCTCGTGTCGGTCGCGGCGATGATGTACGCCGGCGTCGGCGAGGACGGTCTCGGCCTCGGCAACCCGGACAACTCCGAGAACGTGTTCGGCGCCCTCGCCGATCCGGTTCTCGGCAACTGGGGCGGCATGCTGCTGTTCCTCGCGGTGTTCGTCTCCTCGGTCGCGAGCCTGCAGACCACGTTCCTGCCCGCGGCGCGCACGATGCTGGCCATGGGCGCCTACGGCGCGTTCCCCAAGAAGCTCGCCGAGGTGTCCCCGCGATTCCTGGTGCCGTCCTTCGCGACCGTCGTCGCCGGGGTGGTGACCGCGGTCTTCTACACCGTCGTCACGTTCCTGTCCGAGCGCACGCTGCTCGACACGATCGCCGCGCTGGGCATCATGATCTGCTGGTACTACGGCATCACCGCGTTCGCCTGCGTGTGGTACTTCCGGGGCAGGTTGTTCACCAGTGTGCGCAACGCCGTCTTCCGGTTCGCGTTCCCGCTGCTCGGCGGTCTGATGCTGTTCGCCGTGTTCGTCATCTCGATCGACGAGAGCATGGACCCGGAGAATGCGAGCGGTGCGTCCATCGGCGGCATCGGGCTCGTCTTCTTCCTCGGGTTCGGCATCCTCCTCCTCGGCGCCGTGCTGATGATGATCATGCGCTTCCGCAGTCCCGCATTCTTCGAGGGCAAGACCCTCACCCGCGACACCTCGGCGTTGCGGGACGAGAGCGACCTCACGGCTCGTTCGGAGCCTGCGCCACCAAGCCAGCGATAAGCGTCCGCAGCCCGAACTCGAAAGCTGCATCGGCCCGTCCGGGGTTCGGCCCGGACGTGGCCAGGGCGGCCCGCATGGACTCGTTCGCCTCCGGGGCGGTCGCCCAGACCACCTCGGGTGCGGCGAGGTCCAGCGCCGACCCCAGCACGAAACTGTCGACCGTCGTGATGGCGTGCAAAATCTCCTCGGGCGTGAAGCCGCCGTCCGAGAATGCCTGAGCCAGAGCGTTGTACAGAGCGAATGCCACACCGGACTGCACTGTGTGCGCGGTGAACAGAGGAATCAGCCGAGGATGCTCGGCGTAGTTGCGCCGATATTCGCGCGCCAGGCCGGCCACCGTCTCGCTCCACTTGCCGTCGGGGTCCGCCACCACGATGCCCGCCATCATGCGGGCACGCATCAGTTCGATGATCTCCGCCCTCCCGGACACGTGGTTGTACAGCGAGGAGGGCCGCACCTTCAGCCGTTCGGCGAGACCCGGCATCGTGAAATCACCCGTGAGGTCCACCATGCGCATGGCGGCTTCGGTGATGATCTCCGGCGACAGCAGTCGCTGCGATGGCCGTGGCATGGGTGCCCTCCTGGTCGGTGTGCGTGACCGGCGACGCGCGCCTCGGCGCCGCCGTAGCGGCGACCAGGGCGGATACCGAAGGAATCGAAATCGTCGCTCCCCGCCCCTTGATCGCCGAGCATTTACCCACCATACTTAACGAATCCAATTCGTTTTAGGCGCTCGCCGAACCGGACATCCGAGGAACCACAATGTTGACGATCACCGCCCTCACCCCTCCCGAGTCCCTGGCGCGGACCCGCGAGACCGCACGCACCCCACTCCGCGTCGGACTCGTCCAGCACCGCTGGCACGAGAACGAGCAGGATCTGCGGGCCGAACTCGACGCGGGCATTGCCGAGGCCGCGAAGCTCGGGGCGCGCGTGGTGTTTCTCCCCGAACTCACGCTGAGCCGGTACCCCGCCTTCGTCGAAGGCGGCGAGAACCCCGGCCGCAACGCGGAGGACCTTCTCACCGGGCCGACGTTCACGTTCGCCGCCAAGGCCGCCGCCGAACACGGCGTCCTCGTCCACGCGTCCCTGTACGAGCGCAACGACTCCGAGGACGGCGTGCAGTTCGAGGACGGGCTCGGTTTCAACACCGCCATCCTCGTCGCCCCCTCCGGAGAACTGCTCGCGCGCACCCGCAAGCTGCACATCCCCGTCACCGCCGGCTACTACGAGGACACCTACTTCCGCGGCGGCCCCGCCGAGAACCCGTACCCCGTCCACAGCCCCGACGCGCTCGGCGGCGTCAAGCTCGGACTGCCCACCTGCTGGGACGAATGGTTCCCCGAGGTCGCCCGCGCCTACTCGCTCGGCGGCGCCGACATCCTGGTGTACCCCACCGCGATCGGCTCCGAGCCCGACCACCCGCAGTTCGACACCCAGCCGCTGTGGCAGCAGGTGATCGTCGGCAACGGCATCGCGAACGGCACGTTCATGGTGGTACCCAACCGCCACGGCGGCGAAGGCCTCATCACGTTCTACGGCTCGTCGTTCATCTCCGACCCCTACGGCCGCATCCTCGCGCAGGCCCCCCGCGACGAATCCGCGGTGCTGGTCGCCGACCTCGACCTCCAGCAGCGCGAGGACTGGCTTGCGCTGTTCCCGTTCCTGGCGACCCGGCGCCCGGACACGTACGGCGTCCTCACCGAGCCCGTCGACCACGCCGCCCCGTTCGGGAGGAACTGATGACCTGGCGCATGCCCGCGGAAGGCGAACTGCACGAACGCACCTGGATGGCCTATCCCAGTGAGGGCTACTCCCTGGGCGACACCCCCGAGGAGCACCACGAGGCCCGCACCACCTGGGCCGAGGTGGCGCACGCGGTCGCCCGATTCGAACCCGTCACCGTCGTCGTCGACCCCGGCCAGGTAGCGGCGGCGAAGAAGTATCTCTCCGCCGACATCGGCATCGTCGAGGCACCCCTGAACGACGCCTGGATGCGCGACATCGGACCCACGTTCGTGCTGTCCGAGGACGGACGCCTCGGCGGCGTCGACTGGATCTTCAACGGCTGGGGCGGCCAGGACTGGGCGCAGTGGGACAAGGACTCGAAGATCGGTGCCCTGGTGGTCGAGCGGTCCGGGGCCGAACTCGTCGACTCGCCGATCGTCAACGAGGGCGGCGGCATCCAGGTCGACGGCCTCGGCACCGTCCTGGTCACCGAGACCGTGCAACTCGACCCCGGCCGCAACCCGAACCTGTCGAAGGCCGACATCGAGGCGGAACTCGCCCGCACGATCGGTGCCACCAAGGTGATCTGGCTGCCGCGCGGACTGACCCGCGACTCCGACACCTACGGCACCCGCGGGCACGTCGACATCGTCGCCGCCATCCCGTCGCCGGGCGTCGTCCTCGTGCACGACCAGCGCAACCCCGAACACCCCGACTTCGAGGTCAGCAAGGCCGTCATCGACGTGCTGAAGCAGACCACGGACGCCCGCGGTGAGTCGTGGGAGATCATCACCGTCCCCGCGCCGCAGATCCTGCGCGACGAGGAGGGCTTCGTCGACTACAGCTACATCAACCATTTCGTCGTCAACGGCGGCGTCATCGCGTGCAGCTTCGACGATCCCGCGGACGAGGAAGCGGTCGCGATCCTGTCGGCCGCCTACCCCGGACGCACGGTCGTGCCGGTCGACGCCCGCCCGCTCTTCGCCCGCGGCGGCGGCATCCACTGCATCACCCAGCACCAGCCAGCGTGTGCTTCGCACCCGTGAGTACTTGTTAACCGCCCGCGGTTGACAAGTACTCACGGGCTAGCGCCTGCGACGCATGTAGTCGCTCACGACCGCGGCGCCGAGACCGTCCAGACCGGGCGCCACGACGCGACCGCCGACGCGCTCGGCCATCCGGTCCACCACCCGCGCGAGACCGGGATCCTCACCGAGCCGGAAGAACGTGACGTGGGCGCCGAGCCGGGCGAGGGTGTCGAGTTCCCGGACCGTCAGACCGAGGGTCCGGGCGCTCGGCGGGTAGTCGAAATAGGCGAACCCGTCCGGCTCCAGATGCGCGGTCGGCTCACCGTCCGTCACGATCAGGACCACCGGCTGGGCGTTGGGGTGCCGACGCAGATGCCGGGCGGCCAGCAGCAGCGCGTGGTGCAGGTTGGTGCCCTGGTCCCAGGCGCCGTCCAGGCCCGCCAACTCCGACGGCGTCAGCACCTGCGCGTGCCGCCCGAACGAGATGAGCTGCAGTTCGTCGCTGCGGAACCGTGTGCTCACCAGGTGATTCAGCGCGAGTGCGGTGCGTTTCATCGGCACCCACCGCCCCTCCATCACCATCGAGAACGACGTGTCGACCAGCAACGCGACCGCCGCCTGCGTCCGCTGCTCGGTCTCCATCACCTCGACGTCCGCGACGGACAACCGGACCGGCACGCGACCGCGTTCGGCCGGATCGGACGACGCCCGCAGCACCGCGTTGGTGATGGTGCGCGTGACGTCCCACGGCTCGGTGTCGCCGAACTCCCACTCGCGGGACGCCCCGGTCGGCTCCCCCATCGCCCCGGCTCGGCGCGTCTCCCGTTGCCCGCCCCGTGAAGACAGTTGCTGCGCCACGTCCCGCAGTGCCGTCTGGCCGAGTTGACGCATCGCCTTGGGCGACAGCCGCCATTGACCGTCCGCGCCGCGATCGAAGAAACCCTGGTCCCGCAGGGCCTTCTCGAGTTCGGCGAGGGTCTGCGCATCCGCCGCCGCCTCGTCGCCCAGTTGCCGGGCCAGGGCCTCCGCGTCGATGTCGTCGAGTTGCGCACCCGCGTACTGCTGCGACAGTTGTTCGGCGAGCGACTCGAGTTCCGCGATGTCCTGCAAGGCCCCGGTGCCCTCGCCGAGACCCATGCCGTCGTCGCCGCGGAACCGCTGCGCGCCCTGCCAGTCCTCGCCGGGGCGCGCGGCCTGCAGGTGCTGGTCGAGGCGGTCCAGCTGTCCTATCAGCGACGGGTCGCCGAATGCCTGTTGCGCGAGCGCGTCGAGTTCGTCGCGCTGTTCCTGCGACAGCGAGTTCCGCAACCGCTGCGCCGCCGCCGCGCGCTGCGCCAGCGAGTCGAGCAGTTCCTCGACGTTGCGCGGGTTCTCGGGGAAATATTCCCCGTGTTTGTTCATGAACTCGTCGAACTGCTCCTGGGTGTCCTCGCCGCGGGAATGCTTGTCGAGCAGGTCGTTGAGGTCTTCCAGCATCTCGCGGATCGCCTGACGGTCCGCCTCGGTAGCACCCTCGAGCGCCTGCTTCATGCCGGCGAACCGCTGGTCCAGCACCTCGCGGCCCAGCAGGTCGCGGATCTTCTCGTAGTCGGCACGGGCTTCGGAACTGCGCCAGTCGTAGCCGGCGAGTTCCTGCACGGCCTGCGCGGTGGACGGCGACAGTTCCTCGAGGCGCATCTCGGAGAACCGGGCGTCGTCGTCGAGCGCGCGGGCCAGGGTCTTGCGTTCCTCGAGCACCGCGCGGTCGAGGAGTTCCCGGACCTCTTCGAGGGTGCCGTTCAGGTTGTTCCGCTTCAGCAGTTCGCGGCGCCGCCGATTGGCCTCGGCCGCAAGCTCGTCCAGCCCGCGCATGTCCCGGTTGCCGCGCCGCAGCATCTCGCGCAGCGCCTGCCGAGGCGAACTGCCCGCGAACACGTCGTCACCGATCGCCGCGAGGGCCTCGCGCAGGTCCACCGGCGCCGCCAGCGGATCACCGCCCTCGTACGGCCCGTACCGCGCATTGTGCGGCCCGCGTTCCGCCTTGCGGGACATTACGAATACACCGTCTGCCCGTTGATGTCCGGGTTCTTGGAGATCCGCCGCGCCAGGTACAGCCCCTCGAGCGCGAACTCGGCCGCCGCGGCCCGCTCGCCGTCGGACTCCGCGCCCAGACGCTCGGCGAGCACGTCGAGGACCTCGAGTTCGGGCAGTTCGTTCAGCAGTGCCTTCGCCGTGATCCGTTCGCCGGTGACCACCGGGTCGCCCTGCTCGACGGCATCCACGAGTTCGGCGAGGTCGATGCCGCCGAGCCGGGTGCGGACCGTGTCGGCCGTCGCCCGCCGGAGCAGGTGCTCGAGCACCTCGATCTCGCGTCCCTCCTCACCGGATTCGAATTCCACCTTGCCCCGCAGCACGTCGACGACGGTCTCGAGGTCGACCGGCCGCGCGACCGGGTCGGCCTCACCGAGCACCGCGCCGCGATGCACCGCAGCCGCACTGACGGTTTCGGCGCCGGCCACCGCGAAGCGGGCGGACACCCCCGACCGCTGATCGACCGACGTCGACTCGCGGAGCAGCCGGGTGAACCGGGCCAGGATCTCGAGAAGATACTCGGGCACCTCTGCGGTGAGGTGCGCCTCCTGGAGGATGACCGCGACCTCGTCGTCGAGACGCGTCGGGTAGTGCGTCCGGATCTCCGCGCCGAACCGGTCCTTCAGCGGGGTGATGATGCGACCGCGGTTCGTGTAGTCCTCCGGGTTCGCACTGGCCACCATGAGGACGTCCAGCGGTAGCCGGAGGGTGTACCCGCGGACCTGGATGTCGCGTTCCTCCATGACGTTGAGCAGCGACACCTGGATGCGTTCGGCGAGGTCGGGCAGCTCGTTGATGGCGACGATGCCCCGGTGCGCGCGGGGGACGAGACCGAAGTGGATGGTCTCCGGGTCGCCGAGACTGCGGCCCTCCGCGACCTTGACCGGATCCACGTCGCCGACCAGGTCCGCCACCGACGTGTCGGGGGTCGCGAGCTTCTCCGAGTACCGCTCACTGCGGTGCCGCCACGCGACGGGCAGGCTGTCACCCAATTCCTGCGCCCTGCGGATCGATGCCGGGGTGATGGGCTCATAGGGATGCTCCCCGAGTTCGGAACCGGCGATCACCGGGGTCCATTCGTCGAGGAGCAGATTGAGGGTGCGGAGGAGGCGGGTCTTGCCCTGGCCCCGTTCGCCGAGCAAAACCACATCGTGACCTGCGATGAGTGCTCGTTCGAGCTGGGGTTCCACCGTCTCTTCGAAACCGACGATGCCGGGCCACGGATCGCGGCCGTCGCGGAGCGCCGCGAGCAGGTTCTCGCGGATCTCTTCCTTGACGGTGCGTTGAACGTGGCCCGACTCGCGGAGCTCGCCGACGGTGGAAGGTCTGTGTTCCGATGACGTCACCACTCCACGCTACGAGGGTTCGGGCGAATCGGCACGCGGTTAACGGTCACCGGCCCGCACCGGACCGCCCCCGCGGGCCGCGGGAGCCGTTCGCGGATCGTGCCCGCACGTGCGGATTCTTCGCCGTCGCGCGCGTCCGGTCCCGCACGTCCGCCTACGCGGCGACCTCGTACGAGGACGCGGCGTCCAACTCGCGCCACGCGGCACGGTAGCGCTCGACGGTCACCGGATCGGCCTCCGCCAGAAGCGAGTCCAGCAGGAGTCGCGGATCGCCGCGCCATGCCCGGACCACGTTCGCGACCGCACGGTTGGAGAACAGACCCGACCCGGTGAGCGCAGACACCCACTCGTCGATCGCGCCCCGGTGAATCCGCTCGACGGCCTCCCGGCGGAACCCGCCGTCGACGAAGTCGAGGGAGAACATGGCGGCGACGAAATCACCGGTGGTCAACTGTACGACGTTCATGATGCGGCACCTTTCTGGAGTCGGGAGCTCTTCTCGGACGTAATCCGTTGGAACAACTGGTGATGCAAACGCTAATCGCCGATTGTGTGAGTTCTGTGATGCTTCTCTGAGATCTCGGCCGCGATGCCCGCCCGGCGCTCAGCGCTGGAGTGCGGCGGCTGCGGCGACTGCGCGCGGCGTGAACTGGTAGACAGTCCCCATGCCTGACACCGAGATCACCTTCGCCAGCGGTGCCGTCACCTATTACGGCAGCCTCCGAACGCCCGCCGACGCGAACGGGTCGGCGCCCGCCGCGCTGCTCCTCGCCGGCAGCGGTCCCACCGACCGCAACGGCGACAGCGCCCTGCTCCCCGGTGACATCGGAACCCTGCGTCACCTCGCCGACGTGCTCGAACAGCACGGCATGTCGAGCCTGCGCTACGACAAGATCGGCAGCGGCGACACCGCGCTCGGCCCGTACGAGGTGGACGAGGTCGGCGGTCTCGGCTTCACCACCTTCGTCGACGCCGCGTCCGCAGGCCTGGACTTCCTGGCCGCCCAGCCCGGGGTCGACCCGTCACAGCTGATCGTCATCGGGCACAGCGACGGCGGACTCGTCGCCCTCGCGCTCGCCACCGCGGAGAACGAGTCGCGGGTGCGCGCCGTCGGTCTGCTCGAACCGCTGAGCGTCCGGCTCCTCGACCTGCTCACCACGCAGATCCACGGACAGCTCGACGCCGTCGTCGGCGCCGGACAGCTGCCGGTGGAGCTGGCCGACGAACTGCGGCTCGCGCTCGCGGACACCGTCGAATCGCTCCGCACGTCGGGCACGATCCCCGACGACCTGCCGGAACCCCTGCAGAACGCCGGGCTCGTCCACGCCAACGCCAAGGCCCTCGCAGAGGAGGACGCGCTCGACCCCCGGGCACTGGCCGGCCGGCTGCCCGCCGGTTTCCCGGTGCTCACCAGCTGCTCCGCCAAGGACATCCAGGTGCAACTCGCGGACGTCGACGGCCTGAACGACGCCCTCGCGCACACCGCGCTGACGCCGGTGCGGATGACGAACGCCAACCACGTCCTCAAGGACGTCGGCGACCGTCCGTCCACCGGGCCGGATTACGTGGAACCACTGCCCTACTCGGCGGAGTTCACCGGACCGTTCGCCAGGTGGATCGCGTCGCTGTGATCAGTTCCCGCCGGCCCCGGTGATCACGGCCAGCAGCGTGCTCGCCAGATCGGACACGAGCCCGAGGTTCTTGTCGTTGACGAGGTCCTTCAGCCCGTCCAGCCCCTCGACCTCGAGCAGCGGCGCGAGCATCTCCATCAGCTCGGACAGCTGCGCCGAGTCCGGCGCCGTCGACTTCGGTGCCGCCTTCGGGGTGGTCGCCTTCGGGGTCGTGGTGGTGGCCGACGACGCGCTGTCCTCGCTCGCCTCGGGTATGGTGGTCGCGGCCGGCGCCGCGGCCAGCTCCTGGGCCGGTGCCGCCTCCGACCCCGTCAGCAGGTAGGTGACGATGCCGGTCGTGATGGTGATGGCGTGCTTCAACTGGCCGTCGGAGCTCTCGAGCTGCGCGGAGTCCTCCTTGTTGGACCCGTTGCCCATCTCGACGAACACCAGCGGAACCTGGGTCAGTGCGGGCCCGGCCACGTCGGCGCGGGTCTGGAGGCCGTCGTTCACGCCCGCGTAGTTGGCGGGAACGAAACCGTCGGACTTGTAGGCGTCACGCATCATCTTCGACGCTTCGAGCCCGCCGCCGGACTGCGCCGCGTCCGCCTTCTCGTCCGGGATGGGCAGCGACGGGATGATCATGTGGAACCCGTGCTTGCTCGCGTCCTCACCCTGCGCCGTCGAGTCCGCGTGAATGCTCACCGCCAGATCTGCGTTCGATTCGCTTGCCGCACGAGCTCTTTCGTCGATGCACCCGCCCCAGCCGGTGTCGTCCTGACGACTCAGGACGACCTTCGCGCCGAGGCTCTCGAGGCTGCTCTTGACCAGCTGGGAGACGTTCCAGTTGATGGTGTGCTCGGGCACCCCGCCCAGCGACGTCATGCCGCTCGTCTGGCAGTCCTTGGTGTTGCCCCGGCCGTCGTTCACCTGCTGCGTGAGGTCGTGGCCCTCGCTGGAACCCTGATGCCCGGGGTCGAGGAACACCGTCATCCCGGACAGTTCGGTGCCGGTCGCCGTGGCCGCGGGTTCCGCCGACACCTGAGCAGGGATGAGCACGGACGCACCCAGGACGCAGGCGCCGAGGCCGGCCTTGATCGCAAAACGGTTCATACGGGGAT
This sequence comes from Rhodococcus opacus B4, assembly GCF_000010805.1. Classification (NCBI taxonomy): domain Bacteria; kingdom Bacillati; phylum Actinomycetota; class Actinomycetes; order Mycobacteriales; family Nocardiaceae; genus Rhodococcus; species Rhodococcus opacus. The sequence continues at coordinate 6,177,219 of NC_012522.1, read as the reverse complement.
GGGCGCACCGTCGCAGTCCGGGCGCCACTCTCCTTCCACAGGTGCCACTCGAGTCACATCAGCCCCGAGTGAATCAGCTGCACCGCGCGTTCGTGCTGCTCGAGTCCGGATCGAAAGCAACCTGTAACCAAAGTGGTGGGATTCGAATGCGCAGTTCCGTGGGCAACCGTCGAGTGAGCGTCTGCGGTTCTGCGCATTCACACCGGGGCGCCTGCCTGCCGCAATCGGTCCCGAACCCGCGCGACGATCGCCTGCGGTCGTCGGCGCAACTGCTCCGCGTTCACCCGCACCACCACCCATCCGAGTTCGGCCAGCCGTTCCAGGCGCTCGATGTCCCACGTGCGCTGGCGCTCGTCCGACCAGTGCTGCTCGCCGTCGTACTCGACGAGCACCTTCCACCCGACCCAGCCCATGTCTGCTCGGGCGAAGATGCGACCGGACCGGTCCGCGATCGGAATCTGAGTGGTCGGTGCGGGCAGCCCACCTCGAATCAGGACGAGGCGAGTACGCGTCTCCGGTGGGGACTCGGCACCGGGATCGAGCAGCGAAACGACCTCGCGCAGCGACGCCAGTCCGCGTTCGCCCCGATGTCTGCCGGCCACCCCGGATATCTCCGCCGGGCGCAGTCCGGTGTCGTGGCAGAGGGCGTCGAGTACCTCGACGGCCCGGTCGACGGGCAGCCATCTGCCCAGGTCGAATGCGGTGCGCGCCGGGGTGGTGACCAGCATCTCCCCCACTCGGCACACTTCGTCCGGAAGCAGGGCGTCAGCGCGCACGTCGATGCCGTCGACAGATCGCCGGCTGCCTCGCCTGATGAGCGTCGCCGGCTCGCCGCCTCCGATCCACCGGGTTCCGTGCACTGCGGCCGCGGAGAATCCCGCGAGGACCGCTTCGCCGTTCGCCCACAGCCAGGCGGCGCGTGCGCGTGAGAGCGCTGTCACCTCGACGCTTCTGTGCACGTACACGTCTCGATGCAGACGCCGGAAGGTCCGTAACCCGTGGCGGGTGAGCCGCCCGTCTCGTAGCGCTTCCGACCCCCGGAACGGCCGCTGAACTTCCCCCATCGTCGAATCCTGACAGTTCGGCACCTGCCTGCGGCCCCGAATTCCGGGTCTGTGGACAACCTGTGCGGCGATCCACAGAAGCGTCGATGCGCAGAATTGCAGGTGAACATCGCGTACAACGCGCTCGGATCCGCCCAGTGACCGGATAATGGAAGTGCAAACCCTCAACCGGTGCTGTACGGTCATCTACCAACCAGCAACGACACACAGAGAGGTACGGCCATGATGCAGCTTCACGCGCTCTTCGCATCCGTACCCGCCTGGCGTCGATGCTCCGCCGACAAGCACATCTCCAAGTACGGCGCACCCCGAGAATGTTGAGACTCAACCAAGTCGTTCTCGGGCACCCAGGGCAAACCCCTCGGGTGCCTTTTCTTTTACCTTTCACTTTCAGGAGCACCACATGAAACTTCGCATCAACCAGCTGTCCACCTCTCCCCCGTATCTGGACCTGCCGGACGACCTCACCGGATACGCCGTCACCCTCGACCTGTCGCACTGCGACGCCGCCCACGAGGCCGGCCTGGGGGCACTGATCAGCGAGGTCCGCAGTCGCGGTGCGGCCCGCGTGGTCATCACCGGTTCGCCGCGCGAACTCGAGGGCACCGGCCGCACACACGGGGCCGCAGCGGCCTGACAACGCAGAACGGGCCCCGGCGCGATGCCGAGACCCGTTCGAGAGTTGCCGAACGCTAGTGCGCGAAGTGCCGCGCACCCGTCAGGTACATGGTGATGCCGGCTTCCTTGGCCGCATCGATCACCTCGTTGTCGCGGACGGAACCACCCGGCTGCACGACTGCCTTGACACCGGCGTTCGCGAGGACCTGGAGTCCGTCGGGGAACGGGAAGAAAGCGTCCGACGCGCCCACCGACCCGACCACCCGGTCACCGGCCCGCTGCACCGCGAGGTGCGCGGAGTCGACGCGGTTGACCTGGCCCATGCCGACCCCGACCGACGCGCCGTCTGCAGCGAGCAGGATCGCGTTGGACTTCACCGAACGGCACGCGCGCCACGCGAACTCGAGATCCTTCAGGGTCTGCTCGTCCGCGGCGTCGCCGACGGCGAGGGTCCAGTTGGCGGGATCGTCGCCCTCGGCGTCGAGCACGTCGCGCTCCTGGAGGAGCGCCCCACCGGACACGGGACGCAGTTCGATTCCCGTCGCGGTGGGCGCCTGCGCGAGGAGGACGCGGACGTTCTTCTTGCGCTGCAGCACGCCGAGCGCGCCGTCCGCGTACGACGGGGCGATGATCACCTCGGTGAAGATCTCGGCGACCTGCTCGGCCATCTCGACGGTGATCTCGCGGTTCGCGGCGATGACTCCGCCGTATGCGCTGACCGGGTCGCAGGCGTGTGCCTTGCGGTGCGCCTCGGCGATGTCGGCTCCGACCGCGATGCCGCACGGGTTCGCGTGCTTGATGATCGCGACCGCCGGCTCACTGAAGTCGAATGCCGCACGCCACGCCGCGTCGCCGTCGGTGTAGTTGTTGTACGACATTTCCTTGCCGTGCAGCTGCTCGGCCTGGGCCAGACCGGCCGGGGCGGCGGAGTTCACGTAGAGCGCCGCGGCCTGGTGCGGGTTCTCGCCGTAGCGCAGGACGGCCGAGCGGTCCCAGGTGGCGCCTGCCCACTCGGGGAACTGCGAGTCGCCGCTGTCCACCAGCGTGGACGTCATCCAGCTCGCGACCGCGACGTCGTACGACGCGGTGTGCTGGAACGCCTGCGCTGCGAGGGCTGTGCGCTCGGGCAGTGTGAAACCGCCGTCCGCGATCGCGGTCAGCACGTTGTCGTAGCGAGCGGGATCCACCACGACGGCCACCGACGGGTGGTTCTTCGCGGCGGCACGCACCATGGACGGACCGCCGATGTCGATCTGCTCGACGCATTCGTCGGGCGTCGCACCCGAGGCGACGGTCTGGGTGAACGGGTACAGGTTCACGACCACCAGCTGGAATGCCTCGATGCCGAGTTCCTCGAGCTGCGCGAGGTGCTCCGGCTTCCGGGTGTCCGCGAGGACACCGGCGTGCACCCGCGGGTGCAGGGTCTTGACGCGGCCCTCGAGGCACTCGGGGAAGCCGGTCAGCGCCTCGACGGGGGTGACCGGGATGCCGGCGTCGGCGATCTTCGCTGCCGTCGACCCTGTCGACACAAGCTCGACGCCTGCCTTGTGCAGGCCCGTAGCCAGTTCGACCAGACCGGTCTTGTCGTAGACGCTGACGAGCGCTCGGCGTACTGCCTTGCGTTCACTCACTGGGGATCACGGCCTTTCGTCCATCGGAAACAACTCCACGGGTGGCGACAGCGGCGATGACCTCCGCCAGCAACCGTCGCTCCACAGTCTTGATGCGTTCGTGCAGGGTCGACTCGTCGTCGCCGTCGAGCACCGGAACGGGTTCCTGCGCCAGGATCGGGCCGGTGTCGACCCCCGCGTCCACGAGGTGGACCGTCGATCCCGACACCTTGACGCCATAGGCCAGCGCATCCGGGACCGCGTGCGCACCGGGGAAAGCGGGCAGCAACGCGGGGTGCGTGTTGATGATGCGACCGCCGAAGCGGTCCAGGAAAGCGGGGCCGAGGATCTTCATGAATCCCGCGGACACCACGAGCGACGGCTGGTGTGACGCGACGGCCTCCGTCAGCGCGACGTCCCAGGTCGACCGGTCCGCGTGGTCGCGGAGCCCGATCCGGAAGTGGGCGATGCCCGCGGACTCCGCATGCCGGATGGCGTCGCAGTCGCGGTCGACGCCGACGGCGACGATCTCGGCGGGATACCCGTCGGCGTGTGTCGCGTCGATCAACGATCTCAGGAGGGTTCCCGCACCGGAGGCGAGTACCACGATCCGCGCCGGCGCGGATCCGACCGGCGAAGCGGTCGTGGGCCCCAGGTGGTCACGCGAGGAAGTCAGCGCTCTACTCCTGAACAATCGAAAGGCCGGGTGTATCGAAAGGGGGCGGTCGCATCGTCGACCGACCAAGAGCCTAGTCGCTGGGGGTTGCGGGCCCTCGGGGCAGGTCGGCTTCCGGGGCCTCGCCGGAGTTCCCGGACCCGTCGGATTCAGCCGCCGACGCGTCTTCCTCGACCTCGGCATCCACCACGACCTCGGCGTCGGCCTCGGTGTCCTGCGGTGCGACGGGGGCCGCGGGCACTTCCGTGTCGTCGACGAGTTCGGCTTCGAGCACCCGGCCGGGTGCGGCCTCTCCCGGCACCACCCGCTCCTCCGTGATCGGGGCGGCGATCGCCGGAACCTCCTCCGCACCGGGGAGATGCGGTTCCTCGTCCTCCGCGTCGGCTTCGTCGTCGGCGCCCCGGCTCCGATGCCACGCGACGACCACTGCCGTCACCGCGCCCGCGAGCCCGAGCCACGCGAACGTGAGCAGCCCGAACGCCCACCAGTTCAGATCGACCGTTCCGAATGCGCCGAGCCTGCCGCCGGACACGAGACCGAGCACCGCCGTCACCACACCCACACCCGCGGCGGCGGTCAGCACGGTGAACAGCGCTTCCTGCCCGGCGACGCGACGCCCGCAATCGCGTCCCAGCATCACACCGATCAACAGCGGAATCACCAGCAGCGCCGGCCAGGCGCCCCCCGACACCCCATCGGGAACCGCGCCGAGCAGCGGCAACGGTGGCAGCGACCCACCCACGTTCCCGAACACGCTGACCGAGACGTCCCCGATCTGCGCGGTCCCGCCCAGGACGGCGGCCGAGGCACCCACCACCACGTTCGGCAGGTACAGCACCGACAGGATCGTCAGTCCGAGCGATCCGACGAAGCCGTCGCCGTCTTCGAGCAACGACCCGACCGTGGACCACTCCATCAGCAGCGAGATCGTCACCATCACCGCGCCGGCACCGAGAATCGCCATCATCGCGCGTAGTCCCGGCCGCACCGCGTCCCGGACCCACGACGGAAACTCCGCACCGACTGTCGGCCACATCGCGACCGTCACGCCGATCCCCGCCGCGAGCAGGTGCACCGACAGCACCCACCCGAACGCGGCGAGAGCGTTCGGGGAGGACAGCGGGATGACCGCCGACGCGTCCGCGATGACGGCGAGGGCGATGGCCGTCACGACCAGCGGCCCGGCCACCGCCGCGCCGATCACCTGCAGCGCGTGCCGCCGTGAGGACGCCGGATGCACCACCGCCGCGCACCCGCGGGCGACCACCCACACCATCCCCGCCGTCGGGATCAGCGGGAGGACGCCGAGCGACGTGCCGTCGATCGTCAACGGCACCTGGTGAATCGCCAGCCACGACGCCGCGATGGCACCGAACGTTCCCGTGAGGTCGCTGTTCGCCGCCACCAGCGTGACGACGATCAGCGCAGACAGCAGGACGACCGTGACCCCCGCGGGCCGGAACGCGACCGCCAGCAGCGCCCGCATCTCGTCGGCGTCGGGCACCGGACGCTGTCGCGGTGCTCGCCGCTCGTCATCACGGACGGCTCGCCGCTCGTCATCACGGACGGCTCGCCGCTCGTCATCACGGACGGCTCGCCGTCGTGCACCCTGTGCGACGCGTTGAGCGCGATCAACCAAAGAACTCATCCCCTCGAGAGTGGCACTCCGACGCCGCGACAGCGGTCAGGCGCGCCGCACAGAAGTGGCCTCCGACCAGGTTCGGTCAGAGGCCACCCGCCGGCTGGACCGCTACTTGTCGTCCCTGTCGGCGCGCGTGTCGAACGCCTGAGTGGGCGCGCTGTACCCCTCGGATTCGGACTTCTCGGCCGATTCGGCCGGCTTCGCCTCGGTGGATGGCTGCTCGCCGTACTCCAGAGTGCGCTCCACGGGCGAGGACTCCGGCTGCGAGCCGTACGCCGGCGCCGCGTGCTGCGCCGATCCGTAGCTGGTCCCGGCCGGGTACTGCGAGCTGGGCGTCCCGGTGGGCTGTGACGGCGTCGACGGCGTCGAATACCCCTGGTACTGCGGCTGCTGGTAGGCGGTGGTCGGGGCGTCGTACGACGCGGATCCGGCACCCGCGCCTGCTGCGTAGCCCGGCTGCTGGGACTGCCCGTAGCCCTGGGTGTAGCCGGGCTGACTCTGCGAGGGCTGGCCGTAACCCTGCTGGCCGTAGCCAGGCTGGTTCTGCTGCCCGTAACCGGGCTGCGATTGGCTCTGCTGCCCGTAACCCTGCGGGGGGCTCTGGCCGTAACCCTGGGGTTGCTGTCCGTACGACTGCTGCGGGCCCTGCCCGTACAACCCCTGCGGGGCGCTCTGGCCGTACCCCTGCTGCGCCTGGCCGGGCTGACCGAAGCCCGCGGCCGCGGCGGGCCGGGGCGCAGGCTGCTTCAGGACGCCGATGTCGAACAGCACTGCCGCCACGGCCACGGCCGACTGGATGAAACCGAGAACGAGGATCAGGATTGCGCCCCAACCGGAATCCGCGTCGACGTTGAGGAAGACGAACAACGCGACGACCCAGCCCGCGACGGACGCCGCCGCTGCGGCACCCGCGTAAGACTGCTTCGGAAGGAGGGACGCCGCCGCGAGCAGACCACCGAGGAACAGCAGTCCGAGCCCGTCCGTGTTGGCTTCGAACGAGTTCACGGACTCCCGCGCCAACGTGGCATACGGCGCGAATCCGAGCAGCAGGTTGAGGACACCGAGAACTGCGACACCGATCAGGAGGAAGAAGCCCAGGCCTTTCGATTCTCCCCCTGCAGTCGGTTGCGCGGGCGGACCGTAATTCGGCCCTCCGGGCGTGAACGTCATGACTTCTCCTAGTCGACAAGTGGTCGTCTGCGTGCGCTCTTCCGACGCTAGCGTACGGATACCCGTCGGTCACTGCTGTCGGTCGCGGCGTGCGGTGCCGGGAGCGGCGCAGGAGACAATGGTCCGGTGCCGTACACCCTCGCTCCCCGCACCGCCGATCTCACCGCCCTGACGGAGGTGAAGCACTCACGCTTCATCGCGGCCCTGCGGCGGATCGAGGACACCGAGGCGGCGCAGGCCTTCGTCCAGGATCGACGCAGCGCGTATCCCGATGCGGGGCATCATTGTTCGGCGTTCATCGTCGGCAACGGGCCCAGCGACCGGGTCGAGCGAGCGAACGACGACGGCGAACCCGGTGGCACCGCGGGCATTCCGATGCTGCAGGTACTCAAGGCCCGCGACCTCGTCGACGTCGCGGTCGTCGTGACCCGGTATTTCGGGGGAATCAAGCTGGGGGCGGGCGGGCTGGTGCGCGCCTACTCGGGCGCGGTGGCCGCCGCGGTCGATGCCGCACCGCTCGTGCGGAGGGAACGTCGCCACCTGCACACCCTCGCCGTCGGCCACGCAGAGGCGGGCCGGGTCGAGTCGGAGTTGCGGGGGCGGGGCGTGGTCGTGGTGGACACGACGTACGCGGAATCCGCGGTCCTCACCCTCGCGGCGAGGGACTCGGCGGAGCTGGCCGATCTGGTCGCTGCCGTCACGTCGGGGACGGGGACACTCGATCCGGCCGGGGAGATGTGGGTCGATGCCTGAACGGCCCGTGCGCCTTTCCGGTCGCCGGAGCAACCAGAAAGGCGCACGAGCCCGAAGGGCCTACGCCTGGACGGTCAGGCTCTGCAGGATCTCGCGAGCGAGCGCAGCGGTCTCGGACGGCGTCTTGCCGACCTTCACGCCGGCAGCCTCGAGGGCGTCCTTCTTGGCCTGCGCGGTGCCCGAGGAACCGGACACGATGGCGCCTGCGTGGCCCATGGTCTTGCCCTCGGGGGCGGTGAAGCCCGCGACGTAGCCGACGACCGGCTTCGTGACGTTCGCCTTGATGTAATCGGCGGCACGCTCCTCGGCGTCGCCACCGATCTCACCGATCATCACGATGACCTTGGTCTCGGGGTCCTTCTCGAACGCCTCGATGGCGTCGATGTGGGTGGTGCCGATGACCGGGTCGCCGCCGATGCCGATGGCGGTGGAGAAGCCGAAGTCACGCAGCTCGAACATCATCTGGTAGGTCAGCGTGCCCGACTTGGACACGAGGCCGATCGGGCCGCTGCCTGCGATGTTGGCGGGGGTGATGCCGACCAGCGACTCGCCCGGGGTGATGATGCCGGGGCAGTTGGGTCCGATGATGCGGGTCTTGTTGCCCTTGGACACGTTGTACGCCCAGGCGTACGCCGAGTCCTGCACGGGGATGCCCTCGGTGATGACCACGAGCAGCGGGATCTCCGCGTCGATGGCCTCGACGATGGCGTCCTTCGCGAAGGCCGGGGGAACGAACGCGATGGAGACGTCCGCGCCGGTCTTCTCGATGGCCTCGGCGACGGTGCCGAAGACGGGCAGCTCGACGCCGCCGTCGTGGGTCACGGTGGTGCCGGCCTTACGGGCGTTGACACCGCCGACGACCTGGGTGCCGGCCTTGAGCATCAGCGCGGTGTGCTTCGTGCCCTCGCCGCCGGTGATGCCCTGGACGATGACCTTGGAGTCCTTGGTCAGGAAGATAGCCATGTGATTTAAGTCCCTTTACTTTGCGGCGAAGGCCAGCTCGGCGGCCTTGTCGGCAGCCTCGTCCATGGTTCCGACGACCGTGACCAGCGGGTGGGCGGCCTCGGCGAGGATACGACGACCCTCTTCGACGTTGTTGCCGTCCAGGCGGACGACCAGCGGCTTGTTGGCCTCGTCACCCAGCGTCTTCAGGGCGCCGACGATGCCGTTGGCGACCGCGTCACACGCGGTGATGCCACCGAAAACGTTCACGAACACGCTCTTGACCTGCGCGTCGTTCAGGATGACGTCCAGGCCGTTCGCCATGACCTCTGCGGAGGCGCCGCCACCGATGTCGAGGAAGTTGGCGGGCTTCACGCCACCGTGCTTCTCACCTGCGTACGCGACGACGTCCAGGGTCGACATGACCAGGCCGGCGCCGTTACCGATGATGCCGACCTCACCGTCGAGCTTGACGTAGTTGAGGTCGTTTTCCTTGGCCTTGAGCTCGAGCGGGTCGGTGGCGTCCTTGTCCTCGAACGCCTCGTGGCCGGGCTGACGGAACGCGGCGTTCTCGTCCAGCGTGACCTTGCCGTCGAGCGCGAGGATCTCGTCGTTCGGCGTGCGGACGAGGGGGTTGACCTCGACGAGGAGAGCGTCTTCCTTGATGAAGACCTCCCACAGCTTCTGGATCGTCACGGCCGCTGCGTCGAGCACCTCGGCGGGCAGCTTTCCTGCCTCGGCGATGCTGCGCGCGAACGCGAGGTCGACGCCCTTGACGGCGTCCACGGGGATCTTCGCGAGTGCGTCGGGGTTCTCCTCGGCGGTGACCTCGATCTCGACGCCACCCTCGACCGAGCACATGGCCAGGTAGGTGCGGTTGGTGCGGTCCAGCAGGAAGGAGATGTAGTACTCCTCGGCGATGTCACTCGCCTCTGCGACCAGCAGCTTCTTGACGACGTGGCCCTTGATGTCGAGTCCCAGGATCGCCTCGGCGTTGGCCTGTGCTGCGTCGACGTCGGCGGAGTACTTGACGCCACCCGCCTTGCCGCGCCCGCCGACCTTGACCTGCGCCTTGACCATCACGGGCTTGCCGATTTCTTCGGCAATCTCGCGTGCGCCGGCCACCGTGTCGGTAACACGCCCAGCCGAAGTCGGCACCTCGTGCTTGGCGAAGAGTTCCTTCGCCTGGTATTCGAAGAGATCCATCTGCTCACCGTCTCGTCTGCGTTGACACCCGCTCGAGGGGTAGGAGCGGGTCTGTTTTGGACTTTAACCAGTTGCCGGGCCCGGTCTGCGCCCGCGTGTCTGCTATGTGGTCCACATCACGCGATATCACGTACTGAGGCGGGCCTCACCGCTGCAAACGGGGCGGACCTCACCGATTTCTGCGGCGAGAAGTGAGGGCCGCGGCAGCCGCAATCAACACTATGCCCACCGATGCCGGGACGACACCGGCCCCCATTTCGGGGTCGGTGACCCGGGCGACGGTCAGCGGCCACGACACGAGGTATACCCCCACGGCAACGGCCGAACCGAGCAGCAACGCGACCGCCCTGGCGGGCCGGGCACGTGAGGCAACTATCACTGCGAGAGCGACCGCGACGCCGAGCAGCACGCGCCCCCACACGTCGAGATTCCAGGGGACCTCGGCGAACGACGCGGGCGCGTACGCGTCACCGCGTGCGTCCGTCCCGTGGAAGAGCGGCAGCCCCAGTCCGACGAACGCGGCGACGGCACCGAGGCCGCCGACGGCGAGGACCGCGATCGAGGTGGACGGCTCCTCGGACGTGTCGATCTCCTCACGTTCCGCCGAGCCGGCGAACCACGTCAGCACCCCGGTGACACCCGCGGTGACGGCCGCGCACCACAGCAGCACGGCGCCGATTCCGGCGCCGATTCCCGGCACGTCGGTGGCGAGCACGACGGACTGCGACACGGCGGCGACGGAGTACGGAATCGTCACCCACAGCACCCCGACCGCGGGTCGGACGGCGGACGCGAACTCCGACAGCAGCAACCAGACGCAGCCGACGGCGAGAACGAGGGCGGCGACGAGCACGACCCGGGTGGCATAGACGTCGGGGCGGGCCGTGTCGCCGGGGATGTCGAGGACGGGGAGCAGCGCCCCGGCGGCGGCCAGCACGGCAGTGACGATTCCGGTGGCCCCGGCGGCGACGTGCCATCGCGCGATCCGGGCGCGCGCCGCGGCGGCCTCGGCTCGCAGCGCCGCCTTGGCGACACCCTTCGCGGACGGGGTGACCGCCCCCTGCTTCGCCGGGCCGCCGAGTGCCGACACGGTCGGCGAGGCGGCGAGCGCGCTCAGGATCCTGCTGTCGCGGGTCCGGTCGATCATCGGGATGCAGACGCCGACCAGTACCAGGACGCCGGCGCCGACGGTCCCCCACACCGCGCCGGGACCGGGCTGGATTCGTTCGCCCGCGGCGAGCCCCGCGACCAGGCGGGTCCCCACCACGCCGAGTACGGCCAGGCCGGCGCCGACGAGGGCGCCGGACGCGACGGGCGGCGAGATGGACGCCAACGCGGAGGCGACGACGATCAGGACGGCCGCCGCCAGGATCCCGGCGCCCGCGGACGCGGCGAGGTCCGACTCGACGACGGTCGGGACGAGGATCACGGGGTCCTCGGAAACGAAGGCGGGAGCGAACAGCGCGCCGACGAGGACGGCGGCGGCGACCACCACGACGGCGGACGACAGGAACCCGATGCGGGCGCCCGTCGCGCGACCGACCTGCTCGGAGCTGCGGGCATCGCCGTAACCGTCCATGAGTGAGGCCCGGTGGACGGCAACCATGCCGAGCAGCCCCGCGAAGGCGATCAACGCGTGCCCGGCGAGCGCGGCGTAGGCGCCGGGCCCGGCGGCCAGCTCCGCCGCCGTTTCGGGCCGGAACAATTCGAGCCGGTTGGCGTCGATGGCGTCGGACCACAGCTGTGCGTCGAGGACGGCGGCGCCGACGGACACGGCGCCCGCACCCGCCAGCAACGCCCCCGCCACCGCGGTGCGCCGGGCGAGAACCGCGGGAACGGCCAGAACCGGTGCCGCGACGGCGAAGACGGCGGCCGACACCGCCGCCGCGCCGATCGCGGACGGCGATGCCGCTCCGTCGACCGCGTGGACGGCCTGCAGGAGAGGCGCCGACGCCACCCCGAGACCGCCGACGAGACTCAGCAGGACGGCGAGCACGGTCCCCCGGCGCGCGCGGACGGGATCGGGCTCGTCGACGGCCGTCACACCGGTGCCGCCGGACGAAGGAATGCGTTCGGGCTCGGCCCTGCGCCCGTCCGGGGATCGAGTTGATGACGCCACAGGCCGACGCTAGCGCTTACCCACCGCTTCCCCCGGGTTGTGACACGCCTGCGCGGCAGCGAGATTGAACCGAGACGAACAGTGGGTTCGACGTTTCCCCAGCTCAGTTTGTGATGCCCGTCACATGTAGCCGTTCCTCTGCGTTACAGGTTGCGCGCATCGCAACCGTTTCGTTACCGTCGCCAAGGTCTAAGTCACAGGCAGGTCACGAGCAGGAGGACGGACGGGCGTATGCACCATCGCAGCCAGTTCACGGCCAGCCGTTTTGTGAGTCACCACGATGACGAGTTGCGGGGTCACAACGACGAAGTCGCGTCCACGTATCCCCCAAGGTCGGTCGAGCATTACCCCGAGACCGATAGTTCTGAGATTTCCAGCATGTTCTTCCGCAGTTCGCAGTCCACCCGCTCCACTTCCGACAGCGTCGACCCCGGCAACGGCGTCGAGACCGTCGACACCGAGTCCGAGATCCCCGGCTTCATCCCCCGCAGCGGTTCCGAGTCCTTCGAGGGCGCACCCTCCCACTCCCGCCGCGGAGCCCACCGCATCCCGACTCCCCCCTCAGCTCTCAAAGGCCGCGCCGCGGTCCTCGCAGTCGCAGCAGGCGCCGTAGTCGCCGCAGGCCAGGCCGCAGTCACCAGCGGATCGTCCAGCTCCTCCGATCACTCCGAGGTCGCCCTCGCCAGTGACGAGTCGAGCGCCATCGGAACCACCGCGGAGCCGCAGGCAGCGCAGTACTCGACGGTCGCCGACACCGCCGCCGCCGATTCGAACGCCCCGCAGGTCCTCAACATCGCGAACCCGACCGACCTGTCGCAGTTCAGCAACCTGCTCGCCAAGGGACAGCGTTTCAGCGAAGAGCGCGCCGCCCGCGAAGCCGCTGCCCGCCGCCCCCTGTTCGTCCTCCCCGCCGTGGGAACCTTCACCTCCAACTTCGGAAGCCGCTGGGGCACCCTGCACGCCGGCGTCGACATCGCCGCCCCCATCGGCACCCCCATCGTGGCCGTCGCCGACGGCGAGGTCATCGACTCGGGCCCGGCCTCCGGGTTCGGCATGTGGGTCCGCCTCAAGCACGCCGACGGCACCATCACCGTCTACGGCCACATCAACACCTCCACCGTCACCGTCGGCCAGAAGGTCATGGCGGGCGACCAGATCGCAACCGTCGGCAACCGCGGTTTCTCCACCGGCCCGCACCTGCACTTCGAGGTGCACCTCGCCGGCGAGAACAAGATCGATCCCCTGCCGTGGCTGGCCTCCCGCGGCATCAGCCTCGGCCCCGAGATGGACTGACCCTCTCGACACACCCCCCGAACACACAACGACTGCGGGCGCATGCAATGCATGCGCCCGCAGTCGTCTGTCGTGTCTCTACAGCTTGACCATCGGGACGCCACCGATCAGCATCAGCCGGACCTTGCCCGCGCTGCCGAAATCGATGGTGACCGTCGCGGTCGGCCCGGCCCCCTTGGTCTCGAGGACCGTGCCGAGGCCGTACTTGTCGTGGCTGACCCGGTCGCCGACCGCGAGAACCAGGTTGTTGTTGCGGGAGCGCGCGGCGCCGAAGCTCGGGGTGCTCGACGACCCGCCGCCGTAACCGGACCCGCCGCCGAACCCCTGCCCGTATCCCGATCCCCGCGCGCGGCCACCGCCGATCGCACCACCGGAACCGAGACGGGGGCCCGGGTCCTCGCGGCGCCAGTGCACGAGATCCGACGGGATCTCCTGCAGGAACCGCGACTCCGGGTTCTGGATGGGCTGGCCCCACGCCGACCGCATGACGGCCCGAGTCAGGTACAGCCGCTGCCGGGCACGGGTGATGCCCACGTACGCGAGCCGCCGCTCCTCCGACAGTTCCGTGGGGTCGCCGAGCGCCCGCATGTGCGGGAACTGGCCGTCTTCCCACCCGGTGACGAAGACGACGGGGAACTCGAGACCCTTCGCGGTGTGCAGCGTCATCAGCGTGACGACGCCCTCGTCGTTGTCGGGCAGCTGATCGGAGTCCGCGACGAGAGACACCCGTTCGAGGAACGCGGCGAGGGAACCGGGGTCGGGTTCGCCGTCCCTGGCGTCGACGTCGCCGTCCTCCGGCGGTTCGACGAGTCCGGCGGCGTTCCGCGCGTCGGAGCTGAACTCCCGCGCCACGCTGACGAGTTCGTTGAGGTTGTCGAGGCGCGCCCCGTCCTGGGGGTCGCTGCTCGCCGCGAGTTCCGCGCGGTAGCCCGTCCGCTCCAGGACCGCCTCGACGACGTCGCCGATGTCGCCGAGCTGGTCGGGGACGATGTCGTCGGCCGTGGTCTCGGGTGGCATCAGCACCCGCAGCCCGTCCATCAGCTCGAGGAACGACGCGATGGCCTTCTGGGAGCGGGTGTTGAGCAACCGCACCCGGCCCTCCCCACCGTCCCGCAGCGCCTCGGCGAAGCTGATGCCCCGCTGTTCGGAGTGGACGGCCACGCACGCCTCCGCGCGGTCGCCGATGCCGCGGCGCGGGGTGTTGAGGATCCGGCGCAGGCTGACGGTGTCGTCCTCGTTGGCGAGGACCCGGAGATACGCGACGATGTCGCGCACCTCCTTGCGCTCGTAGAACCGCACGCCGCCGACGACCTTGTACGGAACGCCGAGCCGGATGAAGATCTCTTCGAGCGCGCGGGACGAGTTGTTGGTGCGATAGAACACCGCGACGTCACCGAACTTGGCATCTCCCGAATCGACGAGCTTGTCGATCTCGGACGCCACGAACGACGCCTCGTCGTGCTCGTTGTCCGCGACGTACCCGGTGATGAGCTCGCCCTCGCCCGAATCGGTCCACAGCCGCTTCTCGCGCCGGCCGGTGTTCTTCGAGATCACCGAGTTGGCCGCCGACAGGATGTTCTGGGTGGAGCGGTAGTTCTGCTCCAGCAGGATGGTGCGGGCGTCCGGGTAGTCGCGCTCGAACTCCTCGATGTTGCGGATCGTGGCGCCGCGGAATGCGTAGATCGACTGATCCGCGTCACCCACCACACACAACTCGGCCGGGGCGACCCGGTGATCCGCGTCCTCGCCGTCCGCGGTACTGCCGACCAGCTCGCGCACCAGCATGTACTGGGCGTGGTTCGTGTCCTGGTATTCGTCGACCAGCACGTGGCGGAACCGCCGGCGGTAGTACTCGGCCACCTGGGGGAACGCCTGCAGCATCGCGACCGTCTCACCGATCAGGTCGTCGAAGTCCAGTGCGTTCGCCGAGCGCAACCGCTGCTGGTAGTGGCCGTACACCTTGGCGATCAGCCGGGGCAGTTCCGCCGGATCCTTGTCGGCGTCGGCGCTCGCCTGCTCCGGGTCGACCAGTTCGTTCTTCAGATTCGAGATGTGCGTGGCGAGGAGTCGCGCCGAGTAGCGCTTGGTGTCGATGTTCAGATCCTTGGAGATCATCGTCAGCAGTCGCCGCGAATCGTCCGCGTCGTAGATCGAGAAGTTCGAGTTGAGGCCGGGAAGCAGCGCCGCCTGGGCCCGGAGGATCCGCACACAGCTCGAGTGGAACGTGGACACCCACATGCTGTTGGCCCGGGGCCCGACGAGGTGGGCGACGCGCTCCCGCATCTCCGCGGCGGCCTTGTTGGTGAACGTGATGGCCAGGATCTGCCCCGGCATCACCCCCCGCTCGGCGAGCAGATAGGCGATGCGGCGGGTGAGCACAGCCGTCTTACCCGAGCCCGCGCCCGCGACGATCAGCAGCGGAGATCCGGCGTGCACGACCGCTTCCCGCTGCGGTGGATTGAGGCCTTGGAGGAGCGCGTCCGACCCGGTGCGCGCCGACGCGGCGGTGTGCGGAGTCGACTCGGCGCTCAGGGGAGAAGCGGTGCCGGAGATAGTGTTCATCAACTATCCAACTTACCGGCGTGTACCGACAGCGTCACAGCGGCTTGGCCTGCGCGGGGCCGCCATGGCAAACTGGTACACATGTTCAGTCCGCCGTCGCGCCCCCTGTGGCGATTTTTTTACGGGTACCGGCCTCCGGTGCCCGTGAACTGAACAGCTCACGAGCCCCGAGGTCCGCACCGGATCCGGGGCTTTTTTCGTCAAATGAGCCTGGATCGGTAACGACTCGAGCCACAACAACGATCCAAGTTCTGACAAGAGGGAGACGAACCAATGAGCACTCAGACCGTCGCTTCAGCCGCCAAGGAAACCGCTGTGCCCACCAGCGAGGCCGAGATCGAGGTTCTCCGCCAGGAGATCGACAAGCTCGACGCCGAGATTCTCGCCGCGATCAAGCGCCGCGCCGAGGTCTCGCAGCTCATCGGGCGCACCCGGATGGCGTCCGGCGGTCCCCGCCTCGTCCACAGCCGTGAGATGAAGGTGCTCGAGCGGTTCAACGAGCTGGGCCAGGAAGGCCACACGCTCGCCATGCTGCTGCTGCGTCTCGGGCGCGGCCGCCTCGGTCACTGAGTTTCCCGAAGCGGCCGCCTCCCCTGACGGCGGTCGTCACGGTTCGAGTGCCACGTACTTGGTCTCCAGGTACTCCTCGATGCCTTCACTGCCCCCTTCGCGCCCGAAGCCCGACGCTTTGACGCCGCCGAAGGGGGCAGCGGTGTCCGAGATGACTCCGCGGTTCACCCCGACCATGCCCGATTCGAGGGCGTCGGCCACCCGGAGCGCACGATCCAGATCGCGGGTGAAGATGTACGCCGCCAGGCCGAACTCCGTGTCGTTGGCCGCGGCGATCCCCTCCTCCTCGGTGTCGAATCCGGCGATCGCGACCACCGGACCGAACACCTCCTCCTTCAGGATCCGGGCCTGGGCGGGAATCGCGTCCAGCACCGTCGCCGGATAGAAATAGCCGGGACCTTCCGGGGCCACGCCACCGAGCCGCACCCGGGCACCCGCGCCGACGGCGTCCTGCACCAGTTCTCCGACCTTCTCGAGCTGGTCCGCGTTGATCAGCGGGCCGAGGGTCGTGTCGGGATCGGTCCCGGGTCCGAGCTTGTACGAGGACAGCTTGTCGACGAGTTTCGCGGTGAACTCCTCCCGCACACTGTTCGCGACGTGGAAGCGATTGGCCGCGGTGCAGGCCTCGCCGCCGTTGCGCATCTTGGCGAGGAGGGCGCCCGCCACCGCCTTGTCGACGTCCGCGTCGTCGAAGACCACGAAGGGCGCGTTCCCGCCGAGTTCCATCGACGTCCGCAGCAGTCCCTTCGCCGACTTCTCGACGAGCATGCGGCCCACCCCGGTCGAGCCCGTGAACGTGAGCTTCCGCAGTCGCGGGTCGTCGATCAGCGGACCGGTCACCTCGCCGGACTTGGACGTCGGCAGCACGGACAGCACGCCCTTCGGCAGTCCCGCGTCGGCCATCACCTCGGCGAGGAGGAGCATCGTCAGCGGGGTCTCGGAGGCGGGTTTGACGATCATCGTGCAGCCGGCGGCCAGGGCCGGCCCGATCTTGCGGGTGCCCATCGCGAGCGGGAAGTTCCACGGCGTGATCGCGAGACACGGCCCGACGGGCTGCTTGGTCACCAGGATGCGCCCGTTCCCCGCGGGTGCCGGGGTGTAGCGTCCGGCGATACGCACGGCTTCCTCGCTGAACCAGCGGAAGAATTCGGCGCCGTACTTGACCTCCGCCGCGCTCTCCGGCAGCGCCTTGCCCATCTCCAGCGTCATCAGCAGCGCGAAGTCGTCGGCCCGGGCGGTGATCTTCTCGAACACCGCGCGCAGCAGTTCCCCACGTTCGCGTGCAGGTGTCGCCGCCCACTCCCGCTGTACCGCGACCGCGGCGTCGAGCGCCTTCATCGCGTCGCCCGGACTGGCGTCCGCCACCTCGGTGAGGGCGTCACCGGTCGCCGGGTCGAAAACGGTGAATGTGGCGCCGTTCTCGGCGTCACACTTCTCGCCGCCGAGGAAGAGGGTGGTGGGGACGGTTCGCATGAGTTCGACTGCATCCATGATGTCCATCATGCGCCGCACCGAAGTTCACACGGAAGTTTCGACGCGCGGGCATTAAGCTCGAATCTCGTGAGCTCAGACATCACCGGAACCGCTGCCTGGCAGAAATTGCGTGATCATCACGCTCAAATTCAGTCCGTCCATCTGCGAGAACTCTTCGAGAAGGACCCGGCACGCGGCCAGGAACTCACCGTCTCCGCGGGCGACCTGTTCATCGACTACAGCAAGCACCGCGTCGACCGCGACACGATCGGGTTGCTGCTCGAGTTGGCGCGCAGCGTCGACCTGGAGGCCCGCCGGGACGCGATGTTCGCGGGCGAGCACATCAACACGTCCGAGGACCGCGCCGTCCTCCACACCGCGTTGAGGCTTCCCGCCGACGCGTCTCTCGTCGTCGACGGGCAGGACGTCGTCGCCGACGTCCACGAGGTCCTCGATCGCATGGGCGATTTCACGGATCGGGTCCGGTCCGGTGAATGGCGGGGCGCGACGGGCGAGCGAATCAAGACCGTCGTCAACATCGGTATCGGCGGATCGGATCTGGGTCCGGTGATGGTGTACCGCGCGCTGCGGCACTACGCCGACGCCGGCATCAGTGTCCGGTTCATCTCCAACGTCGACCCCGCCGACCTGGTGCGCAGCCTGAGCGGCCTCGACCCGGCCACCACCCTGTTCATCGTGGCGTCCAAGACGTTCTCGACCCTCGAGACGCTCACCAACGCCACGGCCGCCCGGCGGTGGCTGCTCGGCGGCCTGGGCCTCGGAAACGAAGCGGTTGCAAAGCATTTCGTCGCCGTCTCGACCCACGCGGACCGGGTGGCGGAGTTCGGCATCGACACGGCCAACATGTTCGGATTCTGGGATTGGGTCGGCGGCCGGTACTCGGTCGATTCCGCCATCGGACTGTCGGTGATGGCGGCGATCGGCAAGGAGCGTTTCGCGGAGTTCCTCGCCGGCTTCCACGCCGTCGACGAGCATTTCCGGACGGCGCCGCTCGAGGAGAACGCGCCGGTCCTGCTCGGGCTCATCGGACTCTGGTACTCGAACTTCTTCGGCGCCGAATCCCGTGCGGTGCTGCCGTATTCCAACGATCTCGTGCGGTTCCCGGCCTATCTGCAGCAGCTGACGATGGAATCCAACGGCAAGTCGGTGCGCGCGGACGGCTCCCCCGTCCCCGCGTCCACCGGTGAGATCTTCTGGGGCGAACCCGGGACCAACGGGCAGCACGCCTTCTACCAGCTCCTGCACCAGGGCACGCGGCTCGTGCCGTCCGATTTCATCGGTTTCGGCGAGCCCACCGACGACCTGCCCACCGCCGACGGCACCGGCAGCATGCACGACCTGCTGATGAGCAACTTCTTCGCGCAGACGAAGGTCCTGGCGTTCGGCAAGACTGCCGAGGAGATCGCGGCCGAGGGCACACCCGAAGATCTGGTGCCGCACAAGGTCATGCCCGGTAACCGGCCCTCCACCACGATCCTCGCGCCGAAGCTCACGCCGTCGGTGATCGGGCAGCTGATCGCCCTGTACGAGCACCAGGTGTTCGTCGAGGGTGTCGTGTGGGGCATCGACTCGTTCGACCAGTGGGGTGTCGAGCTCGGCAAGACCCAGGCCGTGGAGCTGCAGCCGGTGCTCACCGCCGCGGAAGAACCGGCCGCGCAGAGTGATTCGTCGACGGACAGCCTGGTGCGCTGGTACCGCCGTCAGCGCGGACGGGCCTGATTCACCAGCTCTCGGTGGTGTAGACCCGGCCCGAGCGGTCCACCAGCCGGGCACGCAGCTCGTGCTGTTCGATCCACCGGATCGCGCCGATGCCCCGGGCGAGGGCGGCGACGCTGGCCGCGTACGCCCAGAGTGCGTCGTCGGCGATCACCGTCACCGTCTCCCATTCGGTGGCGGTGGGTGGTTCGGTGACCGGCGGCCCGACAGCCGTCGCCATCGCCGTCCCGTTCACCAGTTCGACCTCGCCGTCGCCGGGCACCGGGATCTGCCAGCCGCCGGCGGGACAGTGTCCGGCCGTCGCGATGACATCGCCGATGCGCACGGCCGCCCCGCACTCGAGCTGGCGGGCGACCAGCTCCGCCGCCCGATCCACCGTGTCGGCCTTGGCGGTGTCGGTGATGTCGAACGACGCGCCCCACGGGGCGAACACGACGTCGTCGTCGATCTGGACGTCGAGGAAACTGGGTTCCGGATGCACGGTCGGGATCAGGTCTTCGTCGGGAGATTCGGTGGCGAGCGGGTTCACCACCCCGTCGGTCATCCGGGCAGCCCACAGCGCCGAACGCAGCAGTGCCGACATGCGCCTGCTGACCTTGACCGGCGCGCCCTGCGACAGGTTGACGGCGTGGATCTCGGCGTCGCCGCGGTGGAGGTCGCACACCGATTCGGCCTCGTCGATGACGGCCGCGATCAGCGCTGCGGCCTCCGGAAGGGCGGCACCCTCGGTGACGTCGACTTCCACGACGGAACCCCACACCTTCCATTTCTCGACGCTAACCATGGTGTTCTCCGTGTGCGGTCCCGTACAGCGCTGCACTTCCAGTATGCGCCGGCTGTCCAGAGGCCGACCTGCGGCGACCGACGCGACCGGTCGTACACTTCGCTGGTGAGCGCCCGATTGAGCGTCGTCGACGAGATGTTCCTGCGCACCCACCGGGGGTGGGGAACGCCGATCGTGATGCAGGGACTGTGGCGCACCGACGGCCGGGTGGACGACGCGACACTCGAATCCCTGATCGCCGACCTCGCGCGGGGACCGCTGGGCAGGCGGGTGGTGCGTCCGCGGGTTCCCGGCGCGCGGCCCCGGTTCGAGCCGAGCGCGGACGCCTTTCCCGTCGAATACGCGGAGATCGACGCCGGGGCGGTGCTGGCGTGGGCGGACGAGCAGGCCTCGTTGCCGGTGGACCCCGAACGCGGTCCCGGCTGGCGTCTGGCCTGCGCACGGCCGGCCGGCGGGGGCACGGTGCTGTCGCTGGTGTGTTCCCACGTGATCGCGGACGCGCGCGGACTGGCGGCTGCGATCGCAGTGGCCCTGCGGGGCGGGCGGCCGACATACCCCGGGGGCGGCGCGGGCACCGTCGCGGACGTGTGGGACGCCACCCGGCTGGCCCGCCGCGTGACGGAGGGGACGGCCCGTGCGGTCGCCGGTCTCGCGGTGAGCGGGTCCCGCCGCGCGGAATTGCGCCGCTTCCTGCACGTGAGCGGCAAAGCGTCCCCCGGCACACTTTGCCGCTCACCTGTGGGGGCGGTGCTGGACCTGGACGCCGATCGGTGGGACGCCGCCGCCGATCGGGCAGGCGGCACCCCGAACAGCCTGTTCCTGTCGGTGGCCGCCGAGGTGGCGCGACGGGACGGCGAGACCCGGCCGCTGACGATCAGCGTGCCCATGGACCTCCGCGGCAAGAGCGACGCGCCGGACACCGCCAACTCCGTCGCCATGGTCGAGGTCCTCGTCTCCCCGCGGGACACGGTCGCCGACGTGCGGGCGGCGAGTCGCGCCGCGTTCTCCGCACCCGCGATGACCAGCCCCGCCGGTTTCCCCGAGGAAATGCTGCAACTGGTACCCGACCGCGTGGCGCACGCCCTCACCGGCAACCCCGGCGAGCGGGACGTGCTGTGTTCCAACATCGGACCGCTGCCCGACGCACTCGCCACGATCGGCGGTCACCGGGCGACCGGCATCGCCACCCGCGCCGTGCACCCGGGTGTCGTGACCAGCCGCACGCGGCTGTCCGCCTATCTCAGCCGGTTCGGCGGCAACTACACCCTCGCGCTCGAGTCGCTGGACAGCCCGGACCGCGCGGCGTTCCACGAGAGGGCAGGCGTCGTCCTCGCCCGGCACGGGCTCACCGCGCGGGCCTGGTGAGGACTACGACTCGATCGGGAGATCGGTGTACGGCTGCCGCGCCGACTCCGGATCGCCGTACGTGATCGCCCGTTCCCGTCGTGTCCGCGACGCCAGCGTGACCGCCCAATTGAGCAGGGTGCCGAAGCGGTTGCGGTACCCGGCGAGGAACGCGATGTGGATGGCTCCCCAGGACACCCAGCCCAGGAACCCGGACATCCGGATCGGGCCGGCCTGGAGCAGCGCATGCCTGCGGGCGATGTAGGCGGCGCTGCCGAGGTCGCGGTACTTGAAGGGCTTGCGGTCGGGTGTTCCGCCCTCGACGGTGCGGGCGATGCATCCTCCGACGTGCCTGCCGCCCTGCATCGCGACCTCGGCCACGCCGGGAAGGTCGTTCAGCGACATCAGGTCGCCGATCACCCACACGTTCGGGTGGCCGGGCACGGTGAGGTCGGGTTCGACGGCGATGCGCCCGCCCTGAATCTGCTTCACCCCCAACGCCTCCGCGAGGGCG
Organism: Rhodococcus opacus B4; assembly: GCF_000010805.1. NCBI lineage: Bacteria > Bacillati > Actinomycetota > Actinomycetes > Mycobacteriales > Nocardiaceae > Rhodococcus > Rhodococcus opacus. Next base: position 6,155,142 of record NC_012522.1, on the reverse strand, counting down.
CCGGCGAACGGCACGGCCTCGACGCCCGCGGTCCACAGGATCGTGCGGACCGCGTACCGCTTCTTGGTGTGGGCCGGATTCTTGGCCGTCGTCTCGATGCTCGTCTCGCAGACGTTTGTGACGTGCACACCGAGGTGCGTCTCGACGCCGACCTTGTCGAGGGTCCGCTGCGCCGCCGCCGACAGTTTCGGGTTGAACGACGGGAGAACGCGGTCGCCGCCGTGGAACAGCAGCACCCGCGCCTCGCAGGGGTCGATGGACTGGAACTCGTTGGCGAGGGCGTGCATGGCGAGTTCCCGGATCTGGCCCGCCAATTCGACTCCGGTGGGTCCCCCGCCCGCGACGGCGAACGTCAGCCACGGCCTGCGCTCCTCCGCGGTGGGCAGCGATTCGGCCATCTCGAAGGCGCAGATCAGTTTTCGGCGAATGGCGAGTGCGTCGTCGAGGGTCTTCATCCCCGGCGCCCACTGGATGTACTCGTCGTGTCCGTGGTACGCCTGCCGCATGCCCGCCGCGACGATCAGGTAGTCGTAGGGAAGTTCGAACGTGGATCCGTCGAAGCGGCTGGCGGTCAGGACCCGGCTGACCGCGTCGATCCCCTGCGCCTCGCCGAGGGCGACGTGAACGTTGCGGACCCCGCGCAGCAGGTGGCGCAGCGGGCTGCTGATCTCTCCCTCGGACAGCAGGCCCGTCGCGCACTGGTACAGCAGCGGCTGGAAGACGTGGCTGGTTCCGCGGTCGAGCAGGGTGACGTCCACGTCGACGTCGCGCAGCCGACGGGCCGCGTAGATGCCACCGAACCCTCCCCCGATGATGACGACCCGCGGTCGCGAACGCTGCAGGCCGAGGGACGAGGACTCCTGGGCGGTCGTCATAGGTCAGTCCTACACGAACCGGGATGTCCACGCATGAGGAAGGAACCGCAACGCGAGGTCGATTCCTCGCCACTTCGCCCCCGGCAGCGCTGCGCGGCTCGTCTCCTTCTCGATGGCCGACACCATCGCGTCGACGCCGTCGTCGAGGGTTGCCGTCAGCGCGGAACTGTCGCCGGCCTTGCTCGACATGTCGGTGGCGATGTATCCGGGGAGCAGGGTGGTCACCGCGATGGGGCTCTTCGCCAGTTCCGCGGTCAGCGCCTCGCCGAGGGCCGAGACCCCCGCCTTGCTCGCCGAGTACGCCGCCTTCGGCCCGGGCAGACCCCGGTCGGCGCTGATCGAGGACACGAGCACCAGGTGCCCGGAGTTCTGCTTGCGGAAGATGCCCAGCGCCGCCTCGCACTGCGACAGAGCGCCGACGAAGTTGGTGCGCGCGGTCGCGAGATTGGCGTCGGCCCGGCCCGTTCCGATCCTGGCCCCCTTGCCGAGACCGGCGTTGACGACGACGCGGTCGAGTCCGCCGAGTTCGTCGCGCAGTTCGCCGAACACCCGGACCACGGCGTCGTGGTCGGTGACGTCGAGTTCGCGGACGGCGACGGCGATCCCGGGATGCGACGCCTGCAATTCGTCCCGCACGGCCTCGAGCCGATCGATCCGGCGCGCGCACAGCGCGAGGTCTCGTCCCTGGGCCGCGAACCGGCGGGCCATCTCCTCGCCGAGCCCGGAGCTCGCCCCCGTGATGAGAATCTTCTGCCGTGTCATCCCGACACAGTATCTACTCGGCGGTAACAACGCGGGAGGCCCGCCGGAACCTCTGACATCGCGCACCGACCGGCTTACGGTTACAGGTATGACTGACTCGGGGAGCGGCGCGGAAGAGTTCGATGTCATCGTGATCGGCGGCGGCCCCGCCGGTGAGAACGCGGCGAGTTACGCCATCGCCGGCAGCGAGCGCACCGCGGCGCTGATCGAGCACGAACTCGTCGGCGGGGAATGCTCCTACTGGGCCTGCATGCCCAGCAAGGCGCTGCTGCGGCCGGGCGAGGTCCTCGGCGCGGCCCGCAACATGCCCGGAGTGACCGCCGGTCCGCTCGACGTGGACGCCGTGCTCGCACGCCGCGACTCGTTCACCAACAACCACGACGACTCGTCGCAGGTGATGTGGGCCGACTCGGCGGGGATCGACGTCATCCGCGGATCGGCACGCATCACCGGGGACCGCACGGTGACGGTCGGCGATTCCCGCCAGTTGCGCGCCCGGCACGCCGTCGTGGTCGCCACCGGGACGACCGCCACGGTCCCGGACACCCCCGGTCTGCGGGCGGCATTGCCGTGGATCTCGCGGGACGCCACCAACCTGAGGGAGATCCCGCGCCGGGTCGCCGTCGTCGGCGGCGGCGTCGTGGCCTGTGAGAGCGCAACGTGGCTGCTGGACCTCGGTGCCGAGGAACTGACGATGGTGGTCCGCGGCCGGGGGCTGCTCCCGAAGAACGAGCCGTTCGCCGGGGAGCGGGTTGCCCGCATGCTGGAGAAGAAGGGTGCGCGGATCCTGTTCGGCGCGGACCTTCGCGGTGTCGAACGGGCCGAACCCCGGGACACGGGGATCGGCCGCATCCACGGGGGCCCGGTGACGCTGGACGTCGCGGGTCAGGACCCACTCGTGGTCGACGAGATCGTCGTCGCGACCGGGCGCACGCCGGCAACGTCGTCGCTGGGCCTCGACGCGCGACTGCTGGACTCCCGCGGATACCTCACCACCGACGACCATCTGACGACGGCCTACGAGTGGTTGTATGCGGTCGGCGACGCCAACGGTCGCGCGCTGCTCACCCACATGGGCAAGTACCAGGGCCGCGTGTGCGGAGACGTGATCGCCGCCCGCGCGGAGGGCAGACCGCTGGACGGGTCCCGATTCCGGGCCACCGCGGACCACGGGCAGATCCCCCAGGTGGTGTTCGCCGATCCGGAGGTCTCGGCCGTCGGGATCACCGAGCAGGAGGCGCGCGACGCCGGCGTGGACGTCGAGACCCTGGAGGTCGACATCGCCGTCGCCGGCTCGTCCCTGTCCCGCGACGATTTCAGCGGTCACGCCAAACTCGTCGTCGATCGAGCCACCGACACCCTGGTCGGCGCGACGTTCGCGGGCACCGATGTCGCCGAACTCGTCCACGCCGCCACCGTCGCGCTGGTCGGGAAGGTGCCGCTCGACACGCTGTGGCACGCGGTCCCGTCCTACCCGACCGTGAGCGAGGTGTGGCTGCGGCTGCTGGAGGCGCGGCGCTGACCCGAACGGAGCCCCACGGGCGATGACGGCGTCTCCCCAGGCGGTCTCCGTATAGTCGCCGGCATGGCGTCTGACACTCTCACGACCGACACACTGGTGAGGACGACCGCAGGGGTGGTCCGGGGCCGGCGCGTCGGCGACCTCGTCGCGTGGCGGGGAATTCCCTACGCCGCTCCCCCGGTGGGTCCGCTGCGGCTGCGCGCACCCCGGCGGGTCACGCCGTGGTCCGGGGAGCTCGATGCCACCGAGTTCGGCGACGCCGCCGTGCAGCACAAGAAGTTCACCGCGCTCCGGCCGGGCAAGTACCAGCCGAGCAGCGAGAACTGCCTGACGCTCAACGTACTGGCCACGCCCGGCAGGTCCGGGGCGCGTCCGGTGATGGTGTTCATCCACGGCGGCGCGTACACGCTGGGCATGTCGGCCACCGCGCTCTACGGCGGCCACTCCCTCGTCCGCCGCGGCGACATCGTGTACGTGTCGATCAACTACCGCCTCGGATCGCTCGGATACCTCGACTTCACCCAGTTCTCCACCCCCGAAAGACCTTTCGACTCCAACCTCGGCCTCCGCGACCAGGTCGCCGCACTCGAATGGGTACAGCGCAACATCGCCGAATTCGGCGGCGACCCCGACAACGTCACCCTCTTCGGCGAATCCGCGGGCGCCAACGCCGTCACCACCCTGATGACCACACCCGCCGCGAAAGGCCTCTTCGCACGGGCGATCTCGGAGAGTTCCGCGCCCGGCCTCGTCACGACGGCGGACCGGGCCGCCCGGTGGGCATCCGACTATGTGACGCTGCTCGGAGCCGAACCCGGCACTGCCGCAGAGGCGCTCACCTCGTCGCCCGTCGGCGCGCTGGGCCGCGCCGGGAACCGCCTCGGCGCGAAGGTGCTCTCGGAAACGCCGGGACTGCACCCGTTCGGACCCGTGATCGACGGCGACTTCCTGCCCAAGCCGCCGCTCGACGCGTTCGCCGACGGCTCGGCGCACCGGGTTCCGCTGATCATCGGCACCAACGCCGACGAGGGCACCCTGTTCCCGAGATTTCTCGACGCCCTGCCGACCGACCCCGACCGGATCGGGCGGATGTTCGCCCTCACCGACCCCGCCGCCGAGGCACGCGTCACCGCGGCGTATCCGGGCTACCCGGCGCCGGACGCCGCCGTCGACCTGGGCGGCGACCTGACGTTCTGGAGGCCGTCCATCGAACTGGCCGAGGCCCACTCCGCGTACGCCCCCACCTTCGGTTACCGCTTCGATTTCGCGCCGCGTGCGATGAGGTGGCTCGGCCTCGACGCCACGCACGGGTTCGAACTGTTCGCCGTGTTCGACGTCGCCGACACTCTGATCGGCCGCGCCCTCACCCTGCCGGGCGGACGACGCGGCCTGAAGGACGTGACGGATAATGTGCAGCGACACTGGCTGCACTTCGCTTCGCGGGGAACACCGTTGGCGTCGTGGCCGAAGTACGACACAGACCGGAGGGCAACACTCGTGTTCGACACCGTCACCACCGTCCAGGACGACCCGCGCCGGGAGCGCAGGCTGGCATGGGAGGGGTATACGGGCTACCACGGGCAGGGCCTGTGAGCGCTCTCGAAGTACACACCGATGCCGGCGCCGTCGGAGGGCGCCGGATCGACGACCTGGCAGCGTGGCGGGGCATCCCCTACGCCGCTCCCCCGGTCGGGCCGCTGCGATTGCGGGCCCCGCACCCGGTCGAACCGTGGTCGGGAGTCCGGCGGGCCTTCCACTTCGGATCCCCCGCGCCGCAGGGCAGCGAGACCGACGAGGACTGTCTCACCCTCAACGTGCTCGCACCCAGTTCCGCATCGAGAACGCCGCGACCGGTGATGGTGTTCATCCACGGCGGCGCCTACTCCGGCGGGACCTCCTCCTCGTCGCTCTACGGCGGCCACTCCCTCGTCCGCCGCGGCGACATCGTGTACGTGTCGATCAACTACCGCCTCGGATCGCTCGGATACCTCGACTTCACCCAGTTCTCCACCCCCGAAAGACCTTTCGACTCCAACCTCGGCCTCCGCGACCAGGTCGCCGCACTCGAATGGGTACAGCGCAACATCGCCGAATTCGGCGGCGACCCCGACAACGTCACCCTCTTCGGCGAATCCGCGGGCGCCAACGCCGTCACCACCCTGATGACCACACCCGCCGCGAAAGGCCTCTTCGCACGGGCCATCGCCGAGAGCCCGCCGGTGGCCTCCGCCTACCACCCCGACCGGGCGGCGCGGTGGTCGCGCGAATTCCTCGAGATCGCCGGGGTCCCGCTCGCCGAGGCCGCGACGTGGCTCCAGACCGCCGACCCGGCCGACTTCGTCGCGGCGGGAACGACGCTGGCGCACCGCGGCGCCGACGAGGAACCCGGAACCCGCGCGTTCGCGCCCGTCGTCGACGGCTTCTTCCTTCCCACCCACCCGCTCGACAGTTTCGCGACCGGATCGGGGCATCCGGTTCCGCTGATCATCGGCACCAACCGCCACGAGGGCCGGGTCTTTCCCCGGTTCCTGAACATCCTGCCCACCGATCCCACCCGGATCGACAAGATGTTCTCGCACGTGGACGCGTCCGTGAAGGAGCGGGCCATCGCCGCCTACCCCGGCTATCCCGGTCGGCGGGCGGCCGCGGACCTCGGCGGCGACGTGACGTTCTGGGAACCGTCCGTCCTGTGCGCGCAGGGCCACACGGCCGTCGCCCCGACCTACAGCTACCGGTACGACTTCGCACCCCGGTTGCTGCACGTCCTCGGGCTGGGCGCCACCCACGCCACGGAGTTGTACGCGGTGTTCGGGTTGACCGGGCCGTGGGCGTGGTTGCTCACCGTGCTCGGCGGACGCCGCGGGCTGCGGGCCGCCACCGACACCGTCCAGTCGCACTGGCTGCATTTCGCCCGGCACGGCACGCCCGCACCGGGATGGCCGCGCTATTCGCCGGAGCGCCGGGAGACGCTCGTCATCGACGGCACGAGCAGGGTGGAGAACGATCCACTCGGCCGGCGCCGGCGGGCGTGGCTGGGCTACGAGCACCGGCGTTAGCCGGACCCCGCCGCGACCGCGGTCGCGCCGTCGGGCCGTTCCCCGCCTTCGCCCCTCCGCGTTGCCCTACTCTCGTAGAGACCTGCATTCGGGAGGCGAGAATGACCGAGTCGAACGACCTCGCAGGCCGCACCATGGTGGTCACCGGCGCCACCTCGGGCCTCGGCCTGGAGACCTGCCGTCAACTGGCGCACCGCGGCGCCACCGTCGTGCTGGTCGGCCGGGATCACGACAGGATCGACGCGGCGATCGCCGACCTGTCCGAAGGCACCGGCCACGACAGGCTCAACTCCGCGCTCGCCGATCTGTCCTCGCTCGACCGGGTCCGCAAGCTGTCCGGGGAGCTCCTGCATCGGTTCCCGCGGATCGACGTGCTGGTCAACAACGCGGGTGTCGACTTGGGACAGCGCCGGCTGACGGTGGACGGCATCGAAGAGACGTTCGCCGTCAACTACCTCGCGCCGTTCGTGCTGGCGACGACCCTGGCTCCGGCGATGGCGCGGGCGTCGACCGCCGACGCCGCCGGTTACCGGCGCCCGTCGCGCATCGTCGACGTCAGTTCGTCGGGGCATCGCGGCGGCAGCATCGACTTCGACGACCTCGACGGCGCGAAGGACACGTTCCACGGCCAGCGCGCGTACAACAACTCCAAACTCGCCCTGACCCTGTTCACCCGCGAATTGGCGCGGCGGTCCGATCCCGCGAGGCTGGTCGTCAATTGCGCCGACCCCGGATTCGTCCGCGGCACCGCACTCGGACGCGGTCTGCCGTTCGGCCACCAGGTGGTCGGCACACTCCTGACACCGTTCATGGCCGAGGTCGCCAAAGCAGCGGAAACCACGGTGTGGACCGCCACCGCGACGGAGAGCGGCAAGTTCACCGGCCGATACATCAAGGGCTGCAAGACCGTTCAGCCCAGCAAGGACGCACGGGACGCCGAACTCGCCGCGCGGCTGTGGGCCGCTACCGAGGCACTGCTCGCCGGTCGCGGCTGACCCTCGTCAGTTCGGTTCCTCGAAGAGCGACAGCACATTACCGTGCGGATCCCGGAACCACGCGACCCGGATGCCGTCCGGTGCGAGCCAGGCCGCGTGCTCGTCCTGATCCATCCCCGGATACTCGGTGAACTCGATGCCCTTGCTGCGCAGCGAGTCGACGACCTCGTTCAGATCGGCGACCTTCCACCCCAGCACCGTGTACCCGGTGTCGGCCTTCGCCTGCACCAGCGTGACCCGGAGCAGGGCACCGTTGCAGTCGACGGCCAACGCGAACTCGTCCCGCGAGACGCGCGTCAGCCCCAGGGTCTCCACGTAGAACATCTCCGAGACGTCCAGGTCGGTGCTGGCCACGAAACTCACGAGCTCACCCTGAAGACTCATGAATCAACTGTGCCCCGCGGACCCGCGGACAGGCAAGAGTGCGGGGTCACCCGCGGCGGTATCCCGTGACCCGGGGCACACGGCCCGGCGATCGCAAGTTAACGTCGATTCGACAGGTCGTCTCGCACCGGAATGAGGAACTCGCGTGTCTGCTCCAGTTTCAGAGAAGAAGGGCCCCCTCGCGGGCATTCGCGTCGTCGAATTCGCCGGCCTCGGACCGGGGCCGCACGCCGCCGCCCTCCTGGCCGATCTCGGCGCCGACGTGGTCTGCGTCCAGCGTCCCGGCGTGATCCCGCCGGACGGTCCGTACGACCAGATCCAACGCGGTCGCCGCGTCGTCGAGGCCAACCTGAAGGACCCCGAGCAGGTCGAGAAGGTCCTCGGGCTCATCGAACGCGCCGACGTCGTGATCGAGGGTTTCCGTCCCGGCGTCACCGAGCGCATGGGCCTGGGCCCGGACGTGTGCCTGAAGCGCAACGAGCGCCTGGTGTACGGACGGATGACGGGCTGGGGCCAGGAGGGTCCACTGGCCAGCGCCGCCGGCCACGACATCAACTACATCTCGCTGACCGGTGTCCTGCACGCCATCGGCCGCAAGGGTGAGCGTCCGGTGCCGCCGCTGAACATGGTCGGCGACTTCGGCGGTGGGTCGATGTTCCTGATCTTCGGGATCCTGTCGGCGCTGGTGGAACGCCAGTCGTCCGGCAAGGGGCAGGTCGTGGACGCGGCGATGGTCGACGGCGCGCTGGCCCTGTCGCACATGATGTGGGCGTTCCGCGGCCGCGGCGTCTGGTCCGACGAGCGGGGCGTCAACCTGCTCGACACCGGTGCGCCGTTCTACGACACGTACGAGACGTCGGACGGCAAGTACATGGCCGTCGGCTCGATCGAGCCGCAGTTCTACGCCCTGCTGCTGCAGGGCCTCGAACTCGACCCCGCCGAACTGCCCCAGCAGATGGACATGTCGGCGTGGCCGCAGATGAAGAAGGTGTTCGCCGAGAAGTTCCTGTCGAAGACCCGCGACGAGTGGGCGGCCGTCTTCCTCGGCACCGACGCCTGCGTGTCGCCCGTGCTGACGTTCGCGGAGGCGCCGTCCAACGAGCACCTCGCCGCCCGCGGGTCACTGATCGAACTCGACGGCGTCACCCAGCACGCCCCGGCGCCCCGGTTCTCCCGCACTCCCGCAGGCGCTCCCACCCCGCCGGCCCGCGAGGGCGTCGACATCGACACCGTCTGGACCTGACACGTGAGTGGCAAAGCGTGTTCCGACACGCTTTGCCACTCACGTGCTCAGACGACGAGGGACGGTTCCGCGAGCTCACGATCGACGGCCAGCGTCTCGTACGCTGCCGCGATACCGTCGACGCCGCGGCGCAGCTCGTCGGACGTCCGCGCGTACGGCAGCCGGACGAACCGCTCGAACGCACCCTCCACCCCGAACCGCGGCCCCGCCGCCAGCAGCACCCCGAAGTTGGGGGCCGTCGCCGCCAGCGCCGTCGACACCGGCGCGGGCATCCGCAGCCACAGCGACATCCCACCCGAACCGATGGTCGGGATCCAGTCCGGCAGCCGGTCGGCGAGGGCGTCGAGCATCGCGCTCCGCTGTTCCCGCAACTCCGCGCGGCGACGCGCGAGGACGAGTTCGTCGTCGGAGAGCAGACTGGCTGCCGCCAGCTGATCCATCACCGGCGTGCCGAGGTCGACCGCCGCGCGGGCGCCGGCGAGCCGGGTGATCAGCGCCGGATCCGCGCGGATCCAGCCGACGCGCAGCCCACCCCAGAACGACTTGGCCGCCGACCCGATCGTCACGACCTCCGACTTCGCCGCCCCTTTGCCGTACGCCGCGACCGGGCCGGGTGACGGCTCGTCCAGCCACAGGTCGACCATCGTCTCGTCCACCACCAGCGTCATGCGGGTGTCGCGCGCGATCCGCGCCAGCTCGGCCCGCCCGGATGCGTCCAGGCACAGCCCGGTCGGGTTGTGGAAGTCCGGAATCAGGTACGCCATCCGGGCCGCGGTCTGCCGGGCGGCGCTGCGGATTCCGTCGAGATCCCACGCGCCGGACGCACCGCCCTCCGGCCGGACCGGCACCGGGACCGGACGCGCACCGACCCTGCGGATCGCCTCCAGCGCGTTGGGGTACGTCGGGTGATCGACCAGCACCCGCTCCCCCGGCGCCGTCAGCACGTTGAGGAGCAGCCGCAGCGCGTGCTGGGCACCGGACGTGACCATGATCTGCTCGGGCGAAGTCTCGAGTCCCCGCGCCCGGTATCGGGCCGCGATCACGTCCCGCAGCGCGCCGATCCCCACCGGCTCCATTCCGTGAGTCGGAAGGAACTGCGGAAGTGTTTGCAACGCATAGGCGTAGGCCTGCTCGACCGCTTCGGCGGGCGCGGCCATCGCGGCATAACTGAGGTCGACCACCGCACCGTCGGACCCCGGCTGGTGCGCCCGGAACATCAGCCCGTTCTGCCGCGCCCCGAGCGGCAGCGCGACCGTGCTGCGCGACCCCTGCCTGCTGATGAGATACCCCTCGTCCCGCAGCACCGAATACGACGACGTGATCGTGGTCCGGCTCAACTCCAGCACCGATGCCAGTTCGCGTTCGCTCGGCAACGCGACACCCAGCGGGATGCGGCCGTCGTGCACGAGCAGGCGGATGCTCTCGGCCAGCGCCCGGTAGGCCGGTCGCGCCGCCGAGCGGCGGCCGCTGTCGTCCTGCCAGTTGCCGAGGTCCCTGGCCAGGGACCGTGCTCCGAGTACCCGAGTCATCATGCAGTCCAGTATCACCCCCTTGGCTATTCAACTCCAAGCCAGTTCTCGCGAAGCTCGGATCCATGACCACATTCATCACGCTCCTGTGCATGGCCCTCCTTGCCGCGGCGGTTGCGCATTACGGCCCGAAAGAGGGAGGTAAGGGCGCGTTCCGTCTGGAGCAGTTCCGAATCGGCGCCCCTCTCGGCGGCATATTCCCCGACCAGCCGAGCAGTCCAGAAGATCCGGACTGGACCTCCCCCAGGTGAGTGCGAAAGTGTGCCCCGGCACACTTTCGCACTCACCTGGGAGGCGGCGCGACGGCGGCCGTCGGACGGTATACGTCGGAGGCCGGAGGCATACTGGGCTGGTGACCACAGGAATCGCCCTGTTCGACACCGCCCTCGGCACGTGCGCCATCGCATGGCGGGCCGCCGGGATCGTGGGTGTGCAATTGCCCGAAGGTTCACCCGAGTCCACCCGGCAGCGGCTCGAACACTGTTTCCCGGACGCGGTGGAGCACCAGCCGCCCGCGCCCGTCCAGCAGGCCATCGACGGAATCCGCGAGCATCTCGGCGGCGCACTCGACGATCTGCGGTGGATCGACCTCGACTTCGAGGGGGTCCCCGAATTCGACTGCAACGTATACGACATCACCCGCGCGATCGACCCGGGCACCACCCTCACCTACGGCGACATCGCGGCGGAACTCGGCAAGCCCGGCGCCGCACAGGCCGTCGGTCAGGCCCTGGGCCGCAACCCGCTGCCGGTCGTGATCCCGTGCCATCGCGTCCTCGCCGCCGGTGGGCAGGTGGGTGGCTTCTCCGCCGGTGGCGGCACCCTCACCAAACGCGAATTGCTGGCCCTCGAGCACACTCCCGGTTTCGACGACCCGGTGCTGTTCTGATCGGCGCCTGCGGGTCGCCGACGAGTTCGCGCGCCATCGCGGCGGCCGCGGCCATCCTGTCCCTGTCGGGCACCCGGAGGGTCCGCACGACCCGCTGATCCGTCCCGCTCACGCCGGCACATCCCAGCACGAATGCCTGCCCGCCAGCGAAAATCGCACGTTCCACCGTATGGACGAACGCATCCATGGTCGACCGTGGATCACCCTCGAAGACCCAGACACCGAGATCCGTCGACACCACCGCCACGCACCGGCCGGCGTCCGCCGGGTCGTGCCCGGAACCGAACGACTCCAGGACGGTGGCCGCTGCGTGGAAGCTGTCATACCACCGGCCAGGAGACGTCCGCGTGCTCGCTTCGACAGTCCTGATCATCGGCTCGAATGTATCGCGGATCGCCGAATGTCGCACCGATTGAATTCAACTCGGCCGATGCCACATTCGGCGCCGGGGAAGCCGGGCTACCGCACCACGTCGCGACGGACGATGGTCTCGTCGCGGCCGGGGCCGACGCCGATGCAGGAGATGTACGCACCCGACAGTTCCTCGAGGCGCAGGACGTAGTTCTGCGCGTTCTTCGGAAGCTCCTCGAACGTCCGGGCGTGGGAGATGTCTTCCCACCAGCCGGGCATTTCCTCGTAGATCGGCTTCGCGTGGTGAACGTCGGTCTGCGACATGGGCATCTCGTCGTGCCGCACACCGTCGACGTCGTAGCCGACGCAGATCGGGATGGTGTCGAGGCTGCTGAGCACGTCGAGCTTGGTGAGGAAGTAGTCGGTGATGCCGTTGACACGCGTTGCGTAACGGGCGATCACGGCGTCGAACCATCCGGTGCGCCGGGCACGGCCCGTGGTGACACCCACCTCGCCGCCGGTCTTGGCGAGGTATTCGCCGTTCTGGTCGAACAGTTCGGTCGGGAACGGGCCCGAACCGACGCGCGTGGTGTACGCCTTGAGGATGCCGAGCACCGTCGTGATCTTGGTGGGGCCGATGCCCGAACCGACCGCTGCGCCACCGGACGTCGGGTTGGACGACGTCACGTACGGGTAGGTGCCGTGGTCGACGTCGAGAAGCGTGCCCTGCGAACCCTCCAGCAGCACCGTCTCGCCGCGTTCGAGTGCCTCGTTGAGTTGCAGACGCGTGTCCGCGATGCGGTGCTTGAAACCGTCGGCCTGCTCGAGCACCTCGTCGACGACCTGCTGCGGGTCGAGGGCCTTGCGGTTGTAGATCTTGACGAGCACCTGGTTCTTGAACTCGAGTGCCGCCTCGACCTTCTGGGTGAGGATCTTCTCGTCCAGCACGTCCTGCACGCGGACGCCGACACGCGCCAGTTTGTCCTGGTAGCACGGCCCGATACCGCGGCCGGTGGTGCCGATCTTCTTGGCCCCGAGGAAGCGTTCGGTGACCTTGTCGATGGCCACGTGGTACGGCATGATCAGGTGCGCGTCCGCCGAGAGCAGCAGGCGGCTGGTGTCCACGCCCCGCTGGTCGAGTCCGGCGAGTTCGGTGAGCAGCACTCCCGGGTCCACAACGACACCGTTGCCGATGACGTTCGTCACTCCCGGAGTGAGGATTCCGGACGGGATGAGATGCAGTGCGAACTTGTCGCCGTTGGGGAGTACCACTGTGTGTCCGGCGTTGTTACCGCCCTGGTAGCGCACCACCCACTGCAGGCGTCCGCCCAGTAGATCGGTAGCTTTGCCCTTGCCCTCGTCGCCCCACTGGGCGCCGATCAGGACGATTGCCGGCATGACGTTGTCTCCTACGGTCGACGTACAGTCGTATCCGACTGCGTGGTCCTGCCGTTCGTAGGCAGTGGCCGGGGGAACAGTCTAGCCGAGGGCCCGGAGAACAGACCCCACAGTACGGCCGGGGAGCCCAACTCGGGCGTGCCACTAGGATGATCCGAAAGGGAAGCTGCGGAAATCGCGGCGGGACATCCGGGCGAGGAGTGGCGTTGACCCCCGTAGTGCTCATTTGCGGCGACGCGCCGCTTCCCCTACCTCTGGGCTCCATTTCCGCCTCGAGCGCACCCACCGTTCCGGACAAGGACGACTTCGACGAGGTCTTCTCCAAGCTGCAGGTGGTCGCGGATCCACGGCTGATCGTGGTGGGCAGCGACGCCGCCCTCGCGGCCACCCTGACCCGGCTGATGCGCACCGAACGGCTGCACATCGAACTCGCCTACGTCGCGGAGCACCGCTCGGAGGCGACGGAGGCCTACCACCTGTCCGCGGGTGCCCGCGGCGCCCGCACCGCGCTGAAGGGGACGGCCAGACCGGTCCCCCTGATCCGCGACGACGCGGGGATCGCGCTCGTCGGATGCGCCACCGTCACGGGCCCGGACGGCGGTCCGCTCGTCGGCGAGGCCTACGTCGACGACACCCGGTTGTTCTCGGGGACGACGACGAACATGAACGTCACCCCGACCCCGCGGATGCCCGGCCTGCGCGCGTCGGTCGAGCCCCGTAGGCGCTGGCTGCCGCGCCGCTGGGTCGAGGGTCGCGCCGTGCAACTCGGGTCGCCCGCCGCGGCCCTCACCCGCGACGGCGTGCCGAACCCCCGCGACGTCAAGCGTTCGACGTTCTACCGCCACGACCAAGAGTGGCTGCTGGTCCGATGAACCTGCCCAGGGCGCGGACCACCGCGGTCCGTCCCAGTCCGGTCTTCCTGCTCGTCGTCGCGGTCGCGGTCGCCGGCGGTGTGCTCGCCTGGCGTGCCGAGCGGGAATCGGTCCTCGGGCACGTCGGAGTGTTCCTGCTGGTGGTCGCGGGATGGGTGGTGACGCTCTGCCTCCACGAGTTCGCACACGCGTACACGGCGTGGCGGCACGGCGACACCGACGTCGAGGTGCGCGGCTACCTCACGCTCAACCCGCTGAAGTACAGCCACCCGCTGCTGTCGATCGGCCTGCCGGTGCTGTTCATCGCGCTCGGCGGGATCGGGTTGCCCGGCGGCGCCGTGTACCTGCGCACCGGACTGTTCCCGCCGAAGGTGCAGGCCCGGGTGTCACTCGCCGGGCCTGCCGTGAATCTGGTGTCGGCGATCGTCCTCCTCGCGGTGATCCGCTGGTTCGGACTCGGCGGCGACCACCTGGTGTTCTGGACGGGTCTGAGCTTTCTCGCCTTTCTGCAGGTGATGGCGACCGTACTCAATCTCCTGCCGGTGCCCGGACTCGACGGGTACGCCGCCCTGGAGCCGTTCCTGCCGCCCCGCACCCGCAGGTCCGTCGACCAGTTCAAACCGTATGGGCTGCTGATCCTCGTGGCCTTGCTGTTCGTGCCGTCGATCAACGTGGTGTTCTTCGACTTCATCTACCGGCTGTTCGAACTGTCCGGGGTGCCGGAAATCTACGCGCAGTACGGCAACTACCTGATGCGCTTCTGGCTGTGAGTACTTTTTAACCGCGGGCGGTTAACAAGTACTCACAGGTGCGGAGCACCCACATTTCGGCGAGCGATCGCCTCTCCCACCGCGCGCAGCGATTCCCGCAGCGACTGCGGCTGGAGTACTTCGACTTCCCCACCGAGTGCGGTCAGCTGGTCGAGGGCCACGTCCTCCGCCTCGAGCAGCAGGTCGACTGCGACCCAGCCGTCGTCGTCGGGCGGGCCGGGCTCGACTCGAGCGGCCTCCACCCCGACCACCCGGCGCAGCCGGCGCCACGCCGCGGGCGAGAGCCGCACCCGGCACCGGAATCGCAGGAGCGCACGGTCGAATTCGGCCACCGAGGCCGTCCACCACGCACCCAGATCGAAATTGCCGGGCCGCACCGCCGCCTGCGTCAGCACGGTCGCGTCACTGATCCGCGACACGCGGTACGACAGCGTCCGACCCCGATGCTGCGCGACGAGATACCAGACGCCGGCCTTCGCCACCAAACCCAGCGGGTCGAGTGTTCTTGCCGTCGAACGGTTCCCCTTGCGGTAGCGAATGCCCAGTCGCCGCCCCTCGAGCACCGCGGACGCGACCACCGGGAGGTCGCCGTTGTCGCGTGGCCCGTCGAACCAACCGGGAGCGTCGACGTAGAGCCGGTCCCGCCACAGCTGCGCCCCGGCCCGCAGCGGGACCGGCAACGCCCCCAGCAACTTCGACTGCGCCGCCGCGGTGACGTCGCGAAGACCGAGATCGTCCGCGATCGACGGGACCCCGAGCAACATCAACGCGGACGTCTCCTCCCCCGTCATGCCGCCGAGTTTCGACTGCCAGCCGTCCAGCAACCGGATCCCGCCTCCCGGTCCGCTTTCCGTCCACAACGGGACCCCCGCCGCCGACAAGGCCGTGACGTCGCGATACACCGTGCGGACCGAGACGCCCAGCTCGTCCGCCAGTTGCTGAGCGGTGGCCCCGCGACTGCCCTCCAGCCGCAGCATCACCTCGACGAGCCGACTCGAACGCATCCTCCGAGTCTAGAGAAAATCCCTGACAGTAGATGTCAGGGGTAGGGGCGCACACTGGTCGGCATGACCAACTGGACGCAGTTCGAGACCGAAGCACCCGACCTCGCCAAGGCCGTCGCCGCGCGCTTCGAGGCGCACAAGCACCACGTGCTGGCGACGCTCCGCAAGGACGGCTCGCCGCGGGTGAGCGGCACCGAGGTCGAGTTCCACGAGGGCGCACTGCTGCTCGGCTCGATGGTCGGCGCGCGGAAAGTGCAGGACCTGCAACGCGATCCGCGGTACTCCCTCCACAGCAACCCCGGTCACCACACGATGGAGGGCGGCGACGCCAAGATCAGCGGCCGCGCCCGGGAGATCCTCGGCGAACGGAAACTGCAGATCCTCAAGCACTACCCCGACGAGATCCCCGAGGCGGACGTCTTCGAACTCGACCTCGACGAGGTGGTGCACACCACCGTCGACGGCGAACATCTGTACGTCGACCTGTGGCGGCCGGGCGCCGGGGTCACCCGGTTCACCAAATGACGGTCACTGCGTGACGGCGAATCCGAATCCGAGGGTGCAGGCGGCGAGAGGCCCCTTCGGGCCGTCCGGATCGTAGGTCCCGCCGGGAATAAGATGGGCGGTGAAGCCCGGGAGTTCCTTATCGACACCGTCACCGTTCGTCAGCGGCCCGGACGTGCCGATCGTCGGTGCCTGGCCGATGTTCAGGTAGGTCACCTGGGCGTCGGTGGTCGCATCTGTCGGCCCCTCGAACTCCCACTCGACCTGGTTGCCCTCCTTCTCGACATCCAGTGTCGCGGCCGGCTTGCAGTTCGCCAGCGGATCGGGCATGAACGGCGCGGCGGAGGCGGCGGCGGGTGCTGCGAAGAGGGCGGCCGCACCGAGTGCGGCGATGGCGGCGGGTCGTGCGAACGCTGCGAGAGTGGACATGGTGTTCCCTTCCGTGAGTCGTCCCACAACGATTTCCCGCCGCGATACCGGACGAAACAGACAGGGTCTACCAGGTGACGTTCTCGGCGCAGTGCCGTCCGTTGGCGGTGGACTCGACCTGCACGGTCGCGTGCGACAGGTGGTGGCTCTCGAGGACGGTCCGAGCCGCCTCGAGGACGACGGACGAGTCGGCGTCGGTGGTGAGGTGGACGGTGGCCACGTCCATTCCGGTGGTGAGGGTCCACACGTGGAGGTCGTGCACGCCGGTGACTCCGGGTAGCGCCTCGAGGTCGGCCTGCACCGATTCCACGTCGACGTCCTCCGGTGAGGCCTGGGTGAGGATGCGCAGTGACGCGGCAGCGAGTTTCATCGCCCGCGGCACCACCCACAGCGAGATGAGGACACCGACGATGATGTCGGCGTAGCTCCAGCCGAACGCCAGCACGACGCCGCCGGCGATGAGCACGCCGACGCTGCCGACGGCGTCCGCGAGCACTTCGAGGTAGGCACCGCGGACGGCCAGGCTGTCCTTGGAATCGGCGCGCAGCATGAGCATCACCACGAGGTTCGCGGCGAGACCGACGGACGCGGTGAGGATCAGCGCCATGCCGGGAAGTTCGGGGGCGTCGCCGATGCGGGAGATGGCCTCGTAGAACACCCAGATCGCGACGGCGAGCAGCATCGCGGCGTTGGCCATGGCCGTGAGCACTTCGGCGCGGTGCCAGCCGAAGGTCCGGGCGGCGGTGGCACTGCCCTTGCGAGCGAGGAGGAGGGCGACGAGGCCCATCGACATTCCGACGACGTCGGTCAGCATGTGCCCGGCGTCGGCGAGCAGCGACAGCGAGTTGACGGTCAGACCGACGACGACCTCGAGGACCAGGAACGCGAGAAGGATGACGAGGGCGATCACCATGCGGCGGATCCGCCCCCGTGACGGGCCTACCTCACCGGCACCTTGTGTGTGGCCGTGCGAATGTCCGTGACCGACTCCCATGCGTGAGCCTCCTCCCGAGTTGTGCCGATCATATGCGTACATGCGCATATGTTCAACAGCGCGCTCGGGAGGTCAGAGTTCGGGACGATACGCCGGTTTCTCCACCGTCGGCGGCAGGGTCGCGATGGCCGAGATGCGTTTCAGCCCTGCGACCTGCAGAAGGTCGACGGTCAGCGACCGGATCTGCGCGAAGACGACGGTGGCCGACAGGCCCGCGTTCTCCACCAGTTCGGGTTTCAACCCGGACGCCACCGACCGCAGTACCCGCGCCGCCTCGGCCTGGTCGGGTTGCTGACCGGGGTCCGCGAGCGCCATCTGCCGAAGGGTTTCCAGCGCGTGGGCGAGCTTCTCCACCTGGTCGACGAGCCGTGGGTTGAGAATCTCGTCGTCACGCACCAGCGTGAGCGACCGCCGTGCCAGCACCCTGATATTGCGGAGCGCGTTGTCGAGTGGGTCCGCGGCCGCGGTGAGTCGCTCGAGCCTGCCGCGGGTGTTCCAGTACAGCGGCGAGATGCGGCTGATCTCGCGGCCGCCCGCGAGGTGGGTCCGCAGCGTATCGATGGACGCCTGCGTTGCCCGCGCCTTCTGCAGCGCCTCCTCGATGGGCTTGTCGTCGTTGGCCACCAATCCGTCGGCCACCAACTGCATCACCTCGGACGCCGTCCCGAGGACGTTCGCGGCGTACTTGCGCGCCCGCCCCACCGGATGCGTGGGAATCAGTGCGACGACGGCGATGCCCACCAGACCACCGGTCAGGGCGTCCACCATGCGGTTGATTCCCGCGGCGCCGCCGGGAGGCAGCAGCGTCGCCACGAGCACCGCGGAGTTGCCCGCCTGCATCGAGAAGATCGGTCCGCTGTTCAGCAGGACCGCCGCGGACATCGCCAGCATGACGACGAGGGTGATCTGCCAGGTGCCGCTCCCGATGACGGAGACGATGAGGTCGCCGACCCCGATCCCGATCGTGACACCGGCCACCAACTCGACGGAACGACGCAGGCGGGCGCCGAGCGACAGCCCCAGCGACACCACCGCGGCGATGGGTGCGAAGAACGGCGTCGTGTGACCGATCACCACCGTCGCCACCCACCACGCGGCACCGGCCGCGATCGCGCACTGCAGGATGGGCAGCGCCGACACCCGCAGTCGGTGGACCGAGGTCTTCAGCCCGTCCCGGCCGCGGACTTTCGCCGTGCTGAGGGCGTTAACCGACGCCAAGCGCTTCGGCGGCTCGGGGATCGCAGTCCTCGAGCAGGTCGAGGCACCGCGCGTACTCGTCCGTTTCGCCGATCGCCTTCGCCGCCTTCGCCAGGACGGCGACGCAGCGGAGGAAACCGCGGTTGGGTTCGTGACCGTAGGGAACGGGGCCGAAACCCTTCCAGCCGTTGCGACGCAACTGGTCCAGGCCACGGTGGTACCCGGTGCGCGCGTAGGCGTAGGCCGTGATGGTCTGGTCGGCGTCGAGGGCGGCCTCGGCCAGGTAGGCCCACGCGATGGATGCGGTGGGATGGGAGGCTGCGACGGAAGCCGGATCCTCGTGGTTCAACAGGGCCGACTCGGCCTCGTCGTCCCCGGGAAGCAGCGTGGGCTGTGGTCCGAGAAGGTCACCGAAAGACGTCATGCGCCTATTGTGCCCCCGCCGCGGCGACGTCTGTGCGTCGGCCCGCGTCCGCGACGCGCCCTGGCGTGGTCTCCGATGACTCGCGATGTCGTTAGGCTGCCTCCAACGTTCATTTCTCTGCAGACCGAGGGGCAGCGCGTGCAGGACCCGAAGAAAGACGAATCGACTCAGAAGCCGGCCACGGACGCATCGTCCGGTCCGGCCGCGGCCGACACCACCGCAGGCAAGGCCGACGCGACCGCGAAGCCTGCGAAGTCCTCGCAGCCTGCCCAGGCCGAGAAGCCCGCGCAGGCCGCAAAGGCGGCGCAGGACGTCAAGCCGGCGCCGGACGCCGAGCCCACCGCACCGAAGTCGCCCGAGCCGAAGCCTCCACAGAAGAAGACCCCCGAGCAGGCGGCGGACAAGCCCGCCGAGCCGCAGTCCCCACTGCCCAAGCCGCCGGCACCGCGCCCGCAGGCAGCGAAACGGGAGGCGAAGGCGTCCGAGGCGGCCACGACGGCGATCCCCACGCAGGCGGGCGCACCGTCCACGCCCGAGGCCGCGACGGTGAAGATGCAGCGCCCGCCGGCCGCCCAGAACCCGAAGCCACAGGGGCAATCGAAGCCGGCATCCGACGCGGAGACCGTCGCCATCCCCATGACGCCTCCGCCGCCCCGGCCCGCCGCCGCCCCGGCTAATCAGTCTCGGCCGAACCCGGCTCAGCCGCCCCAGAACTCGCGCCCCGTTCCCCCGCCGCCCGCTCCCCCGCGCCCGGCGCCCGCACCGCCGAAGGCCGCGCCGCAGCGGGTGCTGCCACCCCAGCAGAGCGCGCCGCAGCGCGTCGCCGCGGCCGAGAAGCCTGCGAAGAAACACGGAAAGGCATGGCTGTTCGCCGCGATCGCCGCGGGCGTCATCGTCGTCGCCGCCATCGCGGTCGCCGGGATCGTGGTCTACAACAACAACCAGGCCGAGAACTCACCCGAAGCTCAGGTGCAGGGAACGATCGACACGTTCGTCGCTGCCCTCGCCCAGGGTGACCTGGCGACGCTGCGCACCAGCACCTGCGGCAGCCTCGCCGAGTACTACCAGGGCATTTCCGATCAGGATTTCGCCGAGGTCCACCAGGTCGCGGTGACGCAGCAGAACATTCCGGTGGTCGGCGGCGTCGACGCGGTGCAGATCACCGGTGACACGGCCATCGCCCAGGTGAAGGCCCACACGGCCGCCAACCCGAGCGAGCAGTCGTGGCGCACGTTCAACCTCGAGAAGGTCGACGGCACCTGGAAGATCTGCGACCCCCGCTAAACGACTGTGCGCCTTTCCGGTAGCTGCAACTACCGGAAAGGCGCACGAGCGCGAAGCGCCTATCCGGAGACGGAACGTCCCGCGGACTTGAGGTCGTTGCAGGCCTCGATGACGCGGGCCGTCATGCCGGCCTCGGCCTTCTTCAGGTAGCTGCGGGGGTCGTAGACCTTCTTGTTGCCGACCTCGCCGTCGACCTTCAGCACGCCGTCGTAGTTGGCGAACATGTGGCCCACGATCGGGCGGGTGAACGCGTACTGGGTGTCGGTGTCGACGTTCATCTTGACGACGCCGTAGTTGAGCGCGGCCTCGATCTCCGACTTCAGCGAGCCCGATCCGCCGTGGAAGACGAAGTCGAACGGCTGCGAACCGTCGGACAGGCCGAGCTTCGCGGCGGCGACCTTCTGGCCGGTCTCGAGCACCTCGGGACGCAGCTTCACGTTGCCCGGCTTGTAGACGCCGTGCACGTTGCCGAACGTGGCAGCCAGCAGGTACTTGCCGTTCTCGCCGGTGCCGAGCGCGTCGACCGTCTTCTCGAAGTCCTCGGGCGAGGTGTAGAGCTTGTCGTTGATCTCGGCTTCCACGCCGTCCTCTTCACCACCGACGACACCGATCTCGACCTCGAGGATGATGTTGGCTGCCTTCGCCTTCGCGAGGAGCTCCTGGGCGATCTCCAGGTTCTCGTCGATCGGAACGGCGGAACCGTCCCACATGTGGGACTGGAACAGCGGGTTGCGGCCGGCCTCGACGCGCTGGCGCGAGATCTCGAGGAGCGGGCGGACGAACGTGTCCAGCTTGTCCTTGGGGCAGTGGTCGGTGTGCAGGGCGATCGTGACGTCGTACTTCGCGGCGATCACGTGAGCGAACTCGGCGAGGGCGACCGCACCGGTCACCATGTCCTTGACGCCGAGGCCCGAACCGAACTCGGCGCCACCGGTCGAGAACTGGATGATGCCGTCACTGCCGGCGTCCGCGAAGCCCTTGATGGCGGCGTTGATGGTTTCGGAAGAAGTGCAGTTGATGGCGGGGAAGGCAAAGGAGTGCTCCTTGGCCCGACCAAGCATCTCGGCGTAGACCTCGGGAGTCGCGATTGGCACGGCGGCAGTCCTCCATAAAGAGTCGATTTCGGCGCGCGCGATCAGCGCAGCGCGCGATGTGGTCCTTGCAGTATGGCAATACCGTTAGCGTACGTCTCCCGGTGGCTGTCGTGGCACCTCGATTCGGCCCTTCGCCACCCCGGCGGAAACTCCATGACCTGCAGTATTCCGACAGTCGGGGAATACGCCGGTACGCTGAGGGCCGTGATTGTGCAGGCAGCATCGGATTCCGTGACCAACCTCGCGTTGTTGCCGGGATTCCTCGACCCCGTGAACCTCCTCAACTCCTTCGGCACCTGGGTGCTCGTCGGACTTCTCCTGGTCGTCTTCATCGAGTCCGGTTTGCTGTTCCCCCTGCTCCCCGGCGACTCGCTCCTCTTCACCGCGGGACTCATCGCAGCGTCGAAGTCGACGGAGATCGAACCGTTCGCTCCCCTCTGGGTGCTCCTGGTTCTGATCCCGATCGCCGCGATCCTCGGCGACCAGGTCGGCTACTTCATCGGCATCAAGGGCGGGACCGCCCTGTTCAAGTCCGACGACGCGCGGTTCTTCAAGAAGAAGTACATCGACGAGTCGCACGCCTTCTTCGAGAAGCACGGCCCGATCACGATCATCCTGGCCCGGTTCGTCCCGATCGTGCGCACGTTCGCGCCGGTCGTCGCGGGTGCGTCGCGGATGAAGTACTCGCTGTTCCTCACGTACAACATCGTGGGCGGCATCCTGTGGGGCGCCGGCGTCACACTGCTCGGCTACCTGCTCGGTCAGATCGAGTTCATCCGCGACAACGTCGACGTCATCTTCCTGCTGATCGTCTTCGTGTCCGTCCTGCCGATCATCGTCGAGGTGGGCAAGCGCATCCTGAAGTCCCGCCAGAACGACAGCGCCCCGGCCGAGGACGCACAGCCCGTCACCACCCCCACCGATCCCACCTCCTGAAACCGATCGGGGTAGCGCACTGACGATGGTCACCACGGCAGCAGGCAGTTTCGGGCCTCTCGTCTCGGCCGGTCCAGCGCTGGTCTGGGTCGTCGTCCTCACGTTCGTGTTCATCGAGTGCGCCGTGATTCTGGGCCTGTTCCTGCCCGGCGACTCGATGCTGATCACCGCCGGGATCGTGCTGGCCAATCACGCCTCCGGCACGGGCCACGTGTGGGCGCTGTCGGTCGGCGCGATGATCGCCGCCATCTGCGGAAATCAGGTGGGATACGTCATCGGTCACCGCACCGGCAACCGCATCCACGCCCGCAAGGGCGGGAAGTATCTCAACTACACCAATCTCCACAAGGTGAATGTCCTGCTGGAGAAGCACGGATTCTGGGCAGTCCTCGTCGCCCGCTGGATTCCGTGGATCCGCACGCTGTGCCCGCTGGTCGCCGGTGCGGCCAAGATGAACCACACCAAGTACACGATCGCCAGCAGCATCGGCGCCGTGTTCTGGGCGCCGGTGCTGCTGCTCATCGGCTTCTACTTCGGCTCGTTCCTCGACCGGGTGTCGTGGCTGATGCCTGCGGTGCTCGTCGGGATGGTCACGCTGCTGGTGATCGGCACTGGCCTCGGGGTGTGGCACTACCGGCAGGAGATGGCGCGGCCGCCCGAAGACGTGGCCGTCGAGGAAGTCCTCGACTAGCACCGCGCGTTCCCTCCGGCGGCCGCCCACGCCCACGCCCGATGTCACATTCGTCTAGTCGAACGGAACGAATGTCACATCGGGCGCGGAAGATGATCGGTGTGGGCGAGACCTCGTCCCGCGACTACTGCGCGACGGCGCCCGGCACCTCCGCGTACTGGCTCTCGGGGCGTGGCAACCCGAAGTGGTCGCGCAGCGTGGTGCCCGCGTACTCGGTGCGGAACAGTCCGCGCTCCTGCAGGATCGGGACCACCTTCTGCGCGAACATCTCGAGACCGCCCGGGTAGTACGGCGGCATGACGTTGAAACCGTCCGCGGCACCCTGGGTGAACCATTCCTCGATGGTGTCGGCCACCTGCACCGGCGTTCCGACCACCACCCGGTGACCACGCGCGCCGGCGAGGCGGTGCAGCAGTCCGCGCAGGGTCGGGTTCTCCCGCTCGACGATGCCGGCGATCACCTGCAGACGGCTCTGCTTGTTGTCCGTGACGTCGCCGGCGTCCCCGAACAGTCCGGCGGGCACGGGGGCGTCGAGATCGAGGTGCCGCACGCTCGAACCGGTGAGACTCTCCAGCTGGGCGATTCCGTACTCGGGCGAGGTGAGTTCGTTGAACTCCCGCTCCAGCTCACGCGCCTCGGCCTCGGTGTCGCCGAGGAACGGGCTGATGCCGGGGAGGATCTTCACGTGCTCCGGGTTGCGGCCGAACTGCAGCGCACGCTGCTTGACGTCCGCGTAGAACGCCTGCCCGTCCGACAGCCGCTGGTGCGCGGTGAAGATGGCCTCGGCGTACTGGCCCGCGAACGCGCGACCCTCGTTGGACGCACCCGCCTGCACCAGCACCGGGTATCCCTGCGGCGAGCGCGGCGCGTTGAACGGACCCCGCACCCGCAGGTGGCGTCCCACGTAATTGATCTCGTGGATCTTCGACGGGTCCGCGTAGATGCCTGCGGCCTTGTCGATGCGGATGGCGTCGTCCTCCCAGCTGTCCCACAGCTTGACGGCCGCGTCGACGAACTCCCGCGCCCGCGCGTAGCGGTCGGCGTGGTCCGGGTGGCTGGGCAGCCCGAAGTTGGCGGCCGCCACCTCGGTTCCGGTGGTCACGATGTTCCAGCCGGCCCGGCCGCGGGAGATGTGGTCGAGGGACGCGAACAGCCGCGCGAGGTTGTAGGGCTCGAAGTACGTCGTGGACGCGGTCGCGATCAGCCCGATCCGTTCGGTGGCCGTCGCGATGGCCGTCAGCAGCGTGATCGGCTCGAGCGCTCCCGCTGCGCCGTGCTCGACGTCGCTGCGCAGCGCGGGGCCGTCGGCGAAGAAGATCGCATCCAGCTTCGCGGCTTCCGCGGTCCGTGCGATCTCCTGGAAGTAGGAGACGTCGTACAGCCGCTCGGGCGTCGTGAGCGGGTGGCGCCACGCCGACTCGTGGTGCCCGGCCGGGTAGATGAACGCGTTGAGACTCAGCTGCCGCTGTTGATCTGACATAACGAACTGTCTAACAGCGCCGAATCCGGGGCGATACGGTTATTTTTCGCGTGATTCGAACCGTCGCCTAGCGTCGTGGGTACCCCGCGGCGGACACCGTGTGCGCGGCCTCCATCAGCATCCAGCCACCGAGCTGGACGGACATGTCGCGTTCCGGGATCCCGGACGAGCGCACGGTGCCCCCGGTGAACGTGGCGATTCCCCCGCCCAGCCCCGGTAGCTGCGCCTGCTCGGTCCAATCGTGGCCGAACAGCGGCTGCCCCTCGATCTGCAGCCGGTTCTCCCACGCCGATTCCGCGGAGGTCAGCACGAGCTGGGCGGCGATCTCCCGTGCCCGGATGTCGGCGGGCGACTCCCACGGCAGCATCACCGCGGTCAGCGCCAGATACCGCGCGAGGATCCCGTTGAACAGGCCCCCGTCTCCCCCACCGCCGCCGTCGATGACGCCGTGGGGTGCGAGATGCTCGTCGATGGCGTCGACCAGCCGATGGGTCCGGTTGCGGTGCCGCGGCGAACCGAGGCGCACGGCGAGTTCGGTTTCGAGTCCGAGCACCACACCCTGACAGTAGGAGTAGATGTTCCGTTCGATTTCGCCGCCCGGGTGGATGCCGTCGACGATCAGGTTGGTGCGCACGTCCCGCAGCGTGTCGTCGATCCAGTCGGCCGTGGCCTGGGCGCGCCACAGCTTTCCGGTGCGGGCCAGCATGATCCCGGCGGGCCCGTTGGCGGGTGCGTTGTAGAAATTCGAGCCCTTCCGCCACGGGATGCCGCCCCCCGCCTCGGGCGCCCAGGCGTCGAACAACTGGGATTCGAGCGCCTGCACCGCACTTCTGTTGTCTATGAAGTGCATTCGCTGGGCACGTTCGAGGGCGATCCCCAGCCAGGCCATGTCGTCGTAGTAGTTGTTGGTCCAGCCCGACACGTTCCGGAGACGGTGGCTGCGCGCCAGTTTCACGATGCGACGACGACGGCGCGGCGTGGGGTCGCGTTCGAGTGCGTCGACGGCGCAGTCGAGCAGGTGGGCCTGCCACCAGTAGTGCCAGCTGAAGAACAGCCGTTCGCGCCGCACCGCCGGCCAGGCGACGACGCCCAGGGTGGTGCCCGGGAGCGCCCACAGCCGGCGAAGGTGCCTGCTCACCACCGCTTCTTCAGCGGCGTCCGCGCGCGCCGACCACGAGTCCTGCATAAGAGTTGATCTTGCCTATTCGCCGGGGGTTCCGCTACCACGCACGGTCGAGGTCGGCGTGCTGACGAACCCACGCATGCATGGCGATTCCCGCGGCGACGCCCGCGTTGATGCTGCGGGTGGAACCGAACTGGGCGATCGACACCGTCATCGCCGCAACCCCTTTCGCCTGGTCGGTGACTCCCGGCCCCTCCTGGCCGAACAGGAGCACGCAGTCGCGGGGCAGGTTCGCCGTCTCGAGCGGCACCGACCCGGGCGTGTTGTCGACGGCCACGATGGTGAGATCCCTCTCACGTGCGAAGTCGACGAGTCCGTCGACGTCCGGGTGGTGGAGGACATGCTGGTACCGGTCGGTGACCATGGCGCCGCGCCGGTTCCAGCGTCGACGTCCCACGATGTGGACCGCCGCCGCGGCGAATGCGTTCGCGGTGCGCACCACCGTCCCGATGTTCGCGTCGTGCCCGAAGTTCTCGATGGCCACGTGGAGCGGGTGACGACGGCTGTCGATGTCCGCGACGATCGCCTCCCGCGTCCAGTACCGGTAGGCGTCGACCACGTTGCGGCGATCGCCGCCGGCCAGCAGTTCGGGGTCGTAACGCGGGTCGGCAGGGACCGGGGTGTCGTGCTCCTCGGTCCACGGGCCGACGCCGTTCGGGTTCTCCCCCCATTCGGTGGGACCCGTCTCGGCGACCTCGGCCTCCACCGGGCCGGTCTCGACTCCGCTCACGACGTCAGAACGTCTTGTTCGAATCGGGGGCGACGGTGAATCCGTGCGACGTCTCGTCGTTGGTGCACGTGACGGCCGTGGCGGTGGTGCCGCAGGTGTAGCCGAGCTTGGTCAGTTTCGAGCCGGCGGGCAGGGCCGCGTCCGGTTCGTCGCCGCCCGACGTGTAGACGAGGCCGCCGGCACACATGAACGACGCCTCGCCGTCGTTCTCGACGCGGATGCCGTGACCCCAGTCGACCATGCAGTCGTCCGGACGCGGGGGCACCGGGGTCGTCGACCCCTGGCAGCCTGCCTCGGTGCGGTTCGGCAGCTTGATGATGCCGCACTGGAACCCGCCGTCCGGAGACGTGAAGAAGTACGACTCGTTGTGCTCGTACGGGACGTCGACGAGCGTCGTGGTCGGCGCCTCCGTCGTCGTCGGCGGCGGCGCGACGGTCGTGGTCGTGGTGGTCGGTGGAACCGTGGTCGTGGTGGTGGTCACAGAGGCCGCGGCCGTCGTCGTCGACGTCGGCGGAGCCACCGCGTCCGAGGACCCACCACACCCTGCGAGCATCATGGCCGAGCCAATGCTCAGACACACCAACGACACCCGACGCCACGCCATACGGCCACCTCCACACACGCTTACCTGCTGCCGACACTGCACTCTAACGGCAGTGCGGCGACGGGGCCGCTTCGGCGAGGCCGGGACGGGTTAATCTGGAGGTGGAGGCTATCGATGAATCATCAGCGCATCGTGCGGACGGTCTGCTTCGTCACGGTCGGCTACGTCATCGTCCTCGCCGTCTGGCTGGGATGGTTGATCCAGCACACCCCGCCGGCCACCATCCCGTACCAGATCATGGGATTGGTCGCGGCCTTCGGCTCGGCGCTGGGATTCGGGATGATGGCGGCCGGGCGGCCCAGCCGCGCCAACCGCAAACTCGAACGGCACGGACTCGAGGGCTGGGCCCGCATCGAGCACGTCACCCCGCTTCGCCGCACCCCGGACGACGGAGAACTCACCGAACTGGACCTCCGGCTGACCGTGCCCGGCTCGGAGAGTTACGCCGGACGCGTGGTCTACGAGGTACGGCGGGAGAACGCGACCCGATTCGTGCCCGGCGAGACGATCACCATCCTGGTGGACCCGAACGACCGGGACCACATCATGCTCTGCCCGTGATTCGATGCCGCCCGAGCGCGAGCATGCCCTCGACGAGCATCAGCTGGGCCGCGGCGTAGCTGGCGAGGATCAGCCCTTCGGCCGCGGCCCTGCCCCGTTCTCCCCGGATGACCAAGCGCCGCAACACGATCAGGCCGTCGGAGGCGGTGAACAGCAAACCGCCCACGCCGAGCCAGCTGCGTCGGTCGGCTCCCGGCACGGCCACCTTCGCGACGATGTCGGCGCCGGGCGCGAGGGACGGATCGGCCGAGAGGCTCGACGTGGTACCGAGTAGCGAGCCGTACGCGGTCAACGGTGCGGCGACCTCCTTCGCGCGCCCACGGAGCAGCGCCGCCGCCCCTGCCCACCCCGAGAGCCGGGGCAGCAAGGCCGGCACGGTGGGACGGGCGCCCCGGCGCAGCAGCAGCGCGGAGTAGGCGACCTGCATGACGGCGAACGAGGACGCGCCGCGCACGAGACGGGCGTCGTCGTCGGGGTCGATCATGAAGACGTCCCCCACGGTCGCGGCGGTGAGCCCGGCGAGGAGAAGCGCGACGTCGGCGGGGTCGGTGCCCGCGCGCCTGCGCAGCACCCGGACGGCGAGCGCGGGCGCGATCAGTGGTTTCGCCGCGCGCTGCAGCCGCTCCCGCCCGGTGACGGCTCCGACCACGGTGGCCAGCGTCGCACCGGCGAACACCGCGTGCTCGGCACCCCAGTTGTTCTTCGACTTCACGTCTTCCTCCCACGCTTTCGGATGTGCCGAGGTTACCGGTCCGAACAGTGGTTGACTGGAGAGTGGATGTCACGGAGACTCCGCGATTGTGAGGCACAGGTGATGGCAAAACAGGCGCGCGCGGCGGCCACCCGCCATCAAGTATTGGAAGGTGCGGCGCTGAGCTTCGAGAAGCTCGGGTACGGCGGCGCGAGCCTGAGCGGCA
Organism: Rhodococcus opacus B4; assembly: GCF_000010805.1. Taxonomy (NCBI): domain Bacteria; kingdom Bacillati; phylum Actinomycetota; class Actinomycetes; order Mycobacteriales; family Nocardiaceae; genus Rhodococcus; species Rhodococcus opacus. The sequence continues at coordinate 6,126,464 of NC_012522.1, read as the reverse complement.
TCCTCTCCTACGCCGATGTCACGAAGGGCGCCTTGTACTTTCATTTCGAGTCCAAGGAGGCGCTGGCCTGGGCGGTGATCAAGGAACAGCACGCGATGGCGATGCTGGCGGCGCAGCGCGTGCTCGCGACGGCGCAGTCACCGATGGAGGCGATCCTGTTGTGCGCCAAGGAGATGGCACGCCAGCTGCTGACCGAGCCGATCGTGCGGGCGGGTGTGCGACTGACCCTCGAGCTCGGGACGTCCCGCGGCCCGGCCACCGATCCGTACATCGACTGGACCGACACTCTCGTCGCACTCGCGGGCAAGGCGCGGGAGGCCGGGCAACTGCGCGCGACCGTCGATCCCGCGGCGCTGGCCCGTTTCCTGGTCAGTTCGTTCACGGGCATGCAGTTGGTGTCCGAGGCGCTGACCGGGCGTGCCGACCTGTACGAGCGGCTGGCCGACATGTGGGACCTGCTGCTGCCCTCGATCGCGTCGCCGGACATGCTGCCGCGCCTCCTCGAACTCGCGGCACTGCGCGACGACGTCGCGTCCTGACTCAGACGCCGGTCTGGGCAGGTTCCGCGGGGACGTCCGGCGCCGGATGCGGCAGGTCGAGCGGATGCGACTGCGTCGGCGCCGGCTGGACGACGGCGATGCGGGCGCCGTCCGGAATCGCATCGACGGAACAGATGGTTCCGAAGACGCCGAGCCCGCCGAACAACGCCAGCAGGCCGTAGGCCAGGAACGTCGACGTCCGCTCGACAGCTGATCGTGGTTCACCGGCCAGTGCCGTCGTGGTGCGCCGCGAGTACACGGCCCTTCGCTCTCGGGGATTTCGGCTGAGTTCCACCATGTGGCCCTTCTTCGCATGATCAGTCGTGCGGATGGTGTCGGGTCGACGCTTACGAGTCTGTCGTGGCGGCGGCCGGGTGTCGCTGCCCCCAGGGATGGAATGCACTCCACCCAGGGTTCGACGGCCCGGCCGGGAACGCCGGGCTGTGGGTGGTTATGATCCGGACCACACCATTTGTACGCATAGCGGGGCTTCTGTCCGCTTTGCGTACATCGTGAGCATTGCCCGAGCAGGAAGGCCTCATGACGACCACCGAGGAACCGGCCCGCAGCGAAGACGCGCAGGCGCGCCCCCCTCGCTTCGAACGACCGCCGTGGCCGCCCGCCGGCCCCCGCCGCCTGCTCCGCGACCTCGGCGGCACCTACGCCGCCAACGGGCTGATCGGGCTGATCTTCTCCGCGACCGGTCCCGTGGCCGTGATCCTGGCCGCCGGTTCCGCGGGCGGACTGTCGCCCGGGCAGATGGCGTCGTGGATCTTCGGCGTCTTCTTCCTCAACGGCATCCTCACCGTCCTCGCCAGCTGGCTGTACCGTCAGCCGCTCGCGTTCTTCTGGACGATCCCCGGCACGATCATCGTCGGCGGCTCGCTCACCCACCTGTCGTGGCCGGAGGTGCTCGGGGCGTTCCTCGTGACCGGGCTCCTGGTCCTCGTCCTCGGCCTGACCGGGCGGGTGCGCCAGGTCATGGCGATGCTCCCGATGCCGATCGTCATGGCGATGGTCGCCGGCGTCTTCCTGAAGTTCGGCACCGACCTCGTTCACGCCGTGGGAACCGATGCGGCCGTGGCCGTTCCGATGGTCGTCGCCTTCGTCCTCCTCGCGTCCCGCGCCGCGCTCGGCCGGTGGATGCCCCCGATCCTGGGCGCCCTGCTCGTCGGCGCGGCCGCGGTCGCGGTCACGGGCCGCTTCCACCCCACCGGCACTGGCACAGCGTGGATCGCGGCGCCGATGTTCCAGGCTCCGCAGTTCACCTGGCAGGCGATCGCCGAACTGGTCGTCCCGCTGGCGATCACGGTCATCGTCGTGCAGAACGGTCAGGGTGCAGCCGTGCTGACGTCGGCCGGCCACAAGCCGCCGATGAACGTCGGCACCGTCCTGTGCGGGGTCTGGTCCCTCGCCACCTCCGCCGTCGGAGCCGTGTCGACGTGCCTGACGGGGCCGACCAACGCCCTGCTGGTGGCGTCGGGGCAGCGCACCCGGCAGTACACGGCGGCCGTCGTCTGCGGATTGCTCGCCGTGGTCGTGGGCCTGTTCGCCCCACTGTTCGTTCAGCTGATGCTGGCCACCCCGGCCGCGTTCGTCGCGACGCTCGGCGGTCTGGCGATGCTCCGGGCGCTGCAGGGGTCGTTCGTCGCCGCGTTCAGCTCCCGGTACACGCTCGGCGCGCTCGTGACGTTTCTGGTGACCGTCTCGAACGTGCAGTTCCTCAACATCGGGGCGGCCTTCTGGGGACTGGTCATGGGACTGCTCGTGTCCCGGGTGATGGAATCGGGTGACTTCCGGACGGGATGATCCGTCACCGTCCCCGCCGCCACCACCGCCTGCCCGCTCGGGACGGGTCCGGTGCCGGTTCCGGGGGCGATTCCTGCTGCGGCTTCCGCACGTACTGCTTCTGCCGGCGCCAGGTCGCGACGACCTCGTCCGCGTCGACCGGGCTCACCGGGATACGCGGGCCGGACGGCGCCCGCAACCACTCGACGATCTGCAGGTTGAGCTGCGCCACCACGTCCCGCACCGCCTGCTCGGACGGCATTCCACGGATGGTGTCGGGCAACCGCTCGATCTCCCTGCGCAGTTGCAGCGGCGTGGGGAGCAACGAATCGGTCGGCAGATTCTCGCGCCGGAGGTAATTCTTGACCCACCACAGTTCGTCGTCGACGTCGCCCCCCGGAATCGGCTTGCCCGAGCCGGGGAGATTGTCGAAGTCGCCGCGCTCCTGTGCGAGCCGGATCTGCTTGTCGATCCAGTTCTCGAAGCTCACCCCGGGAGGCTTACGCTCGGTCACGCACGCCATTCTTCCAGGACCGAGTTCAGCCCGCCTCGGCGTCGGCTCCCGTGTAGAACGCGGTCGTACGGTCGCCGGCCGCGGTCGCCGCGGCCTCCGGAGTCCCGAACGCGATGCTCGCGTCCCTCCACTTCGCGCTACTGGCCGTGACGAACTCCCGGCCCTCGTCGCTGACCGACCAGGCCTCGCTCTCCTTCGGGTCCATCGGCTCCCCCGGTCCCAGGTGCAGGAACAGCCCCAGGACGCCGAGCTCCCAGCCGACACCGGTCGCCCCCGGACCGTATTCGTCCCAGAACTTGTCGTCGACGTGCGCCGTGTGCCGCAGCTCGAAACGGGTGCCCCCGCCCGGGTCCGCGGTGAAGGACACGTCGATCCAGCTGACGTCGCCGCCGTACTCCCAGGTCGCGGTGAATCCGTTCGGCGGATCACACGTCAGGATCTCACCGCCGGCGTTGCCTTCGAGCTGGTAGCGGCCGTGCAGGCGCAGGTCGCCCGTTACCGGCATGAACCACCGCGGGATTCGCTCGGCGTCCGTGCAGGCGTTCCACACCTCCTCCACCGTGGCGTCGTAGGCGCGTCCGATCGTCACGGTGCGGGCCTCACCCGCCTCGAGCGTCCGGCTGCCCACCGACCGGCGTACCGCGTTGATCTGCTGCGTCACATCGATCATCGATCGCTCCCTTGCGTCGGGTCTGTTCCGTCCCCGCCGGACGGTCGTTGCTTGCGGCGCCCCCGCGCGATCTCCGTGGCCAGTGCGTCGAGCCGCGGCGTCCAGAAGCGCCGGAACTGGCCGAGCCACGCGTCGATGTCGCGGAGCGGTTCGGTCTCCACCGCATACAGCCGTCGCGGACCGTCGCGTCGGACGGTGGCGAATCCGTTCTCCCGCAATACTTTCAGATGTTGAGACACGGCAGGTTGCGAGATTCCGAACTCGGCACCGATGACGTCACTGACCGCACCGGACGTCTTCTCGTCGTCCGCGATCAGCTCGAGAATCCGGCGGCGGACCGGATCACCGAGTACGTCGAAGGCGTGCACTCGATTTATATTTCAGCCTTTGCTTATATAAGTCAAGACGCAAACGATCGGTGAACACTTGCCAAGGCGCCTCGCTCCTTTTACTGTGACACCACGTCTCAGTTAAATGGACTGACGGCGAACGTTCCGGATCCGCCCCAGGAAAGCGACATGACAGCGACCACCCCCGAGCACGCCGCAGCACCCGAGAGCAGCGGAGACGAGCGGCACCTGCGCGTCGTCGTGATCGGCGCCGGCCTGTCCGGGATCGCCGCCGCCGTCAAACTCGAACGCGCGGGCATCACGGATTTCGTCGTCCTGGAGAAGTCCGATCGCGTCGGCGGCGTGTGGCGCGAGAACACGTACCCCGGATGCGGTGTCGACATTCCGGCACCGGTGTACTCGTTCTCGTTCAACCCCAACCCCGGATGGCGCAGCAACTTCGCACTCCAGCCGGAACTGCTGTCCTACATCGAGCGCACCGTCGCCGAGTTCGGCCTGCAGTCGAGGATCGCGATGCACACCGAACTCCGCGAGGCCGTGTGGTCGGACGAGCGCCGACGCTGGATCCTCGACACCAGCCGGGGCACGATCGTCGCCCAGCACGTGATCTTCGCGGCGGGCCCGATCACCGAACCCAGCACTCCCGCGGTCCCCGGCATCGACGGATTCGGCGGCGACATCTTCCACTCGGCCCGCTGGAACCACGACGTCGACCTCACCGGCAAGAAGGTCGCGGTCGTGGGCACCGGCGCGTCCGCGGTGCAGTTCATCCCCGAGATCCAGCCGGACGTCGAGGCGCTGTACGTGTTCCAGCGGACTCCGGCCTGGGTGGTGCCCCGCCTGGACTTCCCGTTCCCGCGGATCGCGCAGTGGGTGTTCGCGCGGGTCCCGACGACGCAGCGCGCGCTGCGGCAGATCCTCGACATCGTCCTGCGGACGCTCACCTGGGCGATGCGCCGGGAACGCACCGCCCGGCTCCTCAACCCAATCGGTACCCGCTGGCTCGCCCGGCAGGTGCCGGACCCGGCGCTGCGCGCGGCCCTGACCCCGGACTTCACACTCGGATGCAAGCGCCTCCTGCTGTCCAACACGTATCTCCCGGCACTGACGAAGAGCAACGTCGAGTTGATCCCGCACGCCCTCACCGAGGTCGACGGCCGCGTCGTCGTCGGCGCCGACGGCACCCGCCGGGAGGTCGACGTCCTCATCTTCGGCACCGGCTTCGACGTGAGCCACCCGCCGATCGCGAGCCGGATCCGCGGGCGCGACGGGGCGCTGCTGTCGGAGAAATGGTCGAAGAGTCCCGAGGCCTATCTGGCCACCACGACACCCGGCGCACCGAACGCGTACATCATGCTCGGCCCGAACATCCTGGTGTACAACTCGTTCCTCGGCCTGGCCGAGACCCAGCTCGACTACGTGATCGACGGAATCACCCAGGCCGAGCGGCAGGGCATCGAAGTGCTCGAGGTGCGTGAGAAGCCGTTCCGCCGGTTCAACGACGCGGTGCAGAAGGGCCTGGAGCCGACCGTGTTCAACAACGGCGGGTGCAGCAGCTACTACCTCGACGCCGACGGCAGGAACTTCGCAGCGTGGCCGTGGTCCACCGGGTCCCTGCGCCGTCGCCTCGCCCGCTTCGATTTCGAGAACTACGCCGTCCGGCCGTACCGGACACAGCCGTCCCGCGCCCCTCACCCGTCAGGAAAGTCACGATGATCGAGATCCATCACACGGCCGTCGCCGGCGCGCCCGTCGCGGGCGCCTTCGACTACGTCGACGACTATCGCCACGTCCCGTCCTGGATGTTCGGGATCACCAAGTTCGATCCGATCGGTGAACAGGATCGGGGGCTCGGGGCCGTCTACGACGCCGCGATGAAGATCGGCCCCAAGACTCTCGGTTCGGTCGTGAAGGTCACTGGGTGGGAACGGAATTCGCTGATCGAGCTCGAGTCGATCGATGGCCTCTACACCCACTCGCGGTGGCAGTTCGACGCCGTCGGCGAGACCGAGACCCGCCTGACGGTCGATTTCCGCTACGACCTGCCCGGTGGGCTCGCGGGCAAGGCGCTCGGCAGGATCATCGAGCCCTTCGTCGCGCAGGCGATCCGCAACACCGACGCCACGCTGCGGCGCCAGGTGGAGGAAGTCGCCCGCCGGTCGGCCTGACCCCCGGCTGTTTCATCCTCGTGTGACAAGTGGAACAGCCGGCGCCTGTATACATAGATAGTTAGCCTATGTAACATGTTTTCCATGGACGACGACACACGGCTGCACAGCCTGCTCGTCGACCTGGTCACGAATTCTCACCGATTCACCAGGCTCGCGAGCTCCTTCGGATCCGAGGACCATCCCCGGCCGTGGACACGTGCCCTCGCCCTGCTCGACGACCACGGCGAACTCCGCATCAGCGAGTTCGCCCGCATCGACCGCTGCTCGCAACCATCCGCGACCGCCCTGCTCCAGAAGCTCGCCGATCGCGGATACGTGGCCCGCCGCCCCGATCCGGACGACGCCCGGGCAGTCCGGGTGTCCATCACCGACCTCGGACGCGACTGGCTGACCGTGGCCCGCAACGAAATCGCGGGCGCCCTCGCCCCGCACTTCGCGGACCTCGAACCCGGGCAGCTGGAACGACTGACGCAGGGACTGTCCGAACTGCGTTCGATCGTCACGTCGCCGGCGCGCGCCTGACGACCCATCCACCCCGAAACACATCGAAGGAGGTGGCCGTGAGCACCACGACCGCAACCGTCACGAACAGCAGCGAGGCGCCACCGAGCCTCCTCCACCAGCCGAAATCGGTGTGGGCCGTCGCCTTCGCCAGCGTCATCGCGTTCATGGGCATCGGGCTCGTCGACCCCATCCTCAAACCGATCGGCGAACAACTGAACGCGACCCCGTCCCAGGTGTCGCTGCTGTTCACCAGCTACATGCTGGTCACCGGTGTCGCGATGCTCATCACCGGCGTGGTGTCGAGCCGGATCGGCGCCAAGAAGACCCTCCTGACCGGTCTCGCCGTCATCGTCGTGTTCGCGGCGCTGGCCGGAAGCTCCGGCACCATCGCCCAGATCGTCGGCTTCCGCGCCGGCTGGGGACTGGGCAACGCCCTGTTCATCGCCACCGCACTCGCCGCCATCGTCGGCGCGGCCAGCGGCGGCGTCGCGCGGGCCATCATCCTCTACGAGGCCGCGCTGGGCATCGGCATCGCCGTCGGCCCGCTGGTCGGCGGTGTCCTCGGCAACATCAGCTGGCGCGCACCGTTCTTCGGCGTCGCAGCCCTGATGGCCGTCGCGTTCATTCTGATCGTCGTGATGCTGCCGTCCGCCCCCAAGCCGGAACACCGCACGTCGATCGCCGCACCGTTCCTCGCCCTGCGCCACCGCGGCCTGCTCACCGTCGCGATCACCGCGCTGCTCTACAACTACGGCTTCTTCACACTGCTCGCGTACACGCCGTTCCCGCTGGACATGGGCACGTACTCGATCGGATTCATCTTCTTCGGCTGGGGCCTCGCACTGGCCGTCGCGTCGGTGTTCCTCGCCCCGCGCCTGCAGCGGCGCTTCGGCACGCTACCGATGATGATGGTGGCCCTCGCGCTGTTCGCCCTCGACCTCGCCATGATGGCCGCGTTCACCGACAACAAGACCGTGCTCATCGTCGGCGTCGTGCTCGCCGGGCTGTTCCTCGGGGTCAACAACACCCTCATCACCGAGACCGTGATGATCTCCGCCCCCGTCGAGCGGTCGACGGCGTCCGCGGCCTACAGCTTCGTCCGCTTCGTCGGCGGCGCCGCCGCACCGTGGGTCGCAGGCAAGCTCGGGGAGAGCAACATCCACCTGCCCTTCTGGGTCGGCGCGGTGTGCACCGCCGCCGCGATCCTCGTCCTCGCGACCGGCCGTAAGGTCCTCGCCCACGTCGACGAGCACGATCCCGCACCACACAGCGTCGACGAGGCACTGGCCGTCACGGCAGGCGACGCCGACTGACTCGCTGACGTGAGTGGCGACGTGTGCCCCGGCACGCTTCGCCACTCACCTGTGCGGTCAGAGGTTCAGGTCGGGGAGGCCGAGGAGCGAACGGTACTCGAGACCCTCGGCCGCGATGACGTCGCCGGCCCCGGTCGCCCGGTCGACGACGGTCGCGACACCCACGACGATCGCCCCCACGTCGCGCAGCGCCTTCACCGCGGTGAGCGGCGAGTTGCCCGTGGTCGTGGTGTCCTCCACGACGAGTACGCGCTTGCCCACGACGTCCGGTCCCTCGATCTGCCGCTGCATCCCGTGCGCCTTCGCGGCCTTACGCACCACGAACGAGTCGATCGGCCTGCCCGGAGCGTGCATCACGGCCATCGCCACCGGGTCTGCGCCCATCGTCAGCCCGCCGACTGCGTCGAAATCCCAGTCCGCCACCAATTCACGCAGCAACTTCCCGATCAGCGGGCCCGCCTCGTGATGCAGCGTGGCGCGGCGAAGGTCCACGTAGTAGTCGGCTTCCTTGCCCGAAGACAACGTCACCTTGCCGTGCACAACAGCCAGCTCGCGCACCAACGCGGCCAGATCCTCGCGATCACTCATGCCCGAAACCCTACCCACCTCTACGTGCGGGCACGCCCCCGGCCGAACACGTTGGTCAGCCGCCGGACCAGACTCTTCGGGACGAGACGCCCGGCGGTCGTCAGCACCTTGTACTGGAGGCCGGGAACGCTCACGACCTTGCCGTCCTCGAGATCGGCCAGCGACGCCGCGACGACCTGGTCGACGCTCAGCCACATCGCATTCGGAATCGAACTCATCTCGATGCCCGCGCGCTCGTGGAACTCGGTGCGGATGAATCCCGGGCACAACGCCTGGATCCGCACACCCGTGCCGCCCAGCCCGTTCGCCAGACCCTCGGAGAACGAGATCACGTACGCCTTGCTCGCCGAATACGTCGACCCCCGCCCGGACAGCAGTCCCGCGACGCTCGCCACGTTGATGACGGTGCCGTTCGCCGCCGCGATCATGCCGGGCAGCGCCGCGCGGGTCAGCTGCATGACGGCGGTGACGTTCACGTCCAGCTGGGACTGCAACAGCTCGGGCGTCGCGGTCCAGAATTCGCCCGACGTACCGAATCCGGCGTTGTTGACCAGTACTTCGACACCCTTCCCGAGGCGTTGCGCCACCTCCTCGCGCCCGGACGCCGTCGCCAGATCGGCCTGCAGGATCTCGGACTCGGTGTCGAACAGCGCCTTCATCTCGTCGGCGAGGGCGTGCAGGCGGGTGTCGTCACGCGCGACGAGCACGAGGTCGTAACCGAGGGACGCGAACTTCCTCGCGAAACCGGCACCGAGCCCCGACGTCGGGCCGGTGACGAGGGCAACAGGTCGGGCTGAGCTGGGGGGCGTCGACATACCGGTGACGGTAGCAAGGCGCTGCGCGCCTGTGCGCGGTTAACGAGTCCAGGGACTCGTCAACCACTCACGAGCGCGGAGCGCCCGGCGGCGGCGTCGGACGCTTCTGCGGCGTGGGACGCGCTTGGGGGGCGGGGCGTCCCTGCGGTGCCGGACGTCCCTGCGACGCTGGGCGTCCCTGCGGTGCGGGGCGCGCTTGTGGCGAGGGACGTCCCTCCGGTGCGGGGCGTGCTTCCGCGGGGGCGCCGTCACGCAGTCGAGGCCTGCTCGGGTCGTGATGGCCACGGTCCAATCCGCTCGGCTCGGTGACCGGGGGCAGGACGTGCAGGATGCCGGACAGCCGGGCGACGGCCTCGATGGCCGAATCCCACTCCCGGCCGCTGCTGCCGATGGGCAACGAACCGAGGGTCCACTCGCCCTCGCTCCACAGCATGTTCACGTGCGGCGGCACCGACTCGGTGAACGCCACCATCCGCTGATCGCAGACCCTGCGGGCGATCTCGAGGTCGGTGGCGAACACGACGCGCGGTCCGATGGCGCCGAGCAGGTCGAGGTCCGAATCCTTCGGCGGCGGGGTGGACTTGAGGCGGAGATCGATGTCGACGTCCGAACCCACCCGGCGGCGCACCGCGACGATGGTCGCGGTCTCCTCGAGGTCGAACAGGATGAAGGACTCGCCGCGGCGTTCGCCCTTCACCACGTCGATGGCGCTGAGGTATTCCTGCTTGGCCAGCGCGGCCCGATGGAACTGGGCGGGCAGCCGCTCTTCGACGTTGTCGTACGTGTAGCCCTGGGCCTTGGCCCAGATCTGCCGCACCCGGCCCGTCTGATCACGACGCGAGCGATCGAAATAGAGCAACGCGCACGCGCCTGCGAGTGCGATCAACGCCAGTAAGAACCACATTCCGGTCATCGTTGATCAGCCTAGCGAGTCGAGGGCGTAACGAGGGTAGGCGGTACCGGGACACCCCGTGTCGGTTTTGACCGAACCGGTTCGAGGGCCGTGTCCGCCGCCACGGGTGGGCCTAGTTGCCACCGAGCTTGGGCAGCTCGGTGCTGATGATCGTCTCGGCCATCATCGTGCCGTTCTCGACCTTCGTCCCCTGCACCATGACGGTGAACCCGGGCTTCAGATCGGCCACCGTGGTGCCGTCGAGTGCGATCACGTTGGTCTGCGCGTTGGTCTGGACCGTCAGCTTCGAACCGCCGAGGGCATCGAGGGTGAGCGTGGTGCCGTCGTTGGTGCTGATCGTCCCGAACGCGGCACCCGCAGCCCCGATGGCCTCGCCGATACCGCCGGGAAGTTGATCGAGCGGCGACTCGGAGGTCGTCGACGGCGGCGCAGTCGTCTTCGGCGGTGCAGTGGTGGCCGGCGGACGGGACGTGGTGGGACCCGCCGCGGTGGTGCTCGACGAGTTGTTCGGCGCCGTCGTGAACAGGGCGACACCGAAGCCGATGACCGCGATCAGCAGCAACGCGGCGGCCGCGGCGGCGATCCACGTGCCGATCCGGCGAGGCTTCTTCTCCTCGGTGGCCTCCGCGACCGGCGCCTGGTACTGCGATCCCGGGTACTGGCCGTTCGGGTACTGGGCGTTCGGATACTGCCCCGTCGGGTACCCGCCCTGGTACTGCTGGGCCTCGTAGGGCGGATACGCCTGCGTGGCGTTCGGCGGCGGAGCCTGCTGGTCGAACCGCGGGTCGTAGGCCGGGTACGCCTGCGTCGGATTGGGCTGGTTCTGCCCGTACGCCGCGGTCGGGTCGGACGTGTAGAACTGCTCGGTCGGCCCGGCGGCGGTGCCCAGGTATTCGGTGCGATGGCCGGACGAGCCGAGGTGCTGGGTCGGCTGGTCCTGCCGCGACCACGCCTGGGTGGGGTCCTCGTCACGAGCCGGTGACGCCGAATCGTCGGTCGTCCACGACTCGGTACCGTCGTACGCGCGCTCCTGCGGGGTGCGCGGATCGTCGGGGTTCGTCATGATCGGCCCCTCCCTCGGGTTCGTGTGGCCGGTGTCCTGCGGTTACGGACCGTCCAGGGTAGCGGCGAAACTTAAGACGGCACTGTGAAAACACACGTGAGTGGCACGGCGTGCGGGAGCACACCGTGCCACTCACGTGGGGGGTCAGCCGAGGACGAGCGCGTCCCCGGTCTCGGACACCTTCACGGGGACCGTGTCGCCGTCCTTGACGTCGCCGGCGAGCAGCAGCTTCGCGAGCTGGTCGCCGATCGCCTGCTGGATCAGCCGGCGCAGCGGCCGGGCCCCGTACATGGGGTCGTAGCCGCGGACGGCCAGCCAGAAGCGGGCCGAGTCGGACACGTCCAGCGTCAGCCGCCGCGCCGCGAGCCTGCGGGACAGCTGGTCGAGCTGGATGTCGACGATCGACTCGAGCTGCTCCTCGGTGAGCGGTTCGAAGATCACGACGTCGTCGAGCCGGTTGATGAACTCCGGCTTGAACGCGTGCCGCACCGCATCCATCACCTGCTCCCGCGATCCGCCCGCACCGAGGTTGGACGTGAGGATCAGGATGGTGTTGCGGAAGTCGACCGTCCGCCCCTGACCGTCGGTCAGCCGGCCTTCGTCGAGGACGGCGAGCAGGATGTCGAAGACGTCAGGATGCGCCTTCTCCACCTCGTCGAACAGCACCACCGTGTACGGACGCCGTCGCACGGCCTCGGTGAGCTGCCCGCCCGCCTCGTACCCGACGTATCCGGGCGGCGCGCCGACGAGCCGGGCCACCGAATGCTTCTCGCTGTACTCGGACATGTCGATGCGGACCATGGCGCGCTCGTCGTCGAACAGGAAGTCCGCGAGGGACTTCGCGAGTTCCGTCTTACCGACGCCGGTGGGTCCGAGGAACAGGAACGAACCGGTGGGCCGGTTGGGGTCGGCGACGCCGGCGCGGGCGCGGCGGACCGCGTCCGACACGGCGACGACGGCCTCTTCCTGACCGACGACCCGCTTGCCGAGCTCGGATTCCATCCGCAGCAGCTTGGCGGTCTCGCCCTCCATCATGCGGCCGGCGGGGATGCCGGTCCACGCCGCGACCACGTCGGCGACGTCGTCGGGACCCACTTCCTCCTTGAGCATGACGTCGCCGTCGGCGGCGGCACCGGAGTCGCGGGCGGCCTGCTCGAGTTCCTTCTCGAGCTGCGGGATCCGCCCGTAGCGCAGTTCCGCGGCCCGGCCGAGGTCGCCGTCGCGTTCGGCGCGTTCCTCCTCGCCGCGAAGCGTCTCGAGCTGCTCCTTGACCCCGCGCACGGAGTCGATGGCCTGCTTCTCGTTCTGCCAGCGGGTGGTCAGCTGATTGAGCTTCTCCCGTTCGTCGGCCAATTCCTGACGCAACTTCTCGAGCCGGTCCTTCGACGCCGCGTCGGATTCCTTCTGCAGCGCCATCTCCTCGATCTCGAGGCGGCGGACGATGCGCTCGACGGTGTCGATCTCCTCGGGTCGCGAATCGATCTCCATCCGCAGCCGGGACGCGGCCTCGTCCACGAGGTCGATCGCCTTGTCCGGCAGGAACCGGGACGTGATGTACCGGTCGCTGAGGGTGGCGGCGGCGACGAGCGCGGAGTCGGTGATGCGCACACCGTGGTGCACCTCGTACCGCTCCTTGAGCCCGCGCAGGATGCCCACGGTGTCCTCGACGGACGGTTCGCCCACCAGCACCTGCTGGAAGCGGCGTTCGAGGGCGGCGTCCTTCTCGATGTACTTGCGGTATTCCTCGAGCGTGGTCGCGCCGACGAGCCGCAGCTCACCGCGGGCGAGCATCGGCTTGATCATGTTGCCGGCGTCCATCGCCGACTCACCGGTGGCACCCGCACCGACGATGGTGTGGAGTTCGTCGATGAACGTGATGACCTGACCGGCCGAGTTCTTGATGTCGTCGAGGACGGCCTTGAGCCGTTCCTCGAATTCGCCGCGGTACTTGGCTCCGGCGACCATCGATCCGAGGTCGAGGGAGATCACCGACTTGCCGCGCAGCGATTCGGGGACGTCGCCCGCGACGATGCGCTGGGCCAGCCCCTCGACGATGGCGGTCTTGCCGACTCCGGGCTCACCGATCAGCACCGGGTTGTTCTTGGTGCGGCGGCTGAGGACCTGCACGACGCGGCGGATCTCGTTGTCGCGGCCGATCACCGGGTCCAGCTTGCCGTTGCGGGCCAGGGCGGTGAGGTCGGTGGAGTACTTCTCGAGCGCCTGATACGTGCCCTCGGGATCCGGGCTGGTGACGCGCGCGCTGCCGCGGACGGTGGTGAAGGCGTCACGCAGCGCCTCGGGGGTGGCGCCGTGCCGCCTCAGAATCCCGGCCACGTCCGACTCGCCCGACGCCAGTCCGACCATCAGGTGTTCCGTCGACACGTATTCGTCGTCGAGTTCGGTGGCGAGATGCTGCGCGGTCGTGAGTGCGGCGAGTGCCTCGCGGCCGAGCTGTGGTGTCGTCGTGGCGCCCGTCGTCTTGGGCAGCCGGTCGACGAGATTCTGCGCTTCACGATGAATCTCGGCGGGGTCGACGCCGACCGCCTTCAGGAGCGGGGCGGCGATGCCGTCGGTCTGGTCGAGCAAGGCCACGAGCAGATGCGCGGGCCTGATGTCGGGATTCCCGGCCGACGACGCCGACTGGAGCGCAGCGGTCATCGCGGCCTGGGTCTTGGTGGTCGGATTGAACGAGTCCACTGGTCACCTCTTCTGGCGTTGTAGAGCGGTTCGCCGCCGGGGGCCGACTGGCACGTGGCGACGCTGTCATCTTCTTAACGCGCGAAGGGTTGAGTCTGTTCCGCTCAACTTTGGATTTTTTCCGGTACCCCCATCTTCCCGCCCGAGACGCCCCGCGGGGCGGGAAATCAGGCCCCGATCGCGGCCGCCATCATCGGCCAGGACGCGGAGAGGTCGTCACGCCAGTACCCCCACGAGTGCGTGCCCACCGGCCGGAGGTCGACCGTCGCCGGAATGTCCAGGGCGCGGAGTTTCTCCGCGAGCCGCATCGTGCAGTCGTTGGTGACGGCCTCGATGACACCGCCGACCACGACCTGCGTCGCAAGGGCGCGGCGGTCGCCGCCGACGGTCCGGGCGTCCAGGGTGTCGTACGGTCCGGGCAGCCCGCTGCCGTTGGAGATGTAGAGAGTGGTCCCCCGGAGTTTCTCGGCGTTGACGTAGGGGTCGTTCGCGACCCACAGCGGATCGTTCGGCGACCCCCACATGTTCTCCGGGTTGCCGCCGAAGTCCGCGACGGTGATCTCGACGAACCGGCGGGCCACCGGATCGCTCGTCATCGCGCACCCGCTGTACGCCCCGACGCTGCTGTACAGCCCGGGCCTGGAGATCGCGAGGTTGAGCACGCTGGTGGCCGACATGGACAGCCCGGCGATGGCGTTCTTGCCGGTCGTGTCGAGCGCCGAGTCGACGATGGGCGGCAGTTCCTTCGTCAGGAACGTCTGCCACTTGTTCCGCCCGAGTTCGGGATCGTCCCGCTGCCAGTCGGCGTAGTAGCTGGACTGGCCGCCGAACGGGATGACCACGTTGACGTCCTTGTCGGAGAAGAACTTCTCGACGTCCGCCTTCTGCTCCCAGCCGAATTGTTCGGAGTTCCCCTCGACCCCGCCGAGCAGGTAGACGGTGGGGCGCTTCCCGGACGCGGCCCGGATGACCCGGACGGTGACGTCCTTGTCCATGGCCGTCGAGTGGACGGTGAAGTTCATCTGCGAGTCGCCGACCGGGGTGACCTCGACCAGCCGCGAACCGTCGGGCGCCTCGACGGCCGTGATCGACTCGATCGTCGCGCGGGGTTCCGCGGAAGCGATCGTTCCGACGCCGGACGCCGTCAGGGCGCCGACCGCCAGCGCCACGGCGACCGCGCGTCGAACCGAGCCGGCGCTGCGTACCCCCTCGCGAAACCGACCCCGATCCCGCGCATCGCCAACTCTCATGGAGCCCCCCTCGGTAACCCGGTCCGATTATCGATGCACATCGTGCCCTGCCGGTGGTCACGGCTCAATAGCGACCCGCCCAAATGCCGGGGCCGGAGGCCCGGCCTGCCGCCGCCGTAACCCGGAGTCCCGTGCGGAGGACGGCTAGAATGCGGGTGTTCGAATCAGCAGGCACGGAGGCAGGGGACGGCTTGACACGAGATTGCCTCGACCCACTCGTGATTTCGCGTCTGCGCGCCAGCTTTTCGTCGATCGTGTCCACCGAACACGGACACAACCGGCTCACCACCACCTTCTACGCCACTCTGTTCGCCGAACACCCTGAATTCCGCGCGCTGTTCCCGGCCGCGCTGGATCAACAGGCTCACCGGCTGTTCCAGGCGCTGCAGTACGTCATCGACAACCTCGAGGACGAGGACCGGGTCCTGGGTTTCCTCGGCCAGCTCGGCCGCGACCACCGCAAGTACGGCGTCGAGGCCAGGCACTACTTCGCGTCCGGTCACGCGCTGCTGGTCGCCGTGCAGAGCTCGTTCACCCAGGCCATCTGGACGCCGTCGCTGACCGCCGCCTGGACGGAACTGCTCGACCTCCTCCTCCACACGATGGCAGACGCCGCCGACAACGACGACCTGCCCGCCGCCTGGGGCGCCACCGTCGTCGACCACGAACGCCGCCTCGACGATCTCGCGATCGTCCGCCTCGAGACCGACTCCCCCATCCCCTACGGGGCGGGTCAGTACCTGAGCGTCCAGATCCCGCAGCGTCCCCGGATGTGGCGGTACCTGTCGGCGGCCATCCCCGCCAACCCGTACGGACAGCTCGAATTCCACGTGCGCCGCGTGTCGGGCGGGTGGGTGAGTCCGGCCATCGTGAACGAGACGCAGGTCGGCGACCGCTGGTTGCTCAGTTCGCCGCTCGGCGGGCTGGAGGTGGACCGCGACAGCGGTCAGGACGTCCTGATGATCGGTTCGGGGACGGGCATCGCACCGCTGCGCGCCCAGGTGATGGAAATGGCGATGCGGTCGAACAATCCGCGCGTCCACATGTTCGTGGGCGGCAAGTACCCGTGCGACCTGTACGACATCGAGACCCTGTGGCACCTGTCGCTGAGCAATCCGTGGCTCACGGTGGTGCCGGTCTCCGAGGAGGACGAGGACCCGTGGTGGCACACGATCCCCGCCCCCGAGGCGCCGCCGGGGTTGCATCAGCGACTCCAGGGTCAGCTGGGCCGGGTGGTCGCCCGGTTCGGTTCGTGGGCGGACCGGCAGATCCAGATCTCCGGCTCGCCGGCGATGATCAAGACCACCGTGTACGCCCTGCAGGGCGGGGGCACCCCGCCCGAGCTGATCCGCCACGACCCCCTGATCTAGCCGCGCAGCCAGTCCCTGCCCATCCGCCATCCGGTTCGACCGTCGGGAGAGCATCACGCCATGCAAGCCACGCAGACCACCTGGACCAGCACCGTCGTCGAACATCACCGACTGCGGCACGACCTCGCCGTCGTCCGGCTCGTCGGTGACTACGTCCCGTTCCAGCCGGGACAGTACGTGGACGTGAGCGTGCCCCAGAACCCGCGGCTGCTGCGCAGGCTCTCCCCCGCCCTTCCGCCGTCGCGGGACGGCAAGCTCGAATTCCACGTCCGGACGGTGCCGGGCGGCTGGGTCAGCGGCGACATCGTCACGGCAACCTCGCCGGGCGACCAGTGGCAGATCCTCGAGCCGCGCGGCACGATGTCGGTCGACGAGGACGGACCGGACGTCATCATGATCGCCGGCGGCACCGGACTGGCCCCGTTCCGGTCGATCCTGCTGGACCTGTCCCGCAGGCCGAATCCGCCGCGGGTGTTCCTGTTCACGGGCGATCGGACGCCGCGTGATCTCTACGCGTCCGACATGCTGTATCTGCTGCTGCAGAACCTGCCGTGGCTCACCGTCATTCCGGTGGTGGAGAACGTCGCCGATCCCGACTGGACCGACGAGTGGTACGAGCGCACCAGAGTGGACGTGGGGTTCACCGAGGACGATCTCATCGAGGGCTCGCTGCCCGACGTCGTCACGTCCTACGGCGCGTTCACCGAGCACCAGGTGCTGGTGTGCGGTTCGGCGGCGATGGTGCGCGCCACCCTCGACCGTCTCCGTGACACCGGGACACCCACCGAGAACATTCAGTTCGACCCGTACTGAGCCGTCCGATCAGTAGGACGGGTCGTGCCGGATGTTCTCCGGCGGCGTGCCTGCCGCGTGCAACCGGAACTTGGTGGTGTTGATCATGGCCTCGGAGCCGACGAGCTGGATGTCGCGCTCGGCCCACGTCCCGAAATCGGCCACGACCTGCCCGACCTTGCCGGTCAGCCGGCGGTGCATGCCGGGTATCGCGGCGCTGCTCGGTCCCGTGTACCACCACGGGTCCTCGTCCTCCTCGGTGACCGGGACGACCGTCAGCCACGGATTCTGCTCCGCGAGCGCCCACAGCGTGCCCAGGTCGTAGAGGTCGCAGGGGTACCGGCCCGCGAAGAAGAGGTGGACGCGCCGGTCCTGGCCGCGCTGCGACATCTGGAGGATCTGCGCACGCAGCGGGGCGATGCCGGTCCCCGATCCGATCATCAGGATGTCGCGGCCGTTGTCGTAGCGGATTCCGAGGTCGCCGAGCGGGGACCCGACCACCCATCGCTCGCCCACGAGTGTCTGGGTGACGATGGCGGGACTCACCCAGCCGCCCGACACCCGGCGGACGTGGAATTCGATGATGCCCTGGTCGTTGGCGGGGTTCGCCGGCGACAGGTACCGCCACATCCGGGGCCGGGACGGCACCTGCACACTCACGAACTGGCCCGCGGTGTACGTCATCGGCTCGTCGAGTTGCAGTCGGATGATCGAGACGTCCTTGCGGACCTGCAGGTGCTCGATCACCGTCGCGCCCCACGCCGGCGGGCCGCTCTCGGCGTTGGCCGCGTCCATCATGGTGGCGGCGACGACGGCGAGGACGTCGCGCCACGCCTGCTCGAGTTCGTCGGTCCACGGTTCGGTCGAGGGGAACTGCTCGACGGCGGCGATCAGCGAGTTGCCGACGGCGACGTAGTGCCTGTCCTCGATTCCGTACTTGCGGTGGTCGCGGCCGAGCTGGGCGAGGTAGGCGAGGATCTGCCGGGAATCCTCTTCGAGCCGCTCGATCACGTACTGGACGGCAGAGATCAGCCGGTCGCGTTGCTCGTCCATGGCGGCGGGGAAGAAGTCGCGGGCTTCGGGGTACCGGGCGAACAGCAGGGCATAGAAGGACCGCGACAGAGCCTGGGGGCCGTCCGGCACTGCCGCGATAGCCTTGAAACTCGACCGGACCAGCGATATTGCCTGTGAATCCACCGCGCATCCTCGTCACCGACCGAACGCGGCCCCGCCGCGAAGTACTTGGGCAGACTATAGGCGTGTACGCCACGCCGCAGACCAGGTCCCTTGTTTCTCGCCCCGGCCGTGCTATCCGACCGCTCGGTCTGCACTTTCCCAGTACCGGGAGCGCAGCGCCTTCTTGTCCAGTTTGCCCAGCGGGGTCAGCGGCAGGGTGTCGACGAAATCGATCGACTTGGGGGCGTGCACCGATCCCTTCGCGGCCCGCACCCGTTCGACGAGTTCGGCGGCCTCGACCGTCTGTCCCGCCCGCAGCACCACGCACGCCTTGACGGCCTCGCCCCATTTCTCGTCCGGGACGCCGACCACCGCGACCGAGCCGACGGCGGGGTGCGCCGAGATGACGTCCTCGATCTCCCGGGGGAACACGTTGAATCCGCCGGTGACGATCATGTCCTTCTTGCGGTCGACGATCGTCATGAAACCGCCCTTGTCCTTGCGCGCGACGTCGCCGGTGTGCAGCCATCCGCCGCGGAACGCCTCGGCGGTCTCGTCGGGCTTGTTCCAGTACCCCTTCATGACCAGTGGGCCGCGGACGCAGATCTCGCCGAGTTCGCCCTGCGGGACCTCGTTCAGGTCGTCGTCGAGCAGGGCCACGTTCAGCCAGGGCACGGGGCGTCCGCACGTGGCGAGGCGGCCGGGGTCGTCCGGCAGGTGTTCTTCCTTCCGCAGCACCGCGATGGTCATCCCGCATTCCGTCTGCCCGTAGAACTGGAAGAAGATCTGGCCGAACTTCTCGATGCCCTCTTTCAGCCGGGCCGGCGACATCGCCGACGCGCCGTAGAACAGCGTCTGCAGGCTGGAGACGTCCCGCTTCGGCAGGTCGGGATGGTCCATCAGCAGGTAGATCATGGTGGGGACGAGCATCGTCGCGGAGATCTTGTGCTTCTCGATCGCCTCGAGGACGGCGCCGGGTTCGAACGCGGGCAGCACGATCAGTGCGCCGCCGCGCAGCAGGGTGGGAATGAAGAAGGCGGCGCCGGCGTGCGACAGCGGCGTGCAGATGAGAAAACGCGGCTCGTCGGGCCACTGCCATTCGGCCATCTGGATCTGGTTGAGAGTCGCGCCGGACTGATAGGAGCCGACGACGCCCTTCGGCTTGCCGGTGGTGCCGCCGGTGTAGACCATGCTGCTGTTGTCGTCGGCGGCCACGTCCGCCGCGCGCAGGCGCTGCGGGGTGAACGTCTCGGCGAGGGCCAGGATGTCGGTACCCACCTCGGACGGCCCCAACGACAACACGTTCTCGATCGATGGCGACTGCGCCACCAGTTCGGCGGCGCGCCCCTCGAAGGCGGTCGGATCGAAGATCAGCGTCTGGATCCCGGCGTCGCCGACGATGTACAGGTGGTCGTCGAGCGAGCCCATCGGGTTCAGTGCGCTGGCGCGGCATCCGGAGATCATGGTGGCGCCCATGCTGATGAGCACCTCGGGCCGGTTCTTGGAGAGCATGGCGGTGCTCGTTCCCTTGCCGATCCCGAGCGAAGCCAGTGCCTGCGCAAAGCAACTGATCTGATCGCGCATCTCACCGCCGGTGAGAACGACGTCGCCGAGGTAGAGCGCCGGCTTGTCGGCATTGCGCTCCAGTGCAGTGATGAGGAGGTCTGCAGCGAAGGCGGGCCGATGCAGATCTGCGAACTCGTCGGTCATCTGTGATCCTTCTACTCCCGCAAGGCCGGGGTGCGTCGTCCGGCGGCCTGGATTTTCTGTGTCCTGGGTCACCGACACCCTAACCGGAAACCGGGAAAACTGAAACCTGTTCCACTCTCTTCGTGGGTGCCGGCCGCCCCTCCCGGCCGGGTTCCGTCCGCTAACGTGACGCCCATGACTCCGCAGGATCGGCGTGCAGAACGGATCTCGACGGCGGCTCGGAAGGCACACGTCTTCCTCGCGACGGCGGAATCCCTCACCGGCGGGCAGATCTCGTGCATTCTCGGCGCCGCGCCCGCGTCCTCCGACTGGTACCGGGGCAGCGTGGTCGCCTATTCCAGCGAAGTGAAACACCGGGTGCTGAAGGTGCCGGACGGTCCCGTCGTCAGCGAGGCCAGCGCCCGCGCGATGGCGGGCGCGGTCGCGGAACTGCTCGGAGCGGACATCGCCGTCGCGGTGACCGGCGCCGGCGGACCCGACCCTCAGGACGGGCAACCCCCGGGCACCGTCTGGTTCGGGCTCTTCACCGACGGCCGCATCGACACCGCGATGCACCGCTTCGACGGCGAACCACAGGACGTCGTGACCGCCACCACCGAACACGCACTGGCCCTGCTCGAACAGGCACTGGCCTCGATCCCGGGCCGCGTACCTCCGCCCGTCGCGTAGATCTCCGGGAGTCGGGTATTCGTCCGTGAGGGCACCGCCAAACCCGAGGAGGATTTCCGTGCCGAAGACCACCGACAGCGGCAAGCCGAAGAAGAGCGAACTCCCCGAAACCCTGAAGAAGTCGTCCGAGAAGGCGCAGCGCACGTTCGCCAAGGTGTACGACTCCGCGATGGACCAGTACGGGGACGAGGAACGAGCACACCGCGTCGCGTTCGACGCTCTCAAACACAGCTACGAGAAGGTCGGCGACCACTGGGAGGCCAAGGCGGAGAAGGGCCCCTCGGACGAACGCGCGGAGAGCGGCGGCCCGAACCCGTCCGGTGAGACCGCCGAGGGCGTCGACGCCAACGCGAGCAAGGAGCACCTGATGCACCTCGCGCAGAGACTCGACATCCACGGCCGTTCGACCATGACCAAGGACGAACTCGTCGAGGCCCTCGTGAAGGCGAATCGGAGAGCCCGATGAGAGCCGTCACCTGGCAGGGCAAGCGGAAGGTCAGCGTCGACACCGTGCCCGACCCGGTGATCGAACAGCAGACCGACGCGATCGTCGAGATCACCACCACCAACATCTGCGGTTCCGACCTGCACCTGTACGAGGTGCTCGGCGCGTTCATGAGCGAGGGCGACATCCTCGGGCACGAGCCGATGGGCATCGTCCGCGAGGTGGGGTCCGAGGTGACCGACGTGAAGGTCGGCGACCGGGTGGTCGTCCCGTTCCAGATATCCTGCGGCAGTTGCCACATGTGCGACCGGAAACTGTTCACCCAGTGCGAGATCACCCAGATCCGGGACGAGGGCATGGGTGCGGCACTCTTCGGATACTCGAAGCTGTACGGGAGCGTGCCCGGCGGTCAGGCGGAGTATCTCCGGGTGCCGCACGTGAAGAACACCCACATCAAGGTTCCGGAGGGGCCACCGGATTCACGGTTCGTGTACCTGTCCGACGTGCTGCCGACGGCATGGCAGGCCGTCGAATACGCGAACGTGCCCGAGGGTGGCTCCGTCGTCGTTCTCGGGCTCGGCCCGATCGGCGACATGGCGGCACGCATCGCCGCGCACAAGGGTTTTCGCGTCATCGGCGTGGATCTCGTGCCCGAGCGTCTCGCCCGCGCGAAGGCGCGGCAGATCGAGACGGTCGACCTCAACGATGCCGGGAGCGAACTCGGCGACGTCATCCGGGACCTGACCGACGGCCGCGGTCCCGATTCCGTCATCGACGCCGTCGGCATGGAGGCGCACGGCTCCCCCGGTGCGAAACTCCTGCAGCAGATCACCTCGTTCCTGCCCGACGCCGTCGCGGCCCCGCTGATGTCGACGGCGGGGATCGACCGCCTGCACGCCCTGTACTCGGCCATCGACATCGTGCGGCGCGGCGGCACCATCTCACTCAGCGGGGTGTACGGCGGGATGGCGGACCCGATCCCGATGCTCACGCTGTTCGACAAGCAGATTCAGCTGCACATGGGCCAGGCCAACGTCAAGCGGTGGGCCCCGGAGATCCTGCCCCTACTCACCGACGCCGACCCTCTGGGTGTCGACACGTTCGCCACTCACGAACTGCCTCTCGATCACGCACCGCACGCGTACGAGATCTTCCAGAAGAAGCAGGACGGCGCGGTGAAGATTCTCCTGAAGCCGTAACACTTTCTCGTCGAAAGGAATCGCCCATGACACCGACAGACACGCTGCGCGGCCGGAGGGTCGCGATCCTCGCCACCGACGGCGTCGAAGAAGTCGAACTCGTCGAACCCCGCGCCGCGGTCGAGAAGGCCGGCGCGCAGGTGCGGCTGATCTCGCTGTCCCCCGGCAAGATCCAGGCGATGAACTCGGACGTGAACGAGGCAGGCACCTATGCCGTCGACGCCGTCGTCGGCGACGTGTCCGCCGCCGACTTCGACGCGCTGATCCTGCCGGGCGGCACCACGAACCCCGACCACCTCCGGATGGACGAGTCCGCGGTCGGATTCGTCCGCGACTTCGTCAATAGCGGCAAACCCGTGGGCGTGATCTGCCACGGACCGTGGACGCTCGTCGAGGCCGACGTCGTCCGCGGCCGCACGCTGACGTCATATCCGAGCGTGCGCACCGACATCCGCAACGCCGGCGGGACCGTCGTCGACGAGGAAGTGGTGGTCGACAACGGATTGGTATCGAGCCGCAACCCCGGCGACCTCCCCGCGTTCTGCGCGAAGATCGTCGAGGAATTCGCCGAGGGCCGCCACCCGCGGTGATCCAACCGCCGTGTGGTCAGCCGGCATCCGGAACCGTCACCACCACCCGGGTGCCCGATCCGGGCGAGGACGTGACGTCGAAGGTGCCGCCGAGGCTCTCGACCCGCACGGTGTGCGACGCCAGTCCGATGTGTCCCTGCGCCACCCGTTCCGGGACGACGGCGGGATCGAATCCGGCGCCGTCGTCGGCGACCGTCAACGTGATCCGCCCGCCGGCACGGGAGAGCGCGAGTTCGACTTTCGTGGCGCGCGCATGCTTGGTGACGTTGGTGAGCAGTTCCCGGGCCACCCGGTAGAGCAGCTCCTGACAGTCGGGGTGACCGACGTCGTCGAGGCTCACCGACATCTCCATCTCACCGCGCCGGCAGAACAGGTCCGCGAGTTCCCGCAGCGCCGCGGTCAGGCCCAGCTGCGCGAGAACCTGAGGATGGAGGGTGGTGACGGTGGAGCGCAACTGCGCCGCGGTCTCGCGGAGGGCGGATTCGGCGGCGTCGAGCAGCGCGTCCGGGTGCCGCTCCCGCGCCTCCTCCACATCCAGCCGGGCAGCCAGCACATTCTGCAGGGGCCCGTCGTGGAGGTGCTCGGCGAGCTGCCGCCGCTCGCGTTCCTCGGCGCCCATCGATTCCGCGACCAGCTGCCTGCGCACGTCCATCAGCGAGATGACCGTCGCGGAACGCCGCATCAGCACATACGACAACGCGGTTGTCGCGGCCGCGAGCCACAACAGGAAACCGAAATAGAGGTACACCTCGTCGGGGAAGCCCACGAGGTCGTCGCGTTTCGAGTAGACGATCCACACCACCTGGTACCCGACGGCGGTGCAGACCCCGACGATCGCCGTCAGCTTCGGCCGGTACTGGAACGCCACCGAGATCGGCAGCAGGAAGAACACCGGCAGCAGCACGGACGTCGCGCCGCCCGACACGACGCACAACGCCAGCACCGCGGAGACGTCCGCGGCGGTGGATACCCAGCCCGCCCACGGACCGACGTCCCGAACGAGTACGAAGATCAGCCAGCCGAGCGCAATCAGCGCATATCCGCTCAAGAGCCCCGCGAACACGTCGGACTGCCAGTGCGTCACGCTGATCACCGGCCCGAGCAGCGCCATCAGCCCGATCAGCGGTAGCCGGAGAATGGCGGTCACCCGGACCGCCTCGGTGGTGTAGCGACGGACTACGCGACTCCGGGACGTCTCGCGCACGTCACTCCAGCAAACCGCGTCGCATGGCCTCGGCCACGGCGGCCGCGCGGTCGCTCACCCCGAGCTTCTCGTACAGACGCTGGACGTGGGTCTTCACCGTCGACGGGGCCAGGTACAGCTCACCGGCGATCGTGGGGATGCTCTGGCCGCGTGCGATGAGGGCCAGCACCTCCTTCTCCCGGCCGCTCAGCACCGGCCCGGCCGGTTCGCTGCGGCGACGCACCTCGCCGGCCAGTCCGACGGCGAGGGAGGCGGGCAGGACGTCGCGGCCCTGAGCGCAGTCGAGGACGGCCTTCACGATCTCCGCCCGCGTCGACTCCTTCGGCAGGAAACCCGCCGCCCCCTCCTGCAACGCGTGGTACACGATCGCCGACTCGTCGTGCGCGGACAGCAGCAGCACCCGGGTGGCGAGTTCGGCACGCCGCACGGCCGCCGCCACCTGGGAACCGTCCAGTTCCGGCATCCGGTAGTCGAGCAGGGCGACGTCGGGGGCGAGCTCGCGGATCAGGGCGAGCGCCGCGGCGCCGTCGTCCGCCTCGCCGACCACCTCGATGTCGCCGCTCGCGAGGAGGGCACGCACGACACCGTCCCGGAAGATCGGGTGGTCGTCGCCCACCACGACCCGCACGGCGCTCACGGCGCGGTCCGAACCGGGTCGAAGTCCATTGCTCACTTTCTCACGAGACCGAGCCCGCGCGGAGCACTTCGCGGCGCCGGTGTCCCCCGATCGGAGGACACCGGTTTCATCCCGCCCTCGGTCCTGTCGGTGGACAGACGACGGCCCACATTCGCGACATAGTTGATGCACACCGGAAAACGGGGAGATCGGATAACGAAAACCCCACGGCCCCAGACGTTCCCCTCGTTCCCACCACAGGAGAAGCCATCATGCGCACCAACGCCCGTCGCCGCGTCGCACTCTTCATCGCACTGCCCGCCACCGCACTGGCCGTCACCGGATTCGCCGTCGCGGCCGCCGGGGTCGCCACCGCAGGCACCATGCCGACATCGGGACCGACGATCGCGATGACGATCAGCAACGACACCGACCTGCCGATGGTCCTCGCGGGATCGTCGAACCCGTACGGGCAGTGGATTCAGGCGCCGTCGGACTACCTCGCCCCGCACAGCAGCCAGATCGTGAAGGCGTACTCCAACGACCCGAACGGCGTCGAGGTGGACGCCACCTACTCGCTGCCCGGTGGCGCGCAGGCCGTGTTCCGCGCCGACAACTACAACTACACGACCGATGTGGACGGGACCCGCATCGACGGCAACTTCGGCCACGGCTACGGCATCAGCAGCTGGATCGACTCGGGCTACCCGAACATGAACGCCGGCTACCACCTGTACGGACAGCCCTGATCGACGACACCGACCATCCAGCACATCCCCGACGAAAGGCCGAGGACATGTTCACGAACGTCACCGACACACCCACCCCCACCGTCTCCAAGGCACTGTGGAGCACCGCGGAGATCAAGGCACGTCTCGAGCAGATGGACATTCCACGCTCACACACCCGCCGCGGGCCCCGCTGGGGCAGCCGCGACCGATGAACCGGGGGACGGGGGCACGGTGTCGCACTGATCCACTCCGACAGGGTCGGTGCGACACCGGTTCCGGTGCACACGGCGGAACCGGCCGTCAGCGCTGGTGCCGCGGCTTCCACACGACGAGCGCGTTGCTCCGCGGGATCGGCACCAGGTCGCGCCGGTAACCGGCGTGGACCTTCGCGATCTCCTCCGCCAACTCGCGAACCCGGTGCTGCAGAGCCTCCACCTGATTGGTGAGTTCGATGATCCGCTTGATCCCGGCGAGATTGACGCCCTCGTCCTGGGAGAGGCGCTGCACCTCGCGGAGCAACGCCACATCCCGCGGCGAGTAGCGCCGCCCGCCACCGGACGTGCGGTGCGGGATGACCA
This sequence comes from Rhodococcus opacus B4, assembly GCF_000010805.1. NCBI lineage: Bacteria > Bacillati > Actinomycetota > Actinomycetes > Mycobacteriales > Nocardiaceae > Rhodococcus > Rhodococcus opacus. The sequence goes on along the minus strand of NC_012522.1, from coordinate 6,100,209 downwards.
GCCCGAGCCGGTCGTAGTTGCGCAACGTCTGGGCGTGCATGCCCGCGAGTTCCGCGGCCACCGAGATCACGAAGATCTGGGCATCCGGATCAACCGCGGTTTCGCGTGGATCCTCGGTCGTGTCGCTCATCAGGCACCAGCCCACCCGGCCCTCGGATCGAATCCGCTGGCCTTCTCTGCTTCCAGATAGGTCTTCAGTGCTTCGGTGGCCGGGTCGTCGAGCTTCTGCGGAACCGCGACCTTCACCGTGACCAGCAGGTCACCTGCGCCACCGGCACGCTTGGGGACTCCCCGCCCGCGGACGCGCAGGATCCGGCCGTCGGCCGTGCCCGCCGGAATCTTCACACCGACCCGGCCCTCCAAGGTGGGGACGGAGACGGTGGTGCCGAGCACGAGCTCACCGTAACTGACGGGGACGACGAGGGTGAGGTCGTCGCCGTTGCGGCCGAACACCTTGTCGGGTTTCACCCGGACCGTCACGAACAGGTCGCCGGACGGCGCGCCGCGCAGGCCCGCCTCGCCCTGGCCCGCCAGCCGGATCTTCTGTCCGTCACTGACACCCGCGGGGACGCGGACGGTGATGGTGCGGGTCCGGTTGGTGACACCGTTGCCGTGGCACACCTCGCACGGCGAGTCGATGATGGATCCGGTGCCGCGGCAGTCGTCGCACGGCTCACTGAACCCGAACGCGCCCTGGTTGCGGCTGACGATCCCGGTCCCGTTGCAGCGCGGGCAGACTCGCGGGCTGGTGCCCGGCTTGGCGCCGCTCCCGTGGCAGGTGGTGCACGGCGACGGGCTGGTCAGCCGCAGCGGAACCGTGACACCGAGCGTGGCCTCGCGGAATTCGAGGGTCGTCTCCGTCTCGACGTCGCTGCCACGGCGGGGACGGTTGGTGGTGCGAGTCGCGCCGCCACCGGCTCCGGCGCCGCGATTGAACAGGCCGCCGAAGATGTCGCCGAGGCCGCCGTCACCGGCCGCCGCACCGCCGCCACCGAACAGGTCGTTGATATCGAACCCGCCCTGGCCGAAACCGCCGGCTCCGGGGTTGAATCCGCCGCCGCCCTGACCGAAGCCGCCGCTCGCGAACAGCCGCCGCGCCTCGTCGTATTCCTTGCGCTTGGCCGGATCGGACAGCACGGCGTGTGCTTCGCTGACGGACTTGAATCGCTCCTCGGCCTTCGTGTCGCCGGGGTTCGCGTCGGGATGCAGGTCGCGGGCGAGCTTGCGGTACGCCTTCTTGATCTCGTCCGCGGATGCGTTGGACGAGACGCCCAGCTCCTTGTAGAAGTCCTTTTCGATCCACTCCCGCTGGCTCACTGGGCGTCTCCTCCTCTCGCTCTTACTCTTGTTCCGACGCGGCGGGCTTCGCCGCCCCGCCGGGGGTGTTCGCGTCGGCATCGCCGGCGCGGTCGATCACAGCTACCATCGCATGCCGCAGGACGCGATCACCGAATTTGTAGCCCTTTCGCATCACCGTGCCGAGAACGGGGTCGTGACCCTCGCCCTCGTGCTGCACTGCCTCGTGCAGCGCCGGATCGAATGCGTCGCCCTCGGCACCGAACTCGCTCAGGCCGAGCGAGGTGAGGGTGCCGGTGAGCTTGTCTGCCACACCCTTCAGCGGCCCCGAGTCGAGGTCGCCGTGGCTGCGGGCGCGGTCGAGGTCGTCCAGCACCGCGATGAGCTCACCGACGACGGACGCTTTCGCGTTCGCGATGTCGGCCTGCTTGTCGCGCTGGACGCGGCGACGGTAGTTCGCGTACTCCGCCTGCAGTCGCTGCAGGTCGGCGGTGCGCTCCGCCAGCTCGTCCGTCTCCGGTGCCGCCGTCTCCGACAGGGCCCCTTCGTCCACCGAGCCGGGCTGCGGAGCGGCGGCGGTGCCCGCGAGGGGCTCCACTACCGGTTCCGCGTCCCGTGTCTGACCGGTCTCGGGGTCGATCTTCCGCTTGTCCACGAAAGTGACCGGTTCCTGCTCGGTGTTGTCGGACGTCACTTCTTCTCCGCGTCGGACGGCTCGTCCACGACCTCGGCGTCGACGACGTCGTCGGCACCGCTCGCGCCGGAGCCGTCGGTGTTGGCGGCCTCTTCGGCGGCACTGGCCTCGTAGATCGCCTGGCCGAGGGCCTGCGACTCGGTGGCCAGCTTCTCGACCGCGGTCTTGACGGCCGCGATGTCGGTGCCTGCGAGAGCGTCGTTGGCTTCCTTGATGGCAGCCTCGACCTTCTCCTTGACGTCGGCGGGCACCTTGTCCTCGCTGTCCTTGATGAACTTCTCGGTCTGGTGCACCAGCGACTCTGCCTGGTTGCGGACCTCGGCCTCCTCGCGGCGGGCCTTGTCTTCCTCGGCGTGCGCCTCGGCGTCCTTGACCATCCGCTCGATCTCTTCCTTGGACAGACCGGAGCCGTCCTGGATCTTGATCGTGTTCTCCTTGCCCGTGCCCTTGTCCTTCGCGGTCACGTGCACGATGCCGTTGGCGTCGATGTCGAAGGTGACCTCGATCTGAGGCACACCACGCGGGGCGGGCGGCAGGTCGGCCAGCTCGAACGAGCCGAGCAGCTTGTTGTGCGAAGCGATTTCGCGCTCACCCTGGAACACCTGGATCTGCACCGAGGGCTGGTTGTCGTCAGCCGTGGTGAAGGTCTCGGAACGCTTGGTGGGGATGGTGGTGTTGCGCTCGATGAGCTTGGTCATCACGCCGCCCTTGGTCTCGATGCCGAGGGACAGCGGGGTGACGTCGAGGAGCAGCACGTCCTTGACCTCGCCCTTGAGCACGCCGGCCTGCAGGGCGGCGCCGACGGCGACGACCTCGTCCGGGTTGACGCCCTTGTTGGGCTCACGGCCACCGGTCAGCTCGCGCACCAGGTCGGAGACGGCGGGCATACGGGTGGAACCACCGACGAGCACGACGTGGTCGATGTCCTTGACGGCGATGCCGCTGTCCTTGATCACGGCCTGGAACGGCGCGCGGGTGCGGTCCAGGAGATCGGACGTGATCTTCTGGAATTCGCTGCGGGACAGCTGCTCGTCGAGGAACAGCGGGTTCTTGTCCGCGTCGACGGTGATGTAGGGCAGGTTGATCGACGTGCTCTGCGAGGAGCTCAGTTCGATCTTCGCCTTCTCGGCGGCCTCACGCAGACGCTGCAGGGCCATCTTGTCCTTGGTCAGATCGATGCCGTTCTGAGCCTTGAACTTGTCGACGAGCCACGTGACGATACGCTCGTCCCAGTCGTCACCACCGAGGTGGTTGTCGCCGGACGTGGCGCGAACCTCGACGACGCCGTCGCCGATTTCGAGCAGCGAGACGTCGAAGGTGCCGCCACCGAGGTCGAAGACCAGGATGGTCTGTTCCTTGTCGCCCTTGTCGAGACCGTAGGCCAGAGCGGCCGCGGTGGGCTCGTTGACGATGCGCAGGACGTTGAGGCCGGCGATCTGGCCGGCTTCCTTGGTGGCCTGACGCTGCGCGTCCTCGAAGTACGCGGGGACGGTGATCACGGCGTCCGTGATGTCCTCACCCAGGTAGGCCTCGGCGTCGCGCTTCAGCTTCATGAGCGTGCGCGCGCTGATCTCCTGCGGCGTGTACTTCTTGCCGTCGATCTCCACGTTCCAGTCGGTGCCGATGTGGCGCTTGACGGAGCGGATGGTGCGGTCGACGTTGGTGACGGCCTGGTTCTTGGCGGGCTGGCCGACCAGCACCTCGCCGTTCTTGGCGAAGGCGACGATCGACGGGGTGGTGCGTGAGCCTTCGGCGTTGGCGACCACTACGGGCTCGCCGCCTTCCAGCACAGACACGACCGAGTTCGTTGTACCGAGGTCGATACCGACGGCACGAGCCATAGTGTTCCTCACTTTCGTTCTGCAGTCCTGTGGGCAGGTTGTTCAGTACTGAACTGCGATGTTGGCGCTTGGTGAGCGCCCTCCGCTCAAGTTTGCACTCCGACACCGTCTGGAGTCAATTCGAACTTGAGTCGAGCACGCTCAATCTTGTCGTAAGGCTCAACGGAGGGGTGAGGAGATTTGTTCCCGGCCGCCCGGATCTTCGTTCGGCACCGCCGACACGGGCCGTGCGCGTCGGCCAACCTACAGGCCACCGGTCGATAGGATCGCAGCGTGACGACACCCGAACAGCCGCCACGCCGGCCGGCACCGCCGCGACCCGTACCGCCGCGCCCGGAGTTCGCGGTCACCCCGCTTCGCGCCGCCCCCACCGACGCCACCCCGAAGGCCGTCGCCGTGTCGCTGTCCGCCTGGGTGGGGTCGTTCGTCGTTCTCGCCGGCATCGCGGGGGCCATCGCCCTCGACCTCGGCGCCGTCCGCGACGCCCTCGAGGCGTCGGTAGCCGCGGACAATCCCGGGGACTCCGCGACGGACATCACCGACACGGTGAACCTGACGCTGATCGGCAGTGGCGCCATCGCGGTCGTGCTGATCCTCCTCGGACTGCTGGGCATACAACTGCTGCGCGCCCGGAAGACGGCGGGGCGGATCACCCTCGCCGTCGTCGGTGTCCTCAGCGCCGCAGGCGGGGTCGGCCTCTGGACCCTGCTGTCCGACGCCGGGGACGCGACCGCCGGAGTGCTGCAGTGGGCGCCGCTCGCCTACAGCGCCCTCGTCGCGGTGGGAGTGCTCGCCCTGTTCGCTCCCGGTGTGTCGCCGTGGCTGCGCCCGAGTCGCTGACCGGAGTCACCGATCGCACTCACACCTCGCACGGCGCGGTGCTGCCGTGGAATTCCGGGTCCGGGTCGTATTCGCGATTAGATGTGCCGGAGTATTCGGGGTCGGGGTCGTATTCGTCGTTGGTCGTCCCCGTGACGTCGGGGTCCGGGTCGTACTCGTCGTTGGTGGTGCCCTCGTAGGAGGAGTTGCAGGCCGGGTGCGCCGCGGCGGTCTGGGTCACGGACGCGGCACCGAACACGAGAGCCACGGCTGCCAGTGCGGTCATCGTCGTGCGGATCATGATGATTCCTTTCATCGGTGGGCTGAGCGGACGGAGAAGGACACTTCCCTTGCCACTGCAGAGCCGCGCTCCACGACTTCGTGGCGCGTCACCGAGGGGTACCCAGATCGAGGCGCGTGAAAAGTGTTCCGGGGAGCGGCCGGGTACCGGCGCCGGGAAGGGAAGTTCCATACCGAGAATCCTTCTCGCCGGGCACTTTCCGCACATCCAGGAAGGCACCCAACTCGGACCCCGAGAGAAACCTGAGAAGGCCTTCCTAATGAGGACCGTTTCTGACCTCAATCGCTTCTATCGTTCTTCTCATGACCACTTCGCAGAAGTCCCCGGCCACCGGTGAGCGCGCCGACCTCCTCCAGATCCTGCAGGAGCAGCGAGCCACCCTGCTGATCACCGTCCGCGGCATCGACGACGAACAGGCACGGCAGCGCTCGACCGTCAGCGACCTGACGCTCGGCGGACTGATCAAGCACGTCCTGCACACGGAAAAGCACTGGGTCGAAACCATTCTCGAACCCGACGAGAACGCGGAGTTCGACATGGAATGGGCGATGGAGAAGTACTACATGCGCGAAGACGAAACCCTCGACGGACTGCTCGCCGAGTACGCCGAGGTGGCCCGCGCGACGGAGACCGCCGTGGCCGGTCTCGACGACCTCGACGTGCTGATCCCCCTGCCCACCGCACCCTGGGCGCCCGAGCGGCAGTGGTGGACGATCCGCCGCACCCTGCTCCACATCATTCGGGAGACCGGCCACCACTCCGGCCACGCCGACATCATCCGGGAATCCCTCGACGGCGGAAACACGACCATGACGATGGGCGCCGACGCGGGCATGGAGTTCTGACCCACCCGATGAACAGACGAGAACGCCTCACCGGGTTCCGGTGAGGCGTTCTCGTCTCGGCGTTCGGCTATGCCTCCTCAGTCACGGACAGCACGATCACGTCGTCGGGGAAGGACGCGGGCGTCTGCAGACCCGCGACTTCGAGGGCCCGGCCCGTCATCGCGACGCCGGAAACCTCGCTGCCCGCGGACAGTCCGTCGGCGCGTCCGCCGCCGGGCGGCGTGGTGACGGTCGGCTGACCCTGCGGCGGCACGTTGAACCACGCGGGCGGTTTCAGGCCCTCGTCCGGTTCACCCGCGAAGACGGGCCGCACCCGGTACCGCCGGTCGGGGTCGAGGCCGGGCAGGGTGAACCGGCCCCGCGGGGACACCTCGGACCGTCCGAGGTAGGCGAGGAAGAACAGCGCCTCCGACCGGTCGTCCGCGACAGCGCCATAGACCTGCAGGGTGGGGTCGATCTCGTCGGCGCGCACCATCTTTCCGGTGTGCAGGAGTTCGCGGTGCCGCTTGTGCAGGTCGATCCACACGGCGAGTTCCGCGTTCTCGTCGTCGGTGGCGGTGGCCAGATCCCACTCGATCCCCAGGTGCCCGTACAGCGCCGTGCCCGCCCGGAACGACAGTCGGTGATACCTGCCCGTCGTATGGGAGGTCCCGGACGCGATGTGTGAGCCGAGCAGTTCGGGCGGAAGCAGTTGCATCGTCCACCGATTCATCTGCTGGCGTTCGAGCGGATCGATGCAGTCCGACACCCACACGCGGTCGGTGCGTTCGAGGATGCCGAGGTCTACCCGCGCGCCACCCGACGAGCAGGATTCGATCTCCAGTCCGGGGAAGCGGCGCTTCAACTCGTCCATCAGCCGGTAGGTCGCGAGCGTCTGGTCGTGGACCCCGGCACGCCCGTGCGGGGCGGTGCCTGCGTCGATCAGGTCGCGGTTGTGGTCCCACTTGATGTACGCGATGTCGTATTCGGCGAGAATCGCGGACATCCGCTCCAGGATGTGGTCGTACGCCTCGGGGATCCCCAGATTGAGCACCTGCTGGTTCCGGGACGGCACCGGCGTCCGCCCGCCGGTCGCCATGACCCATTCGGGATGTTCCCGCGCGAGATCGGAATCGAGGTTGATCATCTCCGGTTCGAACCACAGGCCGAATTCCATGCCGAGCGAACGCACGTGATCGATGATCGGGTGCAGTCCGTCCGGCCACACCGTCTCGTCGACGTGCCAGTCCCCCAGCCCCGCCAGGTCGTTGCGCCGGTGCCGGAACCAGCCGTCGTCGAGCACGTACCGCTCGACGCCGAGCTTCGCCGCTCGATCCGCCAGGTCCGTCAACCGGGCCAGGTCGTGGTCGAAGTAGACGGCCTCCCACACGTTGATCGTCACCGGGCGCGCACGCCGTGGGTGCGTGGGCCGCGACCGGAGGTAGTCGTGGAAGCGGTGCGCCTGGGCGTCGAGCCCGTCGCCGTACGCGCCGTAGATCCAGGGCGTTTCGTAGCTCTCCCCGTCCGCCAGCCGGACCTCGCCGGGCAGGAGCAGTTCGCCGCCGCCGACCACCTGGAATCCGGTGAAGAGCCGTTCGGCGTAGTGGCGATGGTTGCCGCTGAATGCGACGTGGGTGCCCCATACCTCGCCGCGCGCGAACCCGAAACCGGGCACGCCGACGGACAGCACCGTCGCGGCGTCCGGACCGGTGCGACCCTTCCGACCTTCGCGCTCGTGGATCCCGACCGTGAGTTCGCTGCGCTGCGGGACGCGTTCCTTCCCCCACCGGCCGGCGAAGTCGAGGATCTCCCGGGCCTGCGGCGGCACCGGGAACGCGAGCTGGAGATCGTCGAGGACGTAGAACGAATTCCCCGTGTTGGTGACCTCGGCTCGCGCCCGCAGGAGGCCACTCGGCAGCAACTCGATGTCGAGGACGAGACCGAGGTCGGCGACGGCGTCGCGCGCGGTGACCCGGACGGTGCCCGCACCGGCCGAGACGAGTTCGGGGTCCGGTGAGGGCCGGTGCTCGGCCCCGCCGACCGTGAGTGTGGCGGTCGTGAACAGCGGCGACCAGTCGGCGGCGTCGCGGTGACCGGCGATGCCGGGCTTGCCCACCCACCCCGTGTGGTGTTCGGGGAGGACGGCCAGCCGCACCGGGAGGTCGACCACGTTGCCCGCGAGGGGCTCGATGTTCGCCTGCGCCAGAGCCTCGACGTCGGCAACGGTCAGCTCACCGAGCGCCGCCCCCCAGTGGACGATCGCCGGCAACCTGCCGTCGGTGACATCGAGGACAACGGACACACCCGCCGAGGTCAGATGAACGTAACTGTGCGGTGAGGCGATAGCACTCACTTGTTGGCTCCCATCGTGAGTCCGGAAACGAAATGCCGCTGCAGCGCGACGAATACGAGCACTGTCGGTAACGCGACGAGCACCGATCCGGCGGCGAGCAGGTTGGTGTCGGTGAAGAAGCTGCCCTGCAGGTTCTGCAGCGCGGTGGTGACGGGCAGCTTGTCGCCGCTGACCATCAGGGCGAGGGCCCAGAAGAAGTCGTTGTAAATCCAGGTGATCATGAGGGTCGCGAGTGCGGCCAGCGCCGGACGGCACAGCGGGAGCACCACCTGCCAGTACTGGCGGAACAGTCCGGCCCCGTCTACCGTTGCCGCCTCGAGCAGTTCGGGGGGAACCGTCTTCATGTAATTGCTGAGCACGAACACGCAGAATCCGGTCTGGAACGCGACGTGCACCAGGATCAGACCCCAGTAGCTGTCGTACAGCGAACCCGACGAACTCATCCAGTACGGCAACGGTATTGCGTTGTACAGCCGGAACAGCGGCGTCAGCAGTGTCTGTTGCGGCAGCAGATTGCCCGCGATGAACACCGCCAGCATGATCACGTTGAACTTCCACGGGAACCGGGCCAGCACGAACGCGGCCATCGACCCGATGAACAGGATCAGCAGCACCGCCGGGATGGTGATGAGCATCGAGTTGAGGAAGTAGTGCGGAATTCCGCCGACCTCCCACGACTCGGTGTAATTGCTGAGCGTGAAGCCGCCGACCGACAGATAGCCGTGCGTGAGGACGTAGTCGTAGTCGCGGAACGAGTTGTACAGGGCCCACAGCAGCGGGAAGATCCACAGCAACGCCAGGGCCGTGAGCAGGAGGTACATCGCCGCGTGCGCGGTACTCAGCCGGCGCCGGTTGGCCACCGCGGCCTTGTTGCGGGGCCCGTTCCGGTGGACGGGCGCGCTGTGGTCGGCGAGGGGTGTCGTCATGGTCATCAGTCGTCGCTCCGCATCACGATCCAGAGATAGAGGGCAATGAACACCAGCGAGATCACGAGCATGATCGTCGCCAGGGCCGAACCGAAACCGACCCGGCCCGCTTCACCGACGACGTTGGCGGTGACGAGGGCGGAGATCAGTTCGAGTCCGTTGCGGCCCTTGTTGATCACCCACACGAGGTCGAAGGCGCGCAGGGCCTCGATGACGGTGATGACGATGATCAGCAGGTTGGTGGGTTTCATCAGGGGGAACACGATCCGGAAGAACGTGCGGACCGGCCCGGCACCGTCCATGAGCGCGGCTTCGCGCACCGACGGGTCGATGGCCTTGAGGCCCGCCAAGTACAGCAGCATGATGTACCCGGTGTGCCGCCAGCTCGCAGCGACCATGACGGCCCAGATGTTGACGTCCGGGTTGCCGAGCCAGTCGACGTCCGTGCCGAGGATGGTGTTGAGCACCCCGCCGTCGGTGGAGTAGATCAGCTGCCACACGAACCCGACCAGTGCCATCGACAGCACCACGGGGATGTAGAAGATGCTCTGGTACAGCCGGCTTCCCTTCAGTCCCCGGTCGAGCAGCACGGCGAGGAAGATGCCGAGGATCGTCGGGAAGACGAACAGGAACGCGAGCCACAGGACATTGTTGTGGAGGGCCTGCTGGAACGGCGGGTACGCCTGGACGGCGTCGACGTAGTTCTGCGTTCCGATCCACTCGATGGTGGACGTGCCGCCGATGCCGTCCCAGCGGGCGAACGACAGGATCACCGTGAACACGGTGGGAATCCACACCAGCCCCATCACGATCGCGGCGGGCAGCCCGAGCATCACGGCGATGGTCCACCGGTCGCTCCGGCTGCGCCGGATCTTCGGCGCCGGGGTCCGGGTCTCGGTTCCGGTCTGGGGAGGAACTGTGCTGGTCATGAATTCACCTGACCTGTCGGGACGGCGGGGATGGTCGTTGTCTTCTCGTGTGCGTTCATTGGCCGAACACCGCCGCCTTCTGTCGCTCGATGCTGCGGACCAGGCCGTCCACGTCGTTCGGGTTCCCCAGGAACTGCTGCATCGCCGGAATCATCACGACGGACGCGAAATCGGGCCGGGTGTCACGGTCGAGGAACTGGGTGATGGAGCCCGCGCCCTGCACGAGAGCGGCCGACTTCTGCACGAGCGGAGGGAAACCCGACAGGTCCGCGTCGCGGTGCGCCGGGATGGCCTGGGGGTCCTGCTTCGCGTAGGCGACGGCGGCGTCGGCGCTCGTGAGGAAGGAGAGGAACTGCTGCGCCCCGGCGAGGTTCCGCGGGTCCTTGCGCATCATGAAGCCGTCCATGGGTGCCTCGACCGCCGAAGAGCCGACGGCGGAGTCGATTTCAGGAAACGGGAAGAAGTCCAGGTCGTCCCGGTCCGGTCCCGCGGGGAAGCTCTGTGCGACGAACATGCCGGCCACCAGCATCCCGACTTCCTTGTTGAGGAGGGCCTGCTGCGCCTCGGACATCTTGCGGCCCAGCGGCTGCGGCTGGTGGAACGGGAGGATCTCGCGCCAGGTGTCGAACACCGACCGGACGCGGTTGTCGGTCCAGCTCACGTCGCCGGCCAGGAGCGAGCGGTGGAAGTCGACTCCGTTGAGGCGCAGATCGAGGTAGTCGAACGTGCCGAACGGCGACCAGCCGTCGCGGACCCCGAACCCGATCGGGGTGAGCCCGTCGGCCTGCATGCGCTTCGACAGGGCCACCCAGTCGTCGAACGTCTTCGGCGGCGCGTAACCGCGCTCCCGCCAGAGGCTGGGACGGTAGAACACGGCCCACGGGTAGTAGAAGAACGGGATCAGGTACTGCCTGCCGTCGGTTCCGGTGGACGCCTCACGGAAGCTGTCGCTGAAACCACCTCCGTGCGGTTGCCACACCGAGCTGACGTCGTCGACGAGGCCCTTGTCCGCGAAGTACTTCATGCGGTATCCCGACATCCAGGTGAAGACGTCGTCCGGGGTGCCCTGCAGGTAGTTGTTGACATTCTCCTGGAACGACGTGGAGTCGACGGAGTTGATCCGTACGGTGCCCCCGGTCTGCTGCTGGAACATCCCGACGACGTCCTTGACGCCGAGTTTCGCGTTCTTGTCCGACAGCCGCGATCCGAGGGTGATCACATGGGGATCGACACCGCCCGTGCAGCCGGACAGCAGGCCCGCCGTCGACAGGGCGCCCGCGGCGCCGAGCGCGGCCTTGAGAAAGGTGCGCCGGGAGGGTTGCCACGTGTGCGGCAGCGCGTTTCGGTTCATGGTGCCCTTTTCGATTGAGTACCGGGTGGGCGGAGTCGCTCACCACCTGATCGAAATCGAACAACTTCGATCACATCGCGGTGATGTCGTCTCACGCCCTGACGTGATGCACGTTACAAAATCACGCCCCAGCGCGCATTGTCAACTGCATCAGAGCGCTTTCACCTGCGGAAGTGCATAAATGTTCATTCATGTTGACTTTTGAGCGGGGATCCGACAGATTGTGAGCATGCACACAGCGAGCGACTCCGGCGGGCGGCACCTGAGGTGGCCGACCCGGGGCATTTCCTTCGGCGGGGACTACAACCCCGAGCAGTGGCCGGAAGAGGTCTGGCAGCGCGACGTCGAACTCATGCGCGAGGCGGGCGTCGACTTCGCGACCGTCGGCGTGTTCTCCTGGGCGCGGCTGCAGCCCACCCCCTCCACCTGGGACTTCGGCTGGCTCGACCGCGTCCTCGACCTCCTGGACGGCGGTGGCGTCCGCGTCGACCTGGCCACCGCCACCGCGTCCCCGCCACCGTGGCTCACGGCCGCGCATCCCGAGATCCGGCCCGTGGACGAGCGCGGCTACCGGTACGAGATCGGCAGCAGGCAGACGTGGAGCCCCAGTTCGCCGATCTACCGCGAGCACTCCCTCGTCCTCGTCGAGAAGATGGCCACCCGCTACGGCGACCACCCGGCGCTCGCGCTCTGGCACGTGTCGAACGAACTCGGGTGCCACAACTCGCGCTGCCACTCCCCCGACAGCGCGCGGGCGTTCCGGCGGTGGCTGCAGCGGCGCTACGGCGACCTCACCGAACTCAACCGGGCGTGGGGCACGACGTTCTGGAGCCAGCACTACGGCGACTGGGACGAGGTGGTGCCACCGTCCGCGAGCACGACCTTCGGCAATCCCACGCATCTTCTGGACTGGCGCCGGTTCTGCTCGGACGCCCTGCTCGATCAGTACCTCGCCGAGCGGGAAGTGTTGCGGCGTATCACCCCCGACGTGCCGGTCACGACGAATTTCATGGTGGGCATGGGCTCGCCGCAGTCGCTCGCCGGCGACATGAACTATGCACAGTGGGCGCCCGAGCAGGATCTGGTGTCGACCGACCACTACCTGGTGGGGCCCGCGGCGGGCGACGGCGCCGCCCACCACCGGCTGTCGTTCTCCGCCGACCTGACCCGCGGCATCGCCGACTCACGGCCGTGGCTGCTGATGGAACATTCGACGAGCGCCGTCAACTGGCAGCCGGTCAACCGGGCGAAGGCACCCGGCGAGATGCTGCGCAACTCCCTCGCCCACGTCGCCCGCGGAGCGGACGGCATCGCCTTCTTCCAATTCCGCGCCTCGCAGGCCGGCGCCGAGAAGTTCCACTCGGCCCTGGTTCCGCACGCGGGCCCCGACTCCGCCCGGTGGCGGGAAGTCGTCCAACTCGGCGCCGTGCTGCGCCGCCTCGAACCGGTGGCCGGCAGTCGCGTCGAGGCGCCGGTGGGGGTGCTGTTCGACTGGGAGTCGCAGTGGGCGTGCGAGCAGGACGGCCACCCGTCGCGGCTGATGCAGCCGATGACGATCGCCGAGCAGATGCACCGCGCATTCGCCGGAGTGACCTGCGACGTCGTC